>NZ_OY771475.1:2125500-2834000 GCF_963674635.1 Breoghania sp.
CTCTGGCCAACGGGTTTTACGGGTAAACCGGGACGCCTCGATCTCGATCATAGGACCTATATTCAACGACGCGCTGGATCCGCTACCATCGTTTCCGCAATCAAAAAAGCCACGCGCGGCGCGCATTCCCGCATGAGACGCGGAAGCGCGCACGAGGATTGGCCGGTTGTTGGGGAAGCGTTTTGGGAGGAGGCAATGGGCCATAAACCCATGGACCATAAGACCGTGGATCGCGAAGCCATGGGCCGGGCAACCATGGGCCGGGCAACCATGGACCGAGAAGCCATGGCCCGGACGGGCACGTGCGCATCTCTGCGCCGCGCCACGACCGACCTGTCAGCCGCCCTCCTCGCTCTGTTCGCCGTTCTCTGGGCAAGCATGAGCATCTTCACCCTGTCCGCCGCAGCCACCGAGACCATTCGCGTCGGTGTTCTCAAATACGGCACGGTGAACTGGGAGCTGAGCACGCTCATCGACAATGGGATCGATGACGCCAACGGCATCACGGTGGAAATGGTGCCCTATGCCTCCAATCAGGCGACCCTTGTGGCGCTTCAAGGCGGCGAGGTGGACGTGATCGTTTCCGACTGGCTGTGGGTGTCGCGCCAGCGCGCCTCAGGCAGGCCCTACACATTCGTGCCGTTTTCCTCCGCCGTTGCCGCCTTGATGGTCGCGCCGTCCTCCGCCATCACGTCGCTTGAGGATCTTAAGGGGCGCAAGATCGGGGTTGCGGGCGGCCCCCTCGACAAGGGGTGGCTCACCCTGCGCGGGCTGGCAGAGAGCGAAGCGGGCTTCGATCCGGCGGACGAGAACGAGATCGTTTTCGGCGCGCCGCCGCTTCTGGCCAAGAAACTGGAACAGGGCGAACTCGACGCCACCCTCAATTACTGGCACTACGCCGCCCGCCTGGAAGCCAAGGGATTTACCCGCATTCTGGATGCCAATGACGCGGCCATCCGCCTGGGTGCGGAAGGCGCGATTTCGGCCATCGGCTACGTGTTCGACGAGACCTGGGCCGACACGCATCGCAGCGCCATGCTGGGGTTCGTCGCCGCCTCCCGTCAGACAAAGGCGCTTCTGAAGACCTCCGATGAGGCCTGGGAGGCGCTGCGCCCGGCGATGAAGGCGGCGGACGAGGCGACCTTCGAGACGCTTCGCACCCGCTTCCGACAGGGCATCCCCTCGCGCCCGATCGCAGCCGAGATCGCCGATATACGGCATATCTATGCGCTGCTGGCAAGAATTGGCGGCGAAAAGCTCGTCGGTCCGGCCACACAATTGGCACCGGGCACGTTCTGGAGCGCGCTGGAAGACGGGTCGTGAACCGGTGACGGGCGGCGCCCCCCCCCTTTCCATCGCTCACCCGCGAAATCCGCAGAAGGCCGGACCGTCCGGCCGGCGACAGCGACGCGCGCGGCGCTTTCCGCTTGGCCTTTTCTCCCTCGCGGGAGCCATTGCGCTGTGGGCGCTCGCCGCCCATCTCGCCGACGACGCGACGGTCCCCGGCCCGCTCGATGTTGCAAGGTTCGTGGTGCGCGAGGCCGCTTCCGGCGCCTTGTTTCTGAATCTGGGCATCACGCTTGCCCGCGTTGTCGCGGCCTTCACGCTGTCCATGCTCATCGGCACCGGGCTTGGGCTGTTGATGGGCCAGAACCGGGCGGCGGACCGGGCGCTCGATCCTTGGCTGATCCTGCTCATCAACCTGCCCGCGCTCGTGCTGATCGTTCTTTGCTACATCTGGATCGGGCTGACGGAGGTCGCCGCAATCACCGCCGTTGCGCTCAACAAGATCCCGAACGTGGTGATCACCTTGCGCGAGGGCGCAAGAGCCCTCGATCCGGCGCTTTCCGAAATGGCGCGGGTCTACCGATTTTCACGGGCCAGACGCGTGCGCGACGTGATCCTGCCGCAACTGCAGCCCTATCTTGCCGCCGCCTCGCGCTCCGGCCTGGCGCTGATCTGGAAGATCGTCCTGGTGGTGGAATTGCTTGGGCGCTCCAATGGCGTCGGCTTCCAGATCCATCTTCATTTCCAGTTTTTCGACGTGACCGCGATCCTCGGCTATGCGCTCGCCTTTGTGGCGGTGATGCTGGCCATCGAATATGCACTGGTGCAGCCCCTTGAAAAACGCGTCTCCCGCTGGCGTATCCGGCCGGCTTGATGTCCGCATCGCAGAAAAGAGCTTCGAGCGCGTGGAAGGCGGGCAGGTCTGCGTGCTGCGCGATCTCGCCTTCTCGCTGGAACCGGGCAGCTTCACCTGTCTGATCGGTCCATCGGGCTCCGGCAAAACCACCACGCTTCGCATTCTGCTCGGCCTCGACACCGATTTTGACGGCAGCGTCCGCCTGCCCGGCCAGGATGCGCGCATCGCTGTCGTGTTTCAGGAGCCGCGCCTCCTGCCCTGGCGCACGGTGGAACAGAACGTGCGGCTGGCCCTGCCCGACGACGCCACGCCCGATCTCGATGACCTGTTCGACACATTGGGCCTGAGCGACGTTCGCGCCAATTTTCCCGGCGAGCTGTCTCTGGGCCTCGCCCGCCGGGTGGCGCTGGCGCGCGCCTTCGCCATCGATCCCGATGTGCTGCTGCTCGACGAACCCTTCGTATCGCTGGACGAAGCGACAGCGAAACGGATGCGCGCGCTTTTGTTGCGGCTGTGGCGCGGGCGCGGCGTGAGCGTGCTGATGGTCACGCACAATGTGCGTGAGGCGGTGGCACTCGCCGACCGACTGCTACTGATCAGTGGGCGCCCCGCACATCTGACCGGCGATGTGCCACTACCCCTCATGCAGGAAGCGCGCACACCGGAGCGTATGGCTGCGCTGCTCGATGAGCTTGGCAAGGCCTATCCTGACATGCTCCAGATCTAGGGTTCGCCCCAAGGCGCCTTTGACCGCTTTTCTCGCATCGCCTATCTTGTCGCTCAGCGGAGAATGGCACTGCGTGAACAGCGCATGAGGACGAAGGTGAGCAGACGATCGAAAATCCTCATGCTCGCCGGTGTGACGCGAAAGAACCGTCATCAGATCACCGCCGACATCAACGATGCCGTGATGGGCGTCGGAGGATGGATCAAGAGCCACACCCTGTTCTCCAACATTGCAACGACATTCCATTTCGCCCTGCCACCGGACCGCTTGTCCACGTTGCGCCAGCGCATGGTCGAGCTGGGCGTCAGGCTGGATGAGGAGAGCATCGCCAAACTCGATGCGATCTCGATGGAGTCGAGTTCTCGGGCGGACGAGATTGCAGCGTCCCTGAACCTCACCTTCATCCACACGGAACCGGACCTGCGACGCGACGTGCCCCACGTTCCAGGCTAGAACGCAGCCGCATACTTACCTAAAGTTAGCCAAACCAATCCCCACCCGCATCTGAATACCGCGCCCCGCCAACCGGCAAGGAACGCCCACCCGGAAAACAAATGCGGCCAAAACGCCGACGCCTAACAGAAAACACCGACAGACCCGAGTGAACACCCCAGCATTTTACCTGTTATATCACCCCGGAAACGCCAGCTTTATCAATGACGTCAATCGGTTAGTACTATGGTGCTATCGACAATATTCTGGTGAATTTACAAAGTCCTGATGCTCGTTTGCGACTGATCGGCCGACCGACATGGTGCCTGCCCGGACCCGTTTCATTCACTGATCCGGCTCCCGGAACCGCAGGACAACAAGGTCCACCGGCGCGCGCCAACAAAAAGCGTAGGGGATGGAAATGCAAAGGTTCACCTTCCTGGCGGCCGCAAGTCTGGCCGCCGTGACAATCTCATCGTTCGCGCATGCCAACGATGAACTGATTGAAATGCAGAAGAACCCGAAGGACTGGGTGATGCAGCTGGGCGACTATTCCAGCACCCGCTACAGCTCTCTCGATCAGATCAACAAGGACAATGTCGGCAATCTTCAGGTTGCCTGGACATTCTCGACCGGCGTTCTGCGCGGCCACGAGGGCGGCCCGCTTGTGATCGGCGACGTGATGTATGTCCACACACCGTTCCCGAACAAGGTTTTCGCGCTCGATCTCAATGACAGCGGCCGGATCATCTGGAAATACGAGCCCAAGCAGGATCCGAATGTCATTCCTGTGATGTGCTGCGACACGGTCAACCGTGGCGTCGCCTATGGCAACGGCATGATCTTCCTGCATCAGGCCGATGCAAAGCTGGTGGCGCTCGACGCCAAGACCGGTGAGGAAAAGTGGACCGCCCAGAACGGCGACGCCTCCAAGGGCGAAACCGGCACTTCGGCGCCGATGGTGGCGGGCGACAAGGTTCTCGTCGGCATTTCCGGTGGCGAATTCGGCATTCAGGGCCACATGACCGCCTACAACATGTCGGACGGGACCATAGCCTGGCGCGCCTATACGAGCGGGCCGGACGACAAGATCATGATGGACCCGGAGAAGACCACCCATCTGGGCAAGCCGGTGGGCAAGGATTCCAGCCTGAAAACATGGGAAGGCGACCAGTGGAAGCTGGGTGGCGGCGCCACCTGGGGCTGGCTGTCCTATGATCCGGAACTGAACCTCGTCTATTACGGCTCCGGCAACCCCGGCACCTGGAACCCGGTCCAGCGTCCCGGCGACAACCGCTGGTCGATGACCATCTTCGCCCGCGATCTCGATACCGGCATGGCCAAGTGGGTCTACCAGATGACCCCGCATGACGAGTGGGACTATGACGGCGTCAACGAGATGATGCTCGTCGACATGGAAGTCGACGGCAAGATGCGCAAGACGCTGGTCCATCCCGACCGCAACGGCTTCGCCTACACGCTTGACCGCGTGACCGGCGAGTTGCTGGTGGCCAAGAAGTTCGATCCGGCCGTCAACTGGGCGACCGAGGTCGTGATGGATCCCAACAGCGACCAGTATGGCCGCCCGCAGGTGGTGTCTCAGTACTCCACCGACCAGAACGGCGCCGACGTGAACACCGAGGGCGTGTGCCCGGCGGCGCTTGGCACGAAGGATCAGCAGCCTTCCGCCTATTCGCCCAAGACCGGCCTGTTCTATGTGCCGACCAATCACGTCTGCATGGACTACGAGCCCTTTGAAGTCTCCTACACGGCCGGTCAGCCCTATGTGGGCGCGACGCTGTCCATGTTCCCCGCGCCCAACAGCCATGGCGGCCTCGGCAACTTCATTGCCTGGGATGCGGCCAAGGGCGAGATCGCCTGGTCCAACCCGGAACCCTTCTCGGTGTGGTCCGGTGCGCTGGCGACCGCAGGAGACGTGGTCTTCTACGGCACGCTGGAGGGCTACCTGAAGGCGGTCGACGCCAAGACGGGCAAGGAGCTTTACCGCTTCAAGACCGCGTCCGGCATCATCGGCAACGTCAACACCTACGAACATAACGGCAAGCAGTATGTCGGCGTGTTCTCCGGTATCGGCGGCTGGGCGGGCATCGGCCTTGCGGCAGGCCTGACGGAAGGCTCCGAGGGCCTTGGGGCCGTGGGCGCCTATCGCTCGCTGTCGAGCTACACCAATCTCGGCGGTCAGCTGACGGTGTTCGCTCTTCCCGACTGAGGGAGCGGTGCGGGACGGTTCGTCCCGGCGGCGCGGGAGGCGAACCAGACAAGGCGAGACACAGAAGCGGGACCGGCACAACCTGCCGGCCCCGCCTTTTGGCGACAATCGGTACGCCGGAGCACCGGCGACAAAAGCGAAAACAAGACGATCAAGGTGAGGAACGACGGCGGCGGCGGCAAGGGAAAGTCGGCCGAAAGCTTCGTTCAGGGAGAAAACGGCAGATGGCAGCACCGGCGAGAACCGGTGCGCGCGCCAATCCGGGGAGACGAGTTTGATGAGTTTGGGACACGACAGGGAACGGGGCATTCGCAGACGGAGCAGATGCGTGACGTGGCTTTCCGCCCTCGCGGCTTGCGCGGTCATGGCAGGCAACGCCATGGCACAGGATGCAAGCACGGATGACTGGGAGCAAAAGCCCTATATTATCAAGGACGGAAAGGTCGATTACGGGGTTTATAACGGGTTCCGCCGCTATCACGCTTCCTGCCACGTCTGTCACGGACCGGACGGTCTGGGATCCTCCTATGCGCCGGCGCTGGTGGAATCCCTGAAGACCATGTCCTATTCCGACTTTCTGGAAGTCGTCGTCAACGGACGCCAGGTGGTCAACGCCTCATCCGATTCCGTCATGCCCTCCTTCGCAGAGGTGCCGGACGTGATGTTCTATATCGATCACATCTACGCCTACCTGAAGGCCCGCTCCAATGACGAAGTGGGGCGCGGACGGCCCAAGCGCCTCCCCGCGGGCGAGGATCCCGTCTTCAAGGAGTGGAAGGCGAGCCAATGACGGGCGAAACGGCCCTGCGCGCGATCAGCCGCGTGGTTCATCGTTCTGGCATCGCCCTGCTGGCCATCTGGCTGGCAGGCGCGGTGCTGGGCGGCTTTGCGCCTCATGCGCAGGCGGCGGAGACCGTGAACCCGGATGTGGTGGACCGCACGACACTGCGCGTGTGTGCGGATCCCGGCAACCTGCCCTATTCCAACGACAAGGGGGAGGGGTTCGAGAACAGGATCGCGGAGATCATCGCGGAGGAACTGGACGTTCCCATCGCCTATACATGGTTTCCGCAGACCATCGGCTTCGTGCGCCGCACGCTCGGCGAAAAGCGGTGCGATCTCATCATCGGGGTCGCGGCCACCAACGAACTGATGCAGAACACCAATCCCTATTACAAATCCACCTATGTGATGGTCTATCGCGCCGATACCGATCTCACCGGCTCGCTTGGCGATCCGGCACTCCAAGGCAAGAAGATCGGCGTCCAGCCGCGCACCCCTGTTGCCTCACTCCTTGCCCGGCACGGCCTGATGGGACACATGAAGTCCTATCCGCTGGTGGTCGATACCCGGCTGGAAAAACCCGCCCGACAGATGGTGGCCGACGTTTCCAGCGGCGAGATCGACGTGGCGCTCGGCTGGGGGCCGCTTGCGGGCTATTGGGTGCGGGAAATCGATCCGACCCTGAGGATGGTTCCCGTCGTGCCGGAGGCCGGAACACGGCTTTCGTTCCTCATGTCGATGGGCATCCGCTACAATGAGCCCGACTGGAAGCACACGCTCAACCGGATCCTGCGCAAGCGCAAGGACGATATCACGGCGGTGCTGACCGCCTATAACGTGCCAATGCTCGACCGCAAGGGGCAACTGATCGAGGTCGCGGCCCAGCCCAGGGACAAGCCCGCCTCCCCAGCCCCGAGGGAAAAGCCCGCCGCAGCCAGCATTGCGGAGCCGGACGGCTACCGCATGGAGGCCTACCGGGCGCCCGTCCCCCGCACGCTCACAGGCGCGCGCACGGTGGATGCCGAAACCCTAATCGACCTGATCAAGACCGAAGACATCGCGCTGATCGATGTTTTTCCGGCGGCCCGCAAGCCGGAAGGACGGGGCAACAACCAGCTTTGGCGCGAGCCCAAGCGGGCGACGATCAAGGGCGCGCTCTGGCTCGCCAATATGGGGGTTGGCAAGCTTCACGAGGACGAGGAGGCGGCGTTCAAGGCGGAGCTTTCCCGCCTGTCCGAGGGCGGCAAGCGCACGCTCGCCTTCTTCTGCGAGCCGGACTGCTGGATGTCGTGGAACGCCGCCAAGCGGGCCATGTCCTACGGGTTCGACAAGGTCGTCTGGTTTCCCGGCGGCGTGAGCGAATGGAACGATGCGGGCGAGCTGCTGGAGGAAACGCGGCCCTGGCGGCCATCCGCCCAGGAGTAGGTGACGTCAGAGCGTGGGAGGCGAGACTTTGCCAGACCAGACTTTGGGAGGCCAGACGTAGGGAGGCATGACGGCAACAGGATGAAACCGGGCGCGCCCAGAACGGACCTGCGCGAACCGACACGGCGCAGCGCATTGGCCGCCATTGCGGCGGCGGGCGGGGTGATGCTGACCTCGCCTGTTGCGCCCTTTGCCGCGAGCGCGAAGGCTTCCCCGGCCCCTTCATTCGCAGAAATCGCGCCGGGCATCTTCATGCGCTCCGGTAAGCAGGCGGAAATGGATGGCGAGAACCATGGCGCGATCGCCAATATCGGTTTCGTTGTCGGGCAGACAAGCGTCGCGGTGATCGATACCGGGGCCACCACCCGGCAGGGTCAAGCCCTGCGCGAAGCCGTGCAGGCGACCGGCAAACCGATCAGCCATGTCATCGCCACCCATGTGCATCCCGACCACTGCTTCGGCCACGGGGCCTTTGCGGAGGGCTTTGCGGCGGGTACCATCGCCAATGCGGGCCATCATCGCCTGCCGCGCGCGCTGGCGGAACGCGGTGCGTATTATCTGGAGCGGCTCGCTGCAATTGCGCCGGAAGGGAGCGAAGCCCGTTTCATCGCCCCGTCGATGCTGGTCCAGGAGACGATGACCATCGATCTGGGCAACCGCGCCTTGCGCCTGACCGCCTGGCCCGCCGCGCATACGGATAATGACCTGACGATCCATGACCTGAAGACCGACACATTCTGGGCTTCCGATCTGGTTTTCAATGGCCGCATTCCGGTGCTCGACGGCAGCCTGACAGGGTGGCTTGCCGCCCTCCGCACGCTTGTCGAACTGGCGCCTGCATCGCTGGTTCCGGGCCATGGGGAGGTCGGCCCGCCGGGGCCGATGCTGCAGCGTCAGCGCGCCTATCTGGAGGCCTTGGCAAGCGGTGTGCGAGAGGCCATCGCGCAGGGGCTCACAATCGATGAAACCGTGACCCGGCTGGCCGATCTGGGGCGCGGGGACTGGCTGCTTTTCGATGGATCGCATGGCCGCAATATCGTGACCGCCTATACCGAACTGGAGTGGGAATGATGCGCATATTTGCCGAAAGTCGATCCCGGCTCTCTCTCTGGCCGGGCCTTGTCCTCAGTTGCAGCCTGTTGCTTGCGGGTTTCCTCGCCGCGCCCGATGCACAAGCTGACGAAAGCGCATGGCCCGATATCCGCGACAGCGTTTTCGGCGATCGCGAAATCGCCGATGCGGCGGGCGTCGTCGCGCTTGAAACACCCTACCGTGCCCATGATGCGGCGGTGGTTCCGATAAAAATCACCGCGCTCATCCCGCAGGACGCGGAACGTTCGATCACGAAGATCACGCTGATCGTCGACGAGAACCCGGCCCCGGTCGTGGGCACCTTCCGCTTCTTTCCGCAAAACGGCATCGCCAGCCTTTCCACCCGCGTTCGCGTCAACGCCTATACAAATATCCGCGCCATCGCGGAGACGAGCGATGGCAAGCTCTTCATGGCGGCGAATTACGTGAAAGCGGCGGGCGGCTGTTCGGCGCCGGCAGGAAAGGACCATAAGCTTGCCATGTCGCGGCTGGGCCAAATGCGGTTCCGCCAGATCGGCGAATGGCGCGCGGGCGAGCCGTCCGAAGCGCAGGTGATGGTGAGCCATCCGAACTATTCCGGCATGCAGACCGATCAGCTGACCCAGCTCTGGATCCCGGCGGACTATGTGCGCACCATCGAGCTTTCGCTCAACGGCAAGCCGGTCCTTGCCTTCGATGGCGACATTTCCATGAGCGAGAACCCGAGCCTGCGGTTCTTCCTGAAGCCGGAAGAGGGGGCAACGCTGACAGCCCGGGTGACGGATACCGAGGAACGCAGCTTCACCGAAAGCTGGACGATCAAGCTGGAGCCGGGCTCGTGAGATGCATCCGCGTACCAGCAGTGGCTTGCGGCATCGCGCTGCTGATCCTTTCCGCGCTCCTTCCCGCACCCGCCCTCGCCGGGAAGGCGAAGGTTGCAGTGCTGCCCTTCGTTCTTCGCGATACCTCGATGGAACATCTGCCCGCCCGCATGAAGGAAGCGGAACGCGCGCGGCTTGCCATGATCACAGCGGAGCTTTCCGATCTTCTCCTGGCGCGTGGGATGACACCGATCGACCTTGCGGGGCATGGCGGGGAAATCGACGCGCTTCAGCCACCCTGGATCTGCCCGCCCTGCGGCGCGCGTCTTGCGGGTGAGCTTGGGGCGGACATCGCGATCACCGGCTTCGTGCACAAGGTCTCCACGCTCATCCAGTCGATCACGATCATCGTCTACGACGTCCACACACAGGAGATGCTCGGAAACGCCTCCGTTTCCATTCGCGGCGACACCGACGAGGCGTGGCGGCGCGGGGTTTCCTTCATCGCGCAGCGGCGGCGGTGGGGACCGCGCGTGGAAGCCGCGCTTGAGGATTAGCGGAGCGGCCGGTTTGGGTGCGTGGCGCGTTTGGGAGGGGGCGAATTTGGGAGGGCGTGGCCGATCCTTCGAGACGGTCGCCATGGCGACCTCCTCAGGATGACGTTCTTTGCGTTGTTGGTTTCGCGGAATGGTTCTTCTGGACGCCAGCCACACACTCGACGTCATCCTGAGGAGGCATCGCAGATGCCGTCTCGAAGGATCGGCCACACGCTCCCCCCCCTGCCACACGCTCCCCCCTTGCCACACGCGCCTGCTCCCCTTCCCTATCCCCCATCCGCCCCATAGCCAGCCCCTCCGATCTGCGCCAGACTGCCCAAATCGTGCAAGGGGAGAGTGCGCAGGGAGGACTGCCGAAGCATGGACGATTTCGCGATGCGCGCGCCGCTCGCCATCGAGGGGGTGAGCTATGCCTATGGCGCGAAACGCGCGCTCGATGATGTGAGCCTGACACTCGCACCGGCCCGCGTCACCGCGCTGTTGGGGCCGAACGGGGCGGGCAAGACCACGCTGTTCGCGCTGATCACCGGGCTTTTCGACAGCCGAGCGGGCCATATCCGCATTGACGGACACGCGTTGAAACGCGACCGCTCCAGGGCGCTTTCCGGCCTCGGCATCGTCTTTCAGGCTCAGACACTGGATCTTGACCTGACAGTGGAGCGCAACCTTCGCTATTTCGCAGCGCTTCGGGGCTTAAGCAGGCGGCAGGCCGGGGACCGTATCGCCGCGCTGCTCGATCAGGTGGGGCTGACAGATCAACGCCGCGCCAAGGTGCGCGCGCTTTCCGGCGGGCAGAGGCGACGGGTGGAGGTGGCGCGGGCCCTCCTCGACCGACCGCGCCTCCTGCTTCTCGATGAACCCTCCACCGGCCTCGACATCGCCACCCGGCGCTGGCTGGTCAACGAGGTTCACCGGCTCGCCCGCGAAGACGGGATCGCCGTTCTCTGGGCCACCCATCTGGTGGACGAGGTTCTGCCGGAGGACGACCTGATCGTTCTGGAAAAGGGCCGCATCGTTGCGCGCGGCGAGGTCGGCCAGGTGGTTCGCAATGCGGGGGCGGATGGGCTTGATGACGCCTTCACCCGGCTCACATCGATGCGTGAGGAGGAACGCCTTTGACCCCCTCCCATGCCGCCCGCGCCTTCATCGCCATCCTGACCCGCGAGATCCTGCGTTTCGTGCAGCAGAAGGAGCGCTTTCTGGCCGCCCTCGTGCGCCCGCTCATCTGGTTGATCGTCTTTGCGGCGGGTTTTCGCGCAACGCTGGGCCTCTCGATCATCCCGCCCTATCAGACCTACATCACCTATGACGTCTATGTGGTGCCGGGGCTGATCGGCATGATCCAGCTTTTCAACGGCATGCAGTCCTCGCTCTCCATGGTCTATGACCGGGAGATGGGCTCCATGCGGGTGCTGTTGTCCACGCCGCTGCCGCGCTGGTTCGTGCTGGCCGCCCGCATGATGGCAGCGACCTTCGTCTCCATCATTCAGGTCTATGCCTTTGCGGGCATCGCCCTGGCTCTCGGCACGGACCTGCCCCTGCCCGGCCTTGTCGCCATGCTGCCCGTCCTCGTCATGACGGGGCTGACGCTTTCGGCCATCGGCATGTTCCTGTCGTCCTGGATCCGCCAGCTTGAGAATTTCGCCGGCATCATGAATTTCGTGATCTTCCCGATGTTCTTCATTTCCAGCGCGCTTTACCCGCTGTGGCGGGTAAAGGAATCGAGCCTCTGGCTCTTCCACGCCTGCGCGTGGAACCCCTTCACCTACATCGTGGAAGCCATCCGCTTCGCGCTCTACGGACAGGTAAACACCTTCGCGCTGATGGTGGTGGCGGTAACGCTGGCGGTGTTCGGGGCTGCCTCGGTGGTGGGATATACCCCCGCGCGGGGTGGGCCGGCTGCGGGACGGGCGGGGGCTGGGTGATAGATCCATCCTTCGCAATGAGACCCGTCGTGCCGCGTTGCCTGCCTTCGTGGCCACAACGCCATCAAATGTTTGTCACTATTCACGATAATGAGGCCGATCTAGGCTTTCATTGCTTTCAAAGCGATTCCTGATGTTGCGGGGCAGCCATGGGCGATTTCAACGAATTCCACCGCGAAGATGGCCGTCCCACCGACGCTGAGCGATGCCTGATCGGAGCGGCGGGAAGTGGGGAGATCTCGGATTGTAGCGATTTTCCGGAAGTGGAGAGGATTATCTCTCCCGGCCTCCTGCGCGCGGTCACCACCGATGACTTCCAGCACTCGGATTATCCAGACTGGCGTCTCGCGCCGGAGGGGGTTCAGCTCATCGGCGCGATCTTTGAGGAACCTGTCTACCTCGCCAACCGCCGCATTCCCGCCCCTCTTATTCTTGAATTCTGCGCGTTCAAGAGGGGGGTGAATCTGACCAACACCCGTATTGAGGGTCCTATACGCTTCGACCATTCGACTTTCAATGGCGAAGTCCTCATCGATGCTACGGTTGTTACTG
Organism: Breoghania sp.; assembly: GCF_963674635.1. Lineage (NCBI taxonomy): Bacteria > Pseudomonadati > Pseudomonadota > Alphaproteobacteria > Hyphomicrobiales > Stappiaceae > Breoghania > Breoghania sp. The sequence continues at coordinate 2,138,167 of NZ_OY771475.1, forward strand.
GTCAAGTTAGCGCAAACAATACCGCCTTTCTCAATGCCGGTGGCAGAGCCTTATCTGCGCAAGGCATAAAAGCAGCAGGCTGGTTCATGCATAACGCGAAGGTCGAAGGCGAATTCGCCATAAACAGCTCTGAGATCGCTGGGCAGTTCGCCTCCCGCAACGCTATTTTTTGCAACCCTGCCGGCCGTGCAATACGGGCGCAAGGCATCAAGGCGACGAGTTGGTTCATGCACGTTGCGACAGTGGAGGGAGAATTCGCCATCAACGGGGCGGAAATCTCTGGTCAGTTTGGCGCCGAAGACGCCACCTTCTGCAATCCAACGGGAATAGCACTCAGGGGTTCATTCAGTCGATTTCTCGGAGGAATATTGATTAGGGGGAACACTCGTATCGACGGGGAAATCCGCCTTGATCGAGCCACGGTTAAAACAGGGTTCCAGCTTACCGGCCTAACGCTTTCCCCCTCATTAGACCGCTGCCTAACCCTTGCCAATGCCAACATCGAAGCACCAGTTCAGTTCTTCAACACGACATTTCTTGGCGCCATCGACACGAGACGCACACGTTTTCGCAGTGCAGCTAATTTTCGCAGTGCCGCGCTGATCTGCTCAGCGCAGGCGCGCAAGCAGGGGCTTATAGTTGCAGAGGCGTTGGAACAATCTGAAGCCTTACGTATGCCAAGCTATTGCCTGCTGTTACAAGAGGCCGTTTTCGAGGGCAGGCTGATCATGCCGCGTGTATGCCCTCAAGGCATCGTCGACCTTTCGCGGGCGCGTTGCGATACCCTTGAGGACTTCGAGAGCGGTTGGCCACCGAATTTGGAACCGGGGCAGGATGTCTGCAACGATCGGCTCTGCGATACCGAAAGCGGTCGCGACATCCAGCACATCGTGCTCGACGGGTTCGAGTGCAGGCACTTCGAGCACCCTTCAGGAACGATTCGCCCCTCCGGCGACCATGTGGGCGAGGCGCGCGTCCGTTGGCTTGCGGGGCAGTCCGCCGCCGACCTGAAAGGTCACTTCAACCCGCAACCCTGGCGCATGACGTCCGCCGTGCTGCGGGCCATGGGCTACGACAAGGCGGCGGACAAGGTTTCCATCGAGCGCCGTACGCGCCAAAGGCGCGCAGACGGCATTCCCCTGCGCTCGCGCATCATGGGCTTCCTGCTGCACCATGCGGCTGACTACGGCTACAATCCGGTCAAAGCGACGCTTTGGTGCGCAACACTTGTCGTAGCCTTTTCTCTTGTTTTCTGGGCCTTGGAAGCCGCCTGTTCCAATGGTGCCTGCGGGCCGGAAAGGCTCTTCCAGCAGGTGCGTGAAGGCGATATCGAGAACACCCCCTACCCCACGTTCCAACCGCTTCTTTATTCGCTGGATCTCTTCGTGCCGATCCTCGATTTCGGCTCGGACACGCTGTGGCGGGCAGACGTGACAGCTTCGCCGCCCTTCAAGAAGCCTCTCGTGTCCATCGGCTGGCAGCCTTGGAACTTCATCCATTCCATTCCGGTGGGATGGTTCGCCCACATTCTCGCGATATTCGAACGGGTTGTCGGCGCGATCATGGTGGCGATTACCATCATCGGCTTTACTGGACTGGTAAAGCGCGAAGAGAAGTGAAATCCTCTTCGCGCCCGTTCAGATCACCTCACCCCAAGATCCTTGCGTGATGCCTCAGGTGGTCGTCGATGAAGGTGGCGATGAAGAAATAGGAGTGGTCGTAGCCCGGCTGCATGCGGATCTTGGCGGACTGACCCGCCTCCTTGCAGGCATCGACCAGACGCGAGGTCTGGAGCTGTTCTTCCAGAAAACCGTCCGCATCGCCCTGATCGACCAAAATCTGCGTCGGGAACCCGCGTGTGCGCACCAGTTCGCAGGCATCATGCGCCTTCCAGGCCTCCCGGTCCTCGCCCAGATAGGCGGTGAACGCCTTCTGGCCCCACGGCACCTGCGTCGGTGCGACGATGGGCGAGAAGGCCGAGACGGACTTGAAGAGATCCGGATTGCGCAGCGCCACTGTGAGCGCGCCGTGGCCGCCCATGGAATGGCCCATCACGCCGAAGCCGCCTTCGCGCACCGGGAACGCCTCGCGGATGAGAGCGGGCAGTTCTTCGGTGACATAGGAATACATCTTGAAATGCGGGGCCCAGGGGCTCTGCGTCGCATCCACATAGAAACCCGCGCCCTGGCCCAGATCGTAGGCCTCGTCATTGGCCACGCCTTCGCCGCGCGGGCTGGTGTCGGGGGCGACGACCATCAGGCCAAGCTCGGAAGCCATGCGCTGCGCGCCCGCCTTGACGGTGAAATTCTCTTCGGTGCAGGTGAGACCCGACAGCCAGAAGACACAAGGCACAGGCCCGTTTTCCGCCGCAGGCGGCAGGAAGACCGACAGCCGCATCGGCGTGCCGGTGGAGGTGCTGTCATGGGAAAGGGTCAGCTGACGGCCGCCGAAACAGGTCGTTTTCGACAGTTCCTCAAAGACGGACATGAAGGTACTCCGGATTGTTGCATTCGTGTCGAACGGGCGGCCTGCCGGATTGGCCGCCGCCCGTCGACCTGATCCGCCGCCGGATCACTCCGGCGGACAGAGGCTTATGACCCTGCGCGCCCAGCGCGCGTCAGTAGAGCACCACCGAACGGATGGACTCGCCCGCATGCATCAGGTCGAAGCCCTTGTTGATGTCTTCCAGCGGCATGGTGTGGGTGATCATCGGATCGATCTCGATCTTGCCGTCCATGTACCAGTCGACGATCTTCGGCACATCGGTGCGCCCGCGCGCGCCGCCAAAGGCCGTGCCCTTCCAGACGCGGCCGGTGACGAGCTGGAACGGACGGGTGGAGATCTCCGCGCCCGCCGGAGCAACGCCGATGATGATGGCCTCACCCCAGCCGCGATGCGCGCATTCCAGCGCGTCGCGCATCACCTTCACGTTGCCCGTGCAATCGAAGGTGTAATCCGCACCGCCGATGAGATCCCCCCGGCGCTTGGTGAGGTTCACCAGATAGGGAACCAGATCGCCCTCAACCTCGGTCGGGTTGACGAAATGGGTCATGCCGAAGCGCTCGGCCATTTCCTTCTTGGCCGGGTTCAGATCGACGCCGACAATCATGCCCGCACCGGCCAGGCGCAGACCCTGAATAACGTTGAGGCCGATGCCGCCCAGGCCGAAGACGACCGCGGTCGCGCCCACTTCCACCTTGGCGGTGTTCACCACCGCGCCGATGCCCGTCGTCACGCCGCAGCCGATGTAGCAGACCTTGTCGAAGGGCGCGTCCTCACGGATTTTCGCCAGCGCGATTTCCGGCAGGACCGTGTAGTTGGCAAACGTAGAGGTGCCCATGTAGTGCAGGATCGGCTCGCCATCGAGCGTGGAGAAGCGAGAGGATCCGTCCGGCATCAGGCCCTGGCCCTGCGTTGCGCGGATGGAGGTACACAGGTTGGTCTTCTGGCTGGTGCAGGAATAGCACTCGCGGCATTCCGGCGTGTAGAGCGGAATCACATGATCGCCGGGCTTCAGCGAGGTGACGCCCGGGCCGACCTCGACCACGACGCCCGCGCCCTCGTGCCCCAGAATGGCCGGGAACAGGCCTTCCGGGTCCGCCCCCGACAGGGTGAATTCATCGGTATGGCAGATGCCCGTCGCCTTGATCTCGACCAAGACTTCGCCAACCTTCGGCCCCTCAAGATTGACCGTCGTTACTTCCAACGGCTTTCCGGCCGCAACGGCCACGGCTGCACGAACTTCCATCGCAGTCGTCCTTCCTAGAATTTTCGTCTCAGATCCCTGAGATCTCTCATGTCAGATCAGGGCGGGCACATGAATCACCCGGAGCCACCCGACAGGGGATGCCGGGCCCAGAGCCTGTCCGTCAAACAGTTTTTACGGTATCCGCCCACTGCGCTTCTATGGTCCGAAAGTACCCTTTTCCCGCCATAGCGCCATGTTTTCGCGTGCTTTACGCACAAGCTTCCCTTGCGCCTTTTCACAAGACCACAAACTGCCGCAGCGTTCCCGGTCACTTATGGCACTTAAGGCCAATGGGACCGCGACGGAGCTTTTGCAATATTACTGTTAAACGACCCGAAGACAGACCGGATCGCGGCCTGAATCGCTTCCGAAATTGTGAACCCGACAAGAGGTTCGGAGGGAACGGGGGCGAACGCGAATCCTGGCGAGGGGCACGGGAGGGACACTTCTTGACACCGATCCAACGTGGCCTGGCGGCTGCGCGAGGAGGATTTGCGCGCAGCCTTGCCCCCACCGGGAAGGCGCGTTCCGCGCGGCCTTTGAAACGCGCGATGATCCTGCTTGCCAGCATGTGCGGTCTGTTCGCTGCACTTTGCGGCACACAAACCACCCACGCGGCGCAGGGCCTCTCATTGGAGATGGTCTATCTCACCAGGGCGGAGAAGCCGCGGCTGTCGCTTGCCTTCGTGGACCCGGAGGTTGAAGACCCCGGCGTGTGGGGCGCAAGGCTCGCACTGAAGGACAACCAGACCACCGGTCGCTTCCTCGGCCACACCTATTCCCTGCGCGAGGTGGTCGTGCCTGCCGACGGGGACATTGCGGCGGCCTTCGAACAGGAGGTTGCAAGCGGGCACCGCTATTTCATCGCGGATCTGGCCCATGACGATCTTCTGGCCATCGCGCGGGCCGAAGGCGCGGATGGCACGCTCATATTCAACGGGCGGGCGGGCGAGACGGATCTGCGCACCGACACCTGTTTCAACCATGTCTTCCACACCGCCCTGTCGCTTGCTCAGCGCAGCGATGCGCTGATGCAGTTTCTGGTCTGGAAGCGCTGGGCGAACGTCTTTCTCCTGTCCGGCACGGGGCCGGGGGACGCGGCCTTTGCCGAAGCGATCCGCCAATCGGCGCGGAAATTCGGCGCGGAAATTGTAGCGGATGAAGCTTACGCCTATTCGCCCATCGCGCGGCGGACCGATTCCGGCCACATCCAGGTGCAGCGCCAGATGCCGGTCGCGACGCAAGGGGCGGGCGATGATTACGATGTGCTGATCGTTGCGGACGAAAACGACCTTTTCGGCGAATACCTGCCCTTCAATACCCATGCGCCGCGCCCGGTTGCGGGCACACAAGGGCTTGCGCCGCTCTCCTGGCACAGGGTTCAGGAGCAATGGGGCTCCACCCAGTTCCAGAACCGCTTTGTGGCGGAGGCCGGGCGCTGGATGGAGGAACGCGATTACGGCGCATGGCTTGCGGTGCGCGCCATCGGCGAGGCGGTGACCCGCACCAACACCACCGACACGGGCGCGGTGCGCGCCTATTTGCGATCCGGAGACTTCGCGCTTGGCGGCTTCAAGGGCGTGGGGCTTTCCTTCCGCACATGGAACCAGCAGATGCGCCAGCCGGTGATCCTCACCAACAAGCGCGTTCTGGTGTCGGTCTCGCCGCAACCGGGCTTTCTGCACCAGCGCACCAAGCTCGACAGCCTCGGCTACGACCAGCCGGAAACGTCCTGCAACCTGCAATAACCGACCAGCAAACGGAGATCGCATGTCCGACTTGGCGAAACTCTGCACCTGCCTCATGCCTGCCGCCGCAGCGCTTGCCAGTGCGCTTGCCTTCACGCCTGTGGCGCAAGGCCAGACCGTGTTTGTCTCCAACGAGAAAGGCAACTCGATCACGGTTATCGACGCTGCCACGCGTGAAGTGACAAACACCATCCCCGTGGGCGAACGCCCGCGCGGCATCGCCCTCAGCACGGATAACCGGCTTCTCTATATCTGCGCCAGCGATTCCGATCATATCGAGGTGCTCGATACGGAAAGTCTGGAGATGATCGGCACGCTTCCCTCCGGGCCCGATCCGGAGCTCATGACCATCGCGCCCGACGGTAAGCGGCTATACGTGGCCAATGAGGACGACAATCTCGTCACCGTGATCGATCTGGAAACAGGCGATGTACTGAACGAGGTGCAGGTCGGTGTGGAGCCGGAAGGCATGGGCGTCAGCCCGGACGGCAAGATCATCGTCAACACCTCCGAGACCACCAACATGGCGCATTTCATCGATGCGGAGAGCTTCGAGATCGTCGCAAACGTGCTGGTCGACCAGCGTCCGCGCTATGCGCAATTCACCGCCGACGGCGAGGAAGTGTGGGTGAGTTCGGAAATCGGCGGCACGGTGTCCGTGATCGACGCGGCGACCCGCGAAATCAAGCACAAGATCTCCTTTTCCGTGCCCGGCCTTCAAAAGGAAGCCCTTCAGCCGGTCGGCATCGCCATAGCCAGCGACCGTTCCAGGGCTTTCGTCGCTCTTGGACCGGCAAACCGGGTCGCCGTGATCAACGCGGAAACCTATGAGGTGGAGGATTACCTGCTCGTCGGACAGCGCGTCTGGCAGCTCGCCTTCACCCCCGACGAGAGCCAGCTCTATGCAACGAACGGCGTTTCCAACGACGTGTCGGTGATCGATGTCGCCGCTCTGAAAACGCTCGTCTCCATTCCCGTGGGAAGCTTCCCGTGGGGCGTCGCGATCAAGCCCTGATCGATTTCATTCAACGGGAGGAAACACAACGATGATGCGCAAGACCGCAAAGAGATTTCAGGCAGCCCTTTTCGGCCTCGCGGCGGCGAGCCTTCTGGCCGTGCCCAGCGCACAGGCGGATGGCTATCTCGCCACACAACCGGAGGAACTTGAGGATCTGGTCCTCGGCACCGACATGATCGGTTTCAACGTCTCGCCGAAGGAATACAATCTGCGCACCGGCCAGTCCTATTCGCTCAAGATCAAGGCGTCGGGCTATCAGGAATATGCGCTCGTTGCTCCGGAATTCTTCGACTACATCTGGCTGCGCAAGGTCGAGGCCGGCGACATGGAGATCAAGGCCAACTCGATCTACGAACTGGAATTCGAAGACGAGAGCGAAGCGGAGATCTTCTTCGTTCCCATCCGGCCGGGCACCTATCAGATGTATGCGCGCGGACTGCTGGAAAAAGGCACCGTCGTCACCATCCATGTGAAGTGATCCGATGAGACCTTCCCGGCTTTTCCTGATCCTGGGTATCGCCTTGCCTGTGGCGCATGTGAGCGCCGCGGCCCCCGCTCACGCGGCAGGCGGCGGCAATGAAGACTGGCCCTGCATTCAACGTCTCGTGCCGCAAATCTCCCCTGCGCAGGTCTGGTCGGGCCCGATCCCGGAACCGGCCATGTGGGAGCGCGATGGCGAGGTCGCGCGGCTCGGGGCAACCATTGCCGCAAGGCGCATGTCGATTGAGGACGCGCAAATCATGGTCGCTCATTTCGCCCAGAGGCTCGGTGAGACGCGCGAGGCGCGCCTGACCGCGCTCTTCGGGCGGGCCTTGCAGGTGATCAACCGCGACCGCGCCTCACTCATTGCCGGGATCAAGCGGTTTTCCCGCAAACAGGCGGGGCTGGCGGCGCGCGTGCAACAGACACGCGCCGCCCTTCAGGCAGACGATCTGTCAGAGGAAAAGCGCAAGGATCTCATGGAAGCCCTGACATGGGACCAGCGGATCTTCGAAGATCGGGAGAAGACGCAGATCTATCTCTGCGAGCAGCCCGTGCTTCTGGAACAGCGCGCCTTTGCGCTCGGCCGCGCCATCGGCGCGCTTTTCCAACCTGAAACGGAGCGATAATCATGGCCCTTCGCGCGCATGCGCTCGCCCTGTGCCTTGCGGTTCTGACAAGCCTCGCCTCCCCTGCTTTGGCGGATGGCATGGAGGGGCTGACACCCGACAGCGCGGCCGCCGAGATCTACGGCTTCGACCAGTTGAAGGGACTGGGCGAGGAGGCAGAGCTCGTCTTCGACTATAGGCTGGAAGGCCGGATGGTGGATGAGGCCTTTGCAGATGAAGTGATCCTCGCCTTCAAGCGCGCAGGAAAGAAAGGCGACCATGGCTATGACGTGGCGGCGACGCTTTTCGCAAAAGGCGCTGCGCGCGAGATCGGACCTCTGGTCGCCAGCAAATTCAATCCGATCCTGCTGATCTTCTTCCAGCATGACGTGAACCAGATGAGCCGCGGCACCGGCGGATCAAGCCACTATTTCCGCAATGTGATCCGCCATTCCATGGGCATGAAAGGCGCATTTTACGCCGAAGACGTGACCGCAGAGGTGGCCGGCAAGACCGTGAAGGCGCGCCAGATCAGCTTCACGCCCTTTGTCAGCGACACGCACAAGGCGCAGATGAGCAAGCTGATGACCAAGCGCTATTCGATCACGATCAGCGACGAGGTCCCCGGCGGCATCGTGGCGCTTGAAACCGCGACGCCCGCGCGCCCCGACCAGCCCGGCGAGGGCCCGATGCTGCATGAGATCTATCAGTTGCGGGAGGTGCGGTGATGCCGGGAGTATCGCCCCGCAGGCTTGTCGGCGCGATGGTGGCGGGGGCGGTCGTCGCCCTTGCCAGCACCGCAACGCCCGCGCGCGCCAACGACTATCCGACCATCGCCGTGGCGGACTATGTGCTGGGCTGCATGGCGGCCAATGGCGATACCGGCGAAGCACTGCGCCAATGTGCCTGTTCCATCGACGTGGTGGCCTCGCTTCTGTCCTATGACGACTACACGCTTGCCGAAACGGTGTTGCGCATGCGGCAGGTGGCGGGCGGCGGCGAGAAGATGGCGATCTTCCGCGAGACACCGGCCACCAAGGTGATGGTGGAGCGCCTTCGCCGCGCACAGGTGGAGGCGGAAGTGCGCTGTTTCTACTAGGCTTGACGCATATTACGTGCTGTTACACGTAACGAAACACCCAAAATCCGTCGCGTACCTTTGCCGAAAAGGAACCCGGGCGTGCGCGCGGGTCTAACCATGAGCGTTTCACCTTTCAGCCTGTCCACCGCCCTCCCTTCCGTTGCCCTGCCAACAAAGCGCGCAAAGAACGCCAACACCGCGACGGCAGTGTTTCCTTCGCCGCCTACACTTGTAGCACTACAGTATTGCAGCCAAGCTACCGACCACACGATAGACTTTGCGTCAGGTGCTGATATTCAAGGACGCGCCATCGCGGCTTGATCATGTTTCAACATGACGGCCCGATATCGTGAAGGGAGAGCAGGAGCGGCCATGTCCATTGCCGAGGCCGACATCAACATCCAGGCGGACGCCCAAGTCGTCTATCGGGCGTGGTCGAAGTCGCGCAATCCCGTGCGGATGCTGGAGGAACTGAAGCAGGGCCTCGGCCCCTGCAACCCGGCGCTGATCGCGCTGTTCGTCTCTTCCAACCTGCCTTACGAGGATGTGGTGGGGCCGCTGGCCGCCGCCTATCCGCAAAGCCAGCTTGTGGGCTGCACCACGGCGGGCAGCCTGACGGCGACGTCCTACGAAGGAGACGGCGCGGTGGCGGTGGCCTTTGACCATTCCGCCTTTTCCTTCCAAATCTGCCCGCTGACGCACCTCAACGCCTTTTCCATGGCGGAGAGCGGCGAGGCCATTGAGGCGGCCTATTTTTCGCTGCTGCAGGAACTCACCCCGGATCAGAAGCACTTTTTCGCCATGCTGCTGGTCGATGGCCTGTCGCGGCGCGAAGAGGAAATCGCCGCTTCCACCTATGCGGCGCTCGATGCGGTGCCGATCTTCGGGGCGTCCGCCGGCGACAATCTGAACTTCGACACCACGCAGATCTTTCTGAATGGACGGGTTATGGAAGACACCGCCCTTGTGGTGCTGGGCGCCTCGTCGCGACCCGTAGAGGTGTTCAAACTGGAACATTTCTCGCCCACCGAAGACCGGGTGGTGGTCACCAGCGCCGACCCGCAACGCCGCGTCGTGTGGTCGATCAATGCCGAACCTGCGGCGGACGAATATGCAAGGCTCATCGGGGCCGATGTGGGCGCGCTGACGCCGGAGATCTTCGCCGCCAACCCGCTGCTGGTGCGCGTGGGCGGCGACTACCACGTCCGCGCCATCCAGAAGGTCACGCCCGACGGCGCGCTGCATTTCTTCTGCGCCATAGACGAGGGCATCGTGCTGACGCTGGCCCACCCGCAGGACATGCGGGACAATCTCAGCCAGCACATGGGCCGGCTATCCGAGCGCATCGGCGGAATTGAACTCGCCTTGTGCTTCGACTGCATCCTGCGGCGGCTGGAAGCGGAGCGACTGGGCATCACCGGCGATCTTCTGCAGATCTTCGATCATTTCCGCATGATCGGCTTCAACACCTATGGCGAACAGTACCGCTTCCTGCATCTCAGCCAGACATTGACCGGGCTCGCCATCGGCGGAGGCAAGCGATGACCACGCGCGAAGCCCCCGGCCTTTCGCGTCGCCAGCTTCAGGAGCAATTGCGGGCTCTGGAGACTGAAAACGCCAAGCTGCGCACCATTCGCGATGCGCTGATCCGGCAGGTGGATCGCAGCCACGATTTCACCGGCAACGCCTTCAAGCTGTTCCAGTCGGTCGCCGAGCTTGAGACCAACGTGGAAAAGCGCATCCAGCGCGTGGCGCGCGCCATGAACGAGGCCAAGATCGCGCGACGCCAGTTGCAGCAGGCCATCGATTCCATTGGCGAGGGCTTCATCCTTTATGACAGCGACGACAAGATCGTGCTGTGCAACCGACGGTATCGCGAACTGTTTCCCGGCCTCGCCGACATTCTGGTGGCGGGCGCGCATTTCGAGCAGATCGTGCGTCGCGCTGCGGAAACCGGGGCGATCGTGGAAGCCGTGACCGACCCGCAAGCCTGGCTGGCTGCCCGCGTGGAGCGCCACAAGCGCAAGCACTGCCAGTTCCAGCAGCTCTTGTCCGACGGGCGCTGGATCCAGATCAGCGAACGCGACACGGAGGAAGGCGGCCGCGTCGTCATCGTCTCGGAGATCACCCACTTCAAGCGCCTGCAGGAGACCCGGCGACTGACGGACATGTCCAGGCAGCCGGACCTGCTGGTCGCGACCGTCGCCTCCATCGCACAAGGGGTGGTGGTCTTCGATGCCGACATGCGGCTTGTGACATGGAATTTGCAAGCCGCGATGCTGCTGAACCTGCCTTATGTGGACATCGATGCGGGCATGGAGGTGCGCGAATTGCTGCGCCTTGTGTGGCGGCACGGGGCACGGGTGCCGCGTGCGCGCAAGGATGAGGCGATTGCCTGGGTCACGCGCGTGGAGACCCGCTATCCACTACGCCTTGAGATCACCTATCGCGGCGGGCGGGTGGTTGCCTCCAATTTCCGTTCCATGCCCGATGACGGCTTCGTCATTACGCTCACCGACGTCACCGCCCAGAATGAGGCGGCCCGCCTGCTGGAACGGTCCAACGAGGAACTGGAGCAGCGGGTCGAGGAACGCACCCGCGCGCTGACCGAACTCAACGAAGCGCTTCAAGACGAGGTGCGCCGACACGAAGCCACGGCGCGCGACCTGGAACGCGCACGGCGCGCGGCCGAAATGGCCAACCTTTCGAAAACCCGGTTCCTGGCCGCCGCAAGCCATGACCTGCTGCAACCACTCAACGCGGCGCGGCTTTATCTTTCGGCGCTGGACAGCACCAGTTTCATTACCGCGGAAGCGCGCGACCTGCTTGCCAATGTCACTCAAGCCTTCCATTCCACCGAGGACCTGCTGAGCGCCCTTCTCGACATTTCCAAGATGGATGCGGGCGGCTACGAGCCACAGCTTTGCGACATCCCGGTGGGGGATCTGTTGCGCATATTGGAAACGGAGTTCGGGGCCCTTGCCCGGCAGGCGAACCTGCGCCTCACGGTCGTACCCTCGTCCGCCGTGGTGCGCTCCGACCCGCATCTGCTGCGCCGGATCGTGCAGAATTTCCTGTCCAATGCCCTGAAATACACCGCATCGGGACGCATCCTGCTTGGGGTTCGCAGGCGCGGTGCCTCGGTGGTTCTGGAAATTCACGACACTGGCAACGGCATCGCGCGCGAACACCATCAGACGATTTTCGAAGAGTTTCGCCGCGCCACGACAACCGGCCCGCAGCGTCCGGGCGGGTTGGGGCTTGGACTGGCCATCGTCAAACGCGCAGCCGGCCTGCTGGACCACGATATCGAACTGGATTCCGAGCCAGGCCGCGGGTCACGATTTGCGGTGGTGGTGCCGCTTGCGCCGGCACGCGTCTCCACCACCACCGTGCAAGGCCAGAACCTGCTCGAAGGCGCCCCGCGCGGCGCGGACGAACAGAATGAAAGCGGCCTGCTCTTCGTTCTGGAGAATGACAGCCATATTGCGGACGCGATGGTGCGTCTGCTGGCAACCTGGCAGATGCGGGCGGTGACGGCGCCGTCCTATGGCGCGCTGCTGAAACGTGCACGCACGCAGGGGCTGGTGCCCTGCGCCATCATCGCCGATCTGCATCTGGACGGCGACATTGATGGAATTGACGCGATCATTCTGCTGCGCGCGCATCTGGGCCGCCAGGTGCCGGGCATTCTGGTGACCGCCGACCGCTCGCAGGAAATCCGCCAACGCGCGGCGGAAAAGGGCATCGAGTATTTCTCAAAGCCCGTCAGGCCCGGCCAGTTGCGCGCCTATCTCGCTCACCTGTCCGCGGCAGCGAAGGCGGCGGAGGCCAGTTCGGGAACCGGCATGGCCATGGAACCCATCGCCTGATCGAAGACGCCGCCCTGCGCCATCAGAACCGCCTGCATGCGCGAGGAGACGTCGAGCTTCTTGAGGATCGCGGAAACATGGGCCTTGACGGTGGACTCGCTGATCGACAGCTCATAGGCGATCTGCTTGTTCAAAAGCCCCTCCCCCAGCATCCTCAGCACAACTGCCTGTTGCGGGGTGAGGGTGCGAATGGCGTCGACCGCCGGGTCGATCTCCGACACCGCCCTGGTGCAAGACGTGATCGGCGAGAAGACCGTTTCGCCCGCCAGCACCCTGGAGACCGCGGCCACAATCTCTTCCGCCCGCGCCTTCTTGTTCAGGAAACCAAGCGCACCGTGACTGGAGACAAGCTGCGCAAGGCGCGCATCCTCAAGCCCGGAGATCACCAGAACCGGCAGACGCGGCGAGGTGCGGCGGATCTGGCTCAACCCCTGGAAACCGTCCACATCCGGCAATTTGAGGTCGAGAAGCACGAGGTCGATATCGTCGCGGTCTTGCATGACGGCGAGAGCCTCGGCACAGGAATGGGCCTGAATGACCCGGCATCCCTCAATACCGCTCATGAGCGTTGTTTCGAGCGCCGAACACACAAGCGGATGGTCATCCACAATAAGAATAATCATGGCGTCGCCCCTCCCAAGGCGTCCGCTAAATTACACGCGGTACCAGTGTTAAATTACGTATACAATATGCCCGCGCGACAGAATGACACAAGCGCCAAGCCGCCGTCCATTCGGCTAAGGGCAGATCACGGTGAAGGCGTCGTTACGGTCGACTCGCAGCGCTGCGGCTTGTGGTTTGTGCCGTGTGTTCCCAAGGTCGCACTGCGACGCGAAACGGCGCCAAGCCCAACGCTGCCCTCGCGTCATCAATGCGCTTTGGGGTATGAATGAAAGCAGCTCCGGGCGCGCGTTTTTGCCCCCGGCATCGTTTTGGCTCGGACCAAGCTGTGCATAACTTTTCGAGCGCACGGCGATTTGAGCACACCAGGCCACATCTGTGACTAGGTTGCGGGCCATGAACGGGTCGTTTGGATGCTCGGATTCGATAAAGCGGATGCGACCGACACCGAATTGTCGCGCGGGCGACGAGAGCGAAAACCACCGGATGGCAAGGAAAACAGGTTGCCGGAAGATCGACTGGCAAGGCAGCCTGGGAGAATGCAAATGCAGGGTTGCTCCATGAAGCAAGGCTTGAAGCTTATGCGCGCGCACACCGTGCGGGCTGTGGCGCGTGCCGCCTGCCTCGTCGCCCTTGGCGCGCCGCTTGCCCTGTCGGCCCTTGCGCCGGTTGCGCTGACGCCGGCCACCGCGCTCGCCGCCTCCCTCACCTCTGTGCCGGAGGGCAATCGCAACAAGACCCAGCCCGACGTGCCTTTCGCCTCCGCCCGGCGCACCGCGGCCTTCAAGTCCAGCTATGACCGCAAGTTCGAAAAGGTGCTGGCGATGCTGCGCCGCGACCGGCGGCTGATGAGCTCCATCAAGAAGGTGGCGACCCTCTACGATATCGATCCGGTCCACATGATCGGCGCGATCGTCGGCGAGCACACCTACAATTACGACACGCTGGACAGCGCCCAGAGCTATTACATCAAGGCCGCCGCCTATGCGGGGCTCGACATCAGCTTCAAATATGCCGACGAGCCGGTCGCGGATTTCGTCAAGCGCGACCAGTTCAAGCGCTGCCACTCCGACAAGATGCAGCGCGACAGCAATGTGAGCTGGTCGTGCTACGAGCGCGTGTGGAACAGCCGCTTCCGCGGCCGCACGGTCGGCAAGGTCAGCTACCCCAACCAGACCTTCAACCAGACGTTTTTCCAGCCGCTTTTCGCGGGCCAGAGCTTCGGGCTTGGCCAGCTGACGCCGCTGACGATCCTGAAGATGTCGGATCGGGTGCATGAGGTGAGCGGGTTCGACAAGCTTGAGCCGAAGGACGCGCTGGAAATCTATCAGGCCGCCATGGACCCGTCCAAGTCGCTGCATTACATGGCGGCGGTCATTCAGGATGCCATTGAGGCCTACAAGGCGGTCGCGAAGGTGGACATCTCCACCAATCCCGGCATCACCGCGACACTCTACAATGTGGGGGCGCCTTGGGAGCGGGCGGTGCGCTACACCCGCGCCCGCCAGCAGGGTCAGACCCGCTGGCCGGAAGAAAACTATTACGGCTGGCTGGTCAACGACCGGCTGGAGGACCTGAAGGGCCTTCTCTAACTCCCTTCGCGCCCAAGCAGAGAATATCCGAACTTTCCTCAGGCCGTTTGGCTCGACGCCTTGTCGCATCCCGCGCGCTGACCTAAGCTCGCGCCCTTCGCGTTTGAAGCATTGGCATTTGTTGCCAGGCGGAAAGCGCACCATTGGCGATGCGGCCAGTCCCGGAGAAGGCCCCGTGAGGGGAGCCTGGCGACGGGAGGAGCGCCGATGGTCTGAATCAGCCTAAGGAGGATATTCATGAGCGACCCCGTTACCGGCGCCCCTTATCGCGCGGATCATGTGGGCAGCCTTTTGCGCCCCGACAGCGTGAAGGCCGCCCGCAAGGCCCATTTCGAAAACAAGACCATGTCCGCGGAAGAGCTGGCGACGATCGAGGATGCGGCCATCATCGACGTCATCAAGATGCAGGAAGCGGTCGGGCTGAAAGCCGTGACCGACGGCGAGTTCCGCCGCAAGTTCTGGCATTATGACTTCATGGGCCTGCTGACCGGCTTCGAACTCGTCACCCGCGAGGAAGGCGTTCAGTTCCACGGGGTCAAGATCCCGCCGGTCTATCCCACAATCACCGGCAAGCTCGACTTCCCGGCCGATCATCCGATGATCGAGCACTACAAGTTCGTCGCGTCCAAGACCAAGGTTCAGCCGAAGATCTCGATCCCCGGCCCCTCCTGCTGCCATTTCCGCGTGGCCCCCGACGACATAACGCCGCCGGAATACAAGGACCTCGACGTCCTGTTCGCGGACCTGGCCTCAACCTATGCCAAGGCGGTTCAGGCGTTCTACGATGCCGGGTGCCGCTATCTGCAGATGGATGACATCTTCTTCGCCTATCTGTGCGATCCCAAGCACCGCGAGGACAAGAAGAAGCTCGGGCAGGATCCCGACTGGCTGATCGACCGCTATGCCTGGATGATGAACGAGGCGATCAAGGACCGCCCCGCCGACATGAAGATCGGCATGCACCTGTGCCGGGGCAACTTCGTCTCCACCTATGCCGCCGAAGGCGCCTACGATCTGGCGGCGGACGCGATCTTCAACAAGACCGGCATCGACATCTATTTCATGGAATACGATTCCGAGCGCGCCGGTTCGCTTGAGCCGCTCAGGCTTCTGCCCAAGGGCAGCAAGCGCGTGATGCCGGGCTTCATCACCACCAAGACGCCCGAGCTTGAGAGCCTCGACGACCTGAAGAAGAAGTTCGAGGAAGCATCGAAATACTGCGACCTCGACCAGCTCGGCATTGCCCCGCAATGCGGCTTCTCCTCCACGGAAGAAGGCAACAAGGTCACCATGGACGACCAGCGCCGCAAGCTGGAGCTGGTGGTCAAGACGGCAGAGGCCATCTGGGGCGGCGTCGACAAGTAAGCGGCTTGCTCCGAAATAAGCCGAAAAATGAGAGCGGCCCCTGCCGGGAGGTGGGGGCCGTTTTTTTTGGGGGGGGGAAGATGGGGAGGTTTCGGATGCGATATCGCTAGAGCCGCCCTCCAGTCAGGGCCGAGTCAATGCAGTTTCTGGCTCGGAGCGGACGATCGTATGAAGCAGAGCAGATCATCGGCGCATTCCCTAAAAGGGCTTTCTCGAAGGATCCTCCCCAGCCTTCTGGCTGAACCGCAAAACATAATTCCTTAGAAAATCGTATGGATCCTGCACATCTAAGGATACGACCTCTGAGGGGTCTGCGGCCCATTGGTGATGAGACCATTTCCATTCCTTAGTGCTCGTAGACGGCTTAAACGAATCCCACCCAGACCGGAGCTCAATACTATTCGAAGTAAGTATCAAACATTCCGTTAGTCGCGGTATAAAGACTATTTCAGAGAAAACACGGTTCAGAGATTTCCTTTTTGGCTCAAAGTAGATCCCGACGTGAACTGATTCAAGCTCGCATAGATTCTCTAAGGAGTATGAATAATTAATCGGCCCCCGAAAAATAGCTGACTCAACCATTTGATCAAAAATCGATCCTTGAGGTTTGGGGTTGGTTTCCCATCGACTCGCCTCAACGAAGACATCATTACCCGGTCGCTGTCGGAGAAGATTGTATATCGCCTTTTTGTTCTCGACATGAGAATAGTCGTTGTATTTCACGAAGCGCTGCTCGAATATTTCCGAAATATCGCCTAGACTTCCTCCGTCCTCAAAACCTATTTTGAAAACTCCATCAATAAAGGCTTGCGCACCTTCGCGCCCGGGAACCTCTGCGTCAATTCTATCAATTTCAGCGAGTGCAGCTTTGAGTGTGTCGATTTCGGTGGGGTCGACTGGATCTGATACGTCGCCTACGGAGAAGAACTCCGCACGAAGAGAACTCAATGCTTCTGCGTCGCCGCAGAACTCTGCCAACCCGGTCCCTTGAGAAACAAAATGGGGAGTCTGGTCATCGAATCTCTTAAAGGCATCCTTTAGGCCGCTCTCAATGTCAGAATAGTAGACAACTCCGCTTTCTTTGGTCAGAGCTGACTCGATGAAAGCGTCTGTGAAACGACTCAGCTCAATACCGGCACGGGATGATTGGTCGTTCAAACAGGAGCCTATTTGTAGGAAGTCGTTGAACTTTCCTTTCGGAGCAGCCTTCAGAAAATCCGCTCCACTTTTGATTAGGTTCCCCCCCGAAGCGCAAGCATCTATCACAATGACGGTCTGTTTGGCATTAAATTCGCGGAGTATATCGTATGCCTCATCCCGGGACAGGCCGCTGCGGTTGGGTATATCTGCGTTGAAGTCAGAGAAGCACATATAGAAGTTGTCCTGATCTGACGCCCCATGCCCCGAAAAATAGAATAATATTTCAGATGTTTGGTTTTGCGACTTGGCAAGCGCCTTCAGCTCACCCTTTACGTCAGATATAGGCCTGTCTAAATATACGGAAATATTGCTAAATTTATTTGTCGCGGCAATGAGCTTTCTCATCTCGACGACGTCATTTTTTACGCAATCCAGCTGATGGAGAGAGTTGTACTTAGAATTTCCTACAAGGATCGCAACACTCTCAGCCATGCTTAGGATTCCTTAATCATACTATCAGTCAACCCAGCTACGGTATTTCCTCTTTCATTTCTATGGAAGGGGCAACGCGTGACGGTTGGGGTAATTGTATCGCATTACTCCCATGCATTGAGACGTGCAGCGTTGCTGTGCCAGACCACCGTGAGCATCCGCGTCCACGGGAGCGCCTTTTTGTGTGCAAGCGCAGTGAATGTCCGCTCCCCGCCCTCTATAGACCATTCGAACGTAGCGCAACGAATGGCAGTTTATAGGTCGGTCCGAAATCCTGCAAACGTCCGACTTGGCGGCGCAAACCGGCCCCGACGCCCAATCCCCCTCCTCTGCCCGCGGAGCACGCAGGAGCAAGTCGCGCATCCTTCGAGACGAGCCTTTCGGCTCTCCTCAGGATGACGTTGTGGTGGCTGTCGGTTCTCGGCGAAATAACAACACGATAACGTCATCCTGAGGAGGCATCGCAGATGCCGTCTCGAAGGATGGGCCGCTTGCGCTGAGGGGACAAACAATCTCGTCATGCAGAACAAGGACGGCCTCCACCTCCGCCCGCGACGTCCCTCCCCGAGACGCCGCCGCTTGTGCCTCTTCCCTCACGCCATCCAGACCTGGCCGCACGTGTCCTCCACCCGCTTGGCCTTGTGGGTGGCGCGGGGCAAGGTGTCGGGTTCCCGAATAGAGATCTGAGCGCCCACGCCCGTCACAGCCTTGATGTGATCCTTCAGCCGCTTTTGAAGCCCCGCATCCGTGCCGTTGAAGCCGTGGACGCGTCCCGCCTCCACCGTCAGGCGGTCGAGGTGGATCGGGCGGTCGACGACCGGACGCCATGCCTTTAAGGAGGCAGCGTCGTCTTCGTTGCGCACGGCACCGAACCGCCATCAAGACCGGTCCGGAGTGTCGAGCGGCTCTATTCGGCAGTGGATGTTTCGAGCTTCGTGCGCAGTTCAGCTTCTCCTCCAGGGAAGAAGGCAACAAGGTCACCATGGACGACCAGCGCCGCAAGCTGGAACTGGTGGCCAAAACGCCAGAGGCCATCTGGGGCGGCGTCGACAAGTAAGCCTCAGCTCGGATTTGGCTAAGAGACGAAAGCGCCCCCCGCCGGGAGGTGGGGGCCGTTTTTTTTAATGGAAGGGGGAAGAGCACAAGGGGCCGGGAGGGCACTATCTGTTTCAACCCCACTTAAGCGCCATGGGACCCATCATGGGCATGTTTCTGGCTCAATGAGCGCGGCTCGGGCCCAAGCCGCTCGGACAGGTAGCGGCTTGGCGGCTTGCCGACCATCTTTCGAAACATGGTCACGAAACTGCTGGTGCTTTCATAGCCGAGATCCATTGCAACAGCCTGGACCGTCTGGCCGGCGCTCAGATGCCGCAAGGCAAGGACAACATGCAACTGCCTGCGCCAGCGACCGAAGCTCATGCCCACCTCTTCCGCCAGCAGACGGTTCAGGCTGCGCTCGCTGAGTGCGATACGGGAGGCCCACTGCGCGACGGTCGCATGATCCGCAGGCGCCGCAATCAACAGATCGGTGAGCTTCTTCAGTCGTGGATCGCTTGGGATCGGGAGGCGGAGATCTTCAACCGGCGCCACAGCCAATTCGTCGAAGATTACAGACACGATGCGGCCATCCGGACCGTCGACGTCATAAAGCTCTGGCAGCGCATTGGCACGCATCAGAAGATGGCGGAACAGGCTCGACACCGTAATCGTGCAGCATTCGTTCGGCAGGTTTGCGGACCCGAGAGGCTCGATGAAGAGGGAGATGCACTCCACCTCGCCTGAGCCAAAAACGGTATGGGGCACCCCGCCGGGAATCCACACGGCGCAATGCGGCGGCACGATCCAGACCGCCTCTTCAACTTCGCAATTGATGACGCCACGGACCGTGAAAAGCAGTTGCGCCTTCTGATGGTGGTGCCGTGGCGATTGCTCCAAGGCTTCAAGATTGGCGACAGCGTTGGTCGCGACGAGAGCGCGAGGGATCTCATCCACATAGGAAAGCCAATCGCTGCGGACGTCCAGATACATCAAAGGCCCCGGCATTTTCCATCTTGGCCGGATTGAAACATTCAATGGCCGGGTTGCGCAATGCCGCCAACTGTCAACCGACGTATTGTTTTCAGGCAGAGAGGTCATACGGCAATCATGTTGAGGCGACACATCCACCCGAATTGAAAGCCTCGATTCCGGCAAGGAGACGATAGATGCCTTTGGACAGTACCGATTTCCCGCGCGTCTGGATGAGTTATGACGAGACGCCCGATCACGACCATGACGAGGACTTCGAGGAGCTGGAGGCGACCCTTCGGCGCGGCACGCCTTTCGTGATCTTGACCGACAGCGCTCCGAGCGAAAACCACGCGCACAGTCAGGAAGAAAAGAAGCGCACCGCTCTTTGGATGAAGAAACACAAGACCGAGCTCAGAACACTCGTGTTGGCGATGATCGTGATTGAGCCGAACGCCGCCAAGCGCATGACATTCAAGCCTTTCGGTGTGGCCTTTGCCAAATTCTGGGGCTATCCGATGAAGCTCGCCTCGTCTCGCGAGGAGGCCATGGAGATCGCCGGAAAACTGCTGTCGGAACACTCCGGCTGCGCAACAGCCTGACAAACTCGCGGTTCCGCCGCTGCGGGGCCGTCCTTATCCAGCACAGAACGAACCACGCGCTCACGGACTTCAGGAAGCGTCAGTTCGCGATGCCTGCCGGATCCTCGCCATGCCTTGAAGCAGGCGGCGTCGCCTTCGTTGCTCACCGCACCGAACCGACAGCAAGACCGGTCCGGAGTATCGAGCTGCTCTATTGGGCAGTGGAGGTTTCGAGCTTCGTGCGCAATGCCGACAGGACACGTTGCGCGGCCTGAACGTCCTCTGGAGGCAAGCTCTCCGCCAATTCCTCAACAAGCGGATTATAGAGATCCATAGCAGCCTCGTAGGTCTGCCGCCCCTTGGCGGTCAGGACCACAAGCTGTGCCCGCTTGTGGTGCGGGTTCGGCTCAAACGAGACCAGTCCGTCTTTCTGCAGGTCGTTGACAATGCGCTGCACGTTCTGCCGGTTCGCTCCCAGATCCCGCGCCAGCCATGCGACCGGCTGTTTCCGGTCGGCCATAACGATCGCTCCCAAAATCTGCCAGCGGGCGCTCGTGAGGCCGAGCGGGGAAACAATGCGGTCTCCCCACGCAAGCGTCGCATTGTTCGATCGAAACATGGTCAGGAGCAGTTCGGTCAACGCTTCGGCTTTCGGCTGTCCAATCGAACTCGCCATATGACACCTTACATTTATATTGACATCATCATGTCAATGATGCTTCTTGGTGACAATATCGCAACCAAGGACGCGTGACCATGAAAAAGCTGATCCATCCAATTGCGGGCGCGATCGCGCTTCTGACGATAGCGGCGTTCTGGCTTTCGACGGCGCTCAGCGAGTTGATCGGTTCGAAGGAGGTTGTGATTGCCGTCAAGACGGCGATCCCGTGGGGCTTCTTCCTGCTCATCCCTGCCCTTGCTGCCACGGGTGGCACGGGTTTTTCCCTGGCCAAGGGGCGGAAGGCGGGCCTGATCGCCGCCAAACTGAAGCGCATGCCACTTATCGCGGCCAACGGATTGCTGGTCTTGATCCCGGCCGCGCTGTTCCTCGCCTCAAAGGCTGAGGCGGGGGAGTTCGATGCGGCATTCTATGGGGTGCAGGCGCTCGAACTGATCGCGGGAGCGACAAACCTGGTTCTTCTAAGCCTCAATATGCGAGACGGTTACAGACTGACCAGGCGACTGAAAGCCCGCGCCAAAGCCCCGCAGCCATGATGCCGGCCTCCCGGAACCAAGCTCGCCCCTTCTGATCGTCCCCTTCGCTTGCCATGGAGCGGGTCGCCCCGGATCGGCCTTTTCGCAACCGCAGGTGTCGCGATCCGTTTCCAGAAAGCCGGCGGTCGCGAAGCCACTTCATTTCAGGCGGCACCTGCGGATATGATTGACGTGCCGCTTTGGAGATGCTGCGGCGCAAGCGGCATCGTCAGCTTTGAGGACGCTAAAGCAGCCCCTCTTGCCCGCTCGCCATGCCCTTGTCAGGCGCTTGACCGGGCGTAAATCGTGCAACGGTATTTTCTATGTAATATCCCTAGCGCGAACCGGTTCCTCGCCCGCCCTTCAGTGTTCATACGGTCAAATTTGAAGCGCGCGACAATTTTTCCGGTAATTTTCTCCCCCGCCCTGCCTTTACATTGCCACATGAGCTTTTAGGGTGAGCATCATGTTCATCGACCCGCGCCCTTAAGCAGGTCAAACAATACACAATCAAAGACGGAAGTTGCCACATGAGCGAAGTTAAATCTGGAGATACCGTGCGGATTCACTACAAGGGATCCTTGAATGACGGTTCTGTCTTTGATTCTTCGGAAGGCCGCGATCCGCTGGAATTCACCGTGGGCGGCGGGCAGATCATTCCCGGTCTCGACAAGGCCATGCCCGGCATGAGTGTTGGCGAGGAAAAGACCGTCGTGGTGCCCTGCGACGAGGCTTACGGGCCGGTCAATCCGGAAGCGCTGCACGATATCCCGCGCGCGCAGATCCCCGACAGCGTTCCGCTGACCGAAGGCTGCCACCTGCAGATGCAGACCTCCACCGGCCAGATGGTGCCGCTCAAGGTCGTGAGCCTGAGCGACGAGATTGTGAAGGTGGACGCCAACCACCCGCTCGCAGGCGAGGACCTGACCTTCAAGATTTCGCTGGTGGAGATCGCCCAGTCCGCGTGAGGACCGGCGAACCCGCCCCGGCAAGACCATACCGGCCCGCCCCGTTTGAGCGGGCAGGGCCGGTGTGACGCTTTTCATGCGGTACGACGCGTCTGGGCATTTTCTGTTCGATGGCGCAGACTGGGGCCCCGCCAACCGCGTCACGCAAGATGTCAACCATGCCCCAGCCGCTCCCCCTGCCCCGTGCCGAACTGGGCTTCTTCCCGACACCGCTTCATCCGCTCACCCGCCTGCGCGAGAAACTCGCGCACGATGGCTCCAGCCCGTCGCTCTTCATCAAGCGGGACGACCAGTCGGGCGTTGCCATGGGCGGCAACAAGGTGCGCAAGCTGGAATTCCTGATCGGTCAGGCTGAGGCAGAGGGTTGCGACACCATCGTGACCGCAGGGGCTCAGCAATCGAACCATTGCCGCCAGACGGCGGCAGCAGCGGCCATGAGCGGGATGGAGTGTCATCTGGTCCTGGGTGGCGCGGCGCCGGATGAGGCGCGCGGGAACCTGCTGCTCGATCAGCTTTTCGGAGCGACGATCCATTGGGCGGGCGCACACCGCAAGGGCGAGGACCTGCCGAACATCGTTGAAGACCTGAAACGCCGGGGCCGCAAGCCGTACCTCGTGCCCTATGGCGGCTCAAGCGCGGTGGGGGCGTCCGGCTTCGTGGCCGCGATGGGGGAACTGGCCGATCAGGTGCGCATGGGCGCCTGCCCCATGCCGAGCCACATCGTCTTCGCCTCATCCTCCGGCGGCACCCATGCGGGAATGGTCGTGGGCGCGGAGCTTCACGGCATCACGGCGCAAATCCACGGCATCGCCATCGACAAGGAGGAGCATGGCGGGCTCCCCTATCGCGACTGGCTGACCGGCCTGACCAACGAGACCGCAGCCCTCCACGGGGTGGAGCGGCGGTACATGCCCACCGATTTCATCCTCGATGAGCGGTTTCTGGGCGGTGGCTATGGTGTTGTCGGGGAGCTTGAGCGCGAGGCGATCGCGCTTCTGGCCAGATGCGAGGGCATTCTGGTGGACCCGGTCTATTCGGGCCGGGTTTTCGGTGCGCTTGTCGCCATGATCCGGGCCGGTGAATTCAGCCCGGATGACACCGTTCTCTTCTGGCACACGGGCGGTGCGCCGGCGATCTTCGCCTATGCGCAGGAGCTGGCGGGCCTTTAGGCCCACCAGTCTGTCATTTCACGAGAAGACGACCGTCTTGATGCCGTTGATGAACACGCGGTGTTCGCAATGGGAAATGACGGCGCGTGACAGGGCGCGGGCTTCGATATCGCGTCCGATGGAAACGAACTCGGAGATCGAGTTGGCGTGGGTCACGCGCTCGGCGTGCTGCTCGATGATCGGGCCTTCGTCGAGATCGCAGGTCACGTAGTGGGCCGTTGCGCCGATCAGCTTCACCCCGCGCTCATGCGCCCGGCTGTAGGGCGCTGCCCCCTTGAAGGCGGGCAGGAACGAGTGGTGGATGTTGATGATGCGGCCAGGATAGCGGCCGCACACATCGTTGGAGAGCACCTGCATGTAGCGCGCCAGCACGACCAGATCGATATTCTCCTTGTCGATCAGATCGATGAGCTGCGCCTCGCGCTCCACCTTGTTTTCCTTGGTCACCGGCCAGTAATGGAAGGGCAGCCCGTAATGGCTGGCGCAGGAGCGCGCTTCCTCGTGGTTGGAGACAATGCCGACGATATCGGCAGGCAGCGATCCGATATGCCAGCGATAGGCGAGGTTCTGGAGGCAATGGTCGAATTTGGAGACCATGATCAGAACCCGCGGCTTCACCGCCTGATCGTGCAGCGACCAGTCCATGCCAAAGGCATTGGCGACCGGGGTGATCAGGTCCTCGAAGGAGGAGAGCGGTACGCCTTCCGGCGCCGTGAAGCAGACCCGCATGAAAAACAGGCCGGTCTTCAGATCGTCGAACTGGGCGCTTTCCAGAATATTGCCCCCGCCGCGCGTCAGCGCGCTGGCGACACCGGCAACGATGCCGGGGCGATCGGGGCATTGAAGCTTGAGGACATAGCAGGGAGCGTTATCGAGCATGTGGCAAACAATCTTGTGCAATGAACCAGAAATGCCGGGCGGGATGGATGTCGTGTTTAGGTCAGAGATGCGCGGAATGCACGGGAAAAATTCCGAACTGGTACGCGTGCGGGAAGGACAGGCGCTCCACGCCCGCCCGTCATCGCCATTGCCTCATTGGAAAGCTCGCGCGGTCAGATCTCCAGCCAGTTTTCTGGGCCAGCGATGCCTCGGGTCCAGCTCACAAACCTTACTCAAGAGGATTACAAACCAGATTGCCAAAGACCATTTGTTATCGGGAACCTGTCGCTGCAGAACTCATATTGAGGCTTCATTCTCCTCATGATGTCCCTTGTCGTCTTTTCTGATCTTGCGAAGATCGGTGAGGCGTTCACTCTTTGATCGAAGTTCACGTTCTCCAAGGGAAATCCGAGAAACGCGCAGAGGCGCTCGATACTCGAATTTTTAAATAGATTCTCATATATCTCAAAATGCACTTGGTCCGAACTGAAGACCCTATCTATCGTTCTTACTACTGTCTTGTAGTCTGATCGCGCCATTTGCGCCTCGTCTTCCAAGTACCCATAGACAATTTCTTCAACAACGCTCTCGTCTAATTGATACCCCATTTCGCGACGAGTGCGGCCTTCCATTCTTGCTGCAGACCAGATCCTTTCAACGGGATCACGCATCAAGAACATGACTTTCGGTTCAAATCCACCGTCTTCAATGCGCTGCACTATCTCTCTTAGGGCACCCTCGCCCAACAGAGCATAGCTGGGCGTGATGTCACCGGTCACGCGCACATCTGAATTGATCAGTTCCTGGAAATATTTAATATATACGCCTTCTTCCGCCTGCATATGGCCGCGCATTACTTCCGTCGAAGCGCCGCTCTCTATATCTGCTTTTAGTTCCTTGAAGGAATCCAGATATATGTAGTCCCAGACATGGTATTCTTTCAAAATACCCATATTTACATTCTTGTTTTTATTCAGGGTCGCATGAAGCCAACTCGTCCCTGACTTCTGAGCCCCTAGACCCAATATGAATATTGGCTTCATTCTTTCTACGCCATTCCGCTACGCCGACAATCTGCCCCCGATCTCTCAGTATAGGACCACTACCTCACCCATACTTTCTGTATTACGTATTCTATATACAAATATATTCAATAAATATCGCAGTTCAGACAGCACTAACCATAGTATATTTCGTATCGTTCACGCTACTTTTTGTCGCGACATGCACAATCAAAATACGCATTCTGCATATCGTGCTTTTATATGTGGTCGCTCGCCAATTTTTGCTTTATGTAATAGATCCGGTTACTGTACGCCAATAGGTGGGGCATTTGGGAATCGTTGTCTTTGGGGTCTTTTCCATTAGATCCCCGTTGGTTTGGCTTTATGGTAGGAATTCCTTCTGTGTTTGTCACGATCGTATTTTCTTCTCTCGCTAGCTTATCTGACAGTTACAATACGCTGTCATAAGCGCTCAAGAAACTTACTCTTCTGATATGCTTACAGCCCGGACAAACTTGAGACGAACCAATTCCAAAAATGCTAATACGTATATATTTACTGTTACTGAAATATGTTATTTTGATTTTTTTAACTATATATATTAAATAATCGCCATATCACGACATTTTTATTTAATATTACGAGCCATTCCCGACTTTACACGCAAGTTATTCACAATTTTACTTTTGAGCGACCCATCCAAGCCGATGCGTAATACACCATTCCGGAAAACGGCACTCTCGGGCCGCCTTACAGAGCCGATAATGATGCAATGGGCATCGGCGGGCCGATCTGATTGGTGAGAAACCCCGGAAATAGAGCGCCGCCCCCGTCAGGCAGACATCCCTCGTGAGCCATGGCCAATCGGGATGACCGACATGGGCCCCGCGGCTTTGCAGCACGCGATTTCGAGCGCAGCAAGGCTGCGCAAGGTTTTTCGGATTTCCACGGTGGAGAATGGTGCTGCCGGAGAGATTCGAACTCTCGACCTCTCCCTTACCAAGGGAGTGCTCTACCCCTGAGCTACGGCAGCAATCTGTCTGGACGGTTGACCCCGTAGCGGGATCGAAAAGGCGTCGCGCCGCTCGAAGCGCTGGCCGGAAGTCCGTCGGACGCGGCGCTTTTGCCATAGGAGGGCACCGCGCGCAAGAGGACATTCGCGTTCAATGCGCTTTTCCATAGGCCTGTGGATCATCAGACCACACAGACACACGGTTTCCCGCATGAATGCTGGGAACCCGCGCGAGACCAGCCGCCGCTTTTCCCCCGCTTTCCATTTCCGCTCCCCAGCGTTTTTCGCTAAAAACAAGGCCATGACCGACATCGACGACACTGAAAAAGACAAATCCGGGTCAGGCGCGGCAAAATGCGCCCCGGAAAAACCCCCCGGCGCGAAACAGGCCAAACGCTCTTCGCGCGAAGAGCGGCTTGCGGCGGCGCTGCGCGCCAACCTGAAACGGCGCAAGGAACAGCAACGCGAGCGAAAAAGCGCCGCGCAGGACGGCGACCCGACCGATTCGTGAGGCGGCAAATGCCTCGCCGAAGCCCTCGCATGGAGATGCCATCTCCGGCTTGCCAAACCGGTGCGGACGCGAAATGACGGATATGCGCGCCTGCCGCGGCGCGCGGCACAAGCAAACAATGGCCGAACTCCGCCTTGTCTCGGCCACAAGCTTGGGCTAGAGCAGCGCGAATGGGACGGGTTTGCCGTCAAGCCGGAACGCGGCTTGCGAACCTCGCGTTTGCTCCAAAATCAGTTCTGCCACGCACACCTTCGCCGCTCCTTCGGGCGACACCGGGAGGGTAAGGTTCCTGCGTGGCCATGCAATTCGAGGCTTTGAATGGACAAGATCAGGATTGTCGGCGGCAACCAGCTCAATGGCAGCCTCCCCATTTCGGGCGCGAAAAACGCAGCCCTGCCGCTCATGATCGCCAGCCTTTTGAGCGATGAGGCGGTGACGCTGGAAAACGTGCCGCGGCTGCGCGACGTCGCGCAGCTCACACACATCCTGTCGAACCACGGTGTCGATTATTCGGTCAATGGCAAGCGCGCGGGCGAAGACGCCATGACCGGCCAGACCGTCCATCTGAACGCGGCCAATATCGTCGACACCACGGCGCCTTATGAACTCGTCTCCACCATGCGGGCGAGCTTCTGGGTCATCGGGCCGCTGGTCGCGCGCATGGGCAAGGCCCGCGTCTCGCTGCCTGGCGGCTGCGCCATCGGCACGCGCCCGGTCGATTTCTTCATCGACGGCTTGCAGGCGCTGGGCGCGAATCTCGATATCGAGGGCGGCTATGTGATCGCCAACGCGCCCAAGGGCCTTGTCGGCAACCGCGTCGTCTTTCCGAAGGTCTCCGTCGGCGCCACCCACGTGGTGATGATGGCGGCGACGCTGGCGCGCGGTGAGACCGTGATCGAAAACGCGGCCTGCGAGCCGGAAATCGTCGATCTCGCCAACTGCCTGATCGGCATGGGCGCGAAGATCGAGGGCGCAGGAACCCCGACCATTCACATTCAGGGCGTTGATCGCCTGCACGGTCACACGCATCCGGTGGTGCCGGATCGCATCGAGACCGGCACCTACGCCATGGCCGTTGCCATGACGGGCGGCGACGTCACGCTGGAAGGCGCGCGCGCCGATCTCCTGGACAGCGCGCTCGACACGTTGCGGGCGACGGGGGCGGAAATCACCGAGACCAATTCCGGCCTGCGCGTGAAGCGCAACGGCTCCGGCATTGAGCCGGTCGATATCGAGACGGCCCCCTTCCCCGGCTTCCCGACAGACCTTCAGGCGCAGTTCATGGCACTGATGACGCGCTCCAAGGGCAAGTCGCGGATCACCGAGACGATCTTTGAAAACCGCTTCATGCATGTTCAGGAACTGGCGCGCCTTGGCGCGGACATCCATCTGGACGGCCAGGTGGCGACCGTCACCGGCGTTGAAACCCTGAAGGGCGCCCCGGTGATGGCGACGGATCTGCGCGCCTCGGTGTCGCTCGTCATTGCGGGGCTTGCGGCCAAGGGCGAGACCACCGTCAACCGCGTCTATCATCTGGATCGCGGGTTCGAGCGGCTGGAAGAAAAGCTGCGCCGCTGCGGTGCGGAAATCGAGCGCATCGCCGCCTCCTGAGGCGGCGATCGTTGTCAGCCGGGGCGTTTTGCACGCGCAAGGCCCCGCAGCATGCCTGGGTCATTGCGTCGGAGCGCGGGAGCGACTACCTCTAGAGCACCGCTCGCACGAGCCTATCCCTGTAATCAAGCAGCCATATTCCCATGCCCGACTTGAAACTGGTCGCCCTGGACAGCGACGATCTCGCCATCGTTTCCGCCCATGTGCAGGATGCTGTCCTGAAAGTCGGCGACCTGCGCTGGCTTGCGTCTGAAAACCGCTTCATGCTCACCATGAACCGGTTCGTGCGCGAAGCAACGCCCAAGACCACGCGCAAGGGCGTCAAGGAATTCGAGCGCCGCCGCGCGATGCTCCATTTCAACCGGGTGGAGAAGGTGTCGGCGACGGGCCTCAGACAGGACAACAAGGAAGCCGTTCTGGTTCTTCTGGCAATCCGCTTCGAGGAGGGGGATGCGCCTGCGGGCCGGTTGCTGCTTGATTTTGCCGGAGGCGGGAAGATCCGGCTCGATGTGGAGTGCATCGAGGCCCAGCTTGCCGATCTGGGCGCGGCCTGGGCGACCGGCAGCGAGCCGCAACACGATATCGAAGAGAACTGATACGGGGACACGACCGCCCCGAAAGCGGCCGGACGAGGACGCGCCCAGACGCCGTCTCTCACCTTCCCGCCCATGAATTCAGGAGAGCATACGCTGTGGCCATTCGCCTGACGACGGCAGACGAGGATTTCGAAAGCCGCTTTGCCGACCTTCTCGCCGCCAAGCGCGAGGTTTCGCAGGATGTGGACGATACCGTGCGCGCCATCATCAACGACGTGCGCGCGCGCGGTGATGCGGCGGTGATCGAATACACCCACCGCTTCGACCGCCTCGACCTTTCCACCACCGGCATGGCAGTCACGGCGGACGAAGTGGATGCCGCCATCGCCGCGGTCGATCCGGAGACGATGGACGCGCTGAAGCTCGCCCGCGACCGCATCCAATCCCATCACGCCCGTCAGCTTCCCGCCGATGATCGCTACACCGACGCAATCGGCGTGGAACTCGGATCGAAATGGACCGCAGTCGCCTCCGTCGGTCTTTATGTGCCCGGCGGCACGGCGTCCTATCCCAGTTCCGTCCTCATGAACGCGGTGCCTGCAAAGGTTGCGGGCGTTGAGCGCATCGTGATGGTGGTGCCGAGCCCCGACGGCGCGCTGAACCCGCTGGTGCTGGCTGCCGCCCGTCTGGCGGGTGTTTCCGAGATCTATCGCATCGGCGGCGCACAAGCGGTAGCAGCCCTTGCCTATGGCACCGAAACCATCGCACCCGTCGCCAAGATCGTCGGCCCCGGCAACGCCTATGTGGCGGCCGCCAAGCGGCAGGTTTTCGGCACGGTCGGCATCGACATGATCGCCGGTCCTTCGGAAGTGCTCGTGGTGGCCGATGGGGAAAACGATCCCGACTGGCTCGCCATCGATCTTCTGGCGCAGGCCGAGCACGACGCTTCGGCGCAGTCGGTGCTGATCACCGACGACGCGAAGCTGGCCGATGCGGTGGAGGCGGCTGTCGAGCGTCAGCTCGCCACCCTCCCCCGTCGCGACATCGCGAGCGCGAGCTGGCGCGATTTCGGCGCGACGATCGTTGTCGGCAGTCTTCAGGAAACGGTGCCGCTCATCGACCGTTTCGCACCGGAGCATCTGGAACTCGCGGTGGAGGATCCGGAGAGCCTGCTGGACCAGGTTCGCAACGCGGGCGCGGTCTTCCTGGGCCGCTACACGCCGGAAGCCGTGGGCGATTATGTGGGCGGGTCCAACCACGTGCTGCCGACGGCGCGTTCGGCGCGCTTTTCCTCCGGTCTTTCGGTGCTCGATTTCGTCAAGCGCACCTCGATCCTCAAATGCGATCCCCAGACGCTGCGGATGATCGGGCCCGCCGCGATGCGACTGGCCGATGCCGAGGGGTTGGACGCCCATGGGCGGTCCATCGGGCTTCGCCTCAACCTTTAGTCGGTGAAACCGGCCACGCGGGGGCAACACACCCCGCGCTACAGGCAAGCGCGACGCATTATTCGCTCGCAAGAGCGCAAGCGGGCTGGATTGATCGGGTCGCTTGCGCATAGGCTGGCGGTGTTTCGGCCAGATGCCCCAGCGGCATCTGGCACAAAGACATGACAGGACCTGGCCCCGACTGAGATCATATCGACATGAGCGACGGTTGCATGGAGACGGAGCACTCAGACAAGGCTCGCATCACGAAGGTGACGCTCGATGAGTCGTCAATCGAGCGTTCCTCGCCCGATATCGAGCACGAGCGCGAGGTCGCGATCTTCGATCTGCTGGACGACAATTATTTCCAGCCCCTCGGAGACGAAGAGGGCGGCCCCTATCATCTCGACATCGCGGTCATCGAGAAGCGCCTGCATCTCACGATCACGCGCGAGAACGGCGAGGACGTCGTGCTGCATGTCCTGGCGCTCGGTCCGCTGCGCAAGATCCTCAAGGACTATTTCCTGATCTGCGAGACCTATTACGCCGCGATCCGCACCGCCACGCCAAGCCAGATCGAGGCGATCGACATGGGGCGGCGCGGCGTCCACAACGAAGCTTCTGATCTGCTCGCAGAGAGATTGAAAGGCAAGATTTCGGTCGACCACACCACGGCGCGTCGGCTGTTCACGCTGATCTGCGCCCTTTACAAGAAGGGCTGATCCGGAGATGCCCGCGGCAGCCTTGCGAACGTTGCCCAGTGCCATTCTCTATGTATGCGGCATGAATGCCGTGCGCTCCCCCATGGCCGGCGCGATTACCCGTCAGCTTTTTCCCCAGCGCATCTATGTCGCCTCCGCGGGCGTGAAGAAGGGAGAACGCGACCCTTTCGTCGATGCGGTGCTGAATGAAATCGGCCTCAATATCGACGAACACCAACCCCAGACGGTGCAGGAACTGGAGGACACGCATTTCGACCTCGTGATCTCTCTGGCGCCGGAGGCGCATCACTGGGCGCTTGAGCTGACCCGCACGGAATCGCTTGAGGTGGAATACTGGCCGACGGCCGATCCGACCCTTGCGACGGGAAGCCGCGAGCAGATCCTCGATTCCTATCGCATGGTGCGCGACCAGTTGACCGAACGGATCAAGCAGCGGCTGAGATGGAGCGCCGCCCCGGCCGGATAGGCATTATCCGCGCACAATTGCAGGAAATACGGACTTTTTCTCAGGCAGAACGACGAGCCCTGCACCTGTTGCAACGCCGCATTGTCACCGGCATGTTTATGGCCTGTTCACTTTCCACATCCAATCCGTTAGGTTCGCGCGCGAACTACGTCGGAACCGGCAGCCACATCCCCGGTCCTCCGCCGCAAAGATTACCTTGAATGCAGACCCCTTTGGAAAAGCCGGTTTCCACTTTTCCGGATCTGCAGGACCGAACAGGAGAGCCAGGGAAACCGCATGGCGAAAGAAGAAGTCTTGGAATTTCCGGGCACCGTCACGGAACTTCTGCCCAACGCGACATTCCGCGTGAAGCTTGAAAACGAACATGAAATCATTGCCCACACCGCGGGGCGCATGCGCAAGAACCGTATCCGCGTTCTGGCAGGCGACCGCGTGCTCGTCGAAATGACCCCGTACGACCTGACCAAGGGTCGTATCACCTATCGTTTCAAGTAGTCCTTCCGCTGCGGGCCGCGAAGGCGGCCCCGAGCGGTCAGCACGGTTGATGCCGATGACGGATCGTACAAAACTCGTTCTCGCATCCGGTTCGCCGCGGCGACTGGCGCTGCTTGAGCAGGTCGGCATCCGCCCCGACTATCTGCTTCCCGCCGATATCGACGAGGAGCCGACACGCGGGGAGACGCCGCGTGCACTCGCGACCCGGCTTGCCCGCACCAAGGCGGAAGTCGTGCGCCGGTCGATCGAGCGCGATCCCGATTATGACGGTGCGCTCGTGCTCGCCGCCGACACCGTGGTCGCCGTGGGGCGCCGGAGCCTGCCCAAGGCGGAACTGACGGACGAGGCAGAGAGATGCCTGCGTCTTCTCTCAGGTCGCGCGCACAGGGTCTATACCGGCATTTGCGTGGCGACAGCGGGCGGGGCTTCCCGGCACAAGCTGGTGGAGACGCGGGTCCGCTTCAAGCGGCTGTCCGAAGCGGAGATAGCCGACTACCTGGCCAGCGGCGAATGGCGCGGCAAGGCTGGCGGTTACGCGATCCAGGGGCTCGCGGGATCTTTCGTGGTGAAACTCGTGGGGTCCTATCCCAATGTGGTCGGCCTTCCCATTCACGAGACGGTTTCGATGCTGTCCGGAGCGGGCTACCAGGTGCGCCGGAACTGGGCCGACACGCTCGCGATGAGCGAATAGACCCGCGAAACGCAAAGCAAGGCACCCGCGATCAGGCCATGAGCACAGACAAAACACCTGGCAAGACACTGGGCAAGACACCGGGCACCGCGCAGGACGTCGGCGGGACCAAGCGGCCCGTGCGCCCCTGCCCGCACTGCAGCAAGCTCTCGGTGGAAAAATACTATCCCTTCTGCTCGGCGCGCTGCGCGGATGTCGACCTGCATAGCTGGCTTTCGGGCAATTACGCCATCCCCGCCGTCGAGCTTGACGACGTGGACCCGGAAGAACTGGGCGCACTGGCCAGTATGCACGCCCCCGACAGGCAGAACGACCGTTAGCCTGAACAGCTCCCGGAGCGCCCTTTTCATCCCGGACAAGACTGTCGGCACGTTTCCACCGCACGGATGACCCGCGTCGAAAGGCTCTGCCATGTGTGTTGCAAGGCACATGGGCGCACAACGTGTCGCCGCGCGTCACGCCCCTTCCCCCTGCAATTGGCTCTGTCCGCCCTTCCCTCCTCACAAGCGGTTTTTTTTCATGTGTTGCGGGGGCGATCGCGCAACGGCCAGGATCCGCCGCTTGGATGGAGGGTCCGGTCTCCCAAATCGAATCAAGCGCCCCCACACCGCCGCGGGCATCCACATGGGCAAACAGGCTTTGCGCATGCCTCTGGGCTTGGCCCGATGGATGAAACTGGACTGGCCGCGAAGGCTGCGTCGGCAACAGCCCTGCGCCTGCTGTTTGCAGACCGCGTCAACGCATCGCGGGCCCGCAGATTCGCTGCCCAAATGGCGGCATCAATTGCCATAGAGGCGGGAAGAGGGGCCGGAGATATCGCATAAGCCGTAGCGACGCCAAGCCTTTAAGGCGACTTGGCAATCGGCGCCGAATGTCGGGTTTTCCACGGCTTGCGCGGCTCATTGGAAAACTTATTCGGCGAAGCCTTGGAAAATCGCATTCACCGGCTGGACAGGCGCAAATGGGTTCTCTATAAAACGCGAACTTTCAGGGGAACGCCGACCGGCGCCACGTCCCCCGTGAGCCCAGGTAGCTCAGTTGGTAGAGCAGCGGATTGAAAATCCGCGTGTCGGTGGTTCGATTCCGCCCCTGGGCACCACTTCCCCTAATCCAGACAGTCCGAAGAAGTCCGACAGAGCCCGAAAAGCCTCTGATTTCATTCGATTTTCGCGGACACGCCGTCGAATGGCGCTTCATTGCGTCCGCTGGCATCGGGGAAATTTGTTGGGATCAAGCCTCGGGCCCCAACGCCGATACCAACGTATACCCCTCAACAACACGCAAATCCGCCAGATCAAGGCGTCTCCCAGACCTCAGAAATTGTGTGATGGCGAGGTCTGTTTCTGCTCGTCCAGCCGACGGGTTCCCGCCTCTGGTGCCTCTCCCCGGTACTTCCCCGCGTGTGCGGGGAACACGCTGCAACCCGACTGTTGCGGGCCACGGGTAACGGTTCATCCCCTCACGTGCGGGGAACACGACGGCCAGACCTGCCGCCCGTCCTCGTCCTGCGGTTCATCCCCGCACGTGCGGGGAACACCCTGCGAGGCTGCATCGCAGATCCGTAGAGAACGGTTCATCCCCGCGCGTGCGGGGAACACCAGCAAACCCGTCCTCAGTTTCCGGTAGGCGCCGGTTCATCCCCGCGCGTGCGGGGAACACACGTTGGAACACGATGGTCGCGATCGCGGATGCGGTTCATCCCCGCGCGTGCGGGGAACACCTTCCGATTGGCGGAAGATCTGGCCGGGCCGTCGGTTCATCCCCGCGCGTGCGGGGAACACCGGCTAGTCGCCATTGGACGGCAGGAAGCCAACGGTTCATCCCCGCGCGTGCGGGGAACACGAACATAGCAATAGTGCCGCAACAGCAAGGCGCGGTTCATCCCCGCGCGTGCGGGGAACACTCTTGTCAGAGACGCATGAAATCATTGCACATTTTCAAAGACCCGGCGAGCACCAGCTTTTCAGACGGAAAACGCCTCGCTTCAGACAGGTTCCACGGGGTGGAACGCAACGAGTTTCAAGCCGTCGAATTTCACCGGCATCCGCCTGTTCGAGCCATAGGTTTCGAAGTCAAATCCGGCATCGTTGCGCGCCGTCCAGGCGATGACGGCATCGCCATCGGCAATCATGTCGCGCACCTGTTCAGCAATCATCTCGCGGGTGCGCGCCGAATAGGTGCCGAGATAGACGCCGGCCCGCACCTCCAGCAACCAGACGGCCAGTCGACCGCGCAGACGCGGCGGCGCGTTGTTGGTGACGACGACCATCATGAGCGATGTCCCATGTCACCGGTGGGCGCCTCATCCGCAAATGCAGGGCCCACGGCATCCTCCGGCGCTTCGGGCATCGGCAGGTCGCCCGCCAGCAGAACGTCCTCAATGGAGGGGATCAGGCGCGACAGCAGATTGGTGCGGCGGAAGGCATCCCGGCAGGCGATCCGCACCTCACGATCGGGATGACCGGAAAGCCGCCCCTTGGCATGGAGACCGGCAATGCGGAAGGCTTCGGGAACAACCGTCTCGAACTTGAAGATGTCTGCAATGTCGTAAACGAAGGAAAGCGGCTTGCCGGTATGCAGGAAACCGATCGCCGGCGCATAGCCCGCAGCCAGCACGGCCGCCTCCGTCAGCCCATAGAGGCAGGAGGTCGCGGCCGACAGGCAGCGGTTCGGCACGTCGGAAACGTCCCAGTCGCCGGGGTCGTATTTCCGGCGCTTCCAGGTGACGCCAAACTGTTTGGCAAGCCCGTCATAGATGGTGCGCACGCGCGCACCCTCGATACCGCGCAACTGATCGACCGAGCGCCGCTCCGGCGCCGTCTCGCCGAAACGCATCTGGAACATTTTACGCACGATCCTGAGCCGGGCGTCAGGATCGAGCGCAAGCCGGCACTGCCACAACAGCCTGTCGGACCGCGCGCCCCCCGGCTGGCCGGAGGCATAAAGGCGAACGCCCGCCTCTCCCACCCAAATGAGGAGGGTGCCTGCCCGCGCGGCCAGAGCGACGGCGGCGTGACTGGTGCGGGTTCCCGGTTCCAGCATGATCGCGGCGAGGCCGCCGACGGGGATGTGCATGCGCACGCCGTTGGCATCGACGAGAACAAAGGCTCCATCGATCACGTCGAGCTGCCCCTTCTCCACGAAGATGATCGTGGCACGTTCCTTCAGTGGGATCGGCTTGGGCGGCGGCGCCCCCGGTATCTTTTGTGGTGTTTCCTTCGCGGCCACCGTCAGGAGATCCTGCGGATCAGCATCAGGCCGCAGCCGAAAGCCTTGGCGCGACCGAAGCCAGCAGCGAGGCGACGTGTGAAGGCGACCGGATCGATGACCGTTACGATCCCCTTGAGATCAAGGACGCCGAAGCGCGCCGGCCGCCCCCGTCCGCGCGGCATCGTCTGGGTGCGGTAGCCATCAAGCGCCACGGCAGCAACGGCAAAGCCGTTCGCCTCGCCCTGGCGCGCAAACCATTCGCGGGCAGCCTCCTCGGCCAGCCGCTCGCGGTTTTCGCCATACCAGTTCTCGCCACCGCCCAGGCGCTTCTTTTCTCGGGCCATAAGGTCCATCGCGATGTCGCAACGCTGACGCACGGCCTTGCCCGCCGCGTCGACTGCGATCCTGCGGTTCACCGTGGCATTGACCCTGAGATCGAAAGCGAGCCGGTCACCAGCAGCAAGAACGGGTTCGAACGGTTTCGTCTCGACATCAAAGAAGGGGGAACTTGTCTCCGGCCGGGGACCGAGCAAATAGAACCGGTCGGATCCGCTATCGCGTCGCCACAGAAAGGCTGCGGTGCGCGCCCCAGCATCCTCGCCCACGGTCTCGCGGCCCGCGCGGATCGCCTCCGGCATCACGGTCCAGAGCAACTTGTGGTCGAGGTTCATCTGCTCACCGGTTGCCCGAGGGCGCAGCACATCAATCAACGGCGCGACCGCAGAACTGTCGCGGCGCAATGTCAGGCGGGACATGTGCAGGGCTGTCATGTGAGGTCCTCCCCGGACGTGGCTGAGGCGCTGTCGAGGGCGAGACCGCGCACATATTCGCGGCGCGACGAGAATTGCCAGACAACGCGGTCGCCTGGATCATCGACACGCAGATGGACGCGATGCGGCGCATCCGTTTCGCCCAGATCCTCGCGCGCCTCGGTTGCCAACGTGCCGCGTGTGCCCGACGGCAAGGCCAGACGCGCATCTCGTCGCGCATAGACCCTGAATGCGGTGGCCGCATTCGGGGCATCGACGACCACCGGATTGAGCGGGCGAGAGACGGGGCACGACTTGCGACCCAGATAAAGACTGAAGACCGGTTGCGCGAAAGCTGCGGACAACTTGTCCAGTGAGACGCTGGCGGCCTCCGTCTCGCGGTAGGCGGCGAAATAGAGCACGTCCGAACGGTATTCCCGCCTTGTGATGGAGGTCACTAGCTCGTTCGCGCTCGCCAGCGCCAACGCACGTGTGGCGCGGCCTCCACGCGCATTCGGCAAAGACTGGTAGGTATGGAAATCGCTCAACAGCCTTCCCGCATCCAGCGTCCACGAGGCTACGGCAAGCGAGGCGGCGAGCGCGGTTTGCGCCTCCGCATCCGCGCGCCGAATGCCAAGTGCCGCGCCCGCCAGCCCGACAAGCGCAGATCGGGTGGGACGGTCCGCCGTTCCGCGCTGGGCGTTGCCAGCCTCCTCGCCGAAACTGGCGAAGGGCGCGGCCAGGGTGACGACGAGCCAGCGGGTCATGCGGCAGCGTCCGCAACGCCTGAAGCGGCAAAGGATGCGAGATCATCGAGCGTGACACCGTCGGGGTTGCCCACCTGCAACAGACGTTCGTCCGTCCAGTCCTTGCCGTAACTGCGTGCAAACGCCTCCCGCATGCCGGTCAGGACGTCGACCGACGCCGCCATCTGATCGGCGCCGGAAACCGGTCGGGTGAACGCGGAAGCAAGGGTGCGCGGCTGGCCGTCGCCGAGTTCCGCCAGCACGAACTCGGCCCGCACATGATTGGCAAAGGCGTTTTTCTTGCCCGAAGGCGAGCTGATCGCAGCGGCGCGCACCAGCGCCTCGATGCCGCGCGCGGCGAGGGCGCCATCACCGGCAAGATTCTCGACGAGCAACCTGCGATCGACGCAGACATAGACATAGAAGATACCGGCACCAAAGCCGGCCTCGCCAATGAACCCGGCCCCGGCATCCTCGCTCGGCTGCTTCAGATCGTCGACGGCCGTGTAATAGTCGTCCTCAATGGTCACCCGGTTGGTGGTGAAAGCATGCGCCACCTGTACGGCCGCGTCCCGATTATAGTCGGGATTGGCGGCGAGCATGCGTCCGAACATTGCGATATCGACGGCTCCGTCAGCCGTGTTCAGCAACATCTTCACCAATTCCTTTTCACCGGGCAGCTTTTCGCCAGAGAGCATCTTGTCGGCAAAACTGAGCGCCGCAGCCCGCTCATCCGGAGAGATGAAGGCGAGCTGTTCGATGTAGGTCGGATGCCCGTCCTTGTCCCCTTTGAGCTTGCCGAAGACAGCGGCAATATCGCGGGCGATCTCCACCGCCGTCTTCTCATCCGCACCCTTTTCAACGAGATGGGCCCTGACGACTTCGCCAAGCCGTTGGGTGCGTTTGCCGAGGCTATCCGTCAGCGCCTCGACAAAGGCAGGGGATTGCCGCATCGCACGCTTGATCGCCTGGCTGGAGATGCGCATGCGCTGCACGCCGCCGATGATGGCGGATTTGGGCCGACCGAGATCGTCGCGATTGGGATTGGACGGCGGATAGGCGGTCAGGACATGCAGTTGCAAAAACCGGTTCATGCTGAAATCTCCTCAGGCGTCACTAGCTTCGAGCGCATCGCCGGTTTCGGCAAACTCGTCCGCGTCACGGCGCGTATGGTGGTATTGGAAGGTCCAGTCGCGGCGGACTTCATCGTCGAAGGCAAGAACGTCGCGAATAAACTGCGGAACATTGAAGGGAACCTGACGAAGGACGCGCAGTGCTCGCCGCAGAAGCCTCGCGAAGGTCTCCGGATCGTCGGACGCCCTGAGCAAGGCACCGAAGCGCGCCGGTGACAGACGTCGCCGGTCATCCTTGCCCGGATAGCGCCCATCCGGCGTCCGTCCGACGGCAGAGGCGAAACGCTCTGCCGACGTCTGGTTCGGCTCGATCTGCGCCAGAGCCAGAGCCAGCACGGCAAGACGCATCTCCAGTGTCGCGCTCTCGTTTTTGCCTTTCGGCCAGCGGCCACCGGCAGCGGCTGCAAAGCGCGCGATCAAGGCATGGGTTTCCGGCTCAAGAAGGGCGTCCAGCGGCGATGTCGCGCGCCTCAACCGGGCACGTCCGGCGCGATCCCCGCCGCTGCCGTCAGCGTCAGGATGCAGCATCCGCCACCAACCGATGATGGCCGTCATCGCCGTTTCGTCTTCACGCGCGAGCCTCATGTCGCGTCCTCCTTCGTCCGGGATTTCTTAGCCCCCGCCGGAACAGCCATCTGCAATTCGGTGAAGAGAGCGGCACCATCCTTGCCACGACCTTCGAACATCGCACGCAGCCGTCCATAGGCGGCGGTCAGCGGCGCGGCGCGCTCCATGTCATCCAGAGGCACCGGTGCCAGCCGATCGAAGATATCGAGCGCCACATGGCGCATGCGGGATAGCCAGCGTCGCGAAAGATCGAGAGCAGGATCGGCGGAAGGCTCCCGATCCGCGCTGGCGAGCAGATCCTGAAGGAGGTCGTGAAACTCAGCCTCCGTTTCCTCGTAAAACGTCGTGTGCGCCAGCGCGAGAACGCCCTGATCCGTTCCGGCGCTCGCCGGACCGAAGAGCCCCAGCTTGATCGCGCTTCGCAAGTGTGCGGCTGCAAGATCGCCCGCGGCGGCAAGCCGCCGTGCCATGTCATCGAGCGCGACCGGTTTCGGCGCGGAGGAGGCGAGATGAAGCGGCTGCTCGGCGAACAGGTAGGCGATGGCCTCCATGTTGTTCATGGCCCAGCCGCCAACCCTGACACGCGGATCCGCCCCACCATCAGCCAAAGCATGAGCGCGCTGCCGCCGCGCCAGCCGGATTGTCTGAGCCGGCTCGCTGAGAAGCCCCTCCTCCCGCCCAACCGTCACGCTGATCCAATCGCGATACCCGAAACGCCCCGATTTCGGCTTCAAGGAATAGGGTTCAGAGGCTTCCTTCTGACGGCGATAAGGGGTTAGCGGATGCTGCCAGACACCGTAATTGACGCCATAGGGCTTCTGTACGAAGCCGGTCACAAGAGGCCCTACTTCTCCGGTCAACGCGCAACGTCCCGGAGCCTCGGCCATAACGAGCCGGATGCGCCGTGGCATACCGAAAAATGCCTGAAGAGGATGCGCGTCCCCGGCCTTGTCCGGGTTGACCAGACGTCCGCCGCTCGCCTTGTCGGATGTCAGCGTCGGCGCAAGCCAGGGCAACGCCTTCGCCAGATCGGCCGGCTTCAGGCGCTCGGCATGGCAGACATTGGCCAGGATCTTGCGCCACAGCGACACCGGCGGTCCATCCGCCCGCGCCACCGGGATCACAATCGCGGAAAGCGGCCCGCCTCCGCGCATCGAGGTGCGATTGCCCGCACCACCCGAAGGCGCATAAGCCTGAAGCGCATAGAGAGCGATGGCTGCAGCGGGCAAACCAAGCGCTGCGTACCGGTCACGGTGGGTCAGCAGATCGGCGTTTTTCTTCTGGCCATTCTGCCCCGGCGTATCGATGAACAGCGCCTCGACGGGATTGATGTCCGCCGCCTTCGCCCCCACCTCCAACGGCTCCAGATCCTGCATGAAACGCGGATCGTCGCCGTCCGAGCCGCCATCGAGCGTGAAGGCGGGCAGAAGCGGCTGAAGCTTCTGCGTCACAACCGCCGCATCGGGCGGATTGCTCCACAACGCGTTCCAGTCATCCTCATCGCGAATGTCAAAGGCAAGATGAACGATGCCGACGCAAAGCTCGAAGGACGCCATATCGAGATCCGGACGCGGCCAGCCAAATTCGACCGCATAGTCGCTCTCGGGATTATCGACCGCCGCAGCGATTTCGGGAAATGCCATCCACCGCCGCGCGCCGGATCGGCAAACGACAGGGAACGCCCTGTCATTCAGGAGACTGAAAGGCATTTTCTAATCCATCATCCGCCATGAGGCGGCAAATCTCAGGACCGCACTCAAACTATGCGTATTTGTCACTCGTCAATACTGACACATCGCTCTCCCGAGCCGCAATTGGCTAATCGCAGATGGCGCCTATGATCGCCTGAAACCCAAGATCTTTCCGTAGAACAGCTGGGCGTTCACATTCGCACCGACAGTTACCTTGCCGTCTTCATCCACCACCCCGATCGGCATGCCCTGTTCCCATTCGGGCCAGTCCGCCTTGGCCATCCGGCGCAAGGCATCGTCAGGACAGGGATGCGACAGGCCGAGCCACTTTGTTCGAACCCGCACCTCCGACAGGGCCCAGGCCGAAACCTGATCCTGGGCTTCGAACCAGGGCAGTAGACGACCGCTCTCAATACGC
Source organism: Breoghania sp. (assembly GCF_963674635.1). Classification (NCBI taxonomy): domain Bacteria; kingdom Pseudomonadati; phylum Pseudomonadota; class Alphaproteobacteria; order Hyphomicrobiales; family Stappiaceae; genus Breoghania; species Breoghania sp. The sequence continues at coordinate 2,179,719 of NZ_OY771475.1, forward strand.
GCCAGCCGCAGCGTGACAGTCGGCTCCCCCAGCCGCGTGCCGATATCCTCATCCACGCCGAGACTGTCGGACAAGGCACCGTAGCCATCCGCGAGCTTGATGACATTCATGCGGCCAAGGCTTTTCTGGCCCGCCTTTGTTCCCTCCGCATCGGTCAGCCGGGGCCCCAACGGCTTGGGCACGTCGCTCCAGTCATCGCCGCGATAGACCGCCTCAATCATTGGTCGGAAGCTCTCCGGCGTCCGGATTGCGCCCGCGTCAAATATCTCGCGGGCCGTGCGCCACATGATGCCGGGGTGGGCGTAGGTAAAGGCAGCTTTTCCAAGAACCGGCTCAAGCCATGTCTCGTCCTCCACCAGAGCGGGGTCCGGCGAAACAACGAGCAGGCGGGGGGCATCGAGCGCGCGCACGCGCGTCGGACGCTCCCCCATATGCCGCCACAACCGACCCGCGCGCTGGATGAGAAGATCGATGGGGGCCAGATCGGTGATGATCAGGTCGAAATCCAGATCCAGGCTCTGCTCGATTACCTGGGTCGCCACCAGGACATGCCCGGCGCGATCCGCCGCCGTCGCCTTCTTGCCGAAGCGGGCAAGCATCGCCTCTTCGATTTCCTGCCGGTCGCCCTGCGCAAATCGCGCATGAAACAGATGCGCCCGTTGATCGATTGCCGCGCGGATCGTCTCGTGAACGGCAATGGCCTCATCAACAGCGTTGCAGATGATCGCAACGGCTGCCCCCTTCCCGGCTGCCTCCAGCGCCCGCGCCACGGCGTCGGGCCTGCCGGACACCCGCTCTATCGTCACTTCGCGCGCCAGGGCCGCATCGAAACCCGGCGCGATTTCGCTAACGCCGGCCTTGGCGAGGCTCGTCGCCAGCGGATAGGCGTCGCTGCGGATTTCCTCTGCCAGATCCTCCGGATCGCGCAGGCCCAACCCTTCGCCGAAGGCCGTGACCAGTGCGCCCTTCTGAGCCCCGGAAAGCGTGGCTGAAAGGATGATCGCCGACCCGCCGCTCATCGCCTGCAAGCTGAGAAGAGCGCGAAGCTCCTCCTCCATATAGGCGTCGTAGCTGTGCGCCTCATCGATAACGAGGATGCGGCCAGCCAGCGCAAACTGGCGCAAGGTCAGGTGCTTCTTGGGCAAGACGGCGAGAAACGCCTGATCGATCGTGGCAGCCCCGACATCGGCAAGGAAAGCTTTCTTGCGGCTGTCGGCAAGCCAACCGGCGCAGAAGGCTGCGGCTGTCTCCTCCGCGCCCGCCCCGTTCGTCATCCCAGCCCCGATCGTTTCGAGGAATGTGCCGGAAACATCCGAACGGCCATGCGCCAGCACGAGCGAAGGAGCTGCATGGTCTTCAAAAAGCGCGCGATAGCCCCGCGACAGCCTTTCGTACATCGCGTTCGCCGTGGCCATGGTGGGCATGGCAAAGAACAGCCCTTCGCCCTTGCCCTCAGCCATCATCCGGGCCGCAAGAACGAGCGCGGCCTCTGTCTTTCCCGCGCCTGTCGTGTCTTCCACAATGACAAGCTGAGGTCCCGGCTCCAATGGCAGACTGGCGGCGAGCGCCTGCATGGGACGCGGCTTTTCAGCCGCCTCGCGCGCAACCCGTGCAAGCCCCGGAGCGCTGAACGGAGCAGGCGGCATAAGCCCCTTGGCCCGCAAAGCGTCCCGCGCCTGCTCGCAAGCCCAGGTCCAATATCGATCCAACGGCATATCGAGCGGCTGAAAACCGAAGAACGCCGCATCCGACCCGACCCAGTCGGCCAGCGTGGTCAGGCCCGACAAGCGCCACGACCAGGAAACGGCTGGGGCAAGACGTGGCGGCAGGTCAAGAGCTGTGGGCGCCACGACTTGCCGAAGCAACGCGAAAGCCGCTTCGGCATGAGCAACACATTGCGAACCGATCTGGAGGTCATCGGCCGCCGACCATGCTCGCGCGCCGATTTCCTCCGCCCCTGGCGGACGCCCGTGATGGCCGGAGATTGCCGCGATGACAGGGGTCAGCAGATCGGCACGGCCTGCATGCGCGGAACCGTAGAGAAGGTCTGCAAGCGCAGCCGCCATCCTGTCTGCACGAAGCAGGATGGCCGTATTCCGCCAATGACCGCGATCGGCGCAGGATCTGAAGGGCCCGAGCACGCGCTCAGGCCAGAAGTCCGCCCGTTTGCACTGAAAGGAACGCGAGAACTTGCCGAGATCATGCAGGCCGACAAGAAACGTATTCATCCGGGCCAGCGCCTCGGGCGGCACGTTCAACGCTTCCGCATCCCGAACGCATCGCGCGGGGCTGACCGCCTGCCAGACATGGGTGACCGCAGCAACATCGAGCAGGTGATGAAGAACCGGTTTGAAAAGCGGCGAACGATCTCCATTGCGCAGAAGCTCGTCCTCGCGCGACTTCCCCCAGAACTCCAGCGTCGCCCCGGATAACGCCCCTTGGAGATCACCGCATCCCAGATCTGTCGACATATTCGCTCATTCAAAATCGTCCCTTTATTCCGGCATATCGACCGAACGGGAAGCTCTTCAGGCCTTTAGACGATGCCGCCTGGATTAAAGCTCCGGACGCCGGTCAGGGCAAGTTCAGAGCGGTGTGCACTCCATCCCCGCGTGTGCGGGGAACACTGCAAGGCGGAGACCATCGGTCGGCCCCAGCGCGGTTCATCCCCGCGCGTGCGGGGAACACCGCCCTCGACCCCGCATCGATCCCGCCGCGTCCGGTTCATCCCCGCGCGTGCGGGGAACACGCGACGAGGCCGCGCACGACCCTGCCCCCCGCCGGTTCATCCCCGCGCGTGCGGGGAACACTCACCCGCCAGCCTGAACGCCTGCGCGAGCAACGGTTCATCCCCGCGCGTGCGGGGAACACGTAGATATCAGCCCACTTTGCCCACCGCGGGAACGGTTCATCCCCGCGCGTGCGGGGAACACTGCGCGTGTTCGGCGGATGATGGGCTGTTGCGCGGTTCATCCCCGCGCGTGCGGGGAACACACAGCGCCATTGGCCTGCAAGTAGATGTAGGCCGGTTCATCCCCGCGCGTGCGGGGAACACCCTTCTCAGAGAGAGTTGGATTCATTGCATATTTTCAAAGACCGGGCGAGTACCGCCAAATTGGCAGCAGGATGCTCCGCCCAAATGCGGGCAACCTGCGAAGGGTTTCAAGGGGCCAGATGCCACCGGCATCCGCCGTTTCACTTCACATGACGCAGTATCGTAACCTGCAGCCGGGCGTGCCGTCCACGCGATCTGTGCCCGAGAATGCCAGTGCCCGAACATCGATTTCCAGGTTGCTGCCACCGTCTCGAAGGCACACGCCCGGTGCAGCGTCATGACCTTGCGTCGCGGTGCGGCATGTCACTTCACCGGGCGCCTTGGAGGATAAAGGACTTCTTTCGCATTTCCTGTGTTTGCCATGATCGTCGCTCCAATGCACCACGGTTGCGAACCGACCAATCGCGGCTAAATCCCCTCTGTGACAACCGCTCGACCGTGGGGCATCTGTTGCGGATTGGATACGGATGGTCTGACCCTTCGCGATGCGCCCCGGCGCGATTAGGCCACTGGCATCATCGCCAGGAGATGCCCTCAGGGTTGGCCGCCTCCAATGGCAGCGCCTGTCGGTTCCGCCTTCATCCCCCCAACGATCCAGAAAAACTGTTGTCGGCATGTCCGTTGGCACCGAGCGAAATCACACTCTTCATGTCGGCTCGATATCATTAGCTTATCTTGAAATCGCGCCCCCCCCTGGCGCCAATCCCCCTTATCCAGACAGTCAGAAGCCACCCGACTTTTGCAATTGATGATCTTGGGTTCCGTCTCGCGCGATCGGGCATCTGAGGTGAAGATCGCGAAAATCTCGTGCTTTGTGAGATAGTTGCCGACCCTGCCGATCCTTGCAGGGGGCTTCACAACGGGGGTGCTGGCCTTGTGGCTTTTGCGCGAGCACGGCCGGTCTTGCACGCACCATTTGTCTTTCGCGCCATCACGCGGGCACCGGACAATGGTTGACCCGACAGCCTCCTTTCGCCTATGAGCTGCGCCCAAGGTTCCGGCACCTGCCGCCTGCGGACGAAAGTCACGGTGAAGCCCGGATCTGCCAAGACGCCCTCACCCTCGAAGCATTTCGCGCGGTGGCAACGCAGGCCCCATCCATCTCGAAATGCCTCGCAAGAGGAGTGAGCGATGTCTATGGGGCACGCTGCACAGCAGGCTAATCCTTTTCTGACCGCCCCGATCGGGCGGCTGTTTCTATCCAACGCCGTTCCCATGGCCGTGGTCATGTCGATGGGCGGCATTCTCACTGTCGTTGATGGCATTTTCGTCGGCCGGTTCATCGGGCCCGATGCGCTCGCAGCGATCAGCCTGGCCTTTCCCGTGGTCATGGTTCTGTCCGCGCTGACGACCCTGGCGGGCGGCGGCATGTCGAGCCTGATGGCGCGACATCTGGGGGCTGGGGAGCGGATGCGTGCCGGGCGCGTCTTTGCCGGGGCGCACGGGCTTGCGCTGGCAATATCCGTCGCGCTTGCCCTGCTATGGGCGATGATCGGCCCCGCGCTTGTCCAGTCCATGGCCGCCGACAACGCGGATGTCGCCGAACTGGCGGAGGACTACCTGCGGATCGTGATCCTTGGCGCGTCGGCGCAGCTGATACTCGGCTTGCACGCCGATGCCCTTCGCAACGAGGGGCGCGCCGGTCTCGTTGCCGCGCTCTCCGTTCTGGTCAACCTGTTCAATATCGGCGCGAACTGGCTGGCAATCGTCGTTCTCGGTCTGGGAATTTCCGGTTCCGCCCTTGGCGCGGTTGCGGCACAAGCCCTGGGCCTGGCGCTGGTTCTGGGCGTGAGGGCGCGTAGCAGGAAACTCCTGCCCCTATCCGGTCTGCTCAAACACAGCTGGCTGGACGCATGGTCGCGGATCGTGCGCCTTGGCCTGCCGCTGTGCCTCAGCTTCATCGGCATCGCCGTGGTCGCCAGCGCCGTCATGCTATCGCTACGGCTTCATGCCGGGGCGGATTATGCCGTCCTGATCGCGGCCTATGGCGTGGTGACCCGGCTCCTGGGGTTTGCCTTCCTGCCGCAGATGGCAATCGCGCTGGCGACGCAGAGCATCGCCGGAAACAATGCCGGTGCAGGCTTGCATGACAGGGCGCGGGCCGGGTTGTGGCTGGCGCTCGGGGCCGCGTTTCTGTGGTGCCTGTCGGTGGTTCTGGTGGGCATCTTTGCGGGAGCCCCCCTTGGTGGCTGGTTCAGCAAGGATCCCGCGGTGATCGACGCCATTGCGAAGATCCTGCGTCCCATGATGGGGCTCTACGCATCGTCCGGCCCGATCCTTGTCCTGGCGCTGTATTTCCAGGCTCTCGGTCAACCCGGACGGACGGCGGCGCTGACCTTGGTGAAGCCGTGGCTGCTCACACCGGTGATCATATTGACGCTTTCTGCCGCTTTCGGGGTGCACGGCATCTGGTTCGCCTTCCCCATGGCGGATGCAGTCATTCTGCTGCTCGCCGCAGTGATCGGATACAAAGCATTGCGCAGCGCCGCCGCGCAGGCCTCTAAAGTGGAGAACCCCGCATGATCATTGGATGATGTGGAGGCTCAGGTGGGCGGGAACGGCTCTTGTCGGAGAGAGCCGTTCTCGCTGCCCGTTCCGAAAATCCCACGAGTGCCACCACTTGAGGAGCAAGACACCTTGCCCTGAAGCACCACCAATCCTCGATGACCCCGTCTCAAGCAAGGCGAGCCGGATGCTATTGCCCTATTCGGGAAATTCGGGGCGCCTGGCGAGCGAGGACACGATTGCCAGAGCAGAGCCGATGCCGCCGATCGTGAAAATCACCAGAAGCCCGCTCTGAATGGCTGCGGTCAGCACGGGCACCGCATCGACCGGGGTATGCGACATCAGGCCAAAAAGACCGATCAGCCAGTGGGCCGCCGCACTGCCCGGGATCATCGGGATACACCCCGCCAGCGCCAGCGCCTTGCCCGCCTGACAATATTTGTTGGTGGGCAGGAAGCCGACCATCTCCACGACGAGGGCGACCGCGAGCGCGGCCACGAAGGAGGCTGTCGCCAGGTTCCACCCCTCCTCCATGCCCAGTGTGCGTACGCCCAATGCGATTGCGCCAACAACGCCGGAAAGAACGAGATTGCCGTGGTTGAAATTGAACAGGACGCCGAAACCCGCCGCCGCGATCGCGCCGAAGACCATCTGATGGACGATGCCATTGCGCAGCGGCTCCATGCTCATGTCGGGCCCCGTGAGGCAGAGCCGGGCGAGCCCGACGCCAATCGTCAGAAAGATGAGGATCATGCCGACGCTGAGCGCTCTCGCACTGCCAAGCGTGGGATAGCCTTCGATGATGTCCATCTGCGAATTCATGGCTGGAATGCCCGGAACCATCATCAGGACAGCTGCCGTCATGGCAACCTGGATCAGACCGCTGCCCGCATAAATGGACATGAAAGCGGCAAGAAGGGAGGAGAGAAAGGCAACGGTGCCAGCAATGACGAAACCATTGACGTGCATGTGCACCATGCGCATGCGCACCCACTGGCCGAGGGTGCCTGCGACGAGGATCGGCATGAAGGCAGGCCAGTCAACGCCCAATAGGCGTCCAAAGGCGGCGCAGGCAATACCCGAAGCCAGGGCAACAACGATAGCGGGATAACGGACGGACGCCTTCTCCGCCGCAGCCAGTTCTGCGTGGACCTCCTCGCACGTCATTTCACCGCGCGCAGCCCGGGCACAGATACTGCGCAACCGATGGCTGAGCTTCATGTTCACGCCGTGATGGCCCACACCGAGCATCCGCGTCACGGTGCGAGGTCCGTCGCCAACCGTGACGGAGATGGACGCAAAGCCGACACGCACATCCGCACGGTCCGCACCAAGTCCTGTTGCGACCATGATCATGCCACTGCGTACGACCGTGCATTTCGCGCCAGTGGACAACAGCATCCGACCGGCTTCCAGAGCCGCCATCGCGATAGACGCCAAGTCCAGCGGCTGTTTTTCGCCCAGGTCGAGCGCCTGCGAGGTCGTCATCTCAAAACCTTTGATAATCGACATGGGATGATCGGTCCTAGCCTTGTCGGCACAATGTATGGTTGAAGAACCTTGCGTCGAAGTGGGGTCGGCTCATAGGAGATCTGCTCTCAAAGCAGGGCTCGAACGCCTTTTCCCGGCTGGGCATGACAGCGGTGACGGAGCTTGGGGTTTTAAGGTGATACGCGGGATTGACAAATGCGTTTGAATACCACTGGTATTTTTCACTAATACTTCTGACCGCATCCAACCGGTCTACCAGGGAGTGAGCTCCTGGTTCTGCCCTGGTCGGCTTCTCGCCCAAACGCATTCTCAGGTCCCCTTGCAGCCTTGGCGATCGCCGCATCATCGGCGCAGGTGCCCCGCGCGGCCGATCCAAGTCGGCAGCCCGGCCAGTCGGCGTTCGTCTTTTTCAAAAGCCGCAAAGAGCCAGCCTGCAACACGTTCTCATTCCGCCACGGAGAAACACCCGATGGCGGAAGACGCGCATAGTTCAGGCGGAAGGGCACCAATTCCAAGGTGTCAGACAGACGCACCGAACGGTTTGGCCGAGCTGTGTGGTCTGAGGACCGCTCAGAGAAGCCCGCCCCAGACCAGCTTGATCGCAAGGATCGCAAGAAGGGTGAGGATGATTCGATCGAAAACCACGGGCGAGACACTCTTCGCCAACCGGCTGCCCAGCGGCATGGCAAGAAGGACCGGCGCGACGGCGACCGCGCTGATCAGCGACAGCTTCGCCGTCATGTCCCCTGTCGCGACAAGCGCGGGGATCTGCACTGCCACGAAAAGCAAAAACAGGGCGGAGATGGAGGGAATGAAGACCGAACGCTCCAGCCGCATCGCGTTGAGATAGGTGATGCTCACGGGGGCGGAGATGCCGGAGGCCCCTTGCAGAATGCCGGCAAGGACGCCTGCGGGCAGGGATATTGCCGTGCCGACCCGGTCACTGAGTTTCCAGTGCGGGTGCAGAAGCCGAAAGGCGATATAGACAAGCACCACGATCCCCACCCCGACTTCCAGGACCTCGGCGGAAAGTTGGGTCAACGCCCATGTGCCAAGCCCCGCGCCCACCGTGCCTCCGAAAAGGAAAAGCTTCAGGAAGGACCGCTTCGGCAGAAAGCTGCGATAACGCCAGATCTGGCTCGCATTGGTCATCAGATTGGGCAGCAGCAGGATGATGACCGCCGTCTTCACATCGAAGAACATTGCAAGCGCGGGAACCGCCAATACCGGCGTTCCCGCCCCCGTCGCCCCCTTCAGAACGCCGCCCGCGGCAAGACACAGGAAGATGACGAGGAGTTCCGTGACAAGCATGGGAGGCCTTGAGATGCAGGAAGACAGGAAGGACGTCGGAACGCGAAACGAAACGGGGCAGACTTAACAAGTAAAGCCTGCCCCTGCGTCACGCAAGACACGGGATCCAATCTGCATCTGTGCAAAGAACGGGGCTCAAGGCGCACCGGGTCTTCGCTCCGGCCTTCTCAGGCAACCGCGTCCAGCGCCTGTCTGGCGGCGGCCTGGACGGCGGCCTTGTCGCGTGCGGCGAGCGCCTTTTCATCCACGAGCTTGCCGCCCATACCGACGCAGAACGCGCCCGCATCCAGATAACTCTTGGCGTTATCGGCGGAAATGCCACCGGTCGGCATCAGCGAAATATTGGGATAGATGGAGCGCACGGCCTTCAGGAAGGCCGGTCCGCCGAGCTGGGCGGCGGGGAAGAGCTTGACCCCGGTAGAGCCCATTTCATGGGCTTCCAGAACCTCGCTCGGCGTCGCGGCTCCGAGGAAGAAGGGCAGCTTCATGTCGCGCGCCACATCGGCAACACGCGGGCGCAGGGCGGGCGAGACGAGGAATTCGGCACCACAATCGGCCATGCGGTGCGCCTGCTCGCCCGACAGGACCGTTCCCGCCCCGATGACGACGCCGGGCTCGCGGGCAAAGCGTTCGATGATGGCATCCGCCTCGGGCGTGGTCAGCGTCATCTCGATGATCGGAAACCCGGCTTCCACCAGGCATTCGATTGCGAACTCGGCTGTGGCGCGGGTGGAGGTACGAACAACCGGCACGATGCGGGCGCGGGCGAAATCTTCAAGCAGCAAAGGCATGCGCGTTTCCCTTGTGTAGGAATTTATTGCGGGTTTAACGCGAATGCAGACGAATGAGAAGGGTGGGTTAGGACACGGGGCTGTTCGGCAACCCCAGGACGACGGCGACCGACCCGTCGGAGCTGCGTTCGCAGGCATGCGTTGCCCCAAGCGGCAGGAACAACTGCGAAGGCCAGGCCAGGACGCCGTCCTCGACATCCCCGCCAGCCGCGACCGCGCGCCCCAGGATGCGAACCGTTGCCGGGATCCCATCGCGCGCGGGATGGCTCCATAAGGTGATCGCGGTCGGGCACATGCTCGCCACCCATTCCAGAATACCGACCAGGGCGGCCACCCAGATGAGACGATCCCCGCCGACCAGAACCTCCTGCTCTGCGCCCACCGCCGACACGTCCACGCCCTTCAATTGCGCCTCAAAGCCATAGAAATCGACGGCCTCAGCAACGATATCGCGCAGATCCGTGCCGCTCTGCGACACCGCCTGCCCGCACGTCTCCTCCCCCTCCGCCTCCGGCCCCGCCCGCTCCGTCTCGATGTCGCGCAGAAAATCGAACTCGGCCTGAACCGGCTCCCCCACCGCCGGCTTCGCCCGGTCGCCATGGCCTTCGCCCGACAGGCCATCCAGCAAATCGCGGCGCAACTCCGCCAGCGAACCGGCCAGGTCCTGCAAGATGTCCCGCGCGCCCTCGCCAGCCCCGACCTTCGCCAGCTGGCACAAATCATCAAGACGCGCGAGGAAGCCCAGTCGCTCGGCCGCGGCCGTGCCGAGCACGCCGTCATACCGCTGCTCGACCAAGCGGATGCGCTGGCGCATGGCATGCAGCGCCTCGCTCCGGCTCAAGCAGGCGGAGATCCCCAGTTCCAGTGCCTTTTCCGACAGTTCGAACTTGGTGAGAAAGCCGTGCGCACCGGCGCGCAAGCCCAGCTCCTCGATATCCTCGCTCCCCAGACTGGTCAGCAGCAGGATGGCCGCCTTTGGCTGACGCACGGCGATTTCGCGAATGAAGGCGATGGACGTCTCCTGATTCAACCAGAAGTCAGAGAGGTAGACGTCGAAATCGCGTGTCGCGCTCAGGCGTCGCGCCTCCCCCACCGAAGGGGCGACAACGACCTGCACCTCATAACGCCCCATGCTCTCCAGCAGCCAACGGATATACTTGGCATCAACCGCATCGGCGTCGATGAGCATGACGGACAGGGCGCGGCGCGCGCGACGCAGGTCAATTCCTTCCCGCGCGTGTGCGCCGGAACTGTTGCGAGCGGAAAGTTGATTGGGTGCGAAGCCTCCATCGACGGTGCGGCCTTCCGCCGCACCCGAGCCACCATCTCCGCCTGCGAATGAGCGAGGCTTCATCTTCGCAAATGTCCTTTCGCCTGATGAGACCTTTGCCGGCGCGAGGGGCCGACATCAGCGCTGCATGTGCGACGCAAACAAAACAGGAAGACTGTTCGAGAGAAGCGGCGATACTCAGACCATTCTCGAATAAAGAAAGAAAGCGGCCACAGTTTCAGGGGGGTGAGGAACCGAAAGCCGCGAGTTTCAAACGAAGCGTTTTATTATCCCACTCGCGTGGTGTTCCGAACCATACCACTACGTCATCATCGCGCAGATAACAGGGAATACGCAGAGACGGCGATTAATTTGCCTACCTTGCGGGTTATTAAGTATTAATGCGTATTCTTTGAAAGCCTAGCCGCCTGCGGAGGCCGTATCCTGCCAGATTTTCTGGCGATTGCGGATCTCACGCGGCGCAGGACCGAAGTAACTGGGCGTTTTCACGAAATCGCGGGGATGCAGGATCACCGCCGAAACGCGCTGATACAGGGCCTTGGCCGAAATCGGCTTTGAGAGCAACTCATGAATACCCAGACGTCGCGCCTCGATAATGCGGCTGCGCTCCGTATGGCCGGTCACCATGATGATGGGAATATAGGCGAACGGGTTCTGTGGCGTGCGGATCATGCGAACCATATCCGCGCCATCAAGGATGGGCATCACCCAATCCAGAATGAGAATATCGGGATTGGCACGTTCCATCGCCTCCAAACCGGAGGCCCCATCTTCTGCTTCGACGATCCGTCTCGCCCCGAAGCCTTGCAGCATCGTGCGCAAGATCGTACGCATGTAAGCGCTATCTTCGACCAGCAGAAAGGTGAGCGAAGCCAGATCAAGACTCACCACAAAAACCCTCCGTATCGCACTGCTTTATCCGATAAAAAGGTGAACGGAGCGTTAGGTTTGGGCGGTGCGACCATCGATGCCACGCATACCCAATTCCGGTCCTTTCCGGATCAACGGATGTTCGACATGGGTGCCGATCCGCGCTAGTGTTCACCTTAGAATGAATTAAAGGACGGACGAATGGACTATCAGGCCATTTTCGCGACTGCTGTCGATGCGTTACGCGAAGAAAAACGCTATCGCGTCTTTGCCGATCTGGAACGCATTGCCGGCAAATTCCCCCACGCCATCTGGCGCGCGGAGAACGGTCTGGAGCGTGAAATCACTGTTTGGTGCTCGAACGACTACCTCGGAATGGGACAACACCCGCAGGTTCTCGAAGCCCTGAAATCGACGGTGGATCGCATGGGCGCCGGTGCCGGTGGCACACGAAACATTTCCGGCACCAATCACCCCCTCGTTCAGCTTGAAGCGGAACTGGCGGATCTGCACGGCAAGGAAGCCGCGCTGGTTTTCACGTCCGGTTTCGTCTCCAACGAGGCGTCGATCTCCACCATAGCCAAGCTTCTGCCGGACTGCCTGATCCTGTCCGACCAGCTCAATCACGCCTCCATGATCGCCGGTGTGAAAAGCTCCGGCATGCACAAGCAGGTCTGGCGGCATAATGATCTGGAGCACCTTGAAGATCTGCTCAAGGCGGCGGGCAACGACCGCGCCAAGCTGATCGTCTTTGAATCGGTCTACTCGATGGATGGCGACATCGCCCCGATCGAGAAGATCTGCGACCTGGCCGACAAGTACAACGCCATGACCTATCTCGACGAGGTTCATGCGGTGGGCATGTATGGCCCGCGTGGCGCAGGCATTGCCGAGCGCGACGACGTGATGGACCGGGTCGACGTGATCGAGGGAACGCTCGCCAAGGCCTTCGGCGTTCTGGGCGGCTACATCACGGGCTCTGCGGCGCTGGTGGATGCGGTGCGCTCCTATGCGCCGGGCTTCATCTTCACCACCGCCATCCCGCCGGGACTTGCCGCGGCAGCCGCCACCTCCATTCGCCACCTGAAGACGTCAAGTGTCGAACGCGAGGGCCAGCAGCGGCAGGCGCAGAACACCAAGGACATGCTGGCCGCCGTCGGGCTGCCGGTCATGCCGTCGGAAACCCACATCGTTCCAATTCTGGTGGGCGACCCGGAAAAGTGCAAGGCGGCGAGCGATATCCTGCTGGCCGATCACGGCATCTACATCCAGCCCATCAACTACCCGACCGTTCCGCGCGGCACCGAACGTTTGCGGATCACGCCGACGCCGTTCCACAACGATGCGCTGATCGAGCATCTGCGCGAAGCACTGGTGGATGTGTGGACGCGGCTGGAGCTGCCGCTCGGCACCGCCTCGCAGGACGTGACCGCCATGGCCGAAAAGCTGGACCAGGACATCTTCACCGCTTCGGGCGGCTGACAGGTTTCACGTGTTCAAAGCGAAAAACGGAAAAGGCCCGCGCCGATCAGGCGCGGGCCTTTTCCGTATCTGGACCCTACAGGATCCGGGTTAGTGATGCGGACGCTGGTCGGGCGGCAGGTCGTCATCGGACAGGACACGCCACTTCGCACCTTCCATGTCGTCATACTGCCCGCTGCGCAGGGACCAGAGAAAACCGACAAGGCCAAGCCCGCCCAGAAACAAGGCGATGGGGATCAGATAGATGACGACTTCCATGGCTCAGATCCATTTCAGGCTGGCAGGTTCATTCGGCGGCCCCAAAGCGCAGACGCAGTGCGTTCAGGGTCACGACGATGGAGGACGCCGACATGGCAAGAGCCGCCAGCAGGGGTGTCACGAAGCCCGCGACCGCGATCGGTACGGCGATCAGATTGTAGACGGATGCCAGCATAAGGTTCTGGCGCATCGCCGCATGGGCGCGGCGTGAGGTGTGGAGTGCGACACGCACCGCTGCAAGGCTTTCGCCGAGGAAGACGGCATCGGCCGCCGCCTGGCTCAAATGCACGGCGGAAACGGGCGACATGGAGACATGGGCCGCCGCAAGGGCGGGCGCATCGTTGAGCCCGTCCCCCACCATCAGCACCGTATGACCCGCCTCCTTCAGAGCCTGGAGCCTGGCGATCTTTCCGCGCGGATCAAGTTCGGCCGTGTAGTCCGCCACGCCGAGCTCCTTGGCGACCATTGCGACCGCCGCCTGGCGGTCGCCGGACAGGATCTCGATCCGCAAGCCACTGTCCTTCAGGTGTGCGATGACCTCGCCCGCATCGGGACGGATGGCCTGGCGCACCACGAAAAGCACCGGATCGGCATCGCCGTGCCTGAGCGCGATGATGGACGCATCGGGATGATCGGCGAGCGCATCGGCCACGGCGTTCTCCTCGACGCCGCAGAACCGCGGGCTGCCGAGTTTGCAGTCCGCGCCTTCCACGCTTGCCACGACACCCGAGCCCGCCGCTTCACGCGCACCGGCAACGGGCTCCTTCGCACCGCTTGCGCGCGCGAGGGCCGTTGCCAAGGGATGACGGCTTGCCAGCGCAAGTCGCCCCGCCAGCGCGAGATCCGCATCGCTCACCTCGTCCTGGTTGGCGAGCGTGGCATCCGGCAGGGTCAATGTGCCGGTCTTGTCGAAGACGACGGTGTCGACGGCGGCAAAGCGCTCCAGCGCATCACCGGAATTGAGCAGGATGCCCTTGTTGAAGAGAAGCCCGCTTGAGACGACCTGCACCGCAGGGATGGCAAGACCCAGGGCGCAGGGGCAGGTGATGATCAGCACCGAAATGGCGATCACCAGCGAGGGCTGCCAGCCGATACCGGCAAGAAGCCAGCCGAGGAACGTGACAGCGGCGGCCGTATGGACGAAAGGCGCGTAGAGCTGGGCTGCGCGATCGGCCAGCCGGATATAGCGGGATTTGGCCTGCGAGGCGGTTTCGAGAAGGCGCGTCACCTCATCAAGGAGTGTGCCCTTGGCGGCTGCCGTCACCCGAACGGTGAGCGCCCCTGCCGCATTGAGAGTTCCAGCGTGAACGACATCGCCAGGCCCTACGTCCGCAAGGCGCGTTTCCCCTGTCACAAGGCTCTGATCGATTTCGGAAGTTCCCTGCTCGATCACCCCGTCGACCGAGACGCGTTCGCCTGCCGATATCAGAACCTGCGCACCCGGTTCCACTTGCGACAGGGGAACATCCACCGTCGTGCCGTCGGGCCGGATGAGACGAGCGGTTTCCGCCCGCAAGGCCGCCAGGTTCTCCGCGAATGAACGGGTGCGACGGCGCATGTTCTGATCGAGAAACCGACCGATCAGGAGGAAGAACAGCAGCATCACGGCGCTGTCGAAATAGGCGTGATGGGCGTGCTGGATCGTCTGCAACAGCGACATGAAGACGGCGAGCACGACGCCGATGGAGATCGGCACGTCCATGTTCACATTGCGCGACCGCAGAGCCGACCATGCACTGGCGAAGAAGGGACGTCCGGAGTAGGCGACCACCGGCAGCGCAATGAGCGCAGAAATCCAGTGGAACAGATCGCGGGTTTCCGGCGTGATGTCGGTGACATTGCCGGACCAGACGGAAACCGACAGAAGCATGATGTTCATGCCGCCGAACCCGGCCACTGCAAGGGCGCGCAACAACTCGCGACTGACGGCCTCGTCGCGCCCGCGCACGGTTCCGGGATCGAAGGGATGCGCCTTGAAGCCCATGCCTTCCAGCTTGTCCACCACGGCGCCGGCATTGGTGCGATCTGGCTGCCAGTCGACGGCAAGGCGATGGGTGGTCAGGTTCAGGCGTGCATTTTCCACGCCCTCCAGACGGCCCAGCCCCTTTTCGATGCGGGCCATACAGGCAGCACAATGGACCCCTTCCACGGCAAGCTCGATATGAGCAGCGCCTTGGGGCCCCGTCGTGACGAAGGCACTCCAGTCTCGCGTATGCACGTTCATGGCATCCTCCCGCAACGCCCTTCGCGGAGCAAAATCCTGCGCCTTCACAGGCGCGCGCGCAACTTCCATCACCAGACGGTTGCGCGCCGACCTCGTTCCGACGCTCGGGCCGTTGCGTTCTATTGGCTCACGAAGACCCGGTTGCGCGAACGGAAGACGACACCTGTTGTGTCGTCGCCTTCAAGACGCATGTCCCACTGGCCAGGGGCGAGTTTTTCGAGTGTGCCGACATAGACGCCGGTCTCGCTCTCCGCGAGCATGACAGATCGATCGTCCGCGCGATGGGTGGGACGCTCCAGAAGCGCGTTGAAGGTGAGGCCGGAAAGGGGCGCGCCGTTCCTGTCGCGCGCCTCAAGCCGGATCGTGGCAAGCCCCGCCGCATCGCGTTCCAGATGGGCATCCACCTGCCATGCGCGGGCGTTTTGCGCGTTGGCCGCATCGATTTCACCCTGATAGGCCTGCCCCGCCTTGTAGGAGCTCTCCACCTCCACGCCCGTCCAGCTGGACAGGGCCAGATAGATGAACGCGCCGTTGGCGGCGAAGATCACCAGGAAGAAGCCGATGAGCCAGGCCAGAACCGTACGGCCGGTCATGCGCTTCTCAGACTTGTGCGTTTCGGTCATGGGCTCGGCGATCATGCTCACGTTGAGGGTCACTCCGCTTTGAAATAGTCGTCCGCGCGCGCGGTGTCACCCGTGCGCATGTCGACAATCCGGAATGTGATGGGGGTGGATTTGGGCAAATCGACGCCGAGCGGCGAAAAGAGAAGCACGCGCAGCTCGCGTGTCCTGTCGGGCCCCACGGTCACAAAGGGATAGCCGCCGATCTCACCCTGTGCGCCCACCACCTCGATACGGGTACCAAACGGCATGTTCTCAAGCCCGAACACGAAGTCGCGTTCCTTCGGGCGCTTGTTGAGAATGCGCACGGTATAGCCGTTGCGTATCGTGCCGTCGGACTGCTTGACGAAAATCGGGTTGCGGTCGTGCAGGACGTTGATGTCCTCGAAGGTCCGTGTCACCAGCGCATAGAGCATGACGCAGCTGACAATGGTGATCAGCCCCGCATAGATGACGGTACGCGGGCGGACCAGCCGATAGTCGACCGACTTTCCTTCCGAACGCGCTTCCACGTTCATGTCGTTATCGTAGCCGATCAGCCCCGTGGGCTTGCCGATCTTCTCCATGATGTTGTCGCAGGCATCGATGCAGAGACCGCACTGGATACAGTCAAGCTGCATGCCGTTGCGAATATCGACCCCGGTCGGACAGGCATGGACACACTGCAAGCAGTCGATGCAATCGCCCGCCTTCTGGCCTTCCGCCTGAAGCTTCAGGTTCTCTTTCAGCGACCCGCGCGGCTCACCCCGGTCCCAGCGATAGGTCACGTTCAGCGCATGCTCGTCGGTCAGCGCCGCCTGAATGCGCGGCCACGGGCACATGAACACGCAAACCTGCTCGCGCATGTGTCCGGCAAGCGCATAGGTGGTGAAGGTCAGGATGGCGATCCAGGTGTAGGCCACCAGCGGGGCCTGGCCGGTCGCCAGCTCGCGGACCAGGGTCGGCGCGTCGTTAAAATAGAGCACCCACGCACCGCCCGTCCACCAGGCGATCATCAGCCACAGGAAGTGCTTTGTGGCCTTGCGAGCCACCTTGGAGGCCGTCCAGGGAGCCTTGTCGAAATAGATACGCTCACGCCGGTCGCCTTCCACGAAGCGTTCCACGGCCATGAAGAGATCGGTCCACACCGTCTGCGGACACAGATACCCGCACCACAGGCGACCCGCGACCGCATTCATCAGGAACAGCCCCATTGAGGCGAGGATCAGAAGGCCGGTGACGTAATAGACTTCCTGCGGCCAGATTTCGATGAAGAAGAAATAGGCGCGCCGTCCGGCCAGATCGATCAAAACCGCCTGGTCAGGGGCATCCGGGCCACGGTCCCAGCGGATGAAGGGCAAGAAATAGTACAGGCCGAGCGTGAGGACCAGAATGGCCCATTTGATCTTGCGGAAGCGGCCATGAACCGCCATCGGGTAGATCTTCTTGGCGGACGCGAACCACTCGTCTGGCTCGCCATGTACCGGGTTCGCTTCGCGATCGTTGCGCATCCTTGCGCTTCCTTCCTGCGTGACGTTGCCCGGGCTCGTCGGAAAAGCCTCGGTCGCACCAGCACTCAACTGTGACCGGATATCGGTGGCGCGCGCCCGAAGTGGCGTTACGCAATCCGCAAGTCCCGGTCGGGCCTACCCCGGCCTGAAATGGTTTTGGAGGACGGCGGCGTTCCGCCGTCCTACCAGCTTATTGCGCCTTGCGCGTCGGCTGCTATTCGCCGCCGCCCAACGCATGCACATAGACGGCAAGCGACTTGATCGTCACGGGATCGAGACGCCCGCTCCAGGTCGGCATCACGCCATTGCGGGCGTTCGTGACCTGCGCCTTGATGTCGTCGATCGAGCCGCCGAAGAGCCAGACGGCATCGGTGAGGTTGGGAGCTCCCAACTCCTGCATGCCCTTGCCGTCTTCGCCGTGACAGACCGCGCAATTGTCAACAAACAGGGTCTCGCCCGCCGCCATGTCGACACCCTGTTCAGGCGTGCCGCCGGACAGCGTGTAGACATAGTTGGACACTTGCGTGATCTCCTCGCGCGAGAGGAGCTCATCGCGACCGAAGGCCGGCATGTCACCCATGCGGGTGTCATCGCCGGTGGAGCGGATGCCGTTCTCGATGGTGTAGTGGATGTCATCGAGCGTACCGCCCCACAGCCAGTCGTCGTCTTGCAGGTTCGGGTAACCGGGCGAGCCGGTTGCGCCGGAGCCATGGCAGGGCGCGCAGTTGTCGCCGAATGCCGCGCGGCCACTGGCCATCGCGAATTCCAGCATGCTGCTGTCGCTGTTGATTTCCTCCAGCGAGGCGTCGGCGAGGCCGGCGCCCATCTCGTTGCGAGCGGCAATGCCCGTCTCCAGGGCCACGGCAACCTGTTCACGCTGGGATGCCCCCAGCATGCCGGCGGTGTAGCTGGAGATGAGCGGCCAGGACGGCATCAGCACCCAGTAGCCCACTGACCATATGCAGCATGCAAAGAACAGATAGAGCCACCACTTCGGAAGCGGATTGTTCAGCTCCCGCAGGCCATCCCATTCGTGGCCTGTGGTCTCCACACCGGAGACCTCGTCCACGTGTTTCTTGTGATCATCAGCCATCGATCAGTCCTCCCTCAGCGGGATATGGGCCGCGTCGTCGAACCGGTCGCGATTGCGCGGCCAGAACGCATAGACGAGCACGCCAAGGAAAATCAGGACGAAGTAGAGAAGACCCCAGGTCTGTGCGAACTCTGCCGCTTGGGTATAGTTTTCCATCCGAGCGCCCCCTATCTCAAATTGGCCTTGTCGTCGTAGATCGAGAAATCCACGAGCGTTCCAAGCACCTGCAGGTACGCGACAAGCGCATCCATTTCGCTGACCATTTTCGGATTGCCGTCGAAATCGCGCACGACCGCGTTCGGATAGCGTTCCAGAAGGGCGTCAACGCCATCGCTGTCGGGATTGGCCTGGGCCAGGAGATCGTCCCCGGCCGAGGCAATCGCGTCCTCGGTGTAGGGAACGCCGACGATGGAATTGACCTTCAGGTGATCCGCGATGTCCCGGGTCTCAAGCTTTGCCTTGAGCAGGAACGGATAGCCGGGCATGACCGATTCCGGCACCACCGAGCGCGGATCGCGCAGGTGGTCGCGATGCCATTCGTCGGAGTACTTGCCGCCGACGCGGGCAAGGTCCGGACCGGTGCGCTTGGACCCCCACTGGAAGGGGTGGTCGTACATCGATTCAGCCGCCAGAGAGTAATGGCCGTAACGCTCCAGTTCGTCACGCATCGGACGGATCATCTGCGAGTGGCAGAGATAGCAGCCCTCGCGGATGTAGATGTTGCGTCCGGCCAGTTCCAGCGGGGTGTAGGGCCGCATGCCCGACACCTTTTCGATGGTGCTCTTCAGATAGAAGAGCGGGACGATTTCGACGAGCCCGCCGATGGCGACAGCCACAAGGATGCCGATCACCAGGACCATCGAATATTTTTCGAAGATCTCGTGTTTGTGCCAGAGAGACATAGATCGTTATCCCCTATTGCGCCGGCGCGAGAGCAGGTTCGGCGACTTCCGCCTCACCGCGTGTCACGGTCATCCAGAGATTGAAGGCCATGATGAAGCCACCGACGACGAACAGACCGCCGCCGAACGCGCGCAGCACATAGAACCAGTGCATCGCCGCAACCGTTTCCACGAAGGAGTATTCGAGGAAGCCGAGAGCGTCATAGGCGCGCCACATCAAACCCTGGAGAATGCCCGAAACCCACATCGAGGTGATGTAGAAGACGATGCCGATGGTGGAGATCCAGAAGTGCCAGTTCACCAGCCGAAGCGAGTAGAGGCCCTTGCGGTTCCACAGCCACGGGACGAGGCAGTAGAGGGCACCGAAGGAGATGTAGCCGACCCAGCCCAGCGCACCGGAATGCACATGGCCGATGGTCCAGTCGGTGTAGTGGGACAGTCCGTTGACCGCACGCACCGACATCAGCGGCCCTTCGAAGGTCGACATGCCGTAGAAGGCAACCGAGACGACCATCATCCGCAGGACCGGATCGGTACGCAGCTTGTCCCAGGCACCCGAAAGCGTCATCAGGCCGTTGATCATGCCACCCCAGGACGGCATCCACAGCATGATCGAGAAGGTCATGCCAAGGGTGGAAGCCCACTGCGGCAGGGCGGTGTAGTGCAGGTGATGCGGACCGGCCCAGATGTAGAGGAAGATCAGCGCCCAGAAGTGAACGATCGACAGGCGGTAGGAATAGACCGGCCGCTCGGCCCGCTTGGGCACGAAGTAATACATGATGGCCAGGAAGCCGGCGGTCAGGAAGAAGCCCACCGCGTTATGGCCGTACCACCATTGCACCATGGCGTCCTGAACGCCCGACCACACGATGTAGGACTTGGTCCCGAACACGGAGACCGGGATCGTCAGATT
Source organism: Breoghania sp. (assembly GCF_963674635.1). Lineage (NCBI taxonomy): Bacteria > Pseudomonadati > Pseudomonadota > Alphaproteobacteria > Hyphomicrobiales > Stappiaceae > Breoghania > Breoghania sp. The sequence continues at coordinate 2,200,015 of NZ_OY771475.1, forward strand.
GTTGACGATATGCAGCATCGCGATGGTGATGATGAATGCGAGGTAGAACCAGTTCGCCACATAGATATGCGGCTCCTTGCGCTTCCAGAGCGTGCCGAGGAAGACCAGCAGATAGACCACCCACACGACGGTCAGCCACAGGTCGGCGTACCATTCGGGCTCTGCATATTCCTTGGACTGGGTCACACCCAGCAGGTAGCCGGTTCCGGCGATCACGATGAAGGCGTTGTAGCCGATGATCACGAACCAGGGCGCGACAATGCCGGGCATGCGCGCCTGCGAGGTGCGCTGGACCACATAGAAGGACGTCGCCAGCAGGACGTTACCGCCAAAGGCGAAGATCACCGCGGACGTGTGCAGCGGGCGAAGACGCCCGAAATTGGTCCACGGAAGATCGAAGTTCAGTGCCGGGAAAGCCAGCTGCAGGGCAATGATCAGCCCCACGGTGAAGCCGGCCAGCCCCCAGAACATTGCCGCGACAGACGCGAACTTCACGGGCGCCATATTGTAGTTCGGGCGGCCATCGATGATCTGGGCCGGTGCGGCGCCGTCTGCATCGAAATAGCTTTTCAGAATGAAAAACGCACCACCGGCAGTCACGAGCGCCCCGAACGCTGCGTGAAATGCCATGACGCTGTCATAGGTTTTGCCGGAAACGATCAGGCAGGCGAACGCCACCACAACCAGGAAGAGGGCAAAACCGCCCTGCTCCATCGTCAGGTAGCGGGCATGTGTCGGTCGAGCCATGTTGTCAGCCCCAGAGTTTGGACAAAAAATCCGAACACTCGACTAGCGCGATCAAGACGCACCCCCCGAGCCTCCATTCCGAGGCGTAGTGACGCATCAGGGGCTCCGCCTTGACATGCGTCAATACGCTCAGGTTAGACAAATGAAAAAGCAGACCCTTGCCGGATTTACAATCGGCCTCCCGCCTGAATGGAGCCTTCCAGGTGCGGCCTTTTGTCCCTCCGCCCTGCCAATTACTGGTTTCAGGTGAGGTCTGCCTGCCTGCGCGTGGTCCGCACAGGCCCATTTTCTGCGAGTTATCGTCAAGACTACAACGTCAGCGACAGAATGCTGAACGCAGCAACCCTTCGTCATTTTTTCCACACTCTTGCACGAAAACCCGTCTCTTGCATCGGTTATTCCCGAGAATCACTCAGGAGCCCATCGCTTCGCAGGATGCTCCGCTGGGGCACCTCCCCCTCGCCATGTACAGGCCCTACCCCGTCAAAAGAGCCCCAAGCCGCAGGCTTGCGAATTCGCAACGCTGTGAGCGCGGACACCTGTGGAGGCCCCTTCACCAGCAACGCGCGCCGGTCGGGCCAAGCTCGAAATCGCGCGCCTTGCTGCCGGACCACCTTGCCAGATCGCCCTACCAGCCTGCCCCTCGAATGACGCGACGGCTTTCATTGCACGCGGCCTTGCCCTAAGTAGGAAAGGCCAGAAGCCGACGCAAAGTGCCCCCCCCGATCGGGCGGAGCCTTCTGACTGAGGCGGCTTGCCGGTGATTGATGTCTGGACAAGCCAGCCCTTTTGACGCTGCGTCTTTGGGCGCTTGACCCACATCAAGGTGGTGCACACAAGTTCAGGTCTAATCGCGCCCATGACACGGATAGAAGCACGATACGCGAACCGTAACGTTCCGCGCTACACATCCTACCCGACCGCGCCGCATTTCAATGCGCAGGTCGGCCCGCAAACCTATGCCGGATGGCTCGCCAACCTGCCCGACGCGCCGCTGTCGCTCTATCTTCACGTGCCCTTTTGCAGGGAGATCTGCCACTATTGCGGATGCAACACCAAGGCGAGCCGCAAGGATGAGCCGATCGCCGCCTATGGCGAGACCCTGATCAGGGAAATCCGGCTCGTTCGCTCGCTGATCGGCGCGCGGCGCAGCGTGAGCCACATCCATTGGGGCGGCGGAACCCCGAGCCTGATGCCGCGGACCTCGTTCCTGCGCATCATGGAGACGCTGCACGAGGCCTTCGACTTCGCCCCCGGTCACGAACACGCCATCGAACTCGACCCACGCACGGTGACAGCGGAGATAGCCGGCACCCTCGCCCTGTCGAAGGTGACGCGGGCGAGCCTCGGCGTTCAGGATTTCGATGCAACCGTACAGGAGGCCATCGGGCGGCTTCAATCGTTCGACACCGTGGCCACCGCCGTCGGCTTGCTTCGCAGCGAAGGCATCGATGCGATCAACTTCGACCTGATGTATGGCCTGCCACGCCAGACGCTCGGAGCAATCCGCGAGACCGTGAAGCGCGCGCTTGCTCTTGAACCGGGCCGTATCGCACTGTTCGGCTATGCCCATGTGCCGTGGTTCAAGAAAAACCAGACCCTGATCGATGAGGCCGAGTTGCCGGAAGCGCAGGCACGGCGTGAGCTGGCGGATGCCGCGCGTGAGGCGATTGTGGAGGCCGGCTATGTGGCCATCGGGCTCGACCACTTCGCGCGCCCGGACGACCCCATGGCGATCGCGCTGCGCGATGGAACGCTCCACCGCAATTTCCAGGGCTACACAACCGACGATGCGCAGATCCTGATCGGACTGGGCGCGTCCTCCATCGGCCGGCTGCCGCAGGGCTATATCCAGAATGCGCCCGATGTGGGCGGATGGGAACGCGCCATCGAAGCCGGTCACCCACCCGTCGTGCGCGGCATCGCGCTTGACGAGAATGACCGCACCCGCGCCGACATCATCGAGATGCTGATGACCTGCTACGAGGCGAATGTGGAGACAATCGCGCGGCGGCACGGGATGGAGCCGGAGCAACTGGCCGACGGCTTCGAGCGCCTGCAGGAGATGGTCGATGACGGACTGGCCGTGATCGAAGGCTGGACCGTCAGGGTGACGGACGCCGGAAAGCCCTTCGTCCGTGTCGCGGCGGCGGCCTTCGACAGTTACCTTGCCAACGGTTCCGCCAGGCATTCGGTTGCCGTGTGACAGGCTTGGCGTGAGACGACGTCTGGCGCCCTTAGCTGCCCAAGGCGGGGATATCTTCCGCGCCTTCCCCCCCTGCGGGGCTGCAGCTTCAGTGGCGGACGGGACATTTCCCCGCTGCCGCCATGCCCCATCTCGTTTACAGGGCCACCCCTAGTGCATGCCGGTCAGGCGGCACAGACCACAGATACGCGGAATGACAATTCGATCCTGTTTCTCGATGCGGATCAAGCCCCGGCGCTTCAGCTCGGAAATTGCCCGGCTCACGGTCTCGATCGTCAGGCCGAGATAGTCTGCGATCTCCTGCCGGGTCATCGAAAGCTCGACCACCCCTTCGTCAACATCGCCGGCCGGCCCCAGGCAATCGACAACGCCGCGCCCCGGTACGAAATGCATGAGATAACTCGCCACCCGCTCCATCGCGGATTTGCGGCCCAGCAGCATGGCATGATCGTGCAGGGCTTCCATCTTGGCCAGCATGCGTTCGCCGACATAGCGCTGCAGACTGAGCGAAAGATCGATGTCCTTGCGGCCGAGCGCGCGAATTTCAGCCCCGGAGAGCGTCTCCGCGGTGCAATCGTAGATCCGCCCGCACTGGAAACCGAAAAGATCGCCCGCTTTCAGGATCTCAACCACCTGACGACGCCCGTCGGGCAGAAGCTTGTACAGCATCACCGTTCCACGCCCGACCTCATAGATATGGTCGGCCGGATCACCTTCATAGAAAACGGCTTCATGGGGAGCGAGGTCGAGTTTTCGGACTTTTGGGCCATTCACATAGTCAGCCCACACAGCAGCCACGTCAGCAAGGCCCATGTCGGCCGCAGCCTGATCATGAGCCTGTGACGTTTGCTCGAGAAAGGTCATACCAATCCCCTCCATCACGACGACAAGCGGCGAAATCCGTCCCATTCCGACGCCAGTCTATTCACTAAATCACGCGGCACCGTCGGAGTTTACAGGCCACCGCAACATTCCACAAAATGCCGCAGGGCCCAGCAGGATCGCGTCCGATCCCAAATCTCTCAGTGACCAGAGTACTCTATCCGGGATTTTCGGGATACGAAAACGGGAAAACGCCCACTTAAAAAACACGATAGACAATTCAAACAACAAATTCGACCAGCAAATTACTACCGCACAGAGCGGCGCTCACGGAGCGTATCCACACCGCAACCGGAAGAGGCAACCCCTCTTTTCTCGCACCTACCGCTACGCTATCCGCAAACACTCACGCCACTCGGCGACAGGCTGCGCAGCCACACAGCAAGTATTTCCCCTTACCAATCGACGATCAAACCGCGTCTTCAAATCCGCCTCAGCGGCGCGGTCGCCCCGCCGATACATCGGCGCGCCACACAACACAGACATGATCACCATCGTCCCGTCGGCCATGTGATGCCCGCCAGCGATATGACAAAAGACACACACCCAGCCTGCCGCACCCGTTTCGACGACAATCGGGGGCGCCGGTACAGCGCGCGACACAGAAGACATCGGCCCTACGCGAAGGGATCTGCCTTTTCGGCAAAACAAGACGGCGCCACCCCTGACAGAGAGCCGGCACCGCCCAGAGCTCAATCCGACTTTTCGCCCGTCAGAACGATCCGAACGAGGTCGGCGGCATTGCGCGCGCCGAGCTTTTCCATGATGCGGGCGCGATGCACTTCGATGGTGCGCGGGCTGATTCCGAGTGTGCGCCCGGCTTCCTTGTTGGACGCGCCACCGGTGATCTGCTCCAGCACCTCGCGTTCGCGCGGGGTGAGGGTTTCCGCGCCGGGGAAGTTGCGCATCTTCTCACCGAAGTCGCCGCGCCGAGCCATGGCGTCCACGGCGTCGCGAACACGTTGGACAACGGTGTCGGCATCAAAGGGCTTTTCGATGAAATCGAAGGCGCCCTGCTTGATCGCGTTCACCGCCATGGGGATGTCTCCCTGTCCGGAAATGATGAAGACAGGCGCGGGATATTCCTCCGCATTGAGGCTTTTGAGAATGTCGATCCCCGAGCGACCCGGCATATGCACATCCAGGATCACGCAGGCCGGTTCCTTGCGGGCGGCAGCCATCAGGAAGGCATCACCATTGTCGAAGGTTTCCACCCGGAAATCCTCCATTTCGAACACGACAGACAGGGCATCGCGAACGGAAGGATCATCATCAACGATGTAGATCAGGTTCGACTCTTCGGACATTCCGGATTTCCTCGCTATCTTTTCTGTTCAAATATCGGCGTTGGGGGCACCGCCCCGGTCGAGCGGGAGCCTGAGCGTGAAGACCGCGCCACGACCATTTCCTCCCGGGTCGACGGTCAGATCTCCACCATGGCTCTGGGCAATAGACTTTGAAATCGCCAGACCAAGGCCAAGCCCCTTCTTCTTCGTGCTGGAGAAGGCGCGAAACAGGTTCCTCAAATTGACGGACGAAATGCCCGGACCACTATCGGCCACCTGGATCACCACATCCTCCTCCACCCGGCGTGAAGAGATCCGGATCCAGCGCTCCTCTGCATCCTTCACCACTTCCAGCGCGTTGCGGATGAGGTTCACCAGAATCTGCTGGATCTGCACCGGATCGACATCGACCGGCGGAATGCTCTCCTCGTCATCGCGCACGACATTGACGCTCAGCGTGTACTGGCCAAGAAGGACCAGTTCGAGTGACTCGTCGATCAAATCCCCAACGCTGGCGCTGCGGCGCTCCGCTTCGCGGTTTTCGACGAACTGGCGCATTCGCTGAATGATCTGGCCGGCACGGTGCGCCTCGCGTACGGCCTTGCCGAGAATGTCGACGATGCGCGCATCGAGATTGTCGCCGTCGGAATGCGCCTTGCGGGTAATCGCCTGAAGGTAGAGCATGACCGCCGTTAGCGGCTGATTGAGCTCGTGCGCAATGGCCGCCCCCATCTCGTCCATCGCGTTGACGCGGGCGAAGTGGACCAATTGCGATTGCATCCGGTTGAGCCGCTCTTCCTGGATCTTGCGCGGACGGAGATCCCGCAGGATGCCGACGAACTGACGCCCTTCCGGTGTATGTGCCTCGCCCACCGACAGCTCCACAGGGAACTCCCGGGCACTCTTGTGTCTGACACGGACCTCGCGACCGTAACCGATGATCTTGGCTTCGCCGGAACGGAGGTAATTACCGAGGGTTTCATCGTGCCTGGAGGCGAATTCTTCCGGCATCAGAAGCTTGATATTCTCGCCGACCACTTCGGCAGCCGTGTAACCGAACAACCGCTCGCAAGCCCGGTTGAAGGACAGGATCCTGCCCATTTCGTCGATCACGCAAATGCCGTCGACTGCGGTGTCGAGAATACTCAGCAGCCGCGCTTCGGAAACCGAAGGCTGGCCCGCCGCCAGGCCCGATATTTCTTGCCGCATCACAATCTCCAGCCCCCCGAACCAGACAACTTGCCAAGCAGCGCACCCAGCGGTTTCGGCCGATATCCAACCCGCCTTTTCAGATGCCCAAACGCATGTCCCGCGCCTTCCCTCATGTCGCCAGCCAACCCAGCAATCGCCGGGACCTAAAGGATCCAGCCTCCACCCGATCCAATCTCGACAGGCGCCGACGGAGAACCATCACATACGACATGCAGAGCCTAGGTGCCGTCCAAACGGTATTTATAAGACCCTCCAGAAGCCTTCGCTTCCCCAGAACAAGTTTGCGGCTTTCTATTCAACAAGAAATCCCAAATCATATTCCGAATATCGAGACTAACAGGCATATCGACAGGTGAGAAGCCCTTTAAGAAGATGATGACATTGCAATAAATGACAATTTTATCTTATCATGCATAGCAATCCTGGCGGGCTGCAACCTGCGCTATAAAAACTTGCGGGAAGTTTCGTATCGGGCTTCTACGTATTCGCTGTCGCTTCCGCAGAGGAATCACGACGCGGAACAATCATCGTCGCGCGGGACATGGACTTCCATTTGGAACTATGCTCGAATCCGCAAAAAACCAGATGAGGAAACGGTCGAGAGGACTGCAAGCCGACACCCTGCCGGTTTGCGACAGGTCTCCGACAGGGCTGTGAGGACATATGCTTCAAGGCTGGGTCGTCGTTGTCTCGGCGCTCGTGTATATCGGCCTCCTTTTCGCGGTAGCCAGCTATGGAGACCGGGTCGCGCGAAACAAGAGACGGCCTGCGGGGCGTCCGGTCATATATGCCCTTTCCCTCGCCGTCTACTGTACCTCCTGGACCTTCTTCGGCTCGGTCGGACAGGCCGCGCAAGACGGACTGCAGTTCCTTACGATCTATATCGGCCCGGCCATCGTCATCGCGCTCGGCTTCCCGCTGCTCAGGCGGATCGTCAGGCTGGCGAAAGCCGAGCGGATCACCTCCATCGCGGATTTCATTGGGGCGCGCTATGGCAAGAACCAATGGGTCGCGGCGGTCGTCACCATCATCGCGGTGTGCGGCACCATCCCCTACATTGCCTTGCAGCTGAAGGCCGTCTCCCTTTCCACGACGACCCTCTTCGTGGGGGCGGGGGCCCCCGCCGGCATGCCGGTGGACTGGATGATCAGCGATATCGCGCTGCTGGTTGCATTGGGCATGGCGGTCTTCGCCGTGGCGTTCGGCACCCGCCATATCGATGCAACGGAGCATCAGGAGGGGCTGATGCTGGCGGTTGCGACCGAGTCCATCGTCAAGCTGATCGCCTTCCTCGCGGTAGGGCTCTACGTCACCTTCGGCATGTTCGACGGCCCTGGCGATCTGCTCAAGGCCGCACAGGCAATCCCCACCACCGCAAACGTCTTCACCGCCCCCATGAACGGCAACATGTGGATGGTGATGACGACGCTCTCTCTGTTCGCCGCCATCATGCTCCCGCGCCAGTTTCACGTGACCGTGACGGAGAACAACAATGTGGGCGAGCTTCGCCTCGCGCGCTGGATGTTTCCGCTCTATCTGGTGCTGATCAATCTCTTTGTCGTACCGATCGCCGCCGCAGGACTGCTCACCTTCGGCGGCGCGGTCGACGCCGACATCTTCGTGCTCGCGCTGCCCATGGTTGCCGACCAGCCGATCTTTACAATGCTTGCCTTCATCGGCGGCCTGTCTGCCGCGACCGCAATGGTGATCGTGGCCTGCGTGGCGCTTGCGATCATGATTTCCAATGATCTGGTCATTCCGCTGGTCTTGCGCAGGCGGGTCGACAATCCCGACACCATGCGGGACATGGGGCGTTTTCTGCTTCATGTCAGACGCACCGCGATTTTCGCAACCCTGCTTCTGGCCTATGCCTATTACCGGGCCGCCGGTGACAGCGCCGCCCTCGCCTCCATCGGCCTGCTTTCCTTTGCCGCGATCGCCCAGTTTGCGCCCGCCTTTTTCGGCGGACTGTTCTGGCGGCGCGCGACTGCGCGCGGGGCCATCCTGGGCATGACCGTGGGCTTTGCGATGTGGTGCTACACATTGCTATTGCCAACCTTCGCCGATTCCGGCCTCCTGCCCAGCACCTGGCTGACCGACGGTCCGCTCGGCATCCTCTTCCTGCGGCCACAGGCGTTGTTCGGCATCGATGCCGATCCGCTGGTGCATGGTTTCCTCTGGGCTTTGGCGCTGAATATCCTGGCTTATGTCTTCGGCTCCCTGAGCCGGGCGCCGGAACCCATCGAGCGGCTTCAGGCCAACCTGTTCCTGCCCGACGAATTCTCCCCGTCCCCCTCCCTGCGGCTTTGGCGCACCGCTGTGACCGTGGGTGACCTGCGCAGTACCGTCGCGCGTTATCTGGGCGCAGAGCGGACCGACCGTTCGTTTGAACGCTTCGCGCGCGAACAGTCCATTCCGCTCGATCCCAACGCGCAGGCCGAAGCGCGCATGCTGCGCTTTGCCGAACAGCTCCTGGCGAGCGCCATTGGTGCGGCCTCCTCGCGTCTTGTTCTGTCCCTGCTTGTGAAACGGCGCGATCCGGCCACCAAGGGGGCGATGAAGCTGCTGGACGACGCCTCCGCAGCCATTCAATACAACCGCGACCTGCTCCAGACCGCGCTCGATCAGGTGCAACAGGGCATTTCCGTTTTCGATCAGGACCTGCGGCTGATCTGCTGGAACCGGCAATTTCGCGAATTGCTGGGCCTGCCGCCGGAATATGGCCAGGTGGGAACGCCGCTCGACGCGATCCTGCGCTATAATGCGGAACGCGGAGAATTCGGCCTCGCCCCCGTCGAGACGCTCGTCAATGAACGGCTGGAAGGGCTGGCGGTGCGCATGGATACGTTCCAGGACCGCATCGCCTCCACCCAGACGGTTCTGGAAGTGCGCACCAGCCCCATGCCCGGCGGCGGGATCGTGACCACCTATACCGACATCACCGAGCAGGTTCATGCGGAACAGGCACTGGCGCGTTCCAACGAGACGCTTGAGCGGCGCGTGCGCGAACGCACCGAGGAACTGACCCACGTCAATGAGGAACTGGTGCGCGCCAAGCGGGAGGCGGACGAGGCCAATCTCTCCAAGACCCGGTTTCTGGCCGCCGCAGGGCACGACATCCTGCAACCGCTCAACGCCGCGCGCCTTTATGCGGCCAGCCTGATGGAACGGTTCGAGGCCGGGCGAGATTTCGACCTGGTGCGCAATGTCGAGCTGTCGCTGGATTCGGTGGAGGAAATCCTGGGGGCTGTGCTTGATATCTCCCGTCTCGACACCGGCCAGATGCAGACGGAAATCTCAAGTTTCCGCCTCGACACGATCCTCAACCAGCTGCGACGGGAATTCGAGCCTGTGGCGCGGGAGAAGAACCTCGACCTGCGCATTCTGGCGACAGACCTGACCGTACGCTCCGACCGGCGCCTGTTACGCCGCCTGCTGCAGAACCTCGTCTCCAACGCGATCAAATACACCAATTCCGGGCGTATCCTTGTGGGCTGCCGCCGGCATCGCAATCGCGTCAATATCGAGGTTCTCGACACGGGCATTGGCATTCCCGCTTCCAAGCGCGAGGAGATCTTCGAGGAATTCCGCCGGCTGGATGACGGTGCACGCGTGGCGCGCGGACTTGGTCTCGGTCTTTCCATCGTGGAGCGCATCTCCCGCGTTCTGGATCACCCGGTGTCGTTCACATCGCGTGTGAATGGCGGCCTCTCGCGTGGCAGGAGTGGATCGCGCTTTGCGGTGACTGTGCCGCTGGCCGCCACCATTCCGGCTGAAGAACCGCCCGCCAGCCAGCCTTTGCCGAAGAACTCCAGCCTGCAGGGCATGCTGGTGGCCGCGCTCGACAACGAAGAAAGCATCCTGGCTGGCATGGAGGCGCTGTTGGCGGGCTGGCAGTGCAGGACGTTAACCGCACTCGATCCCGCGGAGGCTGCGATGAAGATCGCCGATTTCGGCGAGACCCCCGAGGTGCTGCTGGTTGATTACCATCTGGACCATGGCAGCGGTATCGACGCAATCGTCCAACTGCGGTGGAAATTCGGGGCGGATATCCCGGCCATCCTGATCACCGCGGATCGCACACCGGCCGTGCGCAAGGATGCGGATTCCCGCGACATCCACCTTCTCAACAAGCCCCTCAAACCGGCGGCTCTTAGGGCCTACCTGACACGTTTGCGCAGCGAGGCGCGCAAACCTGCCAGGGCGACGGAACCGGCCGCCCAATAGGGGCCGCGCCACAGGCAGCCAAGCGGGCCGACACGGCTATCGCCCGGAACTCACTTCTGACTGGATGGAAAAGACGCCCCCCGCGAAAGGGCAACCATTCGGCGGGCCGCAGTGCCGGACTGGCGGCGCCAACGCGAGGCCGGGCCGCCAGACGCCCTATTCGGTCACTGCCGCCTGCCACTGACCGTTTTCGATCTTGGAGGCCGCAATCACGGCCTGTGTCCGGCTTTCCACGCCGAGCTTTTGAAGAATGGCGGAGACGTGGGCCTTCACCGTGGCTTCCGAAACAGAAAGCTCGTAGGCGATCTGCTTGTTGAGAAGCCCTTCGCTCAGCATCATCAGGACGCGCACCTGTTGCGGCGTGAGCGTTGCAAGGCGCTGCACAAGTCCCGCCGTCTCGTCGTCCGCCCCCATATCCACATCGGTGGGCGTCCAGACCTCTCCGGCCATGACCATTTCCACCGCATCGCGAAGCGTATCGATGCCCAGTGACTTGGGAATGAAGCCTGCCGCGCCGAATTCCATGCAGTTGCGAATGGCGGACGGCTCTTCGTTCGCCGAAACAATGACGACCGGAACGCCGGGATATTGGGCCCGCAGATACATCAGACCCGAATAGCCGCGCATGCCCGGCATGGTCAGATCGAGCAGGACAAGATCGACATCGCCGCTGGCTTCAAGACGCGCGCATACGTCTTCCAGCGTCCCGGCCTCGAGGATGTTCGCGCCCGGATACATGCTCTCGATCGACTGGCGCAACGCGCCACGAAACAGCGGATGATCATCCGCGATGATGAAATTATACGATGGCTTGTCCGCCAAACCGCATGTCCTCCCTTACCCCCCGGACGCGCGTGCCATTTTCGGAGCCAACCAAGACGATCGTCGTTGCGACCTCCCGGCTCATCCCTTCGGCACCTTGCCACACGCGCCCTTACGACATTGGACGTTTAACGGTCCCGGCAACAGGCATCGAAGCCGCCACCGAGGCCCGCGCCGTTCGTCCTGCCGGCAACCGTTATTGTCACGTTCCAAACCGGCCTGATAATAGTGATAAGCTTTCCGGGGCAAACAGGCAAACACCTGTTTTTCGGTCAGGTTCGACTGACGCGTGACGATGCCCGCTTGGTCTTCCCTGCGTGCAGGTTTTCATGGATAAAGCGGTCAGGATCGGTGTGCGGCGATATTGTACGCACAAATAACTCAGAGGACAGGTTGTGAGGCAGAGAGAATCCGCGCTCAAGGCATGGACGCAAACAACGCTGCTCGCAGCGGCAACGCTTCTGCTCTGGGCGGTGGTGAGTTTCGGCGCGCTCATTGACGCTTGGGCCTTCAAGCAGGCCCCGTCGTTTGCCGGAACGTCGGTTTTCCTCAATCCCGCGCTTGGGGCACCAGTCGTGATGATCGGGATTGTCTTTCTCTTCTGCAGGCTGCAATCGCGCATCGAGCGCAAGCACGGGATACGCAAAAATGGCTGAAACGGATCTTGCGGGCGTCTCGGCAGAAGACGGGGCGGCATCGCGTGTGCGCGGGCGCGTCTTGTTCCATGTCGCGCTCGCCACCAGTTTCGCCTTCATGCTGTTTGCGCTTCTGGTGCTGGAGCGGCTCGGGCTTCCGCAGGTTCTGATCAGCCTTGCGATCATCTCCGTCAGCCTGATTGTCTTTGTCGTGGCGAGCCTCGTTGCCGCGACCATGCGCCTGACGGACTATTTCGTGGCGGCACGGCAGTTGCCGTCTTTGCACAACGGCATGGCGATGGCATCCGACTGGATTTCCGGTTCGCTCTTTCTCGGCCTTGCCGCGGTGCTCTACACGCAGGGCGCTTCGGCGACCCCCTATGTGGTCGCTTCCTGCGCGGGCCTTGTCTTGATGGCGGTGCTGTTTGCCCCCTATCTCAACCGATCCGGCGCGCTCACGCTTCCCGACTTTCTCACCACGCGCTTTTCTCACCGCGCCGTCGGCGGGATTGCCATGGCCGTGATTGTCGCCACCGCGCTTCCCCTTCTTGCCGCCCAGTTCATCCTGACCGGTTTCATTGCCGCGAATTTCCTGCCCCTGGCGCGCGAGACGGCCATTGTGGGAACAGCGTCTCTTGCGGTCATCATCGCCCTGCTTGGCGGCATGCGCGCGCTGACCTGGTCGCAGATCGCCCAGTACATCCTGATCGCGGTTGCCTTCCTGCTGCCGCTTGCGGTGCTCTCGATGGGATCTGACGGTCAACCGGTTCCCCAATTCGCGCTTGCCACCGTGCTGAGCGAGATCGGGAGGATCGTCGGATCGGACGGCCCCGCCGCTGGCGCGACGGCCGCGCAAGGCGGCTTCGATCTGCCGATCATGCTCTGCCTCATTCTGGCCAGTGCGAGCCTTCCCCATATTCTGACCCGATTTCTGGCGGCCGCCAGTCCCTCGCAGGCTCGGCGCAGTGCCGCATGGGGGCTGGGCTTCGTCGTCCCGATCGTGACGGCGGCGCCCCTGTTTGCCGCCTTTGTCACGCTCGAAATCCTGCTTGGTATCGATGGCGCGTCCATCGACATGGTGCCCGACTGGGTCATCGAGCTTGGCTCCAAGGGCCTTTTCACCATCTGCGGTGCGCCCGCGATCTCTGCTGAGGCCATCGCCCAGGCGTGCGGGGACGGGACCATCACGCAGACCACGCTCGCCATGTCGGATGTCTCGCTGGACCCGCGTGCGGTCGTCCTCGGCCTTCCGGCCATCGCGGGCATGAGCATGACGCTGGAAGCCCTGCTCGCCGCGGGCGCTGTCGCGGCCACGCTGTCCAGCGCGGCGAGCCTGCTGCTGACCGTCGCCAACACGCTGTGCCATGACGGCTTTCACAAGCTCCTTGCCCCGCGGGCCCCGGCTGCGGCGCGGCTCTTCATGGCGCGCATCCTGCTGATCCCGATTGCAGCCCTCACAGCCTATGTCGCGCAGCAGGCCGTTCAGGCAAACGCCCTTCCCGCAAACCTGTTGCCTGCCTTCTGGGCGCTCGCCATTGCGGCTTCCGGACTGTTTCCGGTGCTGGTGGGGGCCATCTGGTGGAAGCGCACCAACATGAGCGGCGCGGTTGCCGCCATGTTTTGCGGGGTGACCGTCGCGATTGTCGTGCTGGCCACGGGAGGCGCGGTGGATCTGCCTTTCGCAGATGCGGGAATGCTGCCGCTGCCCGGTCGCACGGTCCCGGCCATTCTCTTCGGACTTCTCGCAGGTGTCTGCGCACTCGTCGCCGGCAGCCTCGTCACCTCACCTCCGTCCCAGGAGGCGCGCGATTTCGTGACAATGATCCGCGGCGGCACAAAGCCGCCGACAGCGCGCGACCGTGCGGTTTGACGCGGACCGCAGCTGGCGCGCCCGCCCGCGTGACGTCAATGGACGCTACGTAATCGACTTGGCAGTTACAACAGGGACCGTTAGCGTCCCTCAACGACAGAACCGCTGAGAGATTGCAAACCATGAAGATCGATCCCGCCCTTTTCCTCGGTAGCGCCATCAGCGAAGAGACCCGACGTTTCAACGCGGAGAAGGTTGCCGAGCTGGAAGCCCTGCCAGACAGCTGGAGCGTTCCGCCGGCGGTGGTGCGCGAACTCAGGGCCCAGGGGCGCGGCGCCTTCCCGATGCCGCCCAAGTGCCCGCGCGCACAGGTTTTGACGATCGAGGGTCCCCATGGCCCGATCCAGATCCGCCAGATCCTGCCGGAACGCGGGGAGCCTACCGGCGTCTATCTCCATATCCATGGCGGCGGCTGGACGTTTGGCTCCTCTGATGGTCAGGATGACCGGCTGGAGGAAATTACCCGCACGACCGGCGCGGTCGCTCTTTCCATCGAATACCGGCTGGCGCCAGAGAGCCCATATCCGCACGGACCCGACGATTGCGAGACAGCGGCTCTGTGGCTTTTCGATCAGTCGCCCTTTGCTCATCTGCCGGTCGTCATTGGCGGGGAATCTGCCGGGGCGCATCTCTCCGTCGTCACGATGGTGCGCCTGCGAGACCGCCACGGCATGACGCCCTTTTCAGGCGCGGTGCTCACCGCCGGATGCTACGATCTCTCGCTGACGCCGAGCGCGCGCAACTGGGGAACGGAAAAGCTGATCCTCAACACCCGCGACATCACGAATTTCGTGCGCTGCTTTCTGGGCGCGGACGGAGATGCGATGCCCGCCGACATCTCGCCGCTTCGCGCCAACCTTCATGCCCTGCCGCGCGCGCTCTTCTCCGTCGGCACGAGAGACGCCCTGCTCGACGACAGCCTGTTCATGGCCCAGCGCTGGCTGGCGGCGGGCAACGATGCCGAACTTTCAATCCATCCCGGCGGGTGCCATGTATTCCAGGCCTTCCCTCTGGAAATTTCCAGACAGAGCAATAGCGAGATCGACGCCTTCATCCGGGCTGCCTTCGCCGGGAAACGCTAGCCTGCCCCGGCGCGAAACAATTGCAGGATCGCTCGGTTCTCTATAGATGGACAGGACACCATTTTTTTCAGGCGATATACGGCGATGGCCTGTCATACGGTTTGCGCCTGAAATCGCACGATGGCTGATGGCCACCGGCCAAAAGAAGAATCGGAATATCCATGCCCGCCCTCGAAACGCTGCGCTCCTTCGTAAACACCTGGGAATGCGACGAGAACGATCATCTCAATGTTCAGTTCTATTTTGCAAAATTCGAGGAGGCCGACCGCCAATTCCGTTTCATGACGGGGTTCAGCGAAGCGCAAGCGGGGCCGCGCCGTGTGCGCCATGTGCGCTATCACGGCGAGATGTTCGTCGGGTCACTGGTGGAAATCACCTCCCATGCGGCCTTTGACGGCCCCTACATGCTGAGCATCGTTCATGTGATGCGCGACCGGTCCACCGGACGCATCGCGGCGACGGCGCTTGACGGCTATGCCCCCTCCGATCGGGCCATCAAGGACATTCGCAAGCGCCTGGACAACGTGATCGAGGAGATGCCCGCCGTCGCCGCTCCGCGCTCCTTCGAGGCGGTGCCCGCCTCGCTCGATGCAAAGGACGCGGAGCTGCGGGCCGCCAATGCCCAACTCATTACGAGGGCCACGGTGCTGCCGCGCGATTGCGTGCTTGACGGAAATGCCGACGACCGTTTCGTGCTTGCCTGCCTCACCGACGGTGCGCCCCATCTTTGGGAAAGCGCCGGGATGACGCGCCCCTGGCTCGACAAGAACGACTATGGGCGCGTGGCGCTGGAAATGAAGCTGACACGCGGCATGCCGATCAAGGCGGGCACGGTGCTGCATGTGCTGTCCGGCATCACGAGCGTGGGCGACAAGACCTTCACCTTCCGCCATCACGTTTTCGAAAGCGCCTCCCAGCGCCTCATCGCGGTGATGGATGTGACCGCGATCATCATGGATCTGGAAAACCGCAAGGCCGTGAAGCTGTCAGAAGACGCGCGCAACGGCCTTCGCTCCCACATGTTGGGCTGATCGGCGACAACATGAGACCCGACAGGGCGTGGCGGCCTTCCAAAGCCGCCACGGGACCTTGTCAGATCCGGTCGTCGAACTCGCGCCGAAGCGTCTTCACCATCCCGAAGAAGCGGCGCATGGCGCGTTCGGAAAACGCCATGAAGCGGTCGAACTCACGCTCTTCTTCCGGGGTGATCAGCGGCTGCGCAGGCGCGGCCTTCGGTGGGGCGGCTTCATTCGGGTCATTCGCTTCCGTGTCCCCGGGGGCGTTGCCGCGAGCCGCCTCAAGACGCGCTTCGAGTTGCGATACCCGCGCCTTCAGGCGATCGCGCTCCTCTTTCAGAGCCTTCGCCTCCGCTTCGTAGACCTGAGTGGCGTCGGGCACGGGCGCACATATCCAGCCGCCATACTTCGCACGGCACAAGGAAACCTGCCCCGTCTCTCGGTCAAGCCGCAACCAGCCATTGGCGGTTTCGCGCAGGGTATATCGGTCTGGGGCGGCCGGGTTCGCTTCATCCGGGCCAGCGCGTGCGGACCCTATCGGTGCGATGGCCAGACTGGCGAGAAAAAACGTCACGATCAGTCGCATCGAAACCTCCGGCATGAGGGTCAGGTCGGCCCCCGTGGGCGCGATCATCGGCGCCTGCGCGCGCGAATGCGAACCGGTGATATCCGGCTCGCTGGTCAAATCGGCCTGTAGGGCGCGCGGCCTGAGGCGAGCGCGTCCTCAAGCAGATCGAGACGATCCTGCCCCCAGAAAAGCTCCCCGTTCAAGATGTAGCACGGAGAGCCGAAAACGCCTGCGGCCGCGGCCTGGCGCGCATTCTCCGCATAGATCTCTTTGACGTTTTCCGAAAGCGCCGCCGTGATCAGGTCGCCCTTGTGCGCGCCCAGATCGTCGAGAATACCCGCAATCACGTGCTCATCGGCAATGTCGCGGTCCAGTTCCCAACAGGCCCGGAAGGCACGGCGCGCGAATTCCGCAACCTTGCCGCCGCTTTGCGCCAGAAAGATTGCCGTGCAATCGGCAAGCGTCGGGTCGGTTGGAAAATGGGCCGGACGAAGGTTCAGTGGCAGCCTCCTGATCTCGCGCCACCGTTGTAGTTCCAGCCAGCGATAGTCCTGCCGCGCGGGATGGCGCAAGGGGAGCGGAAGACCGCCGGTCTGGGAGAAAACCGCGCCCAGGTTCACCGGGAAAAAGCGCAGCGAAGCCCCATGCTTTTCCGCGATCTCAAGCAATCGATCGTGACCGAGATAGGCAAATGGCGAAATCAGAGTGAAGTAATAATCGATCGTCGCGCTCACACAGGAACCTCCCTGAGGACATGGCGCGTCGTTGCGCGCCACCAGAGCATGGCCGCGGCAACCCTTCAGGGCAAGTGAATCCACGATCCGCAATGTCCCCGAGGCGAAACTCCGACACCCCGGACACACAAGTGCGGGACGTCGATCAGACGTTTTCGTTGAAGATCGAGGCGATCAGCCACTCGCCCTCAATATTGACCAGGTGGTAGTGGCAGGTGAAGGCAAGAGCAACCTCGCCATCTGCGCGTTGCTGGCTCCAGCTCACGCTGGCCAGTGCTGTCGGGCCGGAAACGCTGAGCGCCTGAACCTCATACTCGGACTGAACGACACCTTCACTTTCGAGCACCTTCAAGAGGGCCTCGATGTTTTCCAGGAGGTCTTCGTCATCCTCGAACATGTTTCCACGGTCGAACTGCCAGATCACGACCGGATAGGCGAAAAGGTCGGCGATGGCATCGGCGTCGAAATCGTCGAACCCGCTGGCATAGGCCGCGAAGAGGTCCTGAATAGCACTCGTATCCGTTTCGGTCGTCATCGGCGTCGTCTTTCGTTGGTCACTCTTCTTGTCGCGCGTTTCTGCCGTTACGCGCTTCGCGTATCCGGGGCAGCGCGTGGCAGCCTGCCACGCTGTCCAGTTCCGTCAAGCGATGATCTGAACACTGGTTACAGACCGATATACCCCGTCGCACCTGCCAAGGCGATGGGGAACAGTTTCCTCCCTTGCACATCGTTCCGCAGAGCTACACTTACAAGGCATGAGCGCCGTCGAAAGGACGGGAAAGACGCCACCTCGATTGCGGTTCCGCGCTGTAATCACCACCAGGGACCGGCCATTGGACAAGGATGTGCAGGAGAATGGGCCTGCCCCGCTTCCACCCGACTTTGCCGCGTGGTTCGCGACACGTGGCTGGCGGGTGCGCGCGCATCAGCTCGCACTGATCGATCATGCCGCGCGTGGAAACTCGGTCCTGCTGATAGCCCCGACCGGTGCGGGCAAGACGCTCGCCGGTTTCCTGCCAAGCCTCATCGATCTCGCCCGCCAAGACGGCGCATCGGCAGAAAGGCGCACACCGCGCCGCGGTCCGCATACGCTCTACATTTCACCGCTCAAGGCTCTGGCCGTCGATATCGCGCGCAATCTGGAGACGCCGGTTGCCGAGATGGGGCTTCCCATCACCATCGAGACCCGCACCGGCGACACGCCCGCTCACAAGCGCCAGCGCCAGAAGCGGGTGCCGCCCGACATCCTGCTGACGACGCCGGAGCAGCTCGCCCTGCTGATCGCCGACCCGCAGGCATCGGAGTTCTTTGCCGATCTCACCACCGTCATTCTCGACGAATTGCATGCGCTTGTGACTTCCAAGCGCGGAGACCTGTTGGCGCTGGGGCTGGCCCGGCTCAGGAAACTCGCCCCGAACCTTCGCATGACGGGGCTTTCGGCAACCGTGGCGGAACCGGATGATCTGCGCGCCTATCTCGCCCCACAGAGACCGGGCAAGGACGCACCCCGCGCCCTTGCCGAACTGGTGACGGTGGCTGAGGGGGCCGAACCCGACATCACCATCCTGCCGTCCGAGGCCCGCATTCCCTGGGCCGGTCATTCCGCAGCCTATGCTCTGCCGGACATTTACGAGGCGATCCGCACGCATCGCACCGTGCTCGTCTTCGTCAACACGCGCAGTCAGGCGGAACGGCTCTTTCAGGAGCTGTGGCGGATCAATGACGACACTCTCGCCATTGCGCTCCATCACGGCTCGCTCGATGCGGGACAGCGGCGCAAGGTGGAAGCCGCGATGACAGCCGGGCAACTGCGCGCCGTCGTATGCACCTCATCGCTCGATCTCGGGGTCGATTGGGGCGATGTGGATCTTGTCGTCAATGTGGGGGCTCCCAAGGGCGCAAGCAGGTTGTCGCAACGCATCGGGCGGGCCAATCACCGCATGGACGAGCCTTCCAAGGCGCTGCTGGTGCCGGCCAACCGGTTCGAGGTGCTGGAATGCCGGGCCGCGCTTGAGGCATCGAAAGCAGGCGCGCAGGATGCGCCGGCGGGCCGGGCGGGCGGGCTCGATGTTCTGGCCCAGCACATTCTCGGGCTTGCCTGTGCAGGCCCGTTTGAGGAGCGGGAGACCTTCACCGAAATCGCCTCCGCCGAGCCCTATCGCGAACTCGATTTCGAGACCTTCCTGCGCTGCATCGATTTCGTGGCGACCGGCGGTTACGCGCTTCGCGCCTATGACCGTTATGCCCGGCTGAAGCGGCGGCCGGACGGGCTCTGGCGACTTGCCCACCCCCGGTTTGCGCAAGCATACAGGCTCAATGTCGGCACCATCGTGGAGGCGCCGATGCTCAAGGTGCGGCTCGGGCGCTCGCGTTCGCAAGGCAGACGCACGCCCGTGGGGCGTGGCGGCCGCGTTCTGGGCGAGGTCGAGGAGTGGTTCATTGAACAGCTCAGCCCCGGAGACACTTTCGTTTTTGCAGGCGAGATCCTGCGTTTCGAAGCCCTGCGCGAAAACGAGGCGCATGTGTCGCGCGCCCATTCAGCCGATCCGAAGGTGCCCGCCTATATGGGCGGCAAGTTTCCGCTCTCCACCTATCTGGCGGCAAGTGTGCGCGCGATGCTGGCGGAGGCGGAGCATTGGCAGGTGCTGCCGGATCAGGTGCGCGAATGGCTGGAGATCCAGCGCGAGAAGTCGCGCCTGCCGGAACGCGACGGGCTGCTGGTGGAGACGTTTCCCAGGAACTCGAAATTCTACATGGTCTGCTATCCCTTCGAGGGACGGCTTGCCCATCAGACGCTGGGCATGTTGCTGACGCGCCGACTGGAGCGCGCACGGTTGCGCCCGCTGGGCTTCGTCGCCAACGATTACGCGCTCGCGGTTTGGGGTCTTCGCGATATCGGAGAGGCCATTCACACAGGCAAATTGTCGCTCGACGCGTTGTTCGATGAGGACATGCTCGGCGACGATCTGGATGCGTGGCTTGCCGGATCTGCGCTGCTGAAGCGCTCCTTCCGCAACTGCGCGGTCATTGCCGGGCTGATAGAACGGCGACATCCCGGGCAGGAAAAGAGCGGGCGCCAGGTCACCGTTTCCTCCGACCTTATTTATGACGTTTTGCGTGAGCATGAACCGGACCACATCCTGCTCAGTGCAACATGGGCAGATGCGGCGACCGGCCTTCTCGACATTTCACGTCTGGGAGGGCTTCTGTATCGGATCCGGGCGAGAATCACACATACTCGTCTCGGTTACGTATCGCCGCTCGCGGTTCCGGTCATGCTTGAGATCGGTCGCGAGCCGGTTCATGGCGAGGCCAACGAAGCGCTCCTCGCCGAATTCGCAGATGAACTCATCGCGGAGGCCATGACGTGAATTTCGCTGCAACAGCCATCTGGCGGCATTTGCCGGTCGTTGACCGGCATGACGTGACCGTTGCGGGCGAAGTCATGACCTTGCACATCTCCGGCGCGCTGTGGTGGGAAAGCCAGCGCACGCTCATCGTCTCCGACCTGCATCTGGAAAAGGCGTCATCCTATGCCCGTCGCGGCGTGATGCTGCCCCCCTATGACACGGCCGTGACGCTTGACCGGCTGGCGACGGTCATCGACCATTTCCAGCCTGCGCGCGTCATCTCGCTGGGCGACAGCTTTCACGATGGAGATGCGGTGGCGCGCATGACGATGGGCGACCAGACCCACCTCGCCATGATGCAGCTTGGGCGCGAATGGGTCTGGATCAGCGGCAATCACGACCCGGAAGCCAGTTCAGGGTGTTTCGGCGACCATTGCGAAGAAATCGATCTGGCAGGCATCATCTTCCGGCACGAGCCGCTGGAAGATCGGGTGATGGGCGAGATTGCCGGGCACCTGCATCCGGCGGCGCGGGTGCGCAGGCATGGTCGCTCCCTTCGTCGGCGCTGTTTTGCGGGCGATGGAACCCGCCTCGTGCTTCCTGCCTTCGGCGCACTTACCGGCGGCCTCAACGTGCTGGAAGAGGCCTGGGACGAGATTTTCCCCAGCGATGCCTTTACCGCCTACCTGATCGGGGACGACCGGATATATCCGATCGCCTCAAACCGTCTGCGCGGCGACTGAACGCGCCTATTCCCTTCGGAAAATGACGCCAGCGAGCCAGCCCGTGGCGAGCGCCATGAGCACGGTCGCCAACCCGTAGATAACGGGATTGGTGTGAGCCAGTTCAAACGTGAACTGCTCAAACCCGGCCTTGCCGATCTTCAAGCTTCCGCTATGGCTCGTCAGAAGCGCCCCACCGCGGAACAGGGTCACCTCAACCTCGTAATTGCCGACGGGCACATTGGCTGGCAACGGCACGGTGGTGCGGAAAAGCGAGGGCGAGAGAAAGGTCACCGCATCCGTGCGTTCCGCATAAAGGCCATCCTGCAGCTTCAGGCGCAACAAGGCCTTGCGAAACTCTGCGATGCGTTGGGCATCCTCCTGCCCGGAGCCATCGCTGCGCATCGGCAGGTACTCGGCACCGATCTGCCGCGAATTCAGCACGGCGGTGTCGGCGATCTCCTCAAGAGGGCGGGTCGCATGCAATGCGTAGAAAGAGGGGATGTCGATGAACCGGACAGCGTCGTTGTTCACCCAGACGCCGAATACCCGCCCCTTGCGGCGGGTGACGGTCGTCTCCTTCGGCCCGCGGACCGTGACAACGATATCGTAGGGATCGGGGCGTTCCACGGTCACCGCATCACGCTCCACCGTGCCGAACACGACGATATCGGCCCCGGTGAAATTGGACGTGATGCTGATGGCCGGTTCCGACAGGGCCGTCACCAGCGTTTCCGCTTTCGCATCGCCCGCTTGCAAGACAAAGCCCACCGCACCGCCCAGCAGCACGCCAGCGGTGGTCATTGCCTTTTTCAAAGCGGATGAAAGCCGGGTCATTCGCCGCCTCCCGACAACACCGAGAGGGAGAAGAAATCTGCCGGTTCGAGCACCAGATCGACCGCAAAGCGCATGCCAACGGCCAGAACCACAAGTGCCAGAAGCGCGCGCAACTGCTCACCGCGCAGCTTTTGGCCGACCTGAGCGCCGAATTGGGCTCCGATCACGCCCCCGACCATGAGGATCAGCGCCAGAAGCGCATCGACCGACTGGTTCGTCGCGGCATGCAGCATGGTGGCGACCGCCATGGTCGCCAGGATCTGCAGCAACGAGGTCCCGATCACCACATTGGTGGGCACACGCAGCAGATAAATGAGAGCGGGCACCATGATGAAGCCGCCGCCGATGCCCAGCACAGCCCCCAGAAAGCCGATTGCGATGCCAATGCCCGCAATGGGAATGACGCTCACATAGAGGCGCGAGCGACGGAAACGAACCTTGAAAGGAAGGCCGTGCACCCAGTTGTGCTGCCCTGGACGGCGCAGCGTGACCGGCTTGCCGGAATGGCTGTGCAAAATCGCGCGAACGGATTCCACCAGCATCAGACCGCCGATCAGGCTCAGGAAGGAGACATAGGCGATGGAGATCGTGAGATCGAGCTGCCCTGCCGATTGCAGCAGCGAGAACAGCCAGACACCGATGGCAGAGCCGACGATGCCGCCGGACAGGAGAACCAGCGCCAATGGCAAATCGATCGACTTTCGCCGCCAGTAAGTCAGAACACCGGAAAAGGAGGATGCCACAATCTGCGTGGTGACGGTTGCAACCGCCACGGCCGGTGGAATGCCGGTGAAGATCAGGAGCGGCGTCAGCAGGAAGCCGCCGCCGATACCGAACATGCCCGACAGAAAGCCGACGACGCCCCCCATCGAGAGAATCATGAAGATGTTGACCGGCAGTTCGGCTATGGGGAGGTAAATCTGCAACGGTCCGGTCCGGTGCTCGGGGCGCGGCGCTTCGATGTGAACCGCTAACTCGCTCAGACGATCATGACGTTCAAAAATGCCAATATCGCGGCACCTTTAATCGATTCATGATCGCTGCGTCTTCTACTTTCACCTTTCGCCGTCGCGCCTGCAACGCCTTATGGTCGCACCATCCACCACCAAGGCAGAATGTCAGATGGAACGGCCGGCAAGCGTGCGCACCAGCTGGGAGTTGATGGCACCATCGACCGGCAGGCCAGCCTGAAACTGGAAGGCACGCACCGCATCAACCGTACGTGGCCCCAGAACACCGTCGGCAGGCCCCGCGTCATAGCCCAGACGCCCGAGCAGCGCCTGTGTCTGCTTGACGAGGTTCTGGCTGCTGTCGGCGGCATTGTCCGGCTTGGCCTTCCAGGCATCGTCGATTTCAACCGTGTTGGCTTCCGGCCTCACCGCCTTTTGCTGCCAGCTGCTTACCGCCTTGCGGGCTGCTGCAAGCTGGGGTTCCGGCAGGGTGTTTGCGATCTCGTCGCGCTTGGAAGCGGCATCGCTGTCGCCGAGCCGGGCGGCAATGGCGAACCACTTGTAGGAAGCCGCCAGATCCTTCGGCACGCCCAGTCCGCGCGCATAGAGCACACCAAGATTGAACTGGCTGTCGCGCACGCCATGTTCTGCCGCCATGCTGAACCAGCGGGCGGCGCGGGTGAAGTCGGGCTTGCCCAGCCCGCCATCGGCAAGCAGAACCGCCAGATTGTGCATGGCCTTGATATTTCCCTGATCGGCGGCGCGCTGATACCAGTTGCGCGCCTCATCAAGGTCACGGGACAGACCGCGGCCCTTCTCGTAGAAGCTGCCGAGGCGATACTGCGCCGGAGCAAGACCACCCTCGGCCGCACGGCGATACCATTGCGCAGCCTTCGCCAGATCGGCGGTCACGCCCTTGCCTTCGGTATAGCGCAGCGCAATCTCGAACTGGGCGCGCGGATCACCATCGGTGGCGGCCAGACGCAAGGCCAGCGGGCCAACTGCGGTGTCGGGCATGGGCTTCGAGGGCGTGCTTTCTCCTTGCGGCGCGTCCGCTCCCGCAGATGCGTCCGTTCCCGGCTGGAACCGACCGAAGGGCTGCACCGCGTCGGGAGCCCCGAAGCGCCCAGGAGCTGCTGCCGGGGGCTCGAATGTCACCGACTTGCCTGGCGTGCTGCTGGCGGCTGG
This sequence comes from Breoghania sp., assembly GCF_963674635.1. Lineage (NCBI taxonomy): Bacteria > Pseudomonadati > Pseudomonadota > Alphaproteobacteria > Hyphomicrobiales > Stappiaceae > Breoghania > Breoghania sp. The sequence goes on from NZ_OY771475.1 coordinate 2,224,349, forward strand.
CGGGATGACCCTGCCTTCGTTTGCGCTGGACTGCGCCGCAACACTTTTTTCCTCAGACGCACCTGCGGACGGGACCGCCGGGCGCTCGGAGGGCGTGTCTGTGCCCTCCGCAATGGGGGCAGGTTGCGGGGCGGGCGCATCGCTGGCGGGCGAGAGCATCCGGGAAACCTGAAGCGCGCCAATGGTGAGGATCACAGCGGCGGCGGCGAAAATCAGCGGACGGCGCAGACGCGAGCCGGACTTTGCGGGCGTTTCCTGCCCCAGATCCGCCGCCTTGCGCGCCTTGGCCGCCTTCGCCTTGACCTTTTCGGCCTTGGTCATGGGCGCGCGTTCGGAGGCCTCTTCCGGTGAAACCGGCGCAACCGTATCGTCACTGCGCGAACGTTTCAGCCGATCACGCAGCCAGGCGCCGCGGTCGCGACGCTCGCCATCGCCCTCATCCGTTTGATCGGCCCCGCCAGAAACCTCGGCGGCCGCCATCTGGGCGGCGCGGCGGGCGGCAGCGATGAAATCGGCCTTGCGATCACCGCTTCCCATCCGACTGCTGGTTTCTGAGGCCTGCGCGCGCAGAATGGCAGCAAGGTCGGGCTTGCCGCTTCCCGGCTCAAGCGGCAGATCCTCGACCCTCGAAAGATCCGGCGCGGCCGAGCCGTCCGCGCTCTCGCCCTCAGCCGCGTCCTTCTCCCGATCACCGTGAAGGGGCGGGTTGCGCGGCGGAAGGGACGACCGGCTCATCAACACCCGGCGACCGCCGCCGCCCATGGCCACTTCGGCGTAACCCAGGTTGCCTTCCCTTTCCGCGTCCTGCTCCAGATGGGCAAGGCGGGCAACAATGTCATTGAGGACCGACTGGACCTTGGCGAGCGAGTCATCGCTTTCGCGGCGATTGTCCTGCGCGGCTTCGAACAGGCGGGACAGATCTCCGCGAAGCGCGTCGATGGCGTCCCTGGAGCCGGGTGCGGCCTGCGCCTCGCCCGGCTGCGCAAGGCTGCCGCCTCCGGCAACCGCGGCATCGATACGCTCAAGGGCCGCTTCGATATGGCCGAGACCGGCAAGACGGTCCTCGGTGGCATCAAGCTGTCCGGCAATGACCGCGATCTGCTGCTCGATACGCTGCAGCTTGGAATCGTCGGCCGCACCGCCCGCGTCGATGACGAGCGAGCGCGCAAGCTGCTGGATCTGCGGTTCAATCGTGGCCGCAAGCGACCCGTTCTGCGTGAATTCCTGACGCAGCGCACTGACATCTTCGCGCAAGGCGGCGATATCGGAAGACGAAGGACTGGCCAGCCCACCTGTCTCCAGTGAGCCAGCTATGGCTGCGACCTGTGCATGAAGCTCATCGAGCTTGTCCGTCCCGACCCTCTCCGCCGCCGCATCGATGCGGGCGATGGCATCGTTCAGGGGGCGGGTGTCGATGGCAATTCCGTCCAGCGCGTCGAGCTTGCCGGTGATGCTCTCGATCCGGCCCTCCAGAAGGCCCAGCGCCTTCTCGAACTCGCCGGCATTCCCGCCCTGCCGCTCAATGCGGTCCAGGCGCCCGAGGATCTCGCCGAGACGATCATCCATGCGCTGCGAGACGCCGCCGGAGGAAGACTTGTCCTCCGCGAGCATGGAGGAAATCCGCTCCATACGGCTGTTGAGCTTGTTGAAGAGCCCGGGCTCCGGAAGGCGGTCCTCGAAGGCGAGAAGACGGTCGTGGAGGTCGCCCGGAGCGCCCGCCATCATGTCCTCGATGCGGGCAGCCATGTCGCGCAACTGGCCGTCCACATTTCGCACCAGATCGCGGACATCCAGATCACCGATGGCGGCGCGCAGCTCCCGCATCTCGTGTTCCAGGTGATCGAGATTGCCGTGACCTTCCAGTCCGTCCAGAACGCCGCGCGAGACAAGCGTCTCCAGCCGGTGGGAAAGATCTTCCAGACGATCGTCATAGGCGGCAAAGGTGCTGGCACGCGGAATATCGGCGAGCCCCTGCTCGATATCGTCAAGACGCTGATCGAGCGCCCGGAACAGATGCGGATCCTGCACCTGACGCCGCATGTCGTCGAGACGCTCGACCATGTGGGCATAGCCGGATTCCAGCGTCTTCATCGCGCCATCAATGTTCTGGCTGAGAACCAGATCGCGCAGGTCGGCAATCTCGGCGCGCACGTCGGCGCTCAGATCCGGGTCCGGCGCCTCGCGCTGCATGCGTTCCACCGATGCGATCAGGCGCGAGATGTCGCCCAGATCACGGTCGCTCAGGCCGTTGCGCTCGCGCCGCTCAATGGAGCGGCGCAGATCGGAAATCTCGTCACGCAGATCGGTGAATGCGCCGTCCTGCGGCTCGCGCAGGGAATCGATGCGGTTTGCGAGATCGCGGAAGTGGCGTTCGAAGTCCACGCCGCCCGGCGCATCACGTCCGCCGGAAAAGCCATGGCCGCCCGACAGGACGGGCGGTTCGCGCCCGTCATTGCGCTCGATTGCGGTGCTGCGCCTGTCATAGTCGCGCATGCGTTCTTCACGCTGCGGGTCGCGATCATAGCCGCGACGTCCGGCGGGCGGATTGTCCGCGTCCTGCGAACGGAAATCGGAGGCACGGCGGCGGGGCGTTTCCGCAGTCGCCTCCTGACGCGTGGGCGAAGGCGAAAGCTGCCGGAAAAGATCAGCGGGGCGCGGGTCGGCGGAGGCGCGGCGCTCGCTCAAGCGACGATCCTGCACGGGGCGCTCTTCCTTGTGTCGGGGGGCGGGGGCGGATTGCGGGCGATCGGACAGGGAGCGCACGCGCTCGTCGAGCTTGCCCAAAGCCTCCAGAACACGCTCCACGCGCTGGGTGCGTTCCTGCGGAGAGACATCGGGGGTGCGCTTGCGCGCCTCTTCTGTCGGCTGGGGCGCGAAAGAGGAGGAATCCCGCGCATCCGCACGACGGCGGTCCGCGGGCGAGAGGGGGCGCATGGCTTGCTGGCGGGCACCCGCAGGCTCGGCCTGTGCGCCTGCTTCCGCCAGGAGGCGGTCGAGCGCGCTGGCAATCTCGGAGATGTTGTCTTTGTCTGTGGCGCGGGGCGAGACGGAACGCGGAGACGCGGCGGTGCTGTCGCGAAGGCGTTCAGCTCTTTCGTATTCGGGACGCACCCTGTCGCGCCGGGCTTCGGGGGGCACGGCGTCGCGGGCGTGACCGGTCTCGGCGCGGATCACGGAATTCAGCCATTCGTCAACTGTCACGCCGGCGCGTTCAGCAGCCTCGACCGCTCTCTTCCGAGCATCGTTGTCCAGGTCACGAATGCTCCATGACATGAGCAGTCCCCGCTAGTTTTCACTTGGTCGCTTATTGGCGCGCGTCACGCGATGGCCGGCAAACGACAGTTGAACGCCCTTCAGCGCATCATCCGATGGGTCAATTTCCTCCTTTCACGGTAAACGCCGGGTTAATGCCTGCTATCTTCAAGCGATATCGCGCAAATTTCGGTTAACCATAAGCGGCCGCGATGCCAATTCCGGAAAATCCCAGCCCGGCGCACACCATCGGCCACATTGACAGGCTGGCATTGTCCGTCTCTGGACGTTGACGCAAACGTAAGCTATCACGGGGGAAAGGCGACAAGCACAAACACTGCGACAAGCGGAAGACACTGTGATGAGTGAAGCACTATCGATGGATGGCGGCGCCGTTCCGGCGGCAACCCCCAACGACACAACCGGCAAGAAGAAGACCTTCACCATCGGCGAGCTCGCGCGCGAGTTCGATATCACCCTTCGCACGCTGCGCTTCTATGAGGACAAGGGACTTATCAACCCCAAACGCGACGGCCAGAACCGGATGTATAACCGGCGCGACAGGGCCCGGTTGAAGCTCGTTCTGATGGGCAAGAAGGTCGGTTTCTCGCTGAACGAGATCTGCGACATGCTCGATCTCTACGACCTTCGCGACGGGCAGGTGGTGCAGCTTCGCGTGGCGCTCAACAAGTTCAACCAGCAGATCGACGTGCTCAAGGAGCAGAAGAGCCATATCGAGACGGCGATCGACGAATTATCAAGGACGGTGGAAGTTGTTTCCGGAATGCTGAAAGAGCGCGAAGCAGCCGAAAAGTGAGCCCGCGCAGAGGCTTTGGGAGGGGCCTCACACAAGACGGAGAGAGGATAATGGATAGGAGTTGACGTTTACGCAAACGTAATGTTACGTCAACGCTACGTATGGTGGCCAGCCTCGGGAGGAACGAGTTTTGCCTAGCTATCGCGCTCCGGTCGAAGATACCCTTTTCCTGCTGAACGACGTGTTCGGCATGGACAAATATTCCAACCTGCCCGGCTTTGCCGACGCCACGCCCGACCTTGTCGAGGCGATCCTCGTTGAGGGTGCGAAGCTCGCTGAGGAGGTGCTTCAGCCCCTCAACCAGAGCGGCGACCGCGAGGGGTGCTCGCGCACGGATGACGGCACGGTGACAACGCCGAAGGGGTTCGGCGATGCCTACACCCAGTTTTCCGAAGGCGGCTGGATCGGCCTTTCCGCTGATCCGGATTACGGCGGCCAGGGCCTGCCCAGCACGCTCACCGTCGCCATGAACGAATATCTGTGCTCGGCCAACATGGCGTTTTCCATGTATCCGGGCCTGACGCAGGGCGCGATTGCCGCGATCCAGGCCCACGGCTCGCCGGAGCAAAAGCAGACCTACCTGCCAAACATGCTGACCGGCGCATGGACCGGCACCATGAACCTGACCGAAGCCCATTGCGGCACGGATCTGGGCCTCATCCGAACCAAGGCCGTTCCGCAGGGCGATGGCTCCTACGCCATTTCCGGCAGCAAGATCTTCATCTCCGCGGGTGATCACGACCTTTCGCAGAACGTCATTCATCTTGTGCTGGCCCGCATCGAGGGCGCACCGGAAGGCACCAAGGGCATTTCGCTTTTCATCGTGCCGAAATTCGTTCTCAACGAGAATGGCGAGCCCGGCGAGCGCAACCCGGTCGTGTGCGGCGCGCTTGAGGAGAAGATGGGCATTCACGGCAATTCGACCTGCGTGATGAATTACGACGGGGCGAAGGGCTGGCTCATCGGCGAAGAGAACAAGGGCCTGCGCGCCATGTTCACGATGATGAACGAAGCGCGGCTCGGCGTGGCGGTTCAGGGGCTTTCGCAGTCGGAAGTCGCCTATCAGAATGCCGCCGCCTACACCAAGGACCGGCTCCAGGGACGTGCGCTCACCGGCGCAAAGGCGCCAGACAAGGCCGCAGATCCGATCATCGTTCACCCGGATGTACGCCGCACGCTGATGTCGATCCGCGCGATCAACGAGGCAGGCCGTGCGCTGGTCCTTTGGACAGCCCTTCAGGGCGACGTCTCGCACCGATCCGACGACGAGAAGGCCCGCCAGGCCGGTGATGACATGATGGGTCTCATGACCCCCGTTCTGAAAGGCGTGCTCACCGATCGCGGCTTCGACAATGCGGTCATGGCCCAGCAGATGTTCGGCGGTCACGGCTATATCGCGGAATGGGGCATGGAGCAGTTCGTGCGCGATGCGCGCATCTCCATGATCTATGAGGGCGCCAATGGCATTCAGGCGCTGGATCTTGTTGGACGCAAGCTGCCCGCCAATGGTGGCCGCGCGATCATGGGCTTTTTCAACGAGGTCGGCACGTTCCTGCAGGAAGCAGGCGCGGAAGAAACGATCGCCCCGCTTGCCGCAAGCCTGAAGGCAGGCGTTGACGATCTGCAGAAGGCCACCATGTGGTTCATGCAGAACGCCATGGCAAAGCCCGACAATGCCGGGGCCGGTTCGGTCGACTACATGCACCTCTTCGGTCTCGTCGCCATGGGCTTCATGTGGGTGAAGATGGCGCGGGTCGCCGCCGCCAAGCTGGCAGAAGGCGGTGACAGCAAGGAGGAATTCTATCGCACCAAGCTGGTGCTGGCCCGTTTCTACATGGAGCGGCTGATGCCGGAGACCGCCATGCGGCTCGCACGCATCTCCGCCGGTTGCGACACGGTGATGGAACTGCCTGCGGAAGCTTTCTGATCTGCATGACGCAGACGGGCCGGTTGGGAGGCCGGCCCGGAGAGCTTCTGCCTACAAGAATGATTGGGAGGAAATGGACGAATGACAGCCATACAGGTGCCGCGTCCGGAGTGGATGGACGAGGATCTCGTCCTTCTGGACAGCGCCGCGCGCCGGTTCTTTGATCAGGAAATCGCGCCCGACTACGAGGATTTCGTGGAAGCGGGCTGCGTGACCCGCGAGGCCTGGGAAAAGACCGGGGCCGCAGGCCTGCTGTGCGCGGAAATCGACGAGGCCTATGGCGGGGCCGGAGGCACCTTCGCCCATGATGCGGTCGTGGCCCAGATCCTGGGCGAAAAGGGGCTCGATCATTTCGGCGTGGCGCTGCATTCCACCATCGTCGCCCCCTACATCGCGCATTACGGCTCCGAAGATCAGAAGCACCGCTGGTTGCCGAAGCTCGTTTCCGGCGAATATATCGGCGCCATCGCGATGACCGAGCCTGCGGCGGGTTCCGATCTTCAGGGTGTGCGCACCACGGCGGTCAAGGACGGCAACCACTATGTGCTGAACGGTCAGAAGACCTTCATCACCAACGGTCAGCTCGCCAACCTGATCATCGTCGTCGCCAAGACCGACCCATCGATGGGCGCCAAGGGCACCTCTCTTTTCGTGGTGGAGACGGACGAGGCGGACGGCTTCCGGCGTGGGCGCAACCTCGACAAGATTGGCCTCAAGGGCAACGACACATCCGAATTGTTCTTCGACGACGTGCGTGTTCCCGCCGATGCGCTTCTGGGCCCCGAAGAAGGCCGCGGCTTCTATCAGCTCATGGAGCAGCTCCCCCAGGAGCGCCTTCTGGTGGCCATTCAGGCCATGTCGATGATCGAGCGCGCGCTCGCCGTAACGCTTGACTATGTCAAGGAGCGCAAGGCCTTCGGCAAGCGCATTCTCGATTTCCAGAACACACAGTTCAAGCTCGCCGAACTCAAGAGCGAAGCGACCATCGGACGGGTCTTTGTCGATCATTGCATCGCCCGGCACCTCAAGGGCGAACTCGATCCGACTACGGCCTCGATGGCCAAGTACTGGACGACCGATCTGCAATGCAAGGTCGTTGACGAATGCCTCCAGCTACATGGCGGCTATGGCTACATGAACGAATACCCGATTGCCCGCATGTATCAGGATGCCCGAATTCAGCGCATCTACGCGGGCACAAATGAAATCATGAAAGTTCTGATCGCCCGCAGCCTCTAGCTTGCGGCAAACCATTGACGGGAGTGATCCATGCCCGAAGCCTATATTTACGATCATGTGCGCACGCCGCGCGGTCGCGGCAAACAGGACGGCGCCTTGCACGAGGTTCCCGCCGTGCGTCTCGCCTCGGTGGCTCTGGAAGCCATCGAGGACCGCAACGAACTCGACACCAGCCTGATCGATGACGTCATTCTGGGCTGCGTCGATCCGGTGGGCGAAGCGGGCGGAGACATTGCCCGCGCCGCCGTTTTCGCGGCCGGTTATGCCGACAGCGTGCCCGGCATGCAGATCAACCGCTTTTGCGCTTCCGGTCTCGACGCGGTGAACATGGGGGCCGGTCAGATCATGTCCGGCCAGCACGATCTCGTCGTTTCCGGCGGTGTGGAGAGCATGAGCCGCATCGGCATTGGCGCATCGGGCGGGGCATGGGCGGTCGATCCGCAGGTGGCCCTGCCCTCCTATTTCATGCCGCAGGGCGTTTCCGCGGATCTCATCGCCACGAAATACGGCTTCTCGCGCGATGACGTGGACGGCTATGCCGTGGAGAGCCAGAAACGCTCGGCGAACTCCTGGGAAAAGGGCTACTTTTCCAAGTCCGTCGTCCCGGTGAAGGACATCAACGGGATCACAATCCTCGATCGCGACGAGCATATGCGTCCGGGAACGGACATGCAGTCGCTCGCCTCGCTCAACGCGTCCTTTGAACTCATGGGCTCCATGGGTGGCTTCGATGCGGTGGCCGTGCAGGCGCACCCGGAAGTGGAGGCGGTCAACCACGTCCATCATGCGGGCAATTCGTCCGGCATCGTGGATGGCGCGGCGGCCGTTCTCATCGGCAGCCGCCGGGGCGGCAAGGCGGCGGGCCTCAAGCCCCGCGCACGTATCAAGGCCTTCGCCAATATCGGGTCCGATCCGGCCCTGATGCTGACCGGCCCGGTGGACGTTACCGAAAAGCTCCTCAAGCGGGCCAAGATGACGACCTCCGACATCGACCTCTTCGAGATCAACGAGGCGTTTGCCTCCGTGGTGCTGCGCTATCGTCAGGCGCTCGACCTCGATGCCGATATCGTCAACGTGAATGGCGGCGCGATCGCGCTTGGCCATCCGCTGGGCGCAACCGGCGCAATGATCCTGGGCACGGTGCTGGATGAGCTGGAGCGGCGCGATCTCAACACCGCGCTCGTGACACTCTGCATCGGCGCGGGTATGGGCACCGCCACGATCATCGAGCGGGTTTAGCCATGACCGTCAATATCGAAGAGGAATTCTCGCGCATCACCGAGCACTGGTCACCGCGTGTGATCGCCGATGCCAACGGCCAGTCGGTAAAGCTCGCCAAGGTGAAAGGAGAATTCGTCTGGCACGACCATGCCGATGAGGACGAATTGTTCTTCATCATCAAAGGCAGCCTGACGATCCGATATCGCGACCGCGCCGATGCGGTGCTGAGCGTCGGCGACATGCATGTCGTGCCGCGCGGGATCGAGCACAACCCGATCGCCGAAGAGGAATGCTGGCTGATGCTGTTCGAGCCAGCCGACACCAGACATACCGGCGATGTGGATGCCGATCTCACCCGTTCCGGTGCCGAACAGCGCGCCCACCTGCAACCGGTCGTAACGTGAAGCCGGGAGGAGACAGATTGATGGCTTACAAGAACTTCACCATCGAAACCGATGCCGACGGCATCGCCCTCGTCACCTGGGACATGCCGGGCAAGTCCATGAATGTCTTCGACATGGAGGTGATGGACGAGCTTGAGGCGGTTTTGAACCAGACGGTCGCCGATGATGCGATCAAGGGCGTCGTCGTCACCTCCGGCAAGGAGGGGAGCTTTTCCGGCGGTGCGGATCTGACCATGCTGGAAGGCCTGTTGCGCCAGTTCCATGCCGAGAGCAGCCGGGATCCGGAAGCCGCGGCCAAGGAACTGCTGGCGCAGTCGCGCCGCATGTCCCTGCTCTACCGGGCGCTTGAGACCTGCGGCAAGCCCTGGGTTGCGGCGATCAACGGCGTCTGCATGGGCGGTGCGACGGAACTGGCGCTTGCCTGTCATGCCCGCGTCGTCTCCGACGCCGATGCGGTGAAAATCGCGTTGCCGGAGGTCAAGGTCGGCCTTTTCCCCGGTGCCGGCGGCACACAGCGCGTGATGCGGATGACGGATGCGCAGGCGGGCCTGCAATTCCTGCTTCAGGGCCGAACCCTCGATGGCACCAAGGCGAAGGCCATGGGTCTCGTTGACGAGATCGCGCCGAAGAAGAAACTCATCGAGGCCGCCAAGAAGCTCCTGAAGGCGGGCGTCGATCCGAAAAAGCCGTGGGACAAGAAGGGCTTCAAGTCTCCGTCCGGGAAAGTGTATTCCCCGCAAGGCTTCCAGTTCTGGCCCGCGGCCAACGCCATCTATCGCCGCGAAACCTTCGACAATTACCCCGGTGCGCGCGGCATTCTGCAGTCGGTCTATGAAGGCCTTCAACTGCCGATGGATCTCGCGCTTCAGGTTGAAAGCCGCTATTTCGCGAGCGTTCTGAAGAGCCCGGAGGCGGCGGCAATGATCCGCTCGCTCTTCGTCTCCATGCAGGAGTTGAACAAAGGGGCCCGCCGCCCGGCGGATCAGCGTCCCAACAAGATCAAGACCGTCGGCGTTCTGGGTGCGGGCTTCATGGGCGCGGGCATCGCCTATGTCACCGCCAAGGCGGGCATCGACGTCATCCTGCTCGACCGCGACGTGGCTGCTGCGGAAAAGGGCAAGGCCCATTCCGACGAACTCATGACCAAGGCGGTCAAGCGCGGCAAGGCAACCGCTGAGGACAAGGACAGGCTGCTTGCCCGCATCACGCCGACCACCGACTACGCCGACCTTGAGCCCTGCGATCTGATCATCGAGGCGGTGTTTGAGGACCGGGACATCAAGAAGACCGTGACGGAGGCCACCGAGGCGGTCATCAAGCCGCGGGCCGTCTATGCGTCCAACACCTCCACGCTGCCGATCAGCTCGCTGGCGGAAGCCTCCAAGCGACCGAAGAACTTCATCGGCATCCACTTCTTCTCGCCCGTCGACAAGATGATGCTGGTGGAAGTGATCATGGGCAAGAAGACCGGCGACAAGGCGCTGGCCATGGCGCTCGACTATATCCGCGCCATCAAGAAGACGCCCATCGTGGTCAATGACAGCCGAGGCTTCTACACCTCGCGCGTCGTCATGACCTATATCCGCGAAGGCCTGATGATGCTGGGCGACGGCGTTCCGGCGGCGATGATCGAGAACCTGGGCCGCATGGCCGGCATGCCCGTGGGCCCGCTTTCGCTGGCGGATGAAGTGGCGCTCGATCTTGCCTGGAAGATCGTTGCCGCGACCCGCAAGGACTTGGGCGACAAATACGTCGCCGGGCCGCTCGACAACATCCTGGAAGAGATGGTGATCAGGCGGGAACGCTTCGGGCGCAAGAACGCCAAGGGCTTTTATGACTACCCGCAAGGCGGCAAGAAGCACCTGTGGCCGGGCATCCCGGAAGTTGCCGGAAAGCCCAAGGCGGCGGATGCCTTCGACGTGGAGGAACTGAAGCAACGTCTTCTGGTGATGCAGGCGCTGGAGACCGCGCGCTGCTTTGAAGAGAAGGTGCTCACCGACGTGCGAGAGGCCGATGTCGGCTCCATTCTCGGCTTCGGATTCGCGCCGTTCACCGGCGGCACACTCTCCTATATTGACGCCATGGGCACGGAAGCCTTCGTGGAGCTCTGCAAGAAGTTCACGAAGAAATGGGGCCCACGCTTCAAACCGAACCGTCTGCTGCGCGAAATGGCGAAGAACGGCGAGACCTTCTATGGCCGTTTCGCACCCGCCGCGCAGGAAGAGGAAAAGCAGGTGGCCTGAGGCCCGCAGGTTTTCCTGTAAATGAAGTCTCTTGAGGGGGCGGGAACATCCCGCCCCCTCATGTCTTTCGGACGGCGCGAGCCGAAGCCTTGATCTTCCTGCAAGCCCTTGCCGGTCGCGTTCCTGCCCTTGAACGAGCGGGAGCAGGCAACCCTTTCAACGGAATGGCGCGGACAGGAAACGGCGCATGGGGCCAAGTGTCAGGCGATCCAGCTTCTGCCGTGAAAGCTCCAGTTCCGCCTGCAAGCGGTCGCGCTGACCGCGAAGCGCATCGCCTTTCGTCTTGAACGCATCACATTTTTCGTACATTCGGTTCAGCCCCGCCCGAAAACCGGCCTCTCGCAGGTCTGCGCGGTCCTCTTCACGAGCGAATGCTTCGGCAAAGGGCAGGATTTCCTCCCGCCGCTCCTCCATGCTCATGTTCTGGCGGCCATCGGCGGCGAATTTCACGGCTTCAATGACGAAGCGGGTTGCGAAGGTCAGCCCTTCGGCACGCAGGAACTTCCGCCACATATGTAGATCCGTCCACACATCCGGCGGCGCAGGGGCCCAGCCGACGGGCAGAGCGCGATAGGCCGACAGGTGATAGCTCGCAACCGACGGGCCGAAGAAATTCCATTTCTCGTCCAGCATCTTCTGCCGCGTTGCGGGATCGGCCAGATCGCCTTCCCGAAGCTGCAAGCCGCGGAAGAGAACGACTTCCAGCTGCAACAGATTGCCGAAATCCGCCGTCTCCATCAGCTTCGCCGATTGGGCCAGATAGTCGGGAAACCAGAGGTCGTCATCGCCCATATGCGTCACATAGCGGGCGCAGGACTGCTCCAGAACGGCATGACGATGGACCTCCCCGTGGCGCTCACCTTTCTCGAAGATAAACACCTTCACGCGCGGATCGCGTTCGGCGTAGCGACGCGCGCAATCCGCCGTCTCCGCAGGCGCGCCATCGCAGACAACGCAAAGCTCGAAATCGCGCACCGTCTGCGCCAGGACAGAGTCGATCGCGATGGGAAGGAGATCCGGTGGGCGCAGGACTGGAAGCAGGATGGTGAAAAGCGGTCCGCTCATCTCACCCGATCCCGGCCAATGCGCGCAATTCCTCTATGCGTTGAACGACCAGGGCCCCTTCGGCTGCGCTCGATTTCGGCGGCGGACCGCCCCGCACATGGGCCAGAAACGCCTCAAGTTCCAAAAGCAGCGGCATGGCGTCACCGACCGGGCATTCGCGCTTTCGTGCCGCGTTTTCACCCGGAGCCCCATCGCGAAGCACCAGGGCGGTCTCATAGGAATCCGCAAGTTGCGCGGAGCCCTTTGTCCCGATGACAACGACCGAGCGCCGCGACACGGGATGGAGAGCGGACACCTCGACCTTCACCCGGGCCCCCTCCTCCCCATCCTGCAAAATGGCAGTCATCTCGCTGCATGCCTGTGCCTGGCCATACGCGACGGCCTGACGAGCTGCCGGTATGTGCCCGAGAATTTCCAGAACGATGGACAGATCGTGGGGCATGAGGATCCAGCAGGCGTCCACATCGCAGTGCGGATTTCCCCAGCCGAGGCGATAGGTATTGATCGCCCGGATTTCACCGAGCTCGCCGTTGCGGACCATCTGGCCCAGGGCGACGATGCCGGGGTGATAGCGCCACTTGTCCATGACGAAGATGCGTTCGCCATGTCGCGCCGAAAGTTCACGCGCGCTTGCGCCATCGCAGGTCATCGGCTTTTCGACAAAAATCGGCTTTTCCCGCTCCGCCAGCATACCGAGCACCTCGGCGTGGAATACGGTGGGCACCGCGACGACATAGCCGTCAAGCGCCGGCAGGTCCTGCGTCCGCGCGCACACGGAAACGGCCCCTTGCGCCAGCGCCTCCTCGCGCGAGGCATCGCTGGGCACCGCCACATGGACATGCGCCCCGAGTTTTCTGAGGTCGCGGAAAATGAGCTTGCCCCAACGCCCGAAACCCGCGAGGCCGATTGACGGACCCATGACATGACCTCCTAGAGCGGTTTTCCGGGATTATGCGCGTTCCAATGCGCAAGGAACCGGCCTCGCATCTCCTCCAGCGAACAGGCGTCACGATCCTTTTCGGAAAGAAGCGGATCGACAGATGGCCAGTTCAGGCGAAGTCCCGGATCGTCATAGCGGCATCCGAACTCGTCGGACCCGTCCCAGTAGCTGCTGACCGCATAAACATGGACGGAGGGCACCGGGAAATAGAAGCCATGGCAAACGCCGATCGGAATGGAGACCGCTTTCGGCTTCGCGCCATCGATTTCCAGCATGACCGAACGGCCGGAGGTCGGGCTCTGCGTTCGCAAATCGTAGAGCCCGAGCACCAGCGTTCCGGCAACGGGAATGAGATAGTCGACATGATTGGCGTGCACATGCACACCGCGCAGGACATTCGGCGCGCTGTGGACCGCATTCCATTGAATGAGATCGCCGCCAATCGCCCATTCCTCGCGATACATTTCCAGAAAGACGCCGCGCCCGTCGGCATGCGGTGTCAAGACGCGCAGTTCAACGCCATCCGGCAGATCGCGCAGTGTCTCCCCCATGCCCCCTCCCAAGCTTCCCCATCGGCAGGAAGGGTTGCCCGAATTCCTGAACAGGTCAACTTCCGATCGCGCGAACGGCAAAACGCGACCCTTGCATGCACCATCGCTCTTGCCGAATACACGCGGCCCCAGCACGGCATTCGCACGGCGAACCGATGACATTCGCGAAGACACGCCCCATATTAGCGGTCGGATCGACCGGCGAAAGCCGCCTATTCTCAAGATTTGCTGCCAGAAAGAGTGGCCGGCCAAACGGAGCGACAGATGCGCAACGAAAAGCTCACCCGTTTCTTTGGAGGCTCGCCGGGCCATGTGGTCCTGCGTCTTGCGGTCATTTCCTTCGTGGTCGGCATCATCATGTCGTCCATCGATCTTTATCCGATGGATCTGATCTACTGGATCGAGGACGTGGTGCGCGGGATCTGGAACATGGGCTTTGACGCCATCCGCCGCTTCGGCAGCTACTTCCTGCTGGGCGCGATGGTCGTGGTCCCGATCTGGCTGATCGGTCGGTTCATGAAGATCGGACGCGGCGAACCGTAACCCCCGGGGGTCCTCGCAATCAGGTGAATTCCGAAGCCACCCGGTAAAACGCGGCGTGGCGATGCGCCAGCGCATCGATATCGAAGGAATAGCCGCCGCCCATCACACCTGCCAGAGCAACGCCCGCTTCGCGCACGGTCTCGATCACGAAACGATCGCGGGCAACGAGCCCCTCGTCGGAGAGCGCCAGCCTGCCGAGGCGGTCATCCCGGTGCGGATCGACACCGGCGTTGTAGAAGACGATATCCGGCCTGAAGGCTTCAACCCGCCCGGTCAGGGCTGAGCGCAAGGCCTCCAGATAGGTGTCGTCGGTCGCCCCGTCGGCCAGGCCGATATCCAGATCGGAGGGTTTCTTGCGGACCGGGTAGTTCTTCTCCGCATGTACCGACAGGGTGAACACGCTGTCATCGCCGGAAAAGATCGCCGCGGTGCCGTCGCCTTGATGCACATCGAGATCGATCACCATCGCCCGCTCGATCACCCCATCGGCCTGAAGCACGCGGATCGCCACCGCCACATCGTTAAAGACGCAGAACCCGGCCCCATGTTCAAAGCGCGCATGGTGGCTGCCACCGGCGGTGTTGCAGGCGATGCCCTCCTCCAGCGCAAGCCGCCCCGTCAGCACCGTACCGGCTGTGGCACAGCGCGCGCGGCGCGCCACGCTCTCCACCATCGGAAACCCGATCTCACGCGCGATGGAAGGCTCCACATGGCAATGGAAGACACGATCGACGTACCCGCGCTCATGGGCAAGCGCGATCCAGTCTGCCGGCGCGGGGGCGGGCATGTGGTAACTCCCCGGAGCCGCCAGCCCGTCTTCCATCAGGATCTCGGCCACGCGGCGGAACTTGCCTATGGGGAAACGATGCCCTTGTGGCAATTCGGCGTTGTAATCGGGGTTATGAACAATCGATAGTGCCATCGCGCCAGTCTAGGCGAAGTGCGATGAATGAAAAGTCGGCTGGTACCGGGTGGGGAAATGCAATAGGCAGCCTCCATTCCCTTGCGTGGTTTCCGCTCATGGTTTTCCCGCGCGCCCGTTATGATCACGGTTCTGAGTCGTTTCTCAGCATCACGCCCCACATACGGAACCCAAGATGTCCGCCGTCCAGCGCCCCTTCGAGGTGACGAACAGGTCCGTTCTGGCACTCGCAATCCCGATGACGCTGGCCTACCTGTCCACGCCCATTCTCGGCGTCGTCGATACGGCCGTGATCGGGCAATTGGGCTCCGCCGCCCTTGTCGGCGGCATCGCCGTGGGCGGGATCATCTTCGATCTGTTGTTCACGACCTTCAATTTCCTGCGCTCCGGCACCACCGGCCTCACCGCGCAGGCCACGGGTTCAGGCGACGGCAAGGAAGTGCGCGCGATCCCCTTGCGCGCGCTCATCATCGCCTTTGCGGCTGGCCTCGCCATGTTTGCCCTGCAATGGCCGATCATCGAGATCGGCCTTTATCTGCTGGGCGGCAGTGATGAGGTTCAGGCGGCCACGCGCAGCTATTTCTCCTGGCGCATCCTCGGCACGCCCTTCGCGCTCGCCAACTACGCCATTCTCGGCTGGTTTCTTGGCCTGGGACGCGCCGGACTTGGGCTCGCCCTGCAAAGCGTGCTGAACGGGGCCAATATCGTGCTTTCCATCCTGTTCGTGATGGGGCTCGGATGGGGTGTGAGCGGTGTTGCGATCGGCACAGTCATTGCGGAGACCTCCACGACCATCGTCGGCCTGGTGCTTGTCTGGCAGCATTTCAAAGGCGCGAGACTGCCGTCGCTCCAGCGGATCTTCAACCGCCACCGTTTCGCCCGGATGCTGGGCGTCAACCGCGATATCATGATC
Source organism: Breoghania sp. (assembly GCF_963674635.1). NCBI lineage: Bacteria > Pseudomonadati > Pseudomonadota > Alphaproteobacteria > Hyphomicrobiales > Stappiaceae > Breoghania > Breoghania sp. The sequence goes on from NZ_OY771475.1 coordinate 2,240,386, forward strand.
CGGTCCTTCACGGTGCTCTTCGCGTTCGCCTTCTTCACCTCGCGCGGTGCGGCGCAGGGCGATGTCATGCTGGCGGCGAACTCCATCCTCCAGAAGTTCTTCATGGTGGGCGGCTATTTCCTCGACGGGTTCGCCACCGCCGCAGAGCAGATCGTGGGACGGTCGCTTGGGGCGCGCTACCGGCCCGCCTTCGATCGCGCCGTACGCCTGACCGTCACCTGGGGCTTTGCGCTGGCCGGCATCGCGACCCTCGCCTTCTGGATCGGCGGGCCGTGGCTCATCGATCTGATGACGACCAGCGAGCCGGTCAGGGCCACCGCGCGGATCTACATGATCTGGGCTGTGCTGACGCCGCTTCTGGGGGTGATGGCCTTTCAGATGGACGGCGTCTTCATCGGAGCGACCTGGTCGCGCGACATGCGCAACATGATGCTGCTCTCGATGGCGCTTTATCTCGCCGCCTATTACGTGCTCTTCCCGCTCATGGGCAATCACGGGCTCTGGCTGGCTTTGGAGATCTTTCTGGGCGCGCGCGGGATCACTCTTTGGGCCATATGCGGGATCCGGGCGCGCGAGGCTTTTGGCGCAACCGAACAGCGCGGCGGCTGAAAACCTCCGCGTCAGGCGCGCAGGTCGCAGCCCACGGCGTCGGCCAGCGTGGCAAAGCCCCGTTCGTCCAGCTTCGCGGCCAGATGATCCAGAATGCGCCCGATAAGCTCCGGGCCTTCATAGATGAAGCCGGTATAGAGCTGGATGAGATCCGCGCCCGCGGCGATCTTCGCCCAGGCGGCTTCCGGCGTATCGATGCCGCCGACGCCGATCAACGGCAGATCCGGCCCGACGAGACCGCGCGCACGGGCCAGCATGCGGGTTGAGAGCTCGAAAAGCGGACGCCCGGAAAGGCCTCCCGCCTCCTGCGCCTTGGCCGCATCGTGCAAGCCATCGCGCGACAGCGTCGTGTTGGAGATGATCAGACCATCGATGCCGCATTCCAGCACTTCGGCACAGATGTCCTCCAGCCCCGCCTCGTCGACGTCGGGGGCAATCTTGAGCAGGACCGGGACGCTGCGCCCCACGCGAGCGATCGCATCATCGCGGGCGACAAGCGACTGTTGCAGGAGCGGACGCAGGCTCTCGCGCGCCTGGAGATCGCGCAGGCCCGGCGTGTTGGGCGAGGAAATGTTGATCGTGAAGAAGGATGCGAGATCGGCGAAAGCCGTGATGCCCGCCACATAGTCGGCAACGCGGTCCGCGGCTTCCTTGTTCGCCCCCACATTGACGCCCACGAGCCCGCCGCGCGCACGGCGACGCTCCAGCCGGGCGCGCATCGCCGCATGACCATCGTTGTTGAAGCCCATCCGGTTTATGATGGCGCGATCCTCGGCGAGGCGGAACATGCGCGGCGAGGGATTTCCAGGCTGGGCGAGCGGCGTGACGGTGCCGACCTCGACATAGCCGAAGCCAAGTCCGAGCAGCGCGTCAGGCGCCTGGGCGTTCTTGTCGAAACCGGCGGCAAGGCCGACCGGATTTGGGAAATCGAGCCCGAAAAGCGTTCGTTTCAGACGCGGGTCGACCTTGAATGACGTGCCCGGCACCAGTCCGCGGGACAAGGCCCGCATCGCAAGGTGGTGCGAGGTTTCGGGCTCGAACAGGAACATCGCCTTGCGGCCCAGCCGGTTGATCACATCGCCAAACATCTTTTGAACTCCAGCCCTTCACGCTTCCAGTTCAGGAAAGACATGCGCGCCCGCATCGTTCAGCGGCAGGGGCACAGCCCATGCGGCCAGAGCCGGATCAAGCGTTGCATAGAGATGAGGGAAGAGCGCTCCGCCGCGTGAAACTTCCCATTTGAGATCTTCGCCCAAGGCATCTGCGGGAATGGCGACAAGCACCAGGTCATCCTGCCCGGCAAAATGCTTGGCTGCCGTCTCGCGCACCTGATCGGCGCTGGAGAAGTGAATGAAGCCGTCCTGAAGGTCAATGGGGGCGCCGTGAAAGACACCCACGGCCACAGCCGCTTCCCATTCCAGCCGCGGACTGATCTTGTAGACCGTGCTCACACGCTCCTCCGTTTTCCGTTCAAACCAGCTCGCCCACCGGCGCGTCTGACGCGTGACACGATGGAAACCGGGCGGGAATCGCACCGCCCTCCCCGTCTTCCTAGCGCAAGTCATCCAAGGTTGGAATGTCAGGCAGTGTCTTGCGAAGGCGAGAAGGCGTTGCGATTCGCCTTTTGCCCCACCGTCACCTGCCTGACCGTTTCTCAGATTGCCGCCCAGTCGCGCCGATGCGATCGCGAGAACCGGACAGAGGGAGCTTTGACAATGAAATCAGAGCCATCCCTCGCCCTGAGCCGCTGTTTTCGCCTCACTTTACCAAGAAGGAATATTTGCCGGGATACGGTTGTCAGGAGGCATAAATTCCTTACACTTGCCTCTCCCATCAATCGGAGGTCGGGCCATGCTTTCCCATGATCGGGTCTGGGCGGCCATTGACACGTTGGCGAAGATCAACGGCATGTCACCCTCCGGGCTCGCCCGTCGTGCAGGCCTGGACCCTACGACGTTTAATCGCTCCAAGCGCATTGCGAGCGATGGACGACCGCGCTGGCCCTCCACGGAATCGATTTCCAAGGTCCTTGATGCGACCGGCACGGCGATCGGCGATTTCGTGATGCTGCTGAGCCCGGATCCCGCCGGTGCGCGGTGCGGCGGACCGAGCTTCGGCGAAGCTCCGCTCCAGATGCGCAACAGATCGACCGGCTTTTGCGAGGACGTGGCGGGCGGCGGCGGATCTGTGGCCCCGCCCCCTCCTGGCGCAGCCGGTGACAGGGGTCCCTTTTCCGGCGCGGAGACCGCAGACGCATTTGCGCTGGAGGTTTCCGGAAATTCCATGTTGCCGCATTATCGCGATGGCGACACGATCATTGTCTCACGCTCAAGCCCGGTGCGGCGGGGAGACCGGGTTGTGGTGCGCACCCATGACGGAGAAATCACGCCATGGGTGTTGACGCATCGCACGACGAAAATGGTGGAACTGTCGCCGATCGGCCATGAGCGCACCAAACGCGAGATGCCGACCACCGAGATCGACTGGATCCTGAGGATCACCTGGGCAAGTCAGTAGGTGCGGGCAAGGCCGCAGGGGAGGATGCGCTTGGCCGAACGGCATGGCATGCGGATCATTGCAGCGTTTTTCGCGGTTGCCGCAGCTGCCGCCATTGTCGGCTGGCTGCTTCTGCCGCAGGCCTCTCCGCCTGCGCCGAAGACAGCCGCAAGAGCGCAAGGCCCGAAATATTCCGCCAGACCGGATGGCATGTCTGCTGCGTCCTTGAAGCCGCCGGCTCCCCCCTCCCCCACACAAGCCCCACCACGCGGGCCGAAGATCGGTGAGATTGTCGCCCCGGCCCGACGTGATGTGACGCCCTCGACCCTCACCCAGATGGCCCATTCCAGCGGCCCGCTCGTGCGCGTCGAAGGGGTGGCCCCTCGCCCGAGAAAAACACGGCCTCGCAAGCGCGAGGAAACGCTTCATCGGGTTGTCGTGGTCGATGGCGGAAACTTGCGCGCCGGGAAAGAGGTTTTCAGTCTCGCGCGCATCACCGCATTGGCACTGGACGACACATGCGCTTCGCCCGAAGGCGAGGATTGGCCCTGCGGGATGGCGGCCCGCACAGCCCTTCGGCGTCTGATCCGCGGCCGCGCCGTGACGTGCAGACGCGCAGGAGCCCCTTCGGGCACTGAACAACAAGGGGCGGAGCCGGGCCTGCAGGAGCGCGGATCCAAACCGTCCTATCTGTGCGAAGTGGGCAAGCAGGATCTCGGCGAGTGGATGCTCCAGCAGGGTTGGGCGGCGCCTGCGCAAGACGATGACGCGAAGGGCCGCGCACTCACGGCGGCCGCGAAAGAAGCCGGGCGTGGCCAATGGCGGCAGGCGGGATTGCCCCCCATCACCGGTGACGGCAGCGCGACCGATCCATCTGCCGACGACACGTTCGACGATCTGGTGGAACGGCTGGAGCTCTCGCAGGAAGCCCTTCAACCTGCCCTTGGCGATCCGGATGCGACCGGCAATGCGCCCGCTGACGACTTCTTTGCAAACGCAGATCCGACGCCGCAGGGAGGCAATTCTCCCTTGCAGCCAGCCCTTCGCTAGGAGGCGGATATGCGCATGTGATCGGCGATATGCCTGCTCCACATCGCCATGCCGGAGGCGGACGGGTGAAACCCGTCGGAGCAGAAGCCTTGCGGGTCCATTTCGCTCATGCGCGAGATCGCGGTCGCGCCGCGTTCGGCGCACAAGGTGTTGCCGATCATGTTGATGAGCCGGGCCCTGCGTTCCAGGATGCGGCCCAGAAGCGGCGGCAGCGCGGGAACCTGGGTCATCACCATGATGTTCGACCAATACAGATCCGCATGCGGGAACCGCGCGCGAAGCGCGTAGAGAAGCCCGCCGAAGCCCGTCTTCCAACCCCGTCCGCTGCGGAAATTCTTGATATCGTTGGTGCCGACGGACACAAGGACATGCGTCCAGTCGCGCGGCTCGATATGGGGAACGACATGGTCACGCAGTTCCGTCGAGATCGCGCTGTTGAAGCCAGCGGTGCGATAGGTGACGGGACGGCCCGTGCGATCATTCAGATGCCGGGCGACCTGAGCGGCAAGACCGTCTTCCAGATGGTCGAGGCCGACACCGGCGGCAGAGGAATCCCCCACCACCAGCAGCCGGATTTCAGCGCCCTGGCCGGGCAGTCGCCCGCCCGGCTCGCCACGCGCAGGCAGCAGGCGCTCGACCCGCAGCCGAACGCCGATCCCCTGCCAGGCATAGACGGGAAAGGCGAGCCAGCTTGCCATGGCGGCAAGCCTTATCGCCGTGCGCCCCTCGCCCATTCCATCTCTCCCCCCAAAGATCCCGGCTGAACCTCAGCCGAGCTTGCCCTCCAGACATTTGGCAATGAGGGTACGGGTTTCGTCAATCCCGTAAAGAGCAACGAAGGAGCCGAAACGGGGGCCACGTTCCTGCCCCAGCAGAAGCTGGTAGAGCGAGGAGAACCAGACGACCGAGACGCCCGGGCCGCCATCGGGCCCGGTTTTCTTGGTGTCCTGATACCGCTCGATGGAGCGGGCCACATCGAGGATCGCGTCCTGAATGACCGCGCCGTCGGCATCGGCGGGAAGTGCCGCCAGCCGCGCATCGAGATCGATGAGCGCCTGACGCTCCACCTCGTCCGGGGCCTTGAAGGACTTGGTGGGCTTCACGAAATCCTCAAAGTAACGGATCGCGTAGCCGACCAGACGGTCCAGTTCCGGGTTGGTCTCGGCACTCTCGCCCGGCGCATAGCGGGAAATGAACGCCCACAGCACGTCCTTGTTCACCGCGTTAGAGGCGGAGACAAGGTTCAGCAGCATGGCGAAGGGGACCGGCATTTCCACGTCCGGGATCTTGCCGGAATGGATGTGCCAGACCGGATTGCCGAGCTTCTGCACCTCCGGCATGCCGTCATACTTCTCAAGGAAGGTGTAATATTCGTCCACCGCCTTTGGAATGACGTCGAAATAGAGCTTCTTGGCGCTCTTGGGCTTCTGGAACATGTAGAGCGCAAGGCTCTCTGTCGGCGCATAGGTCAGCCATTCATCGATGGTCAGGCCATTGCCCTTGGACTTGGAGATCTTCTCACCCTTGTCGTCGAGGAACAGCTCATAGACAAAATGCTCTGGCGGGGTGCCGCCCATGACCTGACAGATACGGTCATAGACGCCCATGTTGGGGCCATGATCCTTGCCGAACATCTCGAAATCGACGCCAAGCGCCGCCCAGCGGGCGCCGAAATCGGGCTTCCACTGGAGCTTCACGTTGCCGCCGGTGACCGGCAGGGTGATGTCCTCGCCATCCTCGTCGGTGAAGGTGATCGTGCCATCCTTGGCGTTGACGTCCTTCATCGGCACGTAGAGCACGCGACCGGTCTTGGGCGAGATCGGCAGGAAGGGGCTATAGGTCGCCTGACGCTCTTCGCCGAGCGTCGGCAGCATCACCTGCATGATCGCGTCGTATTTTTCGAGCGCGCGCAGCAAGGTCTCGTCAAAGCGGCCGGACTTGTAATAGTCCGTCGCGCTGGCGAATTCATAGTCAAACTTGAACGTGTCGAGGAAGCGCCGCAGCATGGCGTTGTTATGCGCACCGAAGCTGTCGAAATCGCCGCCAAAGGGGTTCGGCACAGACGTCAGCGGCTTGTGCAGATGCGGCTCCAGGAAGCTCTTGTCCGGCACGTTGTCGGGGATCTTGCGCATCCCGTCCATGTCATCGGAAAAGCACAGAAGCCGCGTCGGGATTTTGTCTTCGGTCAGCAGCCGAAAGGCGGTGCGCACCATGGTCGTGCGCGCAACCTCGCCAAAGGTTCCGATATGCGGCAGGCCGGACGGGCCATAGCCCGTCTCGAACAAAACCGGCTTGTCGCTTCCCCGTTTCTCGATCCGTTTGACCAGTTTGCGCGCCTCTTCGAACGGCCAGGCTTTGGAAGCCTGAGCCGCCTCAAGAAATGCGGGCGACAGGTCAAGCGGGGGCAGGGAATGCTCGGTCATTTTCCGGTTTGTCCATTGAAATGGTGATGAGGCGCCGTCATGCGTTCAAGGGCGCGGCGCGCCGGGACACTAGTGTGGATTGAGGCAGGAGGAAATCAAAAAAAGCCGCAAGGCGGGGTAATTCGCGCTGACAAACGCCGAAGCCTCACTTTCGCCGCCAAGCAGACGTTTCTGACATGACCTAACGTGAAAACAGGCATGCTGGCCCCACCGAGCAGGCTTTGTGAGAGACATTTGCCGAGAGGAGCAGATCGGTGAGGCTACGTCGCATCCTGTGGTCTTTGTCCCTCGCGGTGGCAGGGCTGGTTACGCTTTTCGTCGCCGGGCTGACATTTGCGCCGCTTATGACGTTGGTCCTCCTGGAAGTCCTGTTTCCAACGCAGCCCCATTATGAAATCTCCCGCCGCTTCCAAGGCCCGGACAGCCTGCACAAGGTGGTTCTGCTGCGCCAGACAAACACGCCATTCCTCTTTCCCGGACAAGGCAGCGATGCGCCCGGTCATCTCTGTCTGGTCGACGCGAAGGGGCGGATCCTTGCCGGAAAGCCCGTCGAAATGGTGCACCTGGTCGAGGGGATCGAATGGGAGCGCGGCCATGTGCGTGTCAGGGACATCGTCGACTGGGACATTGCCGCTCTTCAAAGGTCGCGGCGACAAACAGGCCCGACCGCAGCCGCCTTGCGGAGGCGAAGGGGAACCCGTAACGTCACATCCGGAAACACATCTCTTTGCAGGACCGAGCTTCGCCCATGACCCAAACGGTGTCCCCCCAGAAAGCCCTGATCTACACGATGGTGACGATCTCGGCCGCCGACAGCACGATGACCGATTCCGAGTTGCTGAAGATCGGCGAGATTGTGCAGACGCTGCCGGTTTTCCGCGAATTCGACAGCGACAATCTCGTACAGGTTGCCGAAGAATGCGGCGCGCTGCTGGAGGGCGACGACGGCCTGGATACGGTGCTGGAGGTGATTGCGGGAACGCTTCCCAAAAAGCTCTACCAGACAGCCTATGCGCTGGCGGTGGAGGTGGCGGCCGCCGATCTTGTGGTGGAACAGGAAGAGCTGCGTTTCCTGGCACTGCTGCGCGATCGCCTTGACCTCGACAAGCTCTCGGTCGCCGCGATCGAATTCAGCGCCCGTGTGCGCAACCGGGTGGGCTGAGCTCCCCCTCCACCGGCAGGGCCTCTCTCCTACCCCCGCCAGAAACGCGGCACGAAGAGCACCATCACCGTCAGCAGTTCCAGCCTGCCCAGAAGCATGCCGAAGGAAAGGATCCATTTGGCCGTGTCGTTCAGCGGACTGAAGGTGCCCGCAGGCCCAATGATCTCGCCAAGGCCCGGCCCGACGTTGGAAATGGCCGTGGCCGCGCCGGAAAGCGCGGTCAGATCGTCGAGACCTGTCAGGCTCAAAGCCATGGCGAGCGCCGCGAAGCTGCAGATATAGAGAAAAAAGAAGCTCTGGACGGCTGCCATCACACCATCATCGATGGGGCGCCCGTTGAAGCGCGGCACGAAAATACCGTTCGGATAGACCATCCGGTTGAGATGCTGACCGAGATTGGCCCACAGCACCTGAAAGCGGAACACCTTGATCCCGCAGGAGGTGGACCCGGCACATCCCCCGATGAACATGATCACGAAGAAGAGCCCGGCGGCGAAGGGCCCCCATGCGTTGTAATCGGCATTGGCATAGCCCGTGCCGGTCATCACCGAGACGACGTTGAAGGCGGCGTAGCGCAAGCCCTCCAGTCCGTCATGAACCCCGGTATTGTGCTGGAACAGCCAGATGGCGAGGATGAACCCGATCAGCAGCAGGAAGAAGGCGCGCACCTGCGTATCGCGCAAAAGCGCCTGCGGCTCGCCCTGAAACAGCTTGATGTAGAGAAGAAACGGCAGCGAGCCGATACACATGAACACGACCGCGATCCAGTCGATGGCCGCGCTGTCGAAATGACCGATGGAGCCATCCTTCGTTGAAAAGCCACCTGTGGCCACCGTCGTCATGGCGTGCATGATCGCGTCGGAAAACTCCATTCCCGCGATATTGTAGAGAACCGCACAGAGCGCGGTGAAGCCGATGAAGATCAGCGTCATGATCCCGGAAATCTGGGTCGCACGCGGCAGGATCTTTTCCGGCGCATCAAAAGCCTCGGCCTTGAAAAGCTGCATGCCGCCAACCTTCAGAAGTGGCAATACGGACAAGGCCATGACAATGATGCCGAGCCCGCCGAGCCATTGCAGGATCGCGCGCCAGAACAGAACGCCCGGTGGCGCATGATCGAGACCGACAATGACGGTCGCCCCCGTCGTGGTCAGGCCTGACATGGCCTCGAAAAAGGCATCGGTGTAGCTATCCACACTGCCCGACCACAAGAGCGGAAGCGCCCCGAACCCGGCCAGGACGAGCCAGACGACACAGGTCATCAAAAAGGCCTGCCTCAGTCCCATCGCCCCCTGCGAACCGCGTGCAGACAGCCAGAGCGACAGGCCGATCATGATGGTGAGCAGGGACGAGGCGGCAAAGATGCGCCAGTCCTCATTGTCGTCGGCAAGATCCACCAGCGCCGGCACCATCATAGCGCAGCCAAGCGTTGCCAGAAGCACGCCTGTCACGAGCAGGATGGGCCGGAGATCAAGCACGAACGAAGCCTCGGAAAATCAAATGGCACAATGGCAGACATGGGTGACAGGCACGAGAGCTCAGCCGGGCTGTCGCCGCAGGTCTGTTGCGATGTCCCAAGCTCAGTTCAGGACACGCGGCATGTCAGGAATATCGAGGGGAAAAGCCGGAATGGCGACAGAAAAAAGGTCGCCCCTTTCGCTTTCCATTTCATAGCTGCCGACCATGAAGCCGGAGGTGGTAGAGAGCGGACAGCCCGAAGTGTACTGATAGCTGGCGCCGGGACGCAGAACAGGCTGCTCGCCAACGACGCCTGCGCCGCGCACTTCCTGCACCCGGCCCGCCGCGTCGGTGATCTTCCAGTGACGCGAAATGAGCTGAACCGTCGTCTCGCTCTGATTCACGATGCGGACCGTATAGGCCCAGAAATAATGGTCGTCCGCCGGCGCGGACTGATCGGCCAGATAGGTCGGTTCAACAACGACCGAAATCCCGTTGGTCTCTTCGCTGTACATCACAAACAATCCATCGACAGCGCGTGGAGCCTGCCCGGCCAACGCTCACATTCCACCATAAATGAAGCGCGGGCAAAGGTGTATTGCCTTTGCGTCACTCTTCTCTCCGACAATGCTTCACATTTTGTCGAAGGCCTGTCTTCTATCGTCATGTACGCGGCAGGGAAAGCCCACTGTTCCTGTTGACCGCACCTTGCCCGGATTGCACGGTGTGAGCGTCATTCCTCTTTTGGCTTTCGCGAGCTCCCATGTTCGACGCCTATTTGCGCCGCAAGATCGATCCACCGCTCGATGCTGCCGGAAAACGCCTCTCCCGCGCCGGTATCAGCGCCAACACCATCACGCTTGCCGGATTTGCGGCGGGGATCGTCGCGGCCACCGCCATCGCGCTTGGCGCACCACTCGTCGGGCTCGCCCTGATCGTTCTCAACCGACTTGCGGACGGCCTGGACGGCGCGATTGCGCGGGCAAGCGAACGCACCGATCTCGGTGGCTACCTGGATATCGTGTGCGATTTTCTCGTCTACGGCGCGATCCCCTTCGGCTTCGTGCTGGCGGACCCGGACGCCAACGCCCTTGCCGGTGCAGCACTGCTCGCAAGCTTCTATGCCTCGGGCTCGACCTTTCTTGCCTTCAGCACCCTCGCGGCCAAACGCGGGCTTTCCACCTCCGCGCAAGGCGTGAAATCGCTTTACTATCTGGGAGGCATCGCGGAAGGGGCGGAGACGATCGTGTTCTTTGTCGTCGCCTGCCTTTTCGCCGATCATTTCGCGACCCTGGCCTGGGTCTTTGCCGCGATCTGCACGTTTTCGGCGCTGATGCGGCTGATCAATGGGGCGCTCATGCTGCGAGCGCAGAGATGACGCCAGCTAGCGTCCCGCCATTTTCGTTGCCATGACGGAGATGGTCTTCACGTAGACCTCCGCCTTGTTCCACTCGCGCAGCACCCGATAGTTCTTCGTGCCCGCCTCCCAGGATTGCCCGGCCCGCCAGCCCTTCTGTTTCAGATAGTTGGCGGTTGACGCCATCACGTCGGGGACGGAGCGGATGAGATCGCGATGGCCGTTACGGTCGTAGTCGACAGCGTATTTCACGTAATTGGAGGCGAGAAACTGGGTCTGGCCAAGTTCGCCCGCCCATGCGCCGCGCATCTGGTCCGGCGACATGTCTCCCCGCGCGACGATCTGAATGGCGTGATCCAGTTCATTGGTGAAGAAAGCGGAGCGACGGCAGTCATAGGCAAGGGTCGCAAGCGACCGCATCACCGACATCTTGCCGCTGTTTGCCCCGAACCCGGTCTCCAGTCCCCATATGGAAACGATGACCTCCGGCGGCACACCAAAATCCCGCTCGATGCGCGAGAAGAGACGCCGATTGTTTTCGATATAGGACCGTCCACGACGGATCATCGAATTGGAGACGCGCCGCGCATAGAACTGTTTGAAACTCAGCTTGAAGGACTTCTGAGACCGGTCGAGACGCACCACACGCGGATCGTACCGCACTCCGGACAGCACCCTGTTGACGGCCCGCGAGGACATGCCTCTGGAGACCGCCTCTCGCTTGTATTGGGAGAGCCAGCTTTCGAAGCCGGAGCCATCGTTCCCGCAGGTCGCGGCACTTGCAGCCGGCGAAAGCGCCAGCATTCCCACCATGTTCAGGACGACAAGAGACAATCCCCTCATCACGCCCCCCTTCCCTGTCGCATCATCGCTGCCTGCACTATTGCCCTGCAGAGGGGCCCGCGCAATCGACATAAGCGTGAAGGGCAGAATGCCCTGCGCGCTCAGATCGCGCAAAGCGCCCGCTCGATATCGTTGAGCAGATCGTCAGCATCCTCCAGGCCGACCGACAGACGCAACACACCGCCATTGATACCCAGTTCCAGACGGTCTTCTTCCGGCACACTTTGATGCGTGGTCGTCGCCGGGTGACAGATCAGGCTCTTCGCGTCGCCGAGATTGTTGGAGATCTTCACGATCTGGAGTGCATTGCAGAAACGGAAGGCCGCTTCCTTGCCGCCCGCCAGTTCAAGGGCGACCAGCGTGGACCCGCCGCGCATCTGCTTTTTCGCCACCGCCGCCTGCGGATGGTCGTCGCGGCCGGGATAGATCAGGCGGGCAACGGCCTTGCTCTCGGCAAGGAAATGGGCAATCCGACCGGCGCTCTGCGTCTGTCGCTCGATGCGCATGGGCAGCGTCTCCAGCCCCTTCAGCATGACCCAGGCATTGAAGGGCGACATGGAGGGGCCGGTGTGTTTGTAGAAGGGATGAAACTCCTGCTCGATCCATTCCTCGTCCGACAGCACGACGCCGCCAAGACAGCGCCCCTGCCCGTCAATGTGCTTGGTCGCGGAATAGACGACGACATCCGCGCCCAGCGCCAGCGGCGACTGCCACAGCGCGGTGGCGAAGACGTTGTCCACGACCAGACGCGCCTCGGCCTCGTGGGCGATATCGGCAACGGCGGCGATATCGACGATGTCGAGCGTCGGGTTGGTGGGCGATTCAAGGAACATCACACGGGTGTTGGGGCGTACCGCCGCCTTCCACTCATCCAGATTTGTCCCGTCCACCATGGTCGCTTCCACGCCAAAACGCGGCAGCACCGTTTCCGCGACATAGCGGCAGGAGCCGAACAACGCCTTGGCCGCGACAATATGATCGCCCGCCTTCACACTCGCCAGAAGCGCGGATGTGACGGCGGCCATGCCGCTTGCGGTCGCGCGCGCCGCGCCCGCGCCCTCCAGCAGGCACATGCGCTCTTCGAACATGGAGACAGTGGGATTGGCATAGCGCGAATAGACGAAACCGGGATCGTCGCCGTTGAAGCGCGCTTCGGCACTTTCGGCGTCCGGATAAACGAACCCCTGCGTCAGGAACAGGGCTTCGGAGGTTTCGTTGAAGGCGGTGCGCGTCGTGCCACCGTGAACCAGGCGAGTGGCCGGATGCCAGTCTTTGTCGTTCGTCATTTTGTACTCCACGTTCAAAATGCCCGGTTCCAGATATAAAAATACCCCGGACGCGGACGGCCGGGGTCGAAAAACACCCGGTCTGTTTAGCTACTTGTTTAACGTGGCTGCAAGCCGACCGGCTCAAATCACCACGGGAAGCTTGACCAGATAAGCCATCCCCGTCTTGGCGTCAATGCGGGGATCGGCTAAGGGAGGATGCGGAGAATCGAAAGGCAAGCGACGACATGACGAAAGAACTGGCCGGCATCCTGCCTGCACACATGATCGAGGCACTTTTCGATACAGGCGCCATCACCGCCGACCGGCCGCGCGACGACGATCAGATCCAGCCCGCCAGCCTCGACTTGCGCCTCGGCAAGATCGGATGGCGCGTGAGGGCATCCTTCCTGCCAGGACCGGGCAAGTCGGTGGCGAGCAAGCTCGACCGGCTGAAACTGCATGAAGTCGATCTCAGCCCCGGAGCGGTGCTTGAGACGGGCTGCGTCTATATCGTGCCGCTTCTGGAAGAGCTGAACCTGCCCGACGACGTGGCGGCGACCACGAACCCGAAAAGCTCCACCGGGCGTCTCGATGTCTTTACCCGCGTAATCACGGATGAGGGCCGCGAGTTCGACACGGTGCCCGCGGGCTATCGCGGCGCGCTGTTTGCCGAGATCAGCCCGAAGACCTTCCCCGTCCTTGTGCGCACCGGCTCCCGGCTTTCGCAGATCCGCTTCCGGCGCGGTCATCCGCTCGTCAGCGATGCGGAACTGGTGAACGTGGACGCGGCCTCGGAACTGATCCCCGGCGGCAATGCCCGCATTGGCGGCGGTCTTCAGCTTTCCATCGACCTTGCAGGCACGGGCGACGACCGACTCGTCGGCTACCGCGCCAAGCGACACACCGGCGTCATCGACATGGACGTGAAGGCGGCGCATGATCCGCTGGATTTCTGGGAGCCGATCCATCGCCGCGGGGCCGCGGAACTGATCCTCGACCCGAACGAATTCTACATTCTGGTCTCGCGCGAAGCGGTGCACGTGCCGCCGGACTTCGCTGCCGAGATGGTGCCTTTCGACCCGCTTGTGGGTGAATTCCGCGTTCATTATGCGGGCTTCTTCGATCCAGGTTTTGGCCATTCCGCCATTGGCGGAACGGGTTCGCGGGCCGTTCTGGAAGTGCGCTCCCACGATGTGCCCTTCATTCTCGATCATGGCCAGACGGTCGGGCGCCTTGTCTATGAACGCATGGCAGAGCGCCCCCATACGCTTTATGGCGAAGGCATCGGCTCCAACTACCAGGGCCAGACACTGAAGCTTTCCAAGCATTTCCGGGCGGACGACTAGGTCGCCCCTCTGCCGCTTGAAAGCCCGCTGCGGGGAACTTATCCCCTCCGCCAAGCCTTTCCCTAGAGCATCATGCGCGCTCCCGGCGGGGCGCGATGGACAGGACGAGCGGGGCAAAGGGGGCTCACGTGCGCGAGATGACAAGCGATGCCGCAGGACGGGACCGTTCGGGCGAGGACCAAACCCTCGCCGAGCCCAAGGCCGACGCGGCGCGCATTACCTCGCGCGAGGCTAAGGCCCGGGGACGGCAAGCAGACCGCCCCTCGCAGATCACGTGGCGCGGATGGCTGGATGTGATCTGGCGGGTCGCGCACCAGATCGTCCATGACCGGGTGATGCTGGTTGCCGCGGGCGCCACCTATTATTTCCTGCTGGCGCTCTTTCCCGGCCTGGCCGCCTTTGTCGCGCTTTACGGCCTGATCGCGAACCCGGAAGTCATCGCCGATCAGATCGGAACGCTGGAGGGGATCGTCCCCACAGCCGCCATCGATCTCATTCATACCCAACTCAATGACCTGGTCGGCCAGACACGCAACACGCTCAATTTCGCCTTCTATGGCGGCCTGGGCGTGTCCTTGTGGAGCGTGAACAACGCGATCAAGGCGCTCTTCGAGGCGATGAACATTGCCTATAACGAGCGGGAAAAGCGCAGCTTCATAAAGCTCAACCTGCTGTCCCTGACATTCACATTCGGCGCGATTTTCACGGGCTTTCTGCTGATCTTCGCCATCGGCGTGATCCCGACGGTGCTGGCCCTCGTCGATCTCGGCGACATGACGGGTCGCTTCATCGCGCTTGTGCGCTGGCCGGTTCTGCTGGCCGTGATCGGCCTCGGCTTCACGTTGGTCTACCGCTTTGGACCCAGCCGGGAGAAGGCAAAGTGGCGCTGGCTGACATGGGGCGGCGGACTGGCGACACCGCTCTGGGTTTCCGCCTCTTTCGCGTTCTCCTATTACATCGAGAATTTCGCGGACTACAACGCCACCTATGGCACGTTGGGTGCGGTGATCGGCCTGATGGTCTGGATCTGGATTTCGGTCGTCATCCTGATCGTGGGAGCCGAACTCAACGCGGAACTGGAACACCAGACGGCGCGCGACAGCACCACCGGCGCGCCCTTGCCCATGGGCGAACGCGGCGCGATGGTGGCCGACACTTTGGGAAAAGCCCGGAAATCCTGAGCCGCGCGGCGCGGCGCCCCGTCCCACTCAGGCTTGTGTCTGATCGAGCGTCTGAGAGCCGACCTGCCGACGCAGATCCGTCAATTCACGGCGCATCGCTCTTACCTCTTCCAACAACACGCCTGTCTCGTCGTGGATGGCTTGACGGTCCGCTTCGGCGATCTGGTCGTGCTCTTCCTGCATGGCCGACACGATGATGCCGATGAAGAGGTTCAGCACGGTGAAGGCCGTGGCCAGAATGAAGGGCAGGAAGAACATCCAGGCGAAGGGGTGCGCGTCCATGACTGGGCGCACGATGCCCATGGACCAGCTTTCCAGCGTCATGATCTGGAAGAGCGTGTAGGCGGAGGCGCCGAGATCGCCGAACCACTGTGGGAAGGTCTCGCCATAGAGGTTCGTGGCCATCACGGAGAAAATGTAGAAGACCAGGCTCATCAGCAGGAAAATCGAGCCCATGCCCGGGAGCGCGGAAATCAACCCGCCGATGACGCGTTGAAGCGAGGGCACGACGGAAACGAGACGCAGGACGCGCAGAACCCGAAGCGCGCGCAGGACCGACAGTCCGCCCGCCGTCGGCAACAGCGCCAGTGCGACGACCGCGAAATCGAACAGGCTCCACGGCTGGCGAAAGAACTCCAGCCGATAGACGAAAATGCGCGCCGCGATCTCGACGACGAAAACCACGAGAACAGCCGTGTCAATGAAGGTGAGCAGGCCTCCGATGGAGTGCATCAGCGTCGCGCTGGTTTCCATGCCAAGCGTGACGGCATTGAGGCCGATAATGGCGATAATCGCCCATTCCCATTGGCGTGAATTGACCAGCTGCCGCAACCTGTCCCGCATCTCGTGCCTCTTCCTGCACCGCCGCCCGGCGCGGCGCCCCGATCGACGCGATGTAGGTGGAGCAAGCACCTTTGCCAAGGGAAGAGCGCACAAGGAATGCAACATCTTGCGTTCCCGGTTGCACTTTCAGTGGAACCTTCGCAAAGCTCGCAGGCGGACCCGCTATTGTGCTTGACAGAAAGCGCCAAGGCACGGCAAACAAGCGGGACGATGCGGGTGTAGCTCAATGGTAGAGCAGAAGCTTCCCAAGCTTACGACGAGGGTTCGATTCCCTTCACCCGCTCCAACCTCCCCCCTTCCATTGCCGTAATGCCGGGATTGCCGGAATGACGAGACCAGGCTCAGCGCCTGAGGTCTGCCTTGCCATGGCGGGTGGTCCAAAGTCGTCTTTGTGTCATTCGCGCGGGCGGCGGAGGCCGTGCTTGAGACGTCCTCTTGCGACCCCGTGTCGTGTCTTGCGCCAGTGGTCGGGCCGCCAGACCAGCTCCACGACGGCGATGGCGAAGGCAAGGCTCATCAGCAGCCAATAGACGGGCAAGGCGAGCCAGTCGCCAAGGCGCACGTGCAGACGGCGCAAGCGCGCAGCCCGTTGCATCGCGAAGACCGCAGCCCCATAGCCCGCGACGAGGGAAATCGCTCCCGCCCCCATCATGGTGAGATCGGCGAGCCCGCCCAGCTGCGGCATCAGCTTGTGATCGATTGCATAGAGAGCGACCAGTCCGATGAAGAGGGGATGCGCGATCAAGGCCGTGGCCGTGCCTGCAAAAAGCAGGACAGTCACAAGGAAGTTCGTCGGCCCCAGATCCCGCCACAGCTGGCCGGGACGGCGCATGTGCACGAGCCATGTCTGAAGCCATCCCTTGTGCCACCTGACACGCTGGTTAAGCCAGGCGGAGAAGGTGAGCGGGGCTTCTTCCCACGTTGTGGAGGCGACCGTCACCATCTGCCAGCCGTCACGGACAAGCCGGATCCCGATATCGATATCCTCGGTGACGTTGTGCGGATCCCAACCACCGCAATCGTCCAGCGCGCGCCGCCGGAAGTGATTTGAGGTGCCGCCTAGCGGCAACAGCAGGCGATGGTTCGACATCCATGGAAGCAGAATGTCGAACAGGGTCGCATATTCCAGCGCGAACTGGCGTGTGAAGAAGGTTTCCTGCGCATGGTCGACCGCCAGACGCGCCTGCACTCCGCCAAGCGAGGGAGGGCCGGACGCAAACAGCCGCGCACATTTGCGAAGCTGATCTGGGTCGGGGCGATCTTCCGCGTCAAAGACGGTGACAAGCTCGCCGCGGGCAAATCGCATGGCATAGGACAGAGCCTTGGGCTTGGTGCGAGGCCCGCCCGGCGGCACCACGACGACCTGAAACGAGGGACCGGGCAAGTGCCGGGTCAGGGCTTCGCGGGTCTCCCGGTCGTCTTCCTCCACCAGCAGCTTGATATCGAGGAGGTCCGGGGGATAGTCGAGCCGTTGCAAGGCTGCGATCAGATCCGCGACAACCGCGGCTTCGCGATAGAGCGGCACAAGGACCGTGTAGGGCGGCCAGTCGGCCTCGCCCGGGGTTTTCCCGCGCCGCAACGGGTGCTCCCGTCCCTCGTGGAGCCCCGCACAGAAGCGGGCGGCACTGCCGATGATGAAGAGAGCGGCGGCCAATCCCATCAGGACACGCGGCGCGAAAACGACTAGAGCGGCAAGCATCAGGACCAGCATGGCGGCCCGCAACGTGCCCGCAGGCCCGGAACGCCCCCTCAGGCGCGCGGCGGAATATTCCGGGCGTGCCGCCTCCAACCCGCGGACCGCCCCGTGAATGGCGACCGCGCGCCTCAGGCTGTCCGGCGAGGCAATGGAGAGACGTGCCCGGACGCGCACATCCGACTTTGCCCGGCGTAACACCTCCGCGATGCTCGCCGGGCGCGGCGCCATGGCGAATTCCATCCCCTCGCCCCGGCTTTCCAGCGCGAGAACCGCAAGGCCAGGCAGGTCCGAGCGCGTGAATTTCAGCACGAGGTTCGGTTCGGGTTTCAGGTCCTTGAGTTTGAGAAACGGCACACCGAGTTCGTCAGCCAGCGCACGATAATAGCCCTCTGACGTCACAAACCCGCGTTCGATCAGGATATCGGCTGCGTAGCCGCCGCATTCATCCGCGATGGTCTTGGCTTGATACAAGACCTCCGTCGCAATGCCGCGCCCCACCAGAAAACCGATGTCGGGAGGCAGCACCGCCTCGCGCAGAAGAGCGGCGACCGCGTCCTCATCGTCCCGCACCTTGCTGGATTGAAGGACCTCTCCCTCATGATGAAAAAAGGCCTGCCCGGCGTCGGAAAAGCCTGCAAGCTCTCCCTCGCCAAAGCCTCCCGGCTCCGACCAAACACTCAACGACTTTCCCCCGGCCCCGCAATAAACTAAGGTCCGCGAGCAACTTGCGGACGAGGGTCGGCTGGAGCCCGTTCCGGGCGAAATCATACCGGCGGGAACCGGGATCGCAGGGCACTGGCCCCGCCGATCTCAACTTCCCCAAAGCCCCGAGACGGTACAATG
Source organism: Breoghania sp. (assembly GCF_963674635.1). Lineage (NCBI taxonomy): Bacteria > Pseudomonadati > Pseudomonadota > Alphaproteobacteria > Hyphomicrobiales > Stappiaceae > Breoghania > Breoghania sp. Next base: position 2,258,961 of record NZ_OY771475.1, read on the forward strand.
TCCGGAACAACACAATGAATGAGTCTTGTCTTAAATGAGATTTATAAAAACCCTGACGTTATTGCTGTTAGCATTTTCGACCATTCATGTCGAGATTGCCCCTGCGGCAGAGCAGGAACCGGTTGTTCCGAATTTCTGGGACATGCGTGTGCGTCTCGACAAGCCGAACCAGTCGGCACGGACGATCCGCTTCCTCGCCAGCGATGATTTCCCGCCCTTTGCCTTTCGCGATCCGGCTGGCCGTCTGACCGGGTTCAACGTCGATCTCGCCCGCGCCATCTGCGAAGAACTCGATGCCGTGTGCACCTTGCGCATCAAGCCGTTCGACGAGCTTGTCCCCGCGCTTGCCTCCGGAGAGGGCGATGCGATCATTGCCGGTCTGGAGCCCGGCTTTGGCTCCACGGAAAAAACCGGGAGCCCGAAGGCAGACGATACCGAGACGAGCAGCCACAAGTCTCCGCTCGTCTATTCCGCCCCCTATCTGAAACTCCCCGCGCGCTTCGTCGTTCGCAAGGAAGATGCCGTGCGCGAGGCGCCGGTGCCGGAGACGATGGAGGGCAAATGGATTTCGGTCGCCGAAGGGACGCAGCACGAAGCGTTTCTGAAGACCTTCTTCCCCAACAGCCTCATCACCACCTACCCCGATGAAGAGGAAGCCCGCGCGGCGCTTCGGCGCGGCGAGGTGGATGCCCATTTCGGCGACGGGTTGGGCCTGAGCTACTGGCTCCAGGGAACGAGCTCTGCCAATTGCTGCGTCTTCGCGCCGGGCCCCTGGCTGGAGCCCGGCTATTTCGACCACGGCATGAGCATCGCGATCGCGCGTGAGGCCGATGGCCTGCGGGAAGCCATCGACTATGCGCTCCAGCAGGTCCACACCACCGGCCAATTCGGCGAGCTTTACCTGCGCTATTTCCCCATCAGCTTCTATTGAGGCGGCCTGACCGCTGTCTCCGGCGTTTCCGGCTCGTCCTCGTTGCCGTCACGGCTGTTGGCGCGAAAGGGCAGCAGGAGCGACCAGAGGATACCGGTCGGAGCCTCGCTCTGGAAAGAGGACAGACCGATGGTCATGCCCAGATGGCCGCGCGCGGGCTCGGCCACATAGGTGCGGAAGATCCGGTCCCAGAAGGAAAAGTTGAAGCCGTAGTTGGAATCCGTCTCGCGCCGGATCACCGAATGGTGGACGCGGTGCATGTCCGGCGTGACAATGACGGGACGCAGCAACCGGTCAAGCCAACCGGGCAGGCGGACGTTGGAATGATTGAACATCGCGCCGCCGTTCAAAACCGCCTCGAAGATCAAAACCGATAGGGCGGGCGCGCCCAGCGCCACCACGATACCTGCCTTCCAGACCATCGAGATAAGGATCTCCAGCGGATGGAACCGCAGCGCGGTCGTCACATCGATATCCGGGTCGGCGTGATGCATCCGGTGAATGCGCCAGAGGATGGGCCATTTGTGAGAGACGAGATGCTCCAGCCAGACCGCGAAATCGAGCACGATGAAGGCAATGATCCCGGCGACAAGGGGCGGGATCCCGAGCGCGGGTAGAAGACCGATGCCCTGCCCGTTCGCCCAAAGCGCCGCACCGACTGCGGCCATGGGGAACACGATCCTGACAATCACGGAATCCAGCACGACGATGGAAAGGTTCGTCACCCAGCGCCATTTGCGCCCATAGCCGAGCGGACGGCGGGGGGCTGTCACCTCAAGCAACGCCATGGTCCCGAAGATCGCGGCAAAGATAACCGCCCGGATGGCTGCCTCGCTCATTCCATTCCCCCACTGCTTTTCCGCACCGCGCAGGCCCTTATACCGCCTGATCGCGCTTGCGCCATTGACGATGACCGGCTTGGTGGGCCACATGCAAATCACGAGCGCGCCAGCGGCTGGCGTGTCCCCCGGGTACAAGGCAACACAAGCCATGACTGACATTCTCTGGACGCGCCCGCAGGCCGCCCCTGTCGCAACGCTCGTCCTGGCGCATGGCGCGGGAGCGGCGATGGACTCGCCCTTCATGAACAAGTTTGCGCAATTCGCCAGCGATGAGGGCATCGCGGTGGCGCGCTTCGAGTTCCCCTATATGGCGGAGCGTCGGGCAACCGGCAAAAAACGTCCGCCGCCGCGTGCCGACAAACTGATCGATGCCTATCTGGCGGCGATCGAAACGGTGGCCGCGAAGGCGGAAGGACCGCTTCTGATCGGTGGCAAATCGCTGGGCGGACGCGTCGCCGTCATGGCGGCGGGCGATCCCGCGCTTGATGCGGGTGTGGCCGGGGTCGTGTGCCTGGGATATCCGTTTCATCCGCCAGCCAAGCCCGAGGCAACCCGGCTTGAGCCTCTCGATACGTTGGCCCTGCCCTGCCTCATCGCCCAGGGCGAGCGCGACCCCTTTGGCAATGCGCAGGAAGTGGACGGCTACGGCCTCAAGGACGCGATCGAGGTGCTGATCATGGAAGACGGCAGCCACGACCTCGCCCCGCGCGGATCATCACCGGCCACATGGGATGGCAACCTGCGTCTTGCCGCGAAGGCCGTGCGGGAATTCGCCGCCAGGCTCGGCGCCTGAAGGCCAACCTCCCCACCCGCGATCACTCCGCTGGAGCATGGCCTGTGTCACGGGGTTTGCCGTAGATACCGCGATAGGCGGTTCGGATATCATCGGCAACCCCCAGCAACGCGGGCACGATGAACAGGATCAGCAGGGTTGCGACCGCCAGACCGAATACGATGGTGATCGCCATCGGCAGCAGGAATTTGGCCTGAACGCTCTGCTCAAACAGCAGCGGCGACAGGCCGCCAATCGTGGTGAGCGATGTCAGCAGAACCGCGCGCAAACGATCCTGCGCAGCCCCCACGGCGGCCTCGTGAATATCTTCGTCGCTCTCTCGCCGATCATTGAAGCGCGAGACGAGGATGATGGAGTTGTTGACCAGAATGCCGGCCAGCCCCAGGAGGCTGATCAGCGACAGGATCGTGAGTTTGTAACCGAAGACATAGTGGCCGACGATCGCCCCCACGATGCCAAAGGGGATGATCGACATGACAATCAGCGGCTGGGTGTAGCTGGCGAAGACCCAGGCGAGGATCAGATAGATCGCCCCCATCGCGATGATTGTGCCCAGCTTCAGATCGGCAAAGGACTCCGCCCGTTCTTCCTGACGCCCGGAGAAGCTGTAGTCCACCCCGTGACGCGCCGCGATATCGGCGATGGGCCCGGCATCGAGTTCCCGCACGATGGCCGCATTGGAGGTGACGTCATAGTCCACATCGGCGGTCACGCTGACGGTCGCCTTGCCGTCGCGACGCAAGATCGTTGAAAAACCCTGCCGGTCGGTCAGCGTAACAACCTCGCCCAGCGGCACATATTCGCCGGATGGCGCACGCAGATTGAGAGAGCGCAATGCGCCGCCGCCTTCTTCATCCGTCTGGCCCTGGCGGACCCGCAGAGTGATTTCCTCTTCCGCTTCTGCGAAACGGCGCGCGATCGCGCCTTCAAAGGCGTTGCGGATCTGCCGCCCGACGGAATTCACGGTGAACCCGAGGGCCTTGCCGCGCGCGGTCAGCTCCATGACCAGTTCCGGCTTGCCATAGGGCAGATCGTCCGCCACACCGCTGACACCGGGAAACCCGGTCAGGAGTTTCTGCACTTCCAGAGAGGCCGCCTTGAGGGAGGCGGAATCGTTGCCGCGCAACCGCACATCGATATCGCGGCCCGGAGGCCCGCCGCGGCGCTCAAAGATCGCAACGCGCTCAATGCCGGCAATGTCTGGCAGCTTCTCGCGCCATGCCTTCAGGATCTCGGGTGTGCGGATGGTGCGGATTTCGGAATCGGTGAGCTGCACGTCGATGCCCGCCACGTTGCTGCTCTGGTTGCGACCAGCTTCGCCCAACGTGACGAAGGACGCGACCACCAGATCCTGCTTGTCATCGCGGGTCAGGTCGGCCTCCGCGAGCCGCAACGCCTGCTCGATACGGGCCAGCGCGGCTACCGCTTCCTGCTCGGGAATACCGGCATTGAAGTGAACCGTGGCCCTGATGTTCTCAGCCTCAGGCGACGAGAAGAACACGAAGCCGACCCGCCCCCCGGCCACGAAGCCGCTCGCCACGATCAGTGCGCCAAGCGCGACAGAGAGCGTCACATAGCGCCAACGGAAAGCGAGCGACACGAACGTGCGAAATCCCCCGTCACGCACACGCGCAAAGCCTGCATCGAACAGCCGACGCGGCAAGGCCGGGGCTGCGTCACTGCGTGAACGCCAGCGCCTTTCCAGCCCGACGATGACAGCTTCGATCAGCCCGGCCGCGACAAAGGAAACGGCAACGGCCAGAAGATCGAAGGCGAGCACACCGAGGCGATCCTCAAGCGCGCGCGCGAAGGTGGCAAGACCGTCCAGGCTTGGCATGACTTCGATATCGGGACGCGCAGCCAGACCGATGATGAACAGCGCCATTGCGCCCGCCATGATGCCATGCCGCCACCAGTGCCAGCCGCGCCGCGCGACAGGCTTCAACGCATGGGCCAGATGCCCCGGCAGGACGCAGAAGCATTCGATGAGAGACGCAACCAGCACCGCGATGACCACCAGCGGCATGGCCGACATGATCTGGCCGATGGCGCCGCGCACAAGAAAGATCGGCGCAAAGGCTGCGACCGTCGTCAGGCTGGCGGCAATGACAGGAGCAAACATCAGGCTCGCGCCGCGTTCCGCCGCAACGAAAGCACTGTCGCCCATCGCAGCGCGCGTGGCGGTGTGTTCGCCCACCACGATGGCGTCGTCGACGATGATGCCGAGCATCATGATCAGCGCGAAGACCGACATCATGTTGATGGTCTGGCCGGACACCCACATCATTCCCAGCGTCGCCATGGTCGCCACGGGAATGCCCGCCGCCACCCACAGCGCAATGCGCGCGTTCAGGAACACGTAGAGCACGAGCACGACAATCAAGAGCCCGCTCAGTCCGTTGCTGACCAGAATGCCGATGCGGGCCTTCAGGGCGTCCGAACGGGCTTCATATTCGACGATGTTGAGGGTCGGCGGCAGCTGCGGGCGGATCTCGTCGAGATAGTCTTCCAGGATCTTTGCAGACTTCAGGCTGTCGGCAGAGGCCGGACGCTGGATGGTCAGTTCAATGGCCGGAAGCCCATTGGAGAAGCCGCGCACGGAATCCTCCTCGAACTCCGCATTCACCGTTCCCACATCGCGGATGCGAACCTTCTCGCCGGTGGCGTAGGTCTTGATATCGATGCGGCCGATATCCTGCGGGCTCGTTCCGGGCGCGATCGTGCGGATCTGCCGTTCGACGCCGCCTTGCACGTTGCCGGAGGGCAGGTCGCGCGTGTTGGCGGCGACACGCTCCGCCACATCGGCAACGCTCATGCCGAGGCGACGCAGCTCCCGCTCCGGGATCCGGGCCACATATTCCTGCGCGCGCAGACCGTTGAAGGATACGCGGTCAATACCGCGGTCGATCAGATCGTCACGGATCTTGCGAGCAAACTCGATAAGGGAGCGTTCGGGAAAATCGCCGGAAATGGCGATGCGGGCGACCCGGTCGTACCATTGGCGGTAGCTGACTGTGGGGGTCTCGGAATCTTCCGGCAAGGTCGTGACCGCCTTGACGGCCTGTTCCACGTCGGAGAGCGCCTTGGACATCACCGCGCCTTCGACGAATTCGATCTGGATACTGCCCACGCCCTCGCGGGCATAGGAAACGACCTCATCCACGCCGTCGATGTAGCGCACTTCGGGCTCGATTGCCTGAAGGATGTTGCCTTCCACGTCCTCCGCGCTGGCGCCGGGCCATTTCACGGAGATGGAGATATTGTTGCTTTCAATGGTGGGAAAGAACTGGGTATTGAGCTGTACGAGACCGTAAATCCCGAACAGGACAAGCATCGCCATCACAAGATTGGCGGCATTGGGGTGGCGCACGAAGAAGCTGGCCAGGCCGTTGATCCGATCGAGCCGGTTCACGGGCGCGCTCCTTCGGATGAAGCCGCAGCCGGCGGCTTGCCCGGCGGCCCCGGCCCAGCGGTCGTCTGACCTTCCTCGCGCACGAGCAGGCCATTGCCGATCTGGGAAATCTGGGTCTGCAATATGCGTTCGCCGTCGGCGATATCGCCCTGCACGATGACATCGCTGCCCTCATAGGCGATGACGTTCACATCGCGCCGTTCCAGCCGATTGTCGATAACGGCATAGACATGTCTGCCGCCGTAGATCGCGGTTTCAGGAAGGCGCACGGCCTGCTGATAAAGCCTGTCCGGGATTCTGAGCTCCACGAATGCGCCCGGCCTCAGCGGGACTTCGGTGTCTCCTGCCTCGATCCGGGCAAAAACATCCACACCGCCGCGCTCGGAGGCCACATCCGCGCCGACGCGCACGATTTGCCCCGTGAAGGTCACGGGCTCATTGCCGATGTACCAGATCACCTCCACCTTTCGCCCGAAGAGCTTTCCCGCCTCGTCCAGCAGCCGACCGTACTGGTTGTCGGAAAGGGTGAAACGAGCTTCCAGCGCGTTGCGATCGTAAAGGACAGCCACCACGTCGTTGACATTGACAAGACGCCCGACCTCAGCCCCTTCGGTGCGCACGACCGCATCGAAGGGCGCGGCGAGCGTGGTGTCTGCAAGCGCCTGTTCGGCTTCCTGGAGCTTCCATTCAAGACGCGCGATCGTCGCCTTCTGCTGTTCCACCCGCGCTTCTTCGACTGCAAGCGCGGAGCGACGCTGATCAAGCTGCTGGCGACGCTGGCTGACGATCAGCCCACGATCGTCGATGGTGCGTTCGGTGGCGGAGCCGCGCGCCAGAAGCTGCTGTCCGCGCTCCAGATCGCGCTCGGCGAAGCTGAGTTGTTCCTGTGCGAATTCCACATTCGCGCGTTCAAGCGTGACGCCGCCTTCCAACTCGATCAGACGGGCGCGCGCCTCGGCCAGATTGGCCCTCGCCTCAACCAGAGCCCCCTCATAGGCGAAGCGGTCGATCTCCACGAGGCTGTCCCCCGCATCCACCGGGGCGCCTGCCTGAAGATTGTCACTGACGTTGACGATCTTGCCGGCGACAAGCGCGCGCAATTCCACGGTGCGGGCGGCGACGATCTCACCATAAAGAGAGATGATCGGGCGCTGGTCCCCGACGGAGGCTTCGACCGAGCGCACCACATAGACCTGCTCGCGTTCGGGACGGGAGGGTATGGGTTTGCGCGTTTCCACGAGATGGAAATAGGTGTAGACGGCACCGACAAGGATCACGGCGGCGATCACGACCTGCGCCAGCGCCCGCGTTGCGGTCAAAGTCGAGAAGCGCCGCGGCGGATCATCAGGAGCGCCGTCACCCGCGCGGGCCTGATCCTGTCGCGTCGCGGAGGAACCGGACGTCGGCGCCCCGGTTTCGGTGTCGATCGTCTTCAGCAACGGCGTATTTCTCCAAGCCCGACCATCGGCCGGTTCTCCGTCGGCAGTTTGCCGGACGGGGCTCTGATCCCATAGGCGCAATAATGCACTGAAATCAGGTCGCCTTGGATTAAATTTCCGTAAGAGGAACCTCAGACATCAGTCCGGGCCCGCCGCCTTTCCGCTCTCAGTCGAAATCGGCGGGATCGAAATGATAGGTGGTGTTACAGAATTCGCAGGTTACCTCGATCTGATTGCCCACCGTCATGTGGTCGCGATCATCGGCAGAAAAGCCGCGCAACATGTCGCTCACGCGCTCTCGCGAGCAGCGGCAACGGTCATGCAACGGCTGCGGATCGAAGACACGAACACCGCGTTCGTGGAACAGGCTGAAGAGAATACGCTCAGCGGCCATGTCGGGATCGGTCAGTTCCACATCCTTGACGGTGTCAACCAGCGCCTGAGCTTCCACCCATGCGTCGTCCTCGTCGCCCATTTCCGGCAGATCGATGTCGTCGGGAGCATCGCCGGGGTGAAGATCCGGCTTGCGCATCCGTTCCGGGCTTTCCGGCAGGAACTGGACGATCAAACCGCCCGCGCGCCAGGACTGGCTCGGCTTTTCTCCCGGCTGACGCTCCAGCACCTCGGCAACCGCAAGACGCACCCGGGTCGGGATCTGTTCCGACTGGGCAAAATAGCGGTGCGCGACATCTTCCAGCGTTCCGCCATCCAGCGCGACGACGCCCTGATAGCGGCTCATGTGCTGGCCCTGATCGATGGTCATGGCAAGCGTGCCCCGCCCGAGCAGATCGGTCGAGGACGTACGCTGTGCGGCCACGGCCTCGTCGATGGCCTCAGTCTTGAACTGGGCACAGGCGCGGATGCGGTCGGGGGTCTCGAAATCGACCACCAGCATGGAGACGGGACCATCGGTCTGCGTCTGCAGGATGAAGCGGCCTTCGAATTTCAGCGACGTTCCGAGCAGGGCCGTGAGCACGATCGCCTCACCGAGAAGACGGGACACCGGCTCGGGATAGTTATGCCGCTGAAGGATGGCGTCGAGCGTCTTGCCGAGATAGACAACGCGCCCGCGCACATCGAGCGGCTCCACGGCGAAGGGCAGCACCGCATCGTCGCCGGCCAGTTCCACCGGGCCCGCTTCTGTTACCGCCTGCGTCTCATCGCTCATGACTGCGCCATAGCTCCCATGCACCATGCCATGATGCCCTTCTGGGCGTGGAGGCGGTTTTCCGCCTCGTCGAAGACCACCGACTGCGGACCGTCCATGACCTCGGAAGTCACTTCCTCGCCGCGGTGGGCTGGCAGGCAATGCATAAAGATCGCATCGCTCTTGGCCTTCGCCATGAGCGCGTTATTGACCTGGAAGGACTTGAGCAGATTGTGACGATACTGCTCTTCCTCATCGCCCATCGACACCCAGCAATCGGTGATGATGCAATCGGCATCCTCCACCGCTTCCTCGGCCGCGTTGGTCAACATGATGTTGGCGCCAGCGGACCGGATCCTGTCCACCTTCGCCATGTCAGGGGCGAGTTCCGGCGGAGTCGCGACGCGCAGCTCGAAGTCGAAACGCTCGGCGGCCTCCATCCAGGAATGAAGCACGTTGTTGCTGTCGCCAACCCACGCGATGCGGCGACCCGCGATGGATCCCTTGTGCTCCTCGTAGGTCATCAGATCCGCCATGATCTGGCAGGGATGCGAGTTCTTTGTCAGCCCGTTGATCACAGGCACGGTCGCATATTCCGCCAGCTCCAGCAGGTCCTCATGGCTGAGAATGCGGATCATGATCATGTCCACGAACCGCGACAGCACACGCGCCGTGTCGGGAATGCTCTCGCCACGGCCCAGCTGCATCTCATGGCCCGTCAGCATGAGCGGCTCGCCGCCCAGCTCGCGGATACCCACATCAAAGGAGATGCGTGTACGCGTGGAGGGCTGCTCGAAGATCATGGCCAGCACCTTGCCCGCCAGCGGACCTTCGCCGCGTCGTACGCCGTTGCGCGCGCCCTTGATCCTGCGCGCTTCCGCCAGAATTGCCTTGAGCTCGGTCGCCGGGACCTCGCTCAGATCGAGAAAGTCGCGTGTACCTGCATTCTTTTTCACGCGCTCGCCCCCTTCATCATCGCGTCCTTGACAGACATCGCCGCCGCATCCAAGCGCTCCACGGCCATGTCGATTTCTTCTTCCGTCGCCGTCAAAGGCGGCAGCAGGCGCATGACATTGTCGCCCGCCGGCACGGTGAGAATGCCGTGATTGCGCCCGCTGGCGACAACCTCGCCCACCGGTGCCTTGCACTTGATGCCGAGCATCAAACCTTCTCCGCGCACCATATCGAACACGTCCGGGTTGCTGTCGACCACGGAAGCGAGCTTCTGCTTCAGCAAAATCCCCTTGCGCGCCACGTCCTCGATGAAGCCATCGTCCAGCACGATGTCGAGCACGGCATTGCCCACAGCCATGGCCAACATGTTGCCGCCATAGGTCGTGCCGTGGGTGCCGGGGACCATTCCGGCCGCCGCTTCTTCGGTCGCCAGACATGCCCCCATCGGGAAGCCACCGCCGATGCCCTTGGCAACGCCCATGATATCGGGGGCGACGCCAGACCATTCATGGGCGAAGAACTTGCCCGTACGGCCAACGCCCGTCTGCACCTCGTCATAGATGAGAAGCAGACCGTGGGCATCACACAAGGCGCGCAGACCACGCAGGAATTCATGCGGGACGGGGCGAATGCCGCCCTCGCCCTGGATCGGCTCGATCAGGATCGCCGCGGTCGTGTCGTTGATGGCCGCCTTCACCGCGTCCAGATCGCCAAAGGGAACCTGATCAAAGCCTGCCGCCTTGGGGCCGAAGCCTTCCAGGTATTTGGCCTGACCGCCCGCCGCGATGGTGGCGATGGTGCGGCCGTGGAAGGCGCCTTCGAAAGTGATCACGCCGAAACGCTCGGGCGCCCCTTTGGTATACTGGTAGCGCCGTGCCGTCTTGATGCAGGCCTCCATGGCTTCCGCACCCGAATTGGTGAAGAAGACACGGTCCGCGAACGTTGCCGCGCAAAGGCGCTCGGCCAGGCGCTCCTGACCGGGTGCGGCATAAATATTGGAGACGTGCCACAGTTTCGCCGCCTGTTCCTGCAGAACAGAGGTCAGGTGCGGATGGCAATGGCCAAGGGAGTTGACCGCGATGCCGGCGGCGAAGTCGAGAAATCGTCGCCCGTCAGCCGTCTCAAGCCAGCTGCCTTCGCCTTTGACGAAAGCCAGATTACTACGTGCATAGGTTCCAAAGAGAGACGACGAACTCATCATCCGATCCCCAGTCAAACAGGGCCAGAAACAAAGCGTGCCGCCAATGTGGCGGCACGGCTGCGAAGGACCTATATACACCGCCAGCGCCCGATAGTGTCAATGCAAAGCTTGACCGGATAAATTGCTCTGAAACCGGGCATAACTGCCTCAGCTTAACTGGGGAAAACCGAGGTTATCCGCCGTTTTTGCATGAGGCAGGGTTGCGACGGCTTTCCGCCATATTGTACTCTGCGGGCACTCAGACACGACATCTCGTGTGGCGGACCGAGTTCGTAACCAATCTGTTAAATCTGGCAGGCGTCATCCGGCGGCTGAAGACTGAGTATATCCGTTGAGAAGCGGCTATTCGGCGGAGTTGTTATCAAATGTCCTGGACAACCGAACGCGTTGATCTTCTGAAGAGGCTTTGGTCAGAAGGTCTGAGCGCAAGTCAAATTGCCACCGAACTTGGTGGCGTTACTCGTAATGCTGTAATCGGCAAGGTGCACCGGCTTGGACTCTCCGGCCGTGCGAAAACCGCCAGCGCCCCTGCAAAGCCGCGACGCACCCGTCCTGCGGCATCTGCGCCCACCACCCGGCCTGCGGCCCCGCCCGCAGCCCCGCGTACGGTTGGCGCGACGGCGCTGAAGGCGGAAGCGGCACCCGTTGCCGTGGTCGCGGCCCAGCCTGCCCCGGTGGCCGAGCTGGTGATCCCCGAAGAACAGCGTGCCACGATCCTTCAGCTCAACGAGCGGACCTGCAAATGGCCCATCGGCGATCCGAGCCGCGAGGATTTCTATTTCTGCGGTCGCAATTCGGAGCCGGGCGTCCCCTACTGCCCGCACCATTGCCGCATCGCCTACCAGCCCATGAACGACCGCAAGCGCGGCGGGCAGCGGGCTCGGGGCTGATCGCGAGACCGGGCGACCTGCCCTCATGCGGGCCGGTCAAACGAAAATTGGCTTCCCCATCACGCATGTGACGGACAAGCCCTGATCTACAGAGAAACGGCCGCTTCCAAAGCGGCCGTTTTCTTGTATTTCAGATCTGCAATACGGGATCTACGCGCGAACGCGCGGCGTCGTTCGCGGCCTCAGGCTGCCGCGAACTGGTCATTGAAGGCATAACCGGAGCCGCGCACGGTGCGGATCGGATCCTTCGCCTTGCCGCGATTGATCGCCTTGCGCAGACGACCGACATGAACATCGACGGTGCGCTCGTCGACATAGACATCATGGCCCCAGACCCCGTCGAGCAACTGCTCGCGCGAGAAGACGCGGCCTGGCGCCTGCATCAGAAACTCCAGAAGGCGGAATTCCGTCGGCCCCAGATGAATCTCGCGGCCCGAGCGATAGACCCGGCGGGTTTCGCGATCGAGCTCGATGTCACCGGAGCGCAATTGCGAGGACACCACCTCCGGTTTGGAGCGGCGCAGGATCGCCGCCACGCGGGCCACCAGTTCGGGGATCGAGAAGGGTTTCACGACATAATCGTCAGCTCCGGTGGAGAGACCGCGAATGCGCTCCGCCTCTTCGCCGCGCGCTGTCAGCAGGATGATCGGCAGGCGGTCGGTCTCCTCGCGTGCACGCAGGCGCCGACACAACTCGATGCCGGAAAGCCCCGGCAGCATCCAGTCCAGCAACAGAAGATCCGGCTGCGACTCGCGCAGCAAGATCTCGGCGTCGTCGCCCCTTGCACAGGTCTCGACCACGTAGCCTTCCGCTTCCAGATTGTATTGCAGAAGCAGCCTGAGCGGTTCCTCATCCTCTACGACAAGAACCTTCGCCATTCCTTAGGTCTCCAGCCTCATTCCAGTCTGCGCGTCGAGATCAGCTCTCGCCGTCATCAGCGGAGTATTCCGTCTCGTCGGCACGCGGGCGCTCGTCCGTGAGCTGCTCGCCGGTGATCATGTAGTGGATGTTTTCCGCGATATTGGTCGCGTGGTCGCCGATACGCTCAATGTTCTTGGCACAGAACAGAAGATGCGCGCACATGGAGATATTGCGCGGATCCTCCATCATATAGGTGAGCAACTCGCGGAACAGGGAAGTGTAGAGCCGATCGATCTCCTCGTCGCGCTCACGCACGTTGCGGGCTTCCTCGGCATTGCTCTGCGTGTAGGCATCCAGAACAGTCTTGAGCTGCTGCATGGCCAGTTCCGCCATGTGCTCCACACCAATGACAAGCTTCTTGGAATGAAACTCGCCATTGATGGCGATGACGCGCTTTGCGATGTTCTTGGCGAGATCGCCGACGCGTTCCAGCTCGTTGCAGGTGCGCATGGCCGCCACGATCTGGCGCAGATCGCCTGCCATCGGCTGGCGGCGTGCGATCATCAGGACGGACTTGTCCTCGATCTCGAACTGCAAGGCGTCGAGACGACGGTCAGCGAGAACGACAGACTGCGCAAGCTCGGTGTCCAGACGCGTCAAGGACACGATGGAGTCGTTGACGATGGTCTCCGCGAGACCGCCCATTTCCGCAATCCGGCTCGCCAGTTGCCGCAGTTCCTGATCAAATGCGCTTACGATATGCTCTGCCATGCCTTTTCCCTCTTTTCCTGCGCCATTCGGCGGTCGGGGATTACCCGAAGCGTCCCGTGATGTAATCCTGGGTCCGCTTGTCCTTGGGACTGGTGAAGATCGTGTCCGTCGCCCCTTCCTCGACCAGCTTGCCGAGGTGGAAGAAAGCGGTGCGCTGCGAAACGCGCGCGGCCTGCTGCATGGAATGCGTGACGATCACGATCGTGTAGTTCTCGCGCAGCTCGTCGATCAGTTCTTCCACACGGGCGGTGGCAATGGGATCGAGGGCGGAGCACGGCTCGTCCATCAGGATCACTTCCGGACTAACGGCGATGGCGCGCGCGATGCACAGACGCTGCTGCTGGCCACCGGAAAGACCGGTGCCGGGCTCGTTGAGCCGATCCTTGACCTCCTCGTAAAGCCCTGCCTTCTGGAGGCTGGTCACCACGATTTCTTCCATGTCGGTCTTGTTCTTTGCAAGACCGTGAATACGCGGGCCGTAGGCGATGTTCTCGAAGATCGACTTGGGGAACGGGTTGGGCTTCTGGAACACCATGCCGACGCTTGCCCGCAGCTCCACCACATCCACCTTCGGATCGTAGATATCCGCGCCCTGAAGCGTGATCTCGCCGGAGACACGACAGCCGTCAATGGTGTCATTCATGCGGTTGAGGCAGCGCAGGAATGTGGACTTGCCGCAACCCGAAGGGCCGATCAGTGCCGTCACCTCGTTGGCGGCCACATCAAGGTCCACCTCAAACAACGCCTGCTTTTCTCCGTAGAAAACGCAGACCTTGTTGGCGCGCATCATGATCGGATTGCTGGGAACCGGCGCATCGCCGGTCAAGCCGTCCGTCATTTCCATTGCATCGCTCATTTTTCAATTCCCTTCAGCGTTATCGCCGCCTGGCCTGATGCCCCAAAGCCGGCATGACGCGCCTGTTCTGTCCGCAATGCGATATTCGCTGTGCGCTTACCAGCGCCGCTCGAACTTGCGCCGCAGAATGATCGCAGTGATGTTCATGACTGCCAGGAACATCAGCAGAATGATGATGGCACCCGAAGTGCGCTCCACAAAGGCACGCTCCGCCTCGTTCGCCCACATGTAGATCTGCACGGGCAGCGCGGTTGCCGGATCCATCGGCGTTGCCGGGAAGTCGGCGACGAAGGCGACCATGCCGATCAGCAGGAGCGGTGCGGTTTCCCCCAGTGCCTGCGCCAGACCGATGATCGTTCCGGTCAGGATACCGGGGGCGGCCAGAGGCAGCACGTGGTGGAAGACCATCTGCATCTTGGAAGCGCCGATACCCAACGCCGCGGAGCGGATGGAAGGCGGCACCGCCTTCAGCGCCGCGCGGGTGGAGATGATGATCGTCGGCAGGGTCATCAGCGTCAGGACAAGACCGCCAACCAGCGACGCGGACCGCGGCAGCCCGGCGAAGTTGATGAAGACCGCCAGCCCCAACAGGCCGAAGACGATGGACGGCACAGCCGCCAGATTGTTGATGTTGACCTCGATGAGATCGGTCCAGCGGTTCTTCGGCGCGAATTCCTCCAGATAGATGGACGCCGCCACGCCGATGGGAAGCGCCAGCGCCAGCACGATCAGCATCATGTACATGGAGCCGATCATCGCCACGCCCATGCCCGCCATTTCCGGGCGGCTGGAGGCGCCATTGAAGAAGATGCCGGTATTGAACCGCTTCTCCAGCGCGCCGCTCGCAGCGAGCGTTTTCATCCACTCAACCTGGCGATCGTTCACCTTGCGGCGGCTCTCGTCGACGGAAAGATCGATCTGCCCCTTGAAAGCGCTGTCGACGTCGGCGGCCGCCAGCACCCAGACCGGACGGGTCTGTCCGATCAGGGAGGGGTCGGCCAGAACCATGTCGCGGAGCTGCGTACGCACACCGCCGGAAATCATGCCGGAGAGGTCCTTGCGCAACTTGCGGTCGGACGGATCGAGCCCCAGAGCTTCGGTAAGCGCGCCAGTGGCGAGAACCGGATAGTTCGCCATCATGAGCACACGCTCGTTGCGCGCCGCCTGTCCACGCGGATCGATCACGTTCTTGTCGAAGGTGATGTTGAGCTGGATCTCGGTCTGCTGGAAGGCCGTGTAGCCCTTGGAAACGACAGAGGACAACAGCAGCGCAAGGAACAGCAGGCCCAACAGCACCGCGCCAAGACCATAGATCTTGAACCGGCGTTCGGCACGATAGCGCCGCTTGATCCCGATATCGCGCCAGACGCGCTGGCCTTTTCCTTGCGAAGTCGTCATCGCGTCTTTTGTCTTCTTTTCCGCAGGAACGGGTCCGCTAACGGTCAGGTCCGTCATTCGTACTGCTCCCGGTATTTGCGCACGATATAGAGCGCGTAGATGTTCAGCCCGAGCGTGATGAAGAACAGCGTCAGGCCCAGTGCGAAGGCGACCAGCGTCTGCGGCGTATTGAACTCAAGATCGCCCGTAAGCTGGTTGACGATCTTGACCGTCACAGTGGTCATCGGTTCAAAGGGATTGATGGTCAGGCGCGCGGCCACACCAGCCGCCAAAACCACGATCATGGTTTCGCCGATGGCGCGCGACGCGGTCAGCAGCAGCGCACCGACGATGCCCGGAAGTGCGGCCGGCAGGATCACCCGCTTCATCGTTTCCGAGCGTGTGGCACCGAGACCGAGCGAACCGTCGCGTAGCGACCGCGGAACGGCTGTGATGATGTCATCCGACAGCGAGGACACGAAGGGGATCAACATGATGCCCATGACGAAGCCCGCCGTCAGCACGCTCTGCGCCTGAATGAACGGGGTTCCCGTGTCCGCAAACATGCCGTCAATGGCCAGCGACAGGTCGCGCAGCATCGGCCCGACCGTCACCATGGCGAAGAAGCCGTAGACGATGGTTGGGATGCCCGCCAGAACCTCGATCAGCGGCTTGGCTGCGGAGCGGAATTTCGATCCGGCATATTCCGCCAGATAGATCGCCGCGAAGAGCCCGATCGGCACCGCGAACAGCATGGCGACAAAAGCGATGTAGAGCGTGCCAGCCAGAAGCGGGATCAGGCCGAACTGGCCGTCGCTGGAGGTGGTACCGACGGTCGCGGCAAAGCGCGGGTCCCAGACCGTGCCAAAAAAGAACTCAAGCGGCGGCACCGATCGGAAGAAATGGACGGTTTCCGACAGCATCGACAGCACGATGCCGATAGTTGTCAGGATCGCGATCGCGGACGCGCCAACCAGGGCAACCATGATCGCCCGCTCGACGGAGTTGCGTGCGCGCACCGCAGGCTGGATGCGCCACAGGGCGAAGACCAGTCCCAGTATGGCAAGGGCGAGCACGGCGGCGCTCATCCAATTGCGGCTGGCGTCATTCCAGTCGTTCAGATGGATGGCCGCATCCAGCATGAAGGGCTCGCCGGCGCCTGCAAGCGGCACGCCCTTGTTGCCAAGGGCTTCGCGCAGCGTGGAGAAGTCGGAAAGAACGGCCTGGTATTCGGCTCCGTCGAGACGGCGCAGCCCCGAGGCAATGGATGTCACCATGCTCATGGCGAGACCATCAGAGACGGACATCTCGGTGTCAGCCGGATCCGGGAAGCCCTCCCGCACCGCTTCATCGATCGCCAGTGGGCTGATGATGAGCCAGCAGGCCAACAGGATTGTGGACGGTACAACCGTCCATAGAAGCGCGAAGACGCCATAGTAGCCTTCGCGGGAATGCAGTCTTTCGCCGCTTGCGGCGGCACGCCTCTTGGCGGTGGCGATGCCCAGCCCATAGGCCAGGATCGCAAGGACCAGAATGATCAGAAGAATGGTCGAGGTGCTCATTCCGATTCCACTTGGACCGTTCGGACCGGCTCCACCGGAGCTGCCCGGATATTGAAAGGCGTGGCGGCGCGAGCGCCGGACGAGTGTCTTGCAGAGGACGAACAATATGCAGACGAAGAGGCGCGGCGAATGTCGCCGCGCCTCCCGTTGGGAAAGACCTTAGAGGGTCTTGCCAGATTCGAAGCCTTCGCGCACGGCGTCGCGCTCGGCGTCCGGCGCCGGAACGAGACCGTAGTCGGCGAGCGGGCTGTCCGGACCGACCATCTGGTCGGAGATGAAGAACTCCACGTATTCCTTCAGGCCCGGGATCACGCCGAGGTGGGCCTTCTTGACGTAGAACTGCAGCGGACGGGAGACCGGGTACTCGCCCTTGGCGATGGATTCCACCGTCGGCGTGACGCCGCTCATGGTGGCGACCTTCAGCTTGTCAGCGTTGTTCTCGTAGAAGGACAGGCCGAACACGCCGATGCCCTGCTTGTTGGCATCGATACGGGCGAGCGTTTCGGTGTAATCGCCATCGATGTCGACCGCGGAACCGTCCTTGCGGACAGCCATGCAATCCTTGCCGGCGGCCTTCTTGTCCATGCCGGCGGCGATGCGTGCTTCCAGATCGCCAGCGGCTTCACAGCCAGCCTTCAGAACCTTCTCTTCGAAGACTTCGCGGGTACCGTGCTTCTCGCCAGGGATATAAGCGGCGATGGTCCAGGCCGGGAAGTCCGGGTTCACTTCGTTCCAGGTCTTGTAGGGGTTATCGACCAGCTTGCCGTCGACGACGACCTTGGCGGCCAGACCCTTGTACATGTCGACCGGCTCCAGCGCGAAGTCTGGGCCGTTGATGTCGGAGGCGAAGACGATGCCGTCATAGCCGATGCGGATTTCCTGGATCTCGGTGACGCCAGCGGCCTTACAGGCCTCGACTTCGCTGTCCTTGATGCGACGCGAGGCATTGGCGATGTCGATGGTGTTCGGGCCGACGCCCTTGCAGAATTCCTTCAGACCAGCGGAAGAACCGCCGGACTCGACAACCGGGGTTTTGAAGTCGGGGAAGACCTCGCCGAAGTTCTCGGCAACGATCTTGGCATAGGGGAGAACCGTCGAGGAACCGGCGATCTGGACCTGGTCACGGGCCTGCGCACCTGTGGCGGCGAGAATGAGCGCGCCTGCGGCAACGCTAGCAAGACGGATGGATTTCACGGGTCTTCTCCATGGTTTTAAAGCGGTGAGACGTTTGCTCTCAATGTCAGGAAGCCTGCCGAACGGGTCCGGCGCCAAGGGGCGCCGTTCCTGTCGTCGCGGGGCCTTCCCATCCGTGGACGGCCTCGTTGATATGTCCGCGATATAACGTTGTGATGACGTTGTTTCGCATTTGAATTCCTTCAGCATTTCTCGCCGATGCGACGTGGTGTCGAAAGCCGTACGGCCTGCCCTTTTGGACAGACCGGAACAGACCTGCGAACGCCCGCCCCTGCTGTTCAAGCCCCCCGTTCTCCGGACCGACGTCGGTCCCGGGCTAGGCTCCAGTCCTTGCGTTCGCAAAGTCGATTTGGCGCGAACACAAACATCAGCACTTCACGCTTCAGACGCCTGACATTCATTCGAAGAAAGGCCATCCCGCCCCTGTCTTGCGGCGCGCAATGCCCTCCCCCATCCACGGGCTAAGTGTTTCCAGTTAGCCCCTCGGGATGCGGTGAACCTAGTCAGGCTGTATGTGACTCATATGACAGTTTTCTATCAGTTATATGACGGTATAAGCCCATGAATTTGCTTGTTTTTCCAGCTTCCCATCACTGAGATTGTCATGCACATGACAAAACGGCTGGCAGGAGAGCCGGGAAGTCGAGCGACTCTCCTGACGCCTCCCTGCATGGGGACTGACGGGAAGATGGGGGACAGGTTGCCTTGGCCGGATCTCGATTGAGCGGCCCGATGCTCGACAGAAGGGGGGAGGCCTATTGGGCGGCGGCGGCCGACGTGGCG
This sequence comes from Breoghania sp., assembly GCF_963674635.1. Lineage (NCBI taxonomy): Bacteria > Pseudomonadati > Pseudomonadota > Alphaproteobacteria > Hyphomicrobiales > Stappiaceae > Breoghania > Breoghania sp. Next base: position 2,277,974 of record NZ_OY771475.1, read on the forward strand.
GCTTCGTCATCTTGCGCACGGATGCAGATCGTGAAGGTCGCGCCCTCGCCGGGTGCGCTTTTCACCTCCAGGCGCGCGCGGTGCCGGTTGAGAATATGCTTCACGATCGCAAGCCCCAGGCCGGTGCCCTTCATCGGATGGCTGGAGGCCTCTTCCACACGGTAGAAGCGTTCCGTCAGACGCGGCAGGTGCTTTGCCGCGATACCGGGGCCCCAGTCGCGCACGGAAAGGCGCCATTCACCACCGCGCTCACCCGTCGCCGTTTCGCGACTGCAACTGACGAGAACCCGTTCGCCCTCCATGCCATATTTCGCGGCATTCTCGACGAGATTGCCGAGAACCTGAACGAGTTCGTCGCGCTCGCCCACCACTGTCATGGGTTCATCGGGCAGATCGAGCTCCAACGTAACCCCCTGTTCAGCGACAACCGGCCCCAGCGCGTCGGCAACGCTGCGCGCGATGTCCCCCAGGTCCGCCCGCGCGTCGGAACGGACATGCGACTTGAGCTCGATGCGCGAGAGCGAGAGCAGGTCATCGATGAGCCGCCCCATCCGCTGCGCCTGTTCCTGCATGATCTTGAGGAACCGGTCACGCGCGGCCGGGTCCTCGCGCGCCGCACCTTGCAAGGTCTCGATAAAGCCGGTCAGGGATGCCAGCGGGGTGCGCAATTCGTGGCTCGCATTGGCGACGAAATCCGCACGCATGCGCTCCAGACGGTGCTGTTCGCTGAGATCGCGCACACTGACCAGAACAAAATCCGGGGCCCCACCCGCTGCCGATCGGCTTCGTGGCAGTTCCATTGGTGCGATATGCGCCTCGAACCACGATTCCGTCGGCACTTTCTCGCCCCACGAAATCCTCTCCGCAGCTCCGCCGCCGGAAACCCTGTCGAGGGCTTCGAGGAGCGCAGGCGGGCGTAGGCCGAAGGAAAGCGGATCGCCCGGTTTCACGGACGGAAATCGCTGGCTGGCAATCTCGTTCACATAACGGGTGACACCGCGACGATCGATAATGAAGCAGGGCTGGGACAGGGCATCCACCGCAACCTTCATGCCCGTATCCGGCCAGGCGGTCGGGGCCCGCGTGGCGGCGCGGCGCGCCATGACCAAAGCCCGGCGCTGAGGCAGGATTGCCGCCAGAAGAAGGATGAGCGCATAGGCGACGACGGCGTGGTCAAGCGGCACATCATGAACGATCACACCGCCGGCCAGCATCAAGGCCCAGACAACCAGCAGCCAGCGCAGCGCAAAGAGACGCTGCATTGGCGACAGGGCGCCCGTTTGCGCATTCCGTTGCGGAGCAGGCAGTTCAGAGCCGTGGCTTGCAGGATCACTCATGATCGATCAACAATTTAACCTTCATTGCCCCGAGGGGGGGGCGTGTCCAGGAGCCGCGCTGCGCAACACTCCGATCTCAGGCGATGTTATCGGGCAAATGCCCGCGCACAAGAACCATCAATTGGTCCTATCCGCATATGCGATAGCATTTTATGCCTGCGCCAGCTGCAGATAAGATCTGCCGCAGATAGCATGCGGTCGATGACAGGCAAACGACGGTCTGCCCCCGCGCCGTCGACAGGATCCGGCATTGTCCGGTGGAAACGGAAAGGCATGGCGAGCCCATGAAAGACTTCGATCTGGACGATCCGAAACTGCCCAGGAGCATCGCGGAAGGCGCCATGAGCAGCGGCGGCTATCCCTATGACCGCAAGCTCAAACGCAAGCACTACGAAAGGGACCTGCGCGCGCTGCAGATCGAGCTCGTCAAGGCGCAACGCTCCATCCGCAAGAACGGGCAACGCGTCGTCGTGTTGTTCGAAGGACGCGATGCGGCGGGCAAAGGCGGCACGATCCTGCGTTTCCGGCAGAACCTGAACCCGCGTTTTGCCCGTATCGTGGCGCTTTCCAAGCCGAGCGACACCGAGGCGGGGCAATGGTACTTCCAGCGCTATGTGACCGAACTGCCGACGGCGGGCGAAATCGTGCTGTTCGATCGCTCCTGGTACAATCGGGCGGTTGTGGAGCGGGTGAATGATTTCTGTACGCGGGAGCAGACAGAGGAATTCCTCGACGAGGTGCCGCGTTTTGAACAGATGCTGGTCGACAGCGGAATGATCCTGTTCAAGATCTGGCTCAATATCGGGCAGAAAATGCAGCAGAAACGCTTCCACGACCGGCGTCATGACCCGCTCAAGATCTGGAAGCTTTCGCCCATCGATGTCGCAGCGTTGGACAAGTGGGACGATTACACGAAAGCGCGCGACCGCATGTTCATCCGCTCCCACACCGCCGGCACCCCCTGGACAATCATTCGGGCCAATGACAAGCGCCGCGCCCGCCTGAACGCCATGCGCCATGTGCTTTCTCATCTCGACTACGACGACAAGGACACCAGAGCCATTGGTGAAATCGACCCGCAGGTTCTGGGAACGGCCCCGAGTTTCCTGCAAACGGAGGAATAGGCGAAACCAGCGCCGAGCGCCAACGCGTGCGCGACCCGGATCGTCAATGCGCGCGCGGCGAACGCACGCGGCGAACGTGCGCTGATTGTCATATTTGGAACCGAAGGCACCTGTTAGAGCTTGCTCTCAAGGACGCAGCATCGGCCGAGGAATGGCCGATGCTGCGCGTTATGTGTCTGCAAGGGAATGCGTGTCTCATCATTTCCGCTTGTGCCCCGCACCGTTCGGTGCAATCGGGTGAGAGGCTTGAGACGGACGGGTGTGAGATACGATAAGGGGCAGCGTCACCAAAGCCACCTTGCCGTGCCGCATTGCCGTCCCCATCGCGCCGCGTCTTCCCGCCTCAAAGAGAAACCCAAGAGGTGCTGTCTTGATCACGGTCTTTGTTCCCAGCCAGTTCGGCGTCTCGCCGGTGGAGGCAACGCCGGACAATCTGCCCGAAAACTGGGTGTGGCTGGACATGAACCGCCCCTCCCCCGAGGAAGAAAGCCTGGTGGCGAAGTTGCTTGAGGTCGACGTTCCGACCCACGAGGAGCGTGTCGAGATCGAAACCTCCAGCCGGCTCTATGAGGAGGACGGGGCGCTGATCATGTCCGCGACCGTACTGTGCGGAACGCAGGCGGGCCGCCCCATCACCACCGTCGCAACCTTCATCGTGAAGAGCGGGCGGCTGGTGAGTGTGCGCTATGACGAGCCGGTCAGCTTTGCAATGGCGCGCCAGCGCGCGCTCAAGGCCGGTGTGGAGGCCCATAATGGCAAGGGCATGTTGCTGGTCATTCTGGACGCGATTATCGATCGCATCGCCGACGTTCTGGAACTGGCGGGCAGTGAGGCCGACCAGCTTTCCACCGAGATCTTCGACACCGAAGGCCCGGCCAGCGCGCATCACAATTATGATGACATCATCCGCACCTTGGGAAGGCTCGGCACCCGCCAATCGAAAATCCAGGAAAGCCTCGTGAGCCTTTCGCGGCTGTTCCAGTTCCTCACCACGCGGGAGAAGAAGCTCGGACTGACCTCCGCCGATCGGGCGCAGGTCAAGTCACTGACCCGCGACGCGCGATCGCTTTACGAATTCGCGGCAACGCTCGACAACAAGGTGTCCTTCCTCCTGGAAGCCACGCTCGGCCTCGTCAACCTGCAGCAGAATCAGACCATCAAGATCTTCTCGGTTCTCGCGGTCGTCTTCCTGCCGCCCACGCTCATCGCCTCCAGCTACGGCATGAATTTCGATATCATGCCCGAATTGCACTGGACATACGGGTATCCGATCGCCGTTGCGGGCATGTTGGCCTCGGCGCTCGGCACCTATGGACTATTTCGATGGCGCGGCTGGCTCTAAAGCTCAAACGAGCACTGGACAGCACCTTCCACCTTGTCTTTAATCCTTAAAAAGATAAGGGAAATTTCGTCGACATGAACGTCATGCCGACGAAGATACTGGGAGGAATGCAATGCTCGGTCTGATGCAGAACTGGCCACTTACCTGCAACAAGATACTGGATCACGCCGCGACTTATCACGGCAATCGCGAGGTGGTCTCCCGCCTGGTGGAAGGCCCGATCACGCGCATTTCCTACAAGGATCTGCGCGGGCGCGCTCTGCAGGTCGCCAAACGGCTGGAACATGACGGCATCGTGTTCGGGGACCGCTGCGCGACGCTCGCGTGGAACACCGCCCGGCACATGGAGGTCTGGTACGGCCTTCTTGGCATCGGCGCGATCTACCACACCGTCAATCCGCGCCTTTTCCCCGATCAGATCGCCTGGATTCTCAACCACGCCGAGGACCGATTCCTTTTCGTCGACCTGACCTTCCTGCCCATCGTGGAGAAAATCCGGGATCAGCTGACGACCATCGAGAAGATCATCGTTCTGACCGACGCAGAGCACCTGCCGGAGGCCGGCCTGTCGGTCATCGCCTACGAGGAATGGCTGGCCGAGACCGACAGCGACTTCGCCTGGAAGGCCTTCGATGAAAACACCGCGGCCGGCATCTGCTACACCTCGGGCACGACGGGAAATCCCAAGGGCGTCGTCTATTCCCACCGCTCCAACGTGCTGCATGCCATGGCCGCGTTGCAGGTCGACATGCTGGGCCTGTCCAGCCGCGACCGGGTGCTGCCCGTTGTGCCGCTCTTTCACGCCAATGGCTGGTCGCTGGCCTTTTCCGCCCCGATGGCGGGGGCCGGCCTCGTCATGCCGGGCGCGCGGATGGACGGTGAGGCGATCTGGGAGTTGCTGGACACCGAGAAGGTCACCTTCACCGCCGCCGTCCCCACTGTCTGGCTGATGCTTCTCGACTACCTGGAGCGCACCGGCAAGGCCCTGCCCTATCTGGAACGCGTGGTGATTGGCGGCTCTGCCTGCCCGCGCGCCATGACGGAGAAATTCGAGACCAACTATGATGTCCGCGTCATTCACGCCTGGGGCATGACGGAAATGAGCCCGCTCGGTTCCGTCTGCACGCTGAAGCCGGAATATGCGGATCTTGAGGGAGAGGCGCGGCTCGACATTCAGGAAAAGCAGGGTCACCCCCCCTTCACCATCGAGATGAAGGTGACCGACGACGACGGTGTGGAACGTCCCTGGGATGGCAAGACCTTCGGGCGCCTGAAAGTGCGAGGCCCCGCGGTGACCAGTTCCTACTTCAAGGGCGAAGGTGGCGAGGTTCTGGACGAGGACGGGTTCTTCGATACCGGCGATGTCGCCCATATCGACGCGCATGGCTACATGCAGATCACGGACCGGGCCAAGGACGTCATCAAGTCCGGCGGGGAATGGATCTCCACCATCGATCTGGAGAACATCGCCGTCGGCCATCCGGAGGTGGCGGAAGCGGCCGCCATCGGCGTGGCCCATCCGAAATGGGACGAGCGCCCGCTTCTTGTGATCGTGCCGCGCGAAGGGACCAACCCGACGCGTGAGGACCTTCTCGCCTTCATGCAGGGCAAGATCGCAAAATGGTGGATGCCGGATGATGTGGTCATCGTGAGTGAAATCCCGCACACGGCGACCGGCAAGATCAAGAAAACCGCCTTGCGGGAGAGTTTCTCCAACTATCAGTTGCCAACGATCTGATCTGAGGGGGCGCGACGCCCGTCGCCTGTCGGATCAACGACAACGTGCAGACCGGTTTGCCTGCTCCCGACGCCGTGCTATGGCTTGGGAGCAGATAGCCGGAGTGATCTCGTGTGAGATCCACCGACATCGGCTGCATCCTCGTTTTCCGGCTGGCACCGGTTTCGGTCCGCCCCCCGATTTTCGTCAGGCCCAATGCGCAAACGCCTTCCGATCCGCCGCGCAAAAGCGGCGAGCTACAGCCGGTTTGCCGGTGTCGTGTCGATACCGGTCATTGGCATCGCGGCCGCTCTGCATCGCAGCGGCCACCTTGATACGGTCGCACTGTTTTCCGTGCTCGGCTTCGGCTTCGCACTGGCACTTTCGGCCGTGGTGGCGGCAATTGCCGCGGTTGCCGCGATCTGGCGCAGGGGCGCTCCGGGTGTGGGCGATGCGGTTTTCGGCCTCATTTGCGGCCTCATTGCGCTGACGCCCGCGGCTGCGGTGACGGCGGCGGCGATCCTTTATCCGCGGCTGACGGACATATCCACCGATCTGGACTCGCCGCCGCGGCTGGCGCTTTCGGAAAACCGCACCCAGCCTGATGAACATCTTCGCCCCGCTGCCCAGCGAGCAGCCTATCCTGATATCGTCCCGCGGCGCTTTCCGGTCGGCACTTCACAATTATACGCCGCGGTGGAACAGGTCATCGAAGACCAGGGCTGGACAATCGAAGCCCATCTCGCCCCGGCCATGAACGATGATCCCGCCGTCATTCGCGCGCAAGCGCGGACGCTGCTGCTGGGTTTCGTCGATGACGTGACCGTGCGCATCCTGCCCGACGCCATCGGCGCCCGGCTGGATATTCGCTCGGCCTCGCGTCTGGGCGAACATGATCTGGGTACCAACGCCCGGCGGATCCGTTCGCTTCTGGCGGGTGTCGACAGGGTGCTGACCGAGGCCTATGGCATCACCGAGGTTCAGGAAAGCGACACCGCGCCTGCCGAAAGCGTGCCGCTGGAATATGAAAAGCTGGATGTCGGGCCAGACGAACCCGACGTACCCGTTCCCGGTGACAAGCCAGAACAGTTGGAGGCCCCCGTCAGTGGCTGACCGCGAACCGATCCGCTCAGGCGGGTGTGTAGTGGGTCGTCAGCGAGGGAACACCGTCGGCAATGACGCGACCTCGGGCGACGAGATCCTCCACATGGGCGAGCACTGACAGGGCCGCCGGACCGTGCAGGGACCGGTCGATATCGCGGTAGATGACCTTCACCATCTGCGGAATAAGCTCGTCCCCCGCCTCGATGCGCGCCAGAACGGCCGCCTCGCGCGCCAGGCGATGTTCCTTCAGGGCCGCCACATAGGCCGGCGCATCGCGCACAGGGCCTCCATGGCCGGGGTAATAAACCTCCTCCGCGCGAGCCATCAACCGGTCCAGCGAGGCCATGTAGTCCGCCATGGCCCCGTCCGGCGGGGCGACGATGGAGGTCGACCATGCCATTACGTGATCACCGGAAAAGAGTGTCCCGTCCTCCTTGCAGGCGAAAGCCAGGTGGTTCGCCGTGTGACCGGGCGTCTCGATCGTTTCCAGCGACCAGCCGTCCCCCTCCAGCACCTCCCCATCCTTCAGTTCGCGGTCTGGCACGTGCTCTGTATCGCCGCCAGCGTCCAGGGGATTGACCTCTCCGACATTGAGAGGCCGTGCGGGACGATGCGGCCCAGAGCCAATGATCGGGGCGCCCGTCAGCGCCTTCAGCGCGCGCGCGGCCGGGGAATGATCGCGATGGGTGTGGGTAACGACGATATGGGAAATCGGGCGCCCGGCGGCAGCGTCCAGAATGGCGCGCACATGAGCGTTGTCATCGGGACCGGGATCGATCACGGCCAGTTCCCGATCGCCGACCAGATAGGTGTTCGTGCCGTGAAACGTGAAAGGACTCGCATTCGGCGCGGTTAGACGCGCAACGAGCGGCGACAGCTTTACGGCTTCACCGTAACGCGGATCGAAGGTTCGGTCATGAAGGAGGGGCAGGACGTGATGCTCCGGACTGGGCCCGGGACATGGCATCAGACCAGGGCCATTCAGGTTGGGACCTTTATGAGGCGATAGCGCAAACGGACATGATCACGTGTCCGCGCTGCGCGCCCGGTGCGGGCGTGCAGCCATCGCAACCCTGAGTGACCGTACCGCACATGCCCTGTCTTGCGGGCTACGGGCGCAATACGCTCCCCATGGGGAAAGGTACTGAAGCAGCCGGACAGGACAGGCACAAGCCCTTTTTCAGAAAGACAGGCATCTTCCCGATCCCGCTGCCATCCCAACCATCCCGAAGGACAGTCGATCAGTCCATCGGAAACGCCGCGAGCATCCGCTTGCGACTGTTCTTTTTCTTCTGCTGCAATTCGCGGTGGCACACGGTCGCCGCCGTAATCGCCTGAATTCCAACCGGCTTGTAGAGCTTTCGCAGGTCGGGCTTTTGGTCGCCCTGGTGGAAGTCAGTTTGCATGTCCTTGCTCATTGTCCTCATCCGCATCGCGCTTCATTCGGCCATCTCATGGGCCAGACGTCCGCAGTTTTCCTTGCGATTGCGTCACTTTCAGGATCTCAGCATGTCTTTTACATGGCCAGTCACTTTCGGCGACAGCATGTAATCTTTCGCGAATAGTCATTTGCGGGTCAATCGAAACACGGTCGTTGAGCATGCGACAAACCAGCCGATCTGACACAATCCGCGATATCATTCTGCCGCTGCGTCAGCGCCGAAAGCCCCGTTTTCTGCCAAAGACGCGCCTTCAGGGATAGAGACGCTGGATGGTCCATGCCGCGTCGAGCGCGTCCCGTTTGAAGACCAGCCGGTCGTGCAGACGGAAAGGACGGTCCTGCCAGAACTCGATCTCGACGGGCTGGACGCGGAAGCCCGACCAGTGCGCAGGGCGCGGAATTTCGCCGAAACCGAACTTCGCGGTGTAACGGGCGACTTCCTTTTCCAGCGCAAAACGGCTTTCCAGCGGGCGCGACTGCTTGGAGGCCCAGGCTCCGATTCGGCTGCCACGGGCGCGCGAGGCGTAATAGGTATCCGCCTCTTCATCCGCCACCTGCACAACCGGCCCCCTCACCCGCACGCAGCGGCGAAGGCTCTTCCAGTGGAAGCACAAGGCGGCCTTGCCGGAAGACAGCAATTCCCGGCCTTTCGCGCTTTCATAGTTGGTGTAGAAAACGAAGCCGCGCTCATCGACTTCCTTGAGCAGCACCATACGCACGTTCGGCAGGCCGTTTTCATCCACAGTTGCGACCGACATCGCATTGGGATCGTTGCTCTCAGCCTTTTCCGCCTCTACAAACCATTCAGAGAAAATGCGAAATGGTTCCGCGTTCCCTGCGGAATTACCCTTTGTTAACCCTTCAAAGGGATCTTTGATCGTCTCAGACATTGGAGTTGCCTTCAGGTTCGGCATGAGTGGTCAGCACGCGACGTTCTATACCCTTCGCACCGGATGGCGCCAGCAGCGTCTTGTGGTGACTGTTATCGGGTTGCTCGCGCTGGCGGGTTGCGGACATATCTCATTCCCGATGGGCGAAACTGCCGAGAGTGAAGCCACAGGTCTGAAAACCGCTTCCATAAAGGGCATGGAAACGCCCGAGAGTGAAAGCGAGGTCGTTGAAACCGACCGCGGCGTCATCGCCTCCACCCTTGCCAACGCGCCTGCGGACAAGAACGCGGAAGCCGCCCCCAACGCGACCCAGCTTGCCTGGGTGAACCCGGAAACGGGCAATCAGGGCACGATCTTCGAGATCGTTGACGCAGACCCCAAGGGCGTCCACGGGTGCCGCAAGTTCTCCACCACGGCCAATACGATCGAGGGTGTGCGCGCCTATTCCGGCATCGCCTGCCCGGACAGCTTCGACAAGTGGCACGTCACCGTGTTAAAGCCTGCTGACGCAGGTGCTTGAGCGGACGGTCGAACGAGAACCTGCGCCGCGATTTCGTCGAAACGGATAAGGTTCGGGCAACAGACCGGATTGCATAATGCATCCGGATCCACCTCGCCTCTGGCATTTATTCCTACGGCACCCCATATCTCCCTCGAACGGATGCCCTTGCGGCGTCCACCCGAGATTGCCCTGTATCCGGGGCGCATTGCGCCCTTTCACAATGACGGACCTGATCATGCGTGATCCGTACCAAGTTCTTGGCGTTTCCAAATCCGCGAGCGAGGCGGACATCAAGCGCGCATTCCGCAAGCTTGCCAAGCAGTACCACCCCGATCAGAACGCCAACGACAAGTCGGCCCAGCAGAAATTTTCCGAGGTCAACCAGGCCTATGAAATCGTTGGCGACAAGACCAAGCGCGCCCAGTTTGACCGCGGCGAGATCGATGCGGAAGGCAAGCAGCGTTTTCAGGGGTTCGAAGGCTTTGGCGGCGCAGGTGGCGCGGGCCGGGGCAGCGGCTGGGGCGGCTTCCGCCAGGCAGGCGGCGGCGGTGCCGGCAGCGGCGGCTTCGACGATATCCTGAACGAGATTTTCGGCGGCTTCGGCGGCGCGCGCACCAAGGGTGCGGGCGCAGGCATGGGCGGCGCTGGCATGGGTGCGGGAGCCGGAACCGGGACGCGTGCCCGGCCTCAGCGCGGCGAAGACGTCAATGTGACCGCCAGGGTCACGCTCAAGGACTATGCCCATGACGGCAAGGCCCGTGTGACCCTGCCCAACGGCAAGACGCTCAACGTGACGGTGCCGCCGGGCACACAGTCGGGTGATCAGATCCGTCTGAAGGGGCAGGGCAATCCCGGCGCGCACGGGGCGCCTGCTGGCGATGCGCGGGTGACGATCCAGTTCGCATCCCATCCGCATTTCACGCCGGAGGGCAGCAATCTGCGACTGAACCTGCCGATCACGCTTTATGAGGCGGCGCTTGGCGGCAAGGTCCGTGTACCGACACTGGACAATGCGGTGGAGCTGACCATTCCGGCCAATTCCTCCGGCGGACGTACGCTGCGCCTGAAGGGCAAGGGACTGCCGACCAAGGGCGGCGGTCATGGCGACCTGATGGTGACGTTGCGCATCGTGCTGCCGGAAGGCGGCGACGCTGATCTGGAAGCGCTGATGCGCGTGTGGCAGAGCACCAAGCCCTACAATCCGCGTTCGGGCATGGAATAATCGAAGCCGAACAAGCAAGGGGGCCGAAAGACCCCCTTTTCTCATTTCGAACTCAGCCTGCCACGGGCCCAAGATCCACCGGAGCCGGGTCATCGTCCGGCACGAAGAAATCGGGTGTCAGGGGCTGTGTGGGGTCGATGCGGTACTGGTCGAAATCGGTCCAGCCTTCGCCTGCAAGGACCGTGTCGTCGATCAGGAAATTGCCTGTGAAATCGCGGGCTGGCTTGCGGAAGATCTCCGCAGCCGCATCGGCCATGATGTCCGGCTTGCGGCCCGTCTGCATCACGGCCTCACCGCCCAGCAGGTTCTGAATGGCCGCCGTCGCAATGACGGTGCGCGGCCACAGTGCATTGACCGCGATGCCGCTTGAGCGCAATTCGCCCGCCAGCCCCAGCACGACGAGGCTCATTCCATATTTCGCTATGGAATAGGGCGTGTGGCTGGCGAACCACTTCTCCTTCATGTCGAGCGGCGGCGACAACATGAGGATGTGCGGATTTTCCGCCTTCTCCAGATGCGGGATCGCATATTTCGAAGTCATCAGCGTGCCGCGCGTATTGACCTGATGCATCAGGTCGAAGCGCTTCATGTCGGTGTTGCGCACATTGGTGAGCTGGATGGCGCTGGCATTGTTGACGAGGATATCTAGCCCGCCAAAGGCGGCGACCGTCTCCTCGATGGCCTGCGCCACGCTTTCCTCGTCACGTACATCGACGACCAGCGGCAGGGCCTTGCCGCCCGCCTCCTCGATCTCATCAGCCGCGGTATAGATTGTCCCCGCCAGCTTGGGATGGGGCTCTGCGGTCTTGGCCGCGATGGTAACATTCGCGCCTTCTCGTGCCGCCTTCAACGCGATGGCAAGGCCAATCCCGCGCGATGCGCCAGTAATGAACAGCGTCTTGCCCTTCAGGCTCCCCGAAACACTCATTGTCGTAACCTCCCCGATCAGGTCTTGCTGCGCGCCATGAACGCGGAAAGAGCGGCCTGCGCTTCTTCAGAACGCAGGCGTACGCGGAACGCCGCGCTCTCCGCTTCCAGACGCTCCGTCACCGCGGTGCGATCTCCACGCATGAAATTGCGCGCAAGGGCCAGAGCTTCCTGCGGCTTGGAAGCCAGAAGTCGCACAGCCTGCATCGCGGTCTCTTCGATCACATCCTCACCAACGATGTGATTGACGAGCCCAGCCCGCCATGCCGCATCGGCATCAAAGGGCACGCCAAGACAGAGCATCTCGAAAGCCCGCTGGTAGCCCATGAGGGCAGGCGCCAACAGCGAGGACCCCGCTTCCGGAACGAGCCCAAGGTCGAGAAACGGTGTCTTCAATTGAGAACGCGGGGTCGCGAAGACCATGTCGCAATGAAAGAGCATGGTCACCCCGACACCGATCGCGAGACCGTCGACCACCGCGATCACCGGCTTTTGGGAACATGCGATCGCCTTCAGGAAGCGGATCACCTCCATCCCGAGCCCCTCGCCCGTCTGGGCGAATTTGAGGAAGTCGGCGATATCGTTACCGGCGGTAAAAGCGCCCGGCCCGCCCAGGATCATCGAGACCCGCACATCGTCATTGGTGTTGGCGTCCTCCAACGCCTCCGCCATCTGATCGTACATCACCCGCGTGAGGGCATTCTTCTTTTCGGGACGATCCATGCGGATGGTCCGAACCATTTCATTCAATTGGATGCGGATCATATCTCCCCCCGGTCCGCAAGAAACACTGTCGGCTGGCCAGTGACCCCGGCCAGCCCCTTCATCAGACCTGTCTGGCCAGGCCGCTCAGCTCTCCATATAGGCGGCGTCCGCCGCAAGAAGCGTTGCCGCGCCTTCCATGACGGTGGAGCGCAGCGCCGCCGTCTCCGAGATCAGATTCTCGGCAAAGAACTGTGCCACCTGCACCCGAAGCTTGTCGGCGGGCCCGCTCATGCCGCCCCGCGCGGTTGCCAGCGCACCTTGCGCAAGAAACGCGCCGCCGGACGCCAGGCCAAACAGGCGCAGATAGGGTGTGGCACCGGCCAGAGCCTCGTCGTGGCGCCCCTCCTTGAGGACCTCCAGCAACCAGTCGGTCGCCGTACTCAGATCATCGAGCGAGGAAGCCACCTTGGCAGCCATGTCGGCAAAGCCATCGACGTTCTGAGCACCAGCCTCCTTCACGATGGCGCGAAGCTCCTCGATGAAGCCGCGCACCTCGTTGCCTTCTGAAAGCGGCAGCTTGCGCATGACCAGATCGATGGACTGGATCCCGTTGGTGCCTTCATAGATCGGTGCGATACGGGCGTCGCGGAGCAACTGGGCCGCGCCCGTTTCTTCCACATAGCCCATGCCGCCATGGATCTGCACACCGAGAGACGCCACGTCCACGCCGATATCGGTGGGCATCGCCTTTGCGATGGGCGTCAACAGCGCCGCGCGTTCGCTCCAGCGCTTCTTGTCATCGCCTTCGCTTTGATGCGCCATATCGATGGCGGCGGCGCAACGGTAGCAGAGCGCGCGCGCAACGCCGGTCAAAGCCCGCATGGTCATCAGATTGCGGCGCACATCGGGATGCATGGCGATCGGGGCCATGCCCTCTCCCGTCCATCCCGACGCCTTGCCCTGACGGCGGTCCAGCGCATAGGCAACCGCGCGCTGAAGCGCGGCCTCGGCAACGCCAAGCCCCTGCACGCCGACCGCGAGCCGCGCGTTGTTCATCATCGTGAACATGCAGGCGAGGCCCTTGTTCTCCTGACCGACGATCCATCCCTTCGCCCCGCCATTGTCACCATAAACCATGGTGCAGGTGGGAGAGCCGTGAATGCCGAGCTTGTGCTCCACGGACGCGCAGGCCACGTCATTGCGCTCGCCCAGCGACCCGTCGGCATTGAGCAGGAATTTCGGTACCAGGAAGAGCGAGATGCCACGAGTGCCCGCGGGGGCGTCGGGAAGCCGGGCCAGAACCAGATGCACGATGTTGTCGGTCAGATCGTGCTCGCCATAGGTGATGAAGATCTTCTGACCGAAGATGGAGTAGGTGCCGTCCTCGTTGCGCTCGGCGCGCGAGCGCAGGGCTGCGAGATCGGAGCCAGCCTGCGGCTCCGTCAGGTTCATCGTCGCCATCCACTCGCCGGTCACGAGCTTTTCCATATAGGTGGCCTGAAGATCCTCGCTGGCATGTGCGCTCAGCGCCTCGATCGCGCCCGCCGTCAGCGTCGGACCGATGGCGAAAGCCATGGAAGCGGAGTTCCACATTTCATAGGTGGCCACCCACAACATGGTCGGCAGGCCCTGCCCGCCGAAATCCGGCGAGGCAGTCAGTCCGTTCCAGCCGCCTTCCGCCCAGGCGTGATAGGCGTCCTTCCAACCAGGTGGGGTCGTGACCTCACCGTTCTCAAGGCGCGCTCCATGCTTGTCGGCAATCTGGTTGAGCGGCGCGATTTCCTCCGCCGCAAAGCGTCCCGCCTCCTCAAGGATCGCGTCGACCAGGTCGTCGCTCAACTCGTCACCACCATAGGCTTCAGCGACCCTGTCGAATTCCGCGACATGCTTCAGCGTAAAACCGATTTCAGATACCGGAGATCTGTACATGAAAGCCAATCCTCACCCTTGACCTTGACGTGGGGCTGCAGGTTGCGCAAAAGGCCAGCGTCAACCGATTGCATGCCTGATCGCATGCGCGCCGACATGCCTCCATGCACGCCGGTTTCAAACGGATGACGCAGCCTCATTCGAAACCGCCTCGCAGGCGACAGTAACGCCCCAAAACATGTCGTCAACGATGCCGCTAGGGAACCTTCGATGACTATTTGGCGCATCGACCCGTATTCTGCGGAATTGTCCGAAACGGAAGGCCTCCGACACGCAGTCGATACTGTCGCCGCAGGCGATCTCGTAGCCGTTCCAACTGAAACCGTCTATGGACTTGCCGCGGATGCAACCAATCCGCTGGCATGCGCTAAAATCTATGCCGCAAAGGGCCGCCCGAGCTTCAACCCGCTGATCAGCCACTTTGCCGACACCGCCAGCGCCCGTATTCATGCCGTGTTCGACAAGCGCGCGGAGGCCCTCGCGGAAGCTTTCTGGCCGGGGCCGCTGACACTTGTTCTGCCGCGCTGCGAGGGCTCTGCGATCTGCGATCTGGTGACCGCCGGGCTCGACAGCGTCGCGGTGCGCGTCCCCGACAGCCCCGTCATGCAGATGCTCTCGCAGGTTACGGGACGCCCGTTGGCGGCGCCCAGCGCCAATCGGTCAGGCCGAATCAGCCCCACCACTGCGGCGGCCGTCGAGGAAGACCTCGGCGACGCGGTGCCCGTCATTCTCGATGCCGGGCCGACACGTGTCGGGGTGGAATCCACCATTATCGCTCTGATCGACGAAGAAGCCCGCCTGTTGCGTCCCGGTGGAATTGCGCGCGAGGAGGCCGAACGCGTCCTGGGCGGGCCATTGTCGGGCCCAACCGGCTCGCGGGGCGATGCCCCCGCAGCTCCCGGCATGCTGCTTTCGCATTACGCGCCACGCGCCAGGGTTCGGCTCAACGCAATGAGCATCGCGCCGGGTGAAGCCTATCTCGGTTTCGGCCCCGTGCCGGAGATCATTGCCAAGACCACCTCCCCCCGCCTGAACCTGAGCGAAACCGGTGATCTCGCAGAAGCCGCTGCGCATCTTTTTTCGCAGCTGCGCGCGCTTGACGCCAGCGGCGCCCCATCCATTGCCGTTGCACCCATACCGAACACGGGGCTGGGCGAGGCGCTTAACGACAGACTTTCCCGCGCCGCCGCGGATCGCACAGGGGCAGGCGCACGCTCAGGCTGATGATTTAACAGTAAGATGACCGTTAAACAGACATTCGCAAGCAACTTACGATTAATATTTGTCGGTATTTTCCCTTATGTCGCGATACTAATAGTGTTTTCTTTTTCCGAATACATGGCTTTTCCATTGTTCCAAGCCAGATGTTCTGGCATAAACATTGTCGGAACCCTGGTGATGCAGCGGACCTCCCAACCTCGGGCAAGTCACCTCCCTTTTGCCCGCACCTGAGCGGCGGCAGTTATCCGATATAACTGTCGCCTTTTTCTTTTTCCTCCTCCCCATATGCGCCAGCAGTTCGACGGCCACTGGCTTAAAATCGCCGGGAAGGCCGCAGAGGAAGCGCCTTCTCGATAAGGCGCATTGACAGAAATCGCGCGGACGCGTCTGATAAATGCACTAATAACAATTATCGGGTGCCGTCTTGGCGACACTGCTTCTGCATCATTCCAGCTTTCTCGACCACCACACGCCGCTGGGTCACCCGGAGCGGCCTGATCGCATGCGGGCGGTTGATCGCATTCTCGAACATGAACGCTTCCAGACGCTGGAACGCGATGCCGCCCCGATGGCCAGCCTTGAGGCCGTGATCCTTGCCCATCCGGAGCGGCACGTGGAGAATGTGCGCAAGCATGTGCCCGAACAGGGATTGGCGCGGATCGACGGCGACACGACCGTCTCGCCGGGCAGCTGGGATGCCGCCCTGCGCGCCGTCGGCGCTGGGTGCCGGGCAGTCGATGAAGTGATGGAGGGCAAGGTGCAAAATGCCTTCTGCGCCATCCGCCCGCCCGGCCATCATGCCGAATACGACAAGCCAATGGGCTTTTGCCTCTTCAACAATATCGCCATCGCCGCACGTCACGCGCAGAAGACGCACGGGGCGGAACGGGTCGCGATTGTGGATTTCGACGTGCATCACGGCAACGGGACACAGGACATTTTCTGGAACGATCCGAGCGTGATGTACTGTTCCACCCATCAGATGCCGCTTTTTCCCGGCACAGGCTCGGCGAGCGAGACCGGCGCAGGAACGATCGTGAATGCGCCGCTCATGGCCGGAGACGGTAGCGAACAATTCAAGGAAGCCGTGGAGATCATGCTTCTGCCGCGCCTTGCGGCCTTCAAGCCGGACCTCCTTCTCATCTCCGCCGGCTTTGAC
The DNA here is from genome assembly GCF_963674635.1 of Breoghania sp. NCBI lineage: Bacteria > Pseudomonadati > Pseudomonadota > Alphaproteobacteria > Hyphomicrobiales > Stappiaceae > Breoghania > Breoghania sp. Next base: position 2,294,594 of record NZ_OY771475.1, read on the forward strand.
GCCCACAGGCGCGATCCGCTGGCCAACATCAATCTGGTCGAGGAAGACTTCGCCTGGATCACGGCCAAACTGATGGACATCGCCGATACCTCCTGCAATGGCCGCGTCGTCTCCATGCTTGAAGGCGGATACGATCTTGAAGGCCTTGCGCGATCCGTTGCCGCCCATGTCATGACGCTGATGGATTCCTGACCCAAGAGGGCCATGGATCCAATTCCGGCACCATGCCCGTTTCAGCGCCCCCTTGACGGCGGACACGCCACGGCAGACCCTGCCGCCTCGCGATTCCCCCCGACAGACAAGGCCCTGCCCCTCATGACCGACACTCCCGCCAAGCCCGTTGCCGATCTGAGTTTTGAGGAAGCCCTGCGCGAACTCGAATCGATTGTGCAGAAGCTGGAACGCGGCGACGTCCCCCTTCAGGAGAGCATTTCGCAATATGAGCGCGGAGAGGCCCTGCGCAACCATTGCGACACATTGCTGAAGGCAGCGGAGGCCAAGGTGGAGAAGATTCGTCGTGGAAATGACGGACAGGCCGCAGGCACAGAGCCTCTCGACGTCGAGTAGCGGTGACTTTCGCCGCAAAAGCCGGCTTCCGGAGCGATTTTACCTGAATTTGACGAAAATCCGTCGCTTCAAGTGATCATATCACCGATTCAGGCATTGGTGCGGACTAAAACCGCAAGTTACGTAACATCACAATCATACTACCGACAATAGAATGCGCAGTCCGGCAACAGCGCGCGCTTTCGGCGAACCACGTATACTCCATTCGCACAGAAAAAAGGGCCGCGGCGAACCGCGGCCCAAGTCGTTCACTGTGCACGTGGCCCCATCGACCACGCCTGTTTTATATTCTGTTTCTCCGTAAAAATCATCACCCTAATGAGTATAACACTGAAATTTTGATCCCCGACCCCCTGGGACGCTACGGAATTCGGCACTTCGCGCCGCGTTTCACCTGCGGAAGGCACCCCCGGGGAAATTGCATCATTTGCGCCAGCGGGGCCTGTGGTGTAAGCGTGCCTATTCCAAGACAACGAGCAGGCGCGCAGCTCCGACATGACGCAGTCCGGCACACCAATTCTCGACACCATCTCCCTGCCTGAAGATTTGCGGCGGCTTGAGCCGCGCGTATTGAGGCAAGTGGCCGACGAACTGCGCGCGGAGACGATCGCAGCGGTTTCCGAAACGGGCGGCCATCTTGGCGCCGGGCTCGGCGTGGTCGAACTGACTGTCGCCCTGCATTACATCTTCAACACCCCCGATGACCGGCTGATCTGGGACGTGGGCCATCAGGCCTATCCGCACAAGATCCTGACCGGGCGGCGCGACCGCATCCGCACCTTGCGCCAGAACGACGGCCTCTCAGGCTTCACCAAGCGCGCCGAGTCCCCCTATGACCCGTTTGGGGCGGGCCACTCCTCCACATCGATTTCCGCCGGGCTCGGCATGGCGGTCGCGCGCGATCTGGAGGGCCGTGACAACAATGTGATCGCGGTGATCGGCGATGGCGCGATGTCCGCGGGCATGGCTTATGAGGCCATGAACAATGCCGGGGCACTCAAGTCCAGGCTCGTGGTGGTGCTGAACGACAACGACATGTCGATCGCCCCCCCCGTGGGAGCGATGTCCGGTTACCTCGCGCGGCTTGTATCCGGCAGCACCTATCATTCGTTCCGCGAGCTGGCCAAGAGCGTCGCCAAGGCTCTGCCCGACGGCTTGCAGAAAGGCGCTGCGCGGGCGGAGGAGTATGCGCGCGGGCTGTTCACCGGCGGCACGCTTTTCGAAGAGCTCGGCTTCTACTATGTCGGGCCGATCGACGGGCATAATCTCGATCACCTGCTACCGGTCCTGCGCAACGTGCGCGACAGCAGCACCGGGCCGGTTCTTGTCCATGTGGTCACCCAGAAGGGCAAGGGCTACGAGCCTGCCGAAAGCTCCTCCGACAAGTATCACGGCGTCGCCCGCTTCGATGTGATTACGGGCAAGCAGGCGAAACCCGTCGCCAATGCCCCGAGCTACACGCGCGTTTTCGGCGAAAGCCTCATTCAGGAAGCCAAGGACGACGACAAGATCGTCGCGGTGACGGCAGCCATGCCGTCAGGCACCGGCATCGATCTCTTCGGCAAGGAATTCCCTGAACGCACTTTCGATGTCGGCATCGCCGAACAGCATGCGGTGACCTTTGCCGCCGGCCTTGCGACCGAGGGCTACAAGCCCTTTGCGGCGATCTATTCCACCTTCCTGCAACGCGCCTACGATCAGGTCGTGCATGACGTGGCCATCCAGCATCTCCCGGTACGTTTCGCAATCGACCGCGCCGGCTTCGTGGGGGCGGACGGGCCGACCCATGCGGGCACCTTCGATATCGGATACCTCGCCTCCATTCCCGGGTTTACGGTGATGGCGGCCGCCGACGAGGCGGAACTGAAGCACATGGTTGCCACCGCAACCGCCTTCGATGAGGGGCCCATAGCCTTCCGTTATCCGCGCGGCGAGGGCGTCGGCGTGGAGATGCCGGCACGTGGCCAGATTCTGGAGATCGGACGCGGGCGCATTGTGCGCGAGGGCACCAAGGTCGCCTTGCTTTCGTTTGGCACCCGGCTGGCGGCCTGTCTGGAGGCAGCGGAAACGCTGGAGGCTGGCGGGCTGTCCACCACAGTGGCCGATGCGCGTTTCGCCAAACCGCTCGATACGGATCTGGTGCGCCGGCTGGCAAGCGAACACGAAGTTCTGATCACTGTGGAAGAAGGCTCAATAGGTGGTTTCGCCGCCCATGTCGCGCAGTTCCTGATCGACGAGGGACTGCTCGACGGGCGGGTCAAGCTTCGCACAATGATGATGCCGGACACTTTCGTGGAGCACAACAAGCCGGACGCGATGTACAAGGCGGCCGGGCTCGATGCGCATGGCATCGTGACGCGGGTCTTCGAAGCTTTTGGCCGGGATGCGGCCGAGATCGGGCGATTTGCCTGACCAGGCATTAAAGCCCTTTTCATCCTCCCAGCATTAATCTTGCGCAGTTAATGTGATGCGGCGTCGACGGCCTTGCCTCGACGCCGCAATTCTGCCGCGTTCCGGGTTGAGTTGGAGCCGGTTCAAAGGCTCAGCGTTGCGGTCGCGTTTCGACCGTGGCGGCAAGCCGATACACGACAACACGCCCCAGCGCCGCGCCGGTGCTGTGCCGTGGCTCTATTGGAATAGACACCGGCATGTCACGGAACGGATTACCTGTTTCCGCGTTTTGCAGGCTACCGCAACTCCCCGACGCACGACACTTCAGTGACACGCCATGGCCAAAGCTCTAAATCCGATCGCCGCCCTTCTGCTTTCGGTCGCCCTCATGCTTCTCGGCCACGGCCTTCAGGCAACGCTGCTGCCCGTGCGCGCGGACCTGGAGGGCTTCTCGCCGGTCGCCATTGGCACAATGTCATCGAGTTATTTTGGCGGCTTCGTGCTGGGCTGCGTGATGGCCCCCTTCGCGGTCTTGCGCGCCGGACATATCCGGGCCTTCGCGGCACTCGTCTCACTGGGGTCGGCCAGCGCGATCCTCTATCCCGTTCTGGCTGAGCCAATCGCCTGGAGCGTCATTCGCTTCGCCTATGGCTTCACCCTTGCGGGCTTTTACCTCATTGTCGAAAGCTGGCTCAACGAACGCGCGACGAACGAAAATCGCGGCGCGCTGATGTCCACCTACATCATCGTCAACCTTGCCGCCATCACAGGCGGCCAGTTGCTGCTGACCGCGATCGACCCTGCCGGCTTTACCGCATTCGTACTCGCTTCAGTGGCGGTGTCGCTGGCGGTGGTGCCGATCTCGCTGACCCGCTCCCAACAACCAGCCCCCATCACGCTGGTGCGCTTCCGGCCGATGAGACTCTACAAGATTTCGCCGGCCGCCTTTGTCGGCAGCCTGTTCATCGGTCTGGCCAACGGCACCAACTGGACGCTGGCCCCGCTCTATGCCCGCCAGATCGGCTTCGACAAGGCGGATGTCGCCTATTTCGCCTCCGCGATCATCTTCGGCGGCGCGCTCGGGCAGTGGCCAATCGGTCGTCTTTCCGATCGCATGGACCGTCGTGTCGTTCTGATCGGACTGGCCTTTGCGTCCGGCGTCGTCGCAGGCCTTATCGCTGGATTTGAACCGACGACCTCAGGCCTGGCAATCGCCAGCGCCGGGCTTCTTGGGTTTTTCGCTCAACCCGCCTATTCCATCGCCGCCGCACATGCGTTCGACCATGTGGAGTCGGATGGGTTCGTGGAGGCGTCTTCCGGCCTGCTTCTGGCAAATGGCATCGGCTCCACCATCGGCCCCATCGTCGCGTCCATCATGATGGTCCAACTCGGCCCGAGCGGCCTCTATGCCATGGTCTCGCTCGTGATGTTCCTGCTGGCGATTTACGTTCTCTTCCGGATGCAGGTGCGCGAGGCACCGGCCGCACGCCTGCACACCGAGTTCGACCTTGCCGGTACCGCGCAAGTCGGTGGTGTGCTGACGCCGGAACTGTTCGACGAAAGCCACCCGAATGTTGTCCTGCCGGAGTTCGCCCCCGCTCCCGACCTCACCCCCGACCCGGAGACAGTCGCGGAAGCCTGGGAAACCGCATGGGACGAGGAAGAAGCCGACGCACTGCCAGCGGAGCCTGCGCCGGAGCCCGAGCCGGAGGCTGTTGCCGAACCCGCAGAGTCCTCCGCGCCGGAGGTACGGCAGGGCGGCGAAACACCTCTAAAAGACTGACAAGGCATGTTGAAGGCGGCAATTATCGCTCGACGCCTTCGGCCTCATGCCGCATAGTCAGCCCGCGATGAGAACCCGGTTCGGCTTTCTGTACCTGTTGAGAAAAGAACGGCAAACGCTGTCCACGCTGGCGGCGTTGTCGGTCGTTGCGCGTGTGCTGGTGGGAATGTTCGCGCTGACCATGGCGCCGACAGATGCCCTTGCCGACGAGCCGACTTTCATCATTTGCTCAGGGCAAACCGGCGGCGCGGAGCCTGTTCAGGGCTCGCCGTGGGATGCCTTCCACTGCCCCTGTGGCATCTGTCATCATGTCAATTGCGCCCTCGCCTGCGGCCTGCCGGGAGCGGCGGCGCTGTTGCCCATGCCCGCCCATGGCGCACCCATTCGGTTGACGCGGTCCGCCCAGGACAGACCGGCGACGCAAGACCCGCTGTCCCATGCGCGGATACGCGCGCCCCCCTCTCACGCCTGAACGATCAGAGCCGGACACTGATACCCAGATACCGGCAGTCTAGTTCGGCGAGCCCACTCGCCATCGTTCATGTGCATGGTGCGCCCAGAGCCACCATGCGGAGGAGATATGACAATGAAGACCCTTTATTCCCTTGCCGCCGCGGCCGCCCTTTCGCTGACCCTCGCCTTTTCCGCCCAGGCCGGTTCCGAACCCGTGAAACTCGGCGATCTCACCATCGAGACCCCGTGGACCCGGGCCACCCCCGGTCAGGCCAAGGCGGGCGGCGGCTTCCTCAAGGTGACCAATCACGGCTCGGAGGCTGACCGGCTGGTATCCGCGTCTTCCCCGCGTGCCGGGATGACCGAGATCCACGAGATGGCCGTCAAGGACGGCATCATGACCATGCGCGAAATGGAAGGCGGGCTGGAAGTTCCCGCTGGTGAGACGCTGGAGCTGAAGCCCGGCGGCTATCACGTCATGTTCATGAAGCTCAAGGAGCCCTTCGTGGAGGGCGAAACGGTCCCTGTTACCCTGACCTTCGAAAAGGCGGGCAGCGTCGACATCACGATGCCGGTTTCCAAGGCTGGTTCCAAAATGCCCGCTCACATGGACATGCACGGCCATGGCCACATGAAGAAGCAGTAGGACAATGCAGACTGGAAAGATCATTCGATACGGGGCTTGGGCGGCAATTGCCGCCCTCGTCCTGTGTGTGGGAGGCCTGCTGGGCTGGAACTATCTCTCCCAGAAGGACGGCAATGGACTGCTGACCCCCGTCGCCAGCATTGGCGGTCCCTTCACCCTGGTCGATGGCGAAGGCAACACGTTTACCGAGGCCGATCTGAAGGGCAAGCCTTCGGTGATGTTCTTCGGCTACACCTTCTGCCCGGACGTTTGCCCGACCACGTTGGCGGAGCTTCAGGGCTGGATCGAGCAACTCGGACCGGATGCCGACAAGCTGAACTATGTGTTCGTCTCCGTCGACCCGGAACGGGATACGCCGGAAGTGATGGCCTCCTATGTCGGCGCTTTCGACGACCGCATCGTCCCGCTTTCCGGCACACGCGAGCAGGTGGACGCTGTCATCAAGGCCTACCGTGTCTATGCGCGCCGGGTGGAGCGCGAGGACGGTGATTACCTGATGGACCACTCTGCCGGCCTCTATCTCTTCGACGGCACCCTGCGTTTCGTTGGGACGATTGCCTATGGAGAGGACAGCGAGACGGCTCTCGCCAAGCTGCGACGTCTGGCGGAGAACGGTTAGGCGGCGCAAAATCCGACAAGCATTGTCAAGGCGGGTAGCTGACGGCACCCGCCGACTGCGCTATCCTATGGCGATCCGCAACCAGAGCACGGCGATCACATGTCAACGACACCGGCCACATGGGCTGCCATCGGCGCAATCGGAGCCGTCCTCCTGCTGGGGGCCGCGGTTCTGTGGATCCGTCATGGCGAACAGATCTTCGTGCAGATGCTGCTGAACGGGTTTGCCGGTTGCTTGGGCTGATCGGCGCTCTCTCCATCAAGGGCGCCACGCCCATTTTCATCAGCGAAGACAAGAAACAATGGCGAAGCTGCGCCTAGACCAGATGCTGGTTGACCGGGGCCTTGCGGAAAGTCGTGCACGGGCACGCGACGCGATCCTGCGCGGACATGTTCACGTGGCAGGCAAGCAGGCCTCCAAGCCCGGCCAGACGGTTGCCCCCGGTGCCGACATCACCATCAATGACCCTGCCGCAGGCTATGTTTCGCGCGCGGCCCTGAAGCTGATTGCTGGGCTCGACGCGTTTTCCTTCGATGTAACCGGCTGCCAATGTCTCGATATCGGGGCCTCCACAGGCGGTTTCACGCAAGTGCTGCTGGAGCGTGGGGCCAGCCATGTCGACGCCATCGACGTGGGCCATGACCAGCTTCACGCCTCGTTGCAGAACGACCCGCGCGTCAACTCGCTGGAGGGTCTCAATGCCCGCGCCCTGACGCGCGAGGATCTGAGCGCCGCCCCGGGCATTCTCGTGAGCGATGTCAGCTTCATCTCGCTGAAACTGGTGCTTCCCCCTGCGCTTGACCTGGCTGGGCCCGATGCGCGCGGCCTGTTTCTGGTCAAGCCGCAATTCGAGGCGGGCAAAAACAGGATCGGCAAGGGCGGCCTCGTTGCCCCCGACATCGCGGAAGAGGTCGCCCTTGAGATCCGCGACTGGCTCGATGCACAGCCCGGCTGGCGGGTTCTCGGCATGGTGCCCTCTCCCATCAAGGGCGGCGATGGCAACGGGGAATATCTGCTGGGTGCTGCGAAGGACGAAAGCCCGGCGTAGCCTTTGCCTGCGCGATCCTGTATGCCCGGCCATGGAGAATGACCAGCAGGACGCGCTTTGATGCCCGAGACCGTTACCATCGATCACCTTGCCCACCGCGGCGACGGTGTCGCCCTTGTCGGCGACAAGCCGATTTACGTGCCGCTGACCCTGGCGGGTGAGACAGTCCAGATCGAGCGCAAGGGCGAACGCGCAAGGCTTCTCTCGGTCGAGAGCCCTTCGTCTCAACGCGTCGAGCCAATCTGCCCGCATTACGGTGTTTGCGGCGGCTGCGCGCTTCAGCACATGGAGGCAACCGCCTATCGCGCGTGGAAGGAAGAGCAGGTCAAGGCCGCCCTTGCCGCGCGCGGTATCGAGGCGGATATCCGGCCGATTGTCGAAGCCGGACCCGGCACCCGCAGGCGGGCGGTTCTTTCCGCCGTGCGCGCGGGCGGGCGTGTGCTGCTGGGCTATCATGAGCGCATGGCGAACCGACTTGTCGGGATCGAGGCCTGCCCCGTGCTCACGCCGCGCATCGTTGCCGCCCTGCCCACGCTCAACGGCCTCGCCTCCCGCCTTGCTCCGCGCAAGGGCGAGTTGCGGATGAGTGTTCTCGACACAACCGCAGGCCTCGACGTCGCCATCGACGGAGCGGACCGCAAGACCTCGCGCGATTTCCCCGCGCTCGGGCGTTTCGCAGCCGAAGCCGATTTCGCGCGGCTTTCGGTCAATGGCGAGGTGGTGATCGAGATCCGCCCGCCCGCGCTCGATTTTGCGGGCGCGGCCATGGTGCCGCCGCCGGGCGGGTTCGTGCAGGCAAGCGCGGAAGCCGAGGCCGCCATGTCGCAAGCCGTGCTGGAAGGAATTGGAGGCGCGAAACGTGTCGCGGACCTCTTTGCGGGTTCGGGCACCTTCGCGCTTCGCATTGCCCATGAAGCCATGGTTCTGGCGGTTGAAAGCGACAAGCCTGCCATGGCCGCGCTCGACACCGCATGGCGGCGCGCCTCAGGGCTGAAGACCATCTCGCAGGACGTGCGCGATCTCTTCCGCAGTCCGCTGAGGCCGGAGGAACTGGACGGCTTCGATGCGGTCGTCTTCGATCCGCCACGGGCAGGCGCGAAGGAGCAGGCAGCCCAGTTGGCCTTGTCAAAAGTGAGAACCGTGGTTGCGGTTTCCTGCAATCCGGCGACGCTGGCGCGCGATCTGCGTACACTGATCGACGGCGGCTATGCCCTAAAATGGGTTCTGCCGGTGGACCAGTTCCTGTTTTCGCCCCACATTGAGGTGGTCGCCCTTCTAACGCGGGAGTGAGCCATGCGCAGGTCAAGACCCTCTTCGCCTGATTTGAGCGGATGGGTCAGACGTGCGCGTTTTGCAGCCCGAAGCCTTGGACGGATCGGCTGGTACGGAGCCCACCGCTACATCACGGGCCGGATCGACCGACGTATCGGCCAGGCCTATCCCGACTACCGGATCGCACCGCCTCAAGGCCTTGTCCCGTCTGAGCGCCGCATTCTTGCGGATATCGCGCAACTTCAGGCAAGCGACCTGGCGAATGTGGAGGCGGGGCATTATCCCCTGCCCGACGCCGAACCTGGCGGTCTTTCAGGCCTCCTGCAAAAAACCCGGTTGTTTTATGCGGATGTGCCCGACGCCGCCCACAGGCGACGCAGCGGGGATGAGGACACGACGCGGGATACCAACGAGCCCTATTACCATCAGGATTTCCATTTCCAGGCAGATGGCTGGATGTCGGAAGCCTCTGCCCGTCTCTATGACTTTCAGGTGGAAGTGCTCTTCAACGGTTCCGCCGCCGCCATGCGCCGTCAGGGGTTGGTTCCCCTCGCAATGCTGATGCGCGAACGCGATCAGCGTGCGCTTTCCTTCGCCGATATCGCCTGCGGAACCGGAACGATGCTGCGCGAGGTTCAGCGCGCCTTCCCCCGTCTTGCGACCATCGGCATCGATGTATCGGAACCTTACCTGCGCTACGGCAGCCGGCTGGCGAAGCGTTCACGGGACCGGCGCTTCATCGCGGGGCTCGCCGAGGCTCTGCCGCTTGGCGATGAAAGCCTCGATGCGGCAAGCGTCGTCTATCTCTTCCACGAATTGCCGCCGGATATCCGTCACAAGGCGGCGGCCGAGTTTGGCCGGGTCCTGAAGCCGGGCGGATTGCTCGTCTTCATCGACACGCTGCAAATGGGCGATGAGCCGGATTATGACGGACTTCTGGAGCTTTTCCCGCAGCTATTCCGCGAGCCCTATTACGCGGGCTTCGTCAATGAGGATCTGGCCGCGCTCTTTGCTCCCCACGGGCTTCACATCGAGGAGGCGTGGAATGCCTATGTCTCGCGGATCACGGTGTTTCGCAAGGACGGCTAGTCAGGCATTGCATCCCGGACGCGAACCGCGTCCGGGGCGATCTCTCGCATTGCGGCAACTCAGGCGGCGAGCGCCTTGTCGGCGTCCCAATAGTCGTAGCCAAGGGCATCGCAGACCGCCTTGTAGGTGATCCGGCCTGCTTGCACATTGAGGCCCGCCTTCAGGTGGGGATCATCGCAAAGCGCCTGTTTCCAGCCCTTGTTGGCGATAGCAAGGCCGAAGGGAAGCGTCGCGTTGGCCAGCGCAAAGGTGGAGGTACGGGCGACACCGCCGGGCATGTTGGCCACGCAGTAATGGACCACGCCATCCACCACATATGTGGGCTCGGAATGGGTCGTGGCACGGCTTGTTTCCGTGCAGCCGCCCTGATCGATGGCGACATCCACGATCGCCGCGCCCTTGCGCATCGTGGAGAGCATCTCGCGGGTAATCAGCTTCGGAGCGGAGGCACCCGGGATCAGCACCGTGCCGATGACAAGCTCGGCCTCAGCGACGAGTTCGGCAACGGTCTGTGCGTTGGAATAGGCGGTCTTCACCGCCGTTCCGAACTGCGTATTGAGGCGGCGCAGCACATCGGCAGACCGGTCGATCACGGTGACATTCGCGCCAAGGCCCAGCGCCATTTGCGTGGCATGGGTTCCCGCGACGCCGCCCCCCAGGATCACGACATTGGCCGCCGGGACGCCGGGCACGCCGCCCAACAGCATGCCGCAGCCGCCTTTCGCGTTCTCAAGGCAATGGGCCCCGGCCTGAACGGACATGCGTCCCGCCACTTCCGACATGGGCATGAGCAACGGCAGACCGCCAGCCGGGTTGGTCACCGTCTCATAGGCAATGCAGGTCGCCCCCGACGCCATCAGGTCCTTTGTCTGTTCCGGATCCGGTGCCAGATGGAGATAGGTGAAGAGGATCTGATCTTCACGCAGGCGCTGGCGCTCCACGGCCTGCGGCTCCTTCACCTTCACGATCATGTCGCTTTCGGCGAAGACGGTTTCCGCATCGGGCGCGATTTTCGCACCGGCGGCGACATAGGCTTCATCGGCAAGCCCCGCGCCGAGCCCGGCACCGGTTTCCACCAGAACCGTATGGCCGTTGACCACGAATTCCCGCACGCCGGCGGGAATGACACTGACGCGATCTTCGTAATCCTTGATTTCCTTCGGGATGCCAATACGCATGACGCCTCCTCCTGAATTGGCTCCGGAACAGCTCCCTCAATTACAAGATGGGGAGTTTTATCGTGAATTTTCTCGCGATTTCACGTGTCACGGAAGCGTAAGATCGCATAGTCTGCGAAAATGAACCGTAAATTGCGCAGAATTCGAGCATCACGAGAAATTCGGCACCATGAAATTTGACGATCGCGACAAGGCCATACTCAAGGAATTGCAGAACAATGGACGGCTGACCAATGCGGAGCTGGCGGAACGCGTGAGCCTCTCGCCGTCCGCCTGTCTCAGGCGCACGAAGATGCTCGAAGAAGCGGGTGTCATCGCCGGCTACACGATGTTGCTGAATGCCAAGTCCGTGGGGCTGGCGGGCACCGCCTTCGTTCAGGTCACCCTGAAAGGCCAGCGCCGCGAGGAACTGGACACTTTTGAGAAGGCCGTCGCCAAGGTGCCCGAGATCCTGGAATGCTACCTGCTGGCTGGCCAGTACGACTACCTGCTGCGCATCGCCTACCGGAACACGGAAGATCTGGAACGCATGCACAAGGACACGTTGACGGGCCTTCCGGGCGTCGACCGCGTCCAGTCCATGCTGACGCTCAGAACCGTGAAGCGGACCACAAAGCTGCCGGTGTGATCCTCACCTGCCCAAATCCGGCCGAAACGCCTTCAAGCGCGCGAAGATCTGTTCTGGCGCACCTTGGAGCGGATGGAGCGCGATTTCGATGCGCATGTCGCCCTTGCGCCGGTAGGGTCGCGCCATCGGCTTGCGCCACCAGGGCGCCTTTTCCGGCTTGGCCACCACATCTGCCAGCGGCCGATGCAGATGCACGATCAGGGTGGAGAGCCGGATTGAGCGGACGGCGGTATTGAACACCTCAAGCTGCGCGATCTCCGCCCAGCCAATGAAGCCGATGCCGCCAATGAAGAGCCCGTCGGCATTTGCGCCGAGCTGCGGCTGGCCCTTCTCGATCAAAGGGAAATAGTAGAAGGACATCATCAGCGCGAGAGCCGAGATGATGTAGAGCCCGGGCTCGTGATTGTAGGCGGCAACGAAGCCTGCCAGCAGCGCGGCGAGGATGCCCCCATAGACGAGCCCCTCGCCCGAGCCCTTGCGATAGCCCACCGCGAAGGGACGCGCTTTCATGTCTTCAAAGGGATTGAGGGCCTGTGACAGCGGTTTCTCCCGGGCAAGGCTGGCGGATACGCATCATGCGACCGCTCCAGCCTCGCAAGGGTCGCATCGCGGTTCAAGACCCAACAAGACGACAACATGGAGCCAGAGGGCCAGCCTCGCACTCCAGGCAGGCCGATGGCCTGCCCGGAGAGAAGCTGTCGGGCCTAGCCGTCGATGATCTCGGTGGACCCGATCTCGATACCGAAGCCTTCCAGACCGACATAGTGACGCTCGCGGGAAGACAGCAGGCGGATGGAGCTGACACCGAGATCCTTCAGAATCTGGGCCCCAAGTCCGATCTCGCGCCAGGATTCCGAGCGCGCCTGTGCAGAACCGTGATCCTCACGCTCACGCTGGACTTCCGAACGGGCGCGGCGGGATTGACGTGCCACCCCCACGGAGCCCTCGCGCAGATAGACCACAACGCCGCGGCCACGCTCCGCCATGCCCTTCATGATGTCGTCCAGCGCCTGAGACTGGCCGAACACGTCGTCGATCACCGATTCCAGGTGCAGACGCACCGGGACATCGCGACCATCGAGAATGTCGCCATAGACAATGGCCAGATGGTCCATCGGGTCATAGGGCGTCGAATAGGTGATGGCATAGGCGGGGCCGGCCAGCGTCTCGATCGACTGCTCGTAGACGCGTTCGACAAGCTTCTCCTTGCGCTCGCGCCAGGCGATCAGATCGGCGACGGAAACCTGCTTCAGGCCGTGCTTCTGGGCAAACTCGGTAACTTGGGCTCCCCGCGTGACCGTGCCGTCATCGTTGACGAGTTCACAGATCACGCCAACTTCCGGCAAGCCCGCCAGACGGCAGAGATCGACCGCGGCTTCGGTATGACCGGAGCGCATCAAGACGCCGCCATCCTTGGCGATCAGCGGGAAGACATGGCCGGGACGCACGAAATCGGCAGAGCCGGAATTGGGATTGGCAAGCCCGCGCACCGTGGCGACGCGATCCTCGGCGGAAATTCCCGTCGTCGTTCCGTGCTTAAAGTCGACGGAAATCGTGAAGGCGGTGGAATGCGGCGCGTCGTTTTCATTGACCATGGGGTCGAGGCGCAGCTTGTGGGCCAGTTCACGCGTGATCGGAGCGCAGACAATGCCGGATGTATGGCGCACGATGAAGGCCATTTTCTCCGGTGTGGCATGGCTGGCGGCGACGATCAGATCGCCTTCGTTCTCGCGGTCGTCATCGTCGGTCACAACAACGATTTCGCCGTTCTCAAATGCGCGGATCGCTTCCGCAACTCGGGTCTGGGACATATCGATTTCCTTTGCGGGCGAGAGCCCGAGAAAGTCGTTGGGCGTAACGGCACCGTTCGTCGCTTCGAAAATGCGGCCTCCCGTCTCGCGCGAGATCCAGACGTTGGGATCATTGCACAAGGCGGTGACTGCGGCCGGTGAGAGACCGGCGCGGCGGGCAAAGGCGGAACGGGTTTCTTTTGCTCTGGTGAGCCATTCGTCGAGACGCATAGGTAGAATGTAGGACTCAACGATTTCAGTCGCAATGAAAAAAACGGAAAATTCAGCGACACTGAAATGATGCCGAGACGGGCTCTCAGGCTATGAGCGGGACAGACCAGAGGCAGGCGATGCAAGCCTCTGATATCAAGACAGAACCGCGCGCACGCAACGCGTCCCAGACACGGACGCGCGGCGCGTTACCCTACCTGACCGCGATGCCGGATCCAGTGATCGGCAAGCACACAGGCCATCATGGCTTCTCCAACCGGAACGCCGCGAATGCCGACACACGGATCATGGCGCCCCTTGGTGACGACGTCCACCTCTTCGCCGGTGCGGGTAATGGACTTGCGCGGCTGGAGGATGGACGAGGTCGGCTTGACGGCGAACCGCACCACGACCGGCTCACCGGTGGAAATGCCGCCCAGAACACCGCCCGCATTGTTGGACAGGAAGATCGGGGTCTTGCCCTGACCGATCCGCATCTCGTCGGCGTTTTCCTCGCCGGTGAGTTCGGCGGCCTCAAACCCGTTGCCGATCTCCACGCCCTTGACCGCGTTGATCGACATCATCGCCGCTGCCAGATCCGCATCAAGCTTGCCATAGAGCGGGGCGCCGAGGCCAACGGGAACGTTTTCCGCGATCACTTCCACGACCGCGCCCACAGAGGAGCCAGCCTTGCGGATGCCGTCGAGATAGTCCGCCCATTCCTGCGCTGCCACGGGATCGGGACAAAAGAAGGGATTGTTGTCGATTTCGGCCCAGTCCCAGCGCGAACGATCAATCTTGTGCGGGCCGATCTGAACCAGGGCACCGCGGATCTTCACGCCCGGCAGCACCTTGCGCGCGATGCCGCCCGCCGCCACCCGCATCGCCGTTTCGCGCGCCGAGGAGCGCCCTCCACCGCGATAGTCGCGGATGCCGTATTTGGCGTCATAGGTGAAATCGGCATGGCCCGGCCGGAAGCGGGCCTTGATTTCGGAATAGTCCTTGGAGCGCTGATCGACATTCGTGATTTCCAGCGAGATCGGCGTGCCGGTCGTCTTCTGGATGCCGTCCTCGTCAACCATCACGCCGGACAGGATGCGTACTTCGTCCGGTTCGCGACGCTGGGTGGTGTATTTCGACTGACCGGGCTTGCGCTTGTCGAGCCATCCTTGAAGGTCTGCTTCGGTGAGCGGGATCAGCGGCGGACAGCCATCGACGACACAGCCGATCGCAGGCCCATGGCTCTCGCCCCAGGTTGTGACACGGAAGAGATGACCGAACGTGTTGTGCGACATGAAACCTCTGGAACCCTCACAGCGCTCGCTCATCCGGCCTTGTGGCTGAGCGGCCATATGGAAGGGGGTTCTAAAGCGTTCGTCGCACGAAGGGAAGCGTATCGAGCCTCAACGATAGAAGGCAGGCACCAGCAGAACGAACACGGTCATGATTTCCAGACGGCCAATGATCATGGCAAGCGACAGGATCCATTTGGCGGCGTCCGGCAGGCTGGCGAAATTGCCCGCAGGCCCGATGATCGGGCCGATCCCCGGACCGACATTCGAAATGGCGGTAATGGAGCCGGACAGCGCGGTGACAGGATCGACGCCCACCAGTTGCAACAACAGGGAAACGCCGAGCCAGGTCGCAAAATACAGGAACACGAAAACACAGACCGAGGCCACTTCGCCATCCTGGAGGATACGCGCACCATAGCGCGGCACCACGACCGCATGCGGAAAACTCTGGCGCGTGACCATCTGGCCAACCATGCGAACCAGCACCTGGAAGCGGAAGATCTTGATTCCGCCCGCCGTGGACCCCGTGCAACCGCCGACGAAGGTCAGCAGGAAGAACATGCCCGCCACGGGCGTCCCCCAGGCCAGATAGTCCTGCGTGGCGTAGCCGGTGGTGGTGACGACGGAGACAACGTTGAAAGCCGATTGCGTGAGCGCCGTCTCGAAGGGAATTCCATCGACGACAACAAGCCAGATCGCGATGGCGAGCACGACGACGCCCAGGAATGTCAGGAAGCCGAAGACCTGGGTTTCCATGCGCGACGAGAATTGCGAGCGCCGGGCCAGGCGCACATAAGTGAGGAACGGAATGCCCGAGGCGGCCATGAAGAAGGTGGCAGCCCAGAAGATGACCGGGCTGTCGAAATAGCCCATGGAGGCATCATGGGTTGAAAAGCCGCCGGTGCAGACGGTCGTGAAGGCGTGGTTGATGGCATCAAACCAGCGCATGCCACCGAACCGGTAGGCAAGAATGCAGCCGATCGTGATCAGCACATAGACGCCAAAAATCGCGCCTGCGAGCTGACCGGAACGGTAGAACAGTTTCTCGGAACGATCGGAGGATTCCAGCTTGAAAAGCTGCATGCCGCCGAGGCGGAGAAACGGAAAGATCACCAGCGCCATGCCGATGATGCCGATGCCGCCGACCCATTGCATGACGGAGCGCCACAGCAGGATCGTCTCCGGCTGCTCGTCGAGCCCGGACATCACCGTGGAACCCGTCGTGGTAATGGCGGAGACCGTTTCGAAATAGGCGTCGGCGAAGGAAAGGCCGTCGGGCGAGAGCATCAGCGGCACGGCGGCCACCAGCGGCACAACGAGCCAAGCGGCTGTCACGAAAAGCACGGCCTGCCGGAAATCCATGCCATGGCGTTTGGGCGCGAACGTAATGATGATCGCGACGCCCAGAGCAAATGTGCCCATGGCGGAGGCCAGAAAAACCAGCGTCTCCCCATCCAGAAACACAAGAGACACGAGCACCAACAGCATTTCCGCAAGGGCGATCACAATCAGCAACCAACCAATCGGAAAGATCACCAGATTACGACGATCAGCTGCCCAACGGCCCCTCTCGGTCACATCCTGAATTTCCACGGGACGTCTCTTTGCGGTGACAAAACAGATGCACGATGCCGTTCAAGCGAAGCCAAGTCTCGCGAAGCTTGCGCTTTCGCGGCGCCATCGGCAAGCGCAAGAACTTTTCGCATCTCGGAACTCGGGTCGCATAGCCCATTTTTCGCCCATGCGAAACCACTTGACGAAATCACGCGAGTGGATGAAATGATGCTCAACCCTGTCAGGCCAAGCACGTGCCCGGCCGGTTCGAAGCCATCCATTTCGGCTTCCGGCCCGCCGCAGCGCCATTAGACGCCCGGAGGCGGCGCAACCGGCAGGGCGATTGTCACAACATATTGGACTCCGGCGGCCTTTGGCCGCCGCGTTTCGAGGAATACCCGATGGCTTCCTTTATCCGGGCAGCGTGCGCGCTCGCCCTCCTGACGCTCGCCTGCCTGCCCGCATCTGCCGAGGATGCAAAAGGCAAGATCGTGAAAGTCGACTTCGACAACTACGTGCTGCAGCTGGAAAACGGTCAGACATTCGAAGTGCCCGAGGACTTCTATGTCGAGGATCTGGAACCGGGCATGGTCGTCGTGATCCAGTACGACATCGTGGAGGGCAAGAACGTCATCGCGGATCTGGAACTGGCCGAATAGGCCCCGGTTCCGCCCAACGGTCAGGCTCTAAAGCCAGGACCCCAGTCCGCCTTGAACGACCAGGACACGATCCTGTTCGATGGGGCGAATCGGCAGGGTCACGCGGGGAGCGTCGAAGATAAGGCCCCGCAACACACGCAGGACGCCGCCATGGGCAACCACGACGGCGTCCCGATCCGCCGTCTCAAGCCAGCCTCCGATACGGATCGAGAGATCCGCGTAACTCTCACCTTCCGGCGGCCGGAAGCCCCATTTGTCGGCCCGGCGCGCGCGCACCCCCGCCCGATCGCTCTGCTTGAGCTCCGCCATGGTGAACCCTTCCCAGGCGCCAAAGGTGAGTTCACGCAGCACATCGCGGCGCTCGAACGCTTCCGGATCCAGCCCGAGTTCGCCACGTACCAGCCGCATCGTCTCGCAGGTCCGCCGCATGGGCGATGCAATAAACGCGAAATCTTCCGGGTCCTGTCCGCACCCTTCAAAAAAGCGCCGCACAGCCTGGCCATTGCGACGCGCTTGTGCGCGGCCGACATCGCTCATGTCGATCTCGCGCTGACCCTGCAGTCGACCTTCTGCATTCCAGGGCGTTTCGCCATGGCGAATGAATATCAATGTGGGTGACATGAGAAGTCCGGCAAAGACGAGCGGGATTGGTTGGTGGCTGGACTATGACCGCCCGCAGGCAGACCGGCAAGACATGCGACGACAATTCCGGTCGTCGCCGACGGTTTCGCCGGGACTGTCCGCGATGGAACAGCCCCGGCAGTTCGTTTCTGCCGGGCGGACTGCGCCTTTGAGCGCGCCGCCCTCTTCTATCAGGCGGCTCGCACCGTCTTGAGGAAATCGTCCATCACCCGACGCAGGGTCGTCGACTGGGTTCCCAGCTCATCAACCGCCATCTGGACGTCACCGGCTGCGCTCGTTGCGTCGGCGGCAGCCGCGGTGATGCCTTGGATGTTCTGCGAAACCTGAGCGGAACCTTCCGAGGCCTGGACAACGCTGTGAGAGATTTCCTGCGTGGCGGTTCCCTGTTCGGAAACGGCTTCCGCGATTGCCGAAGAGACCTGATTGATCTGCTCGATCACCTCCGTGATGCCAACAATCGCGGTCGCCGAAGCTTGCGTGGACTCCTGGATCTCGCCGATCTGCGTTGCAATCTCCGACGTCGCCTTCGACGTCTGCTCGGCCAATTGCTTGACCTCGGAGGCCACAACCGCGAAGCCCTTGCCCGCTTCGCCCGCACGCGCCGCCTCGATGGTGGCGTTCAACGCCAACAGGTTGGTCTGGTTGGCAATCGTGTCGATGAGATCGATCACATCCCCAATACGGGTCGCCGCCCCTGACAATTCGCGAACCTTGGTCGCCGTCTGTTCCGCATCGGTGGCCGCCATGCTGACGATGCGTGACGATTCGTCGACCTGCCGCTTGATCTCGCCAATCGAGGCAGAGAGCTCCTCAGCCGCGGAGGCAACGGTCTGAACGTTGCTGGAGGCCTCGTTGGAGGCGCTCGAAGCCGATTGAGACTCGACCGCCACCTTGCCGGTCACAGAGTTCATGACGCTGGAGGCACCCTTCAGCTTTTCGGCCGCGCCGACGACGCCGCTGACGACAGCCGCCATCGAGCTTTCGAACTCATCGGCCAGACGCATCATCGTGGCGCGCCGTTCCTCTTCCTGACGCGCGCGATTGGCGGCATCGGTCTCTGCCTTCCGCTTGGCGTCCTCTTCGGCCATGATCCTGATCTGATCGACCGCACGGGCGATGTCGCCGATCTCGTCGCGCCTGTCTGCGCCTGCGATCTCGTCCAACGTTTCGCCGGTGGCAAGCTTGCGCAGCGCATTGGTCAGCCGTGCAATCGGCGAGGAGATACCGCGTGCCAGGAAGGCCATGCCGAGGGTTGCCAGAACCGCGATCACCAAGCCGATGATCATCTGCCAACTCACCTCGCTGTTGCTGCGCTCCTCAAGCGAGTTGGAAAGCGCCGTAGCTTCCGCCATTACCACCTTGCGGGGCACCGTGATGAGGACGGACCAGGTCAGCCCCGTACGCCCGAGCGCGATGGGCGAGAAAACCTGAAGATTGCCTGTGCCAGGATCGACCTGAACCGTGGCCGTCCCGTTCTTGACGATATCCACGTCCTTGGCCGCCCCGGGATCGACACGGTCAAAATTACCCCCGACGGCCTCCGGCATCTGCGAGGAGGCGACAACAAGGCCATTGCTCGACACGATCGTCACTTCGCCGCGGCCATCGTAAATTCGCTGCTTCACCTCTTCGGCCAGCGTCTGCACAAAGGAGAGATCGAAGTCGGCTCCGGCAACGCCCGCAAACTCTCCGCCGATCATGATCGGAACCGATATGGTCGCGAGATAGACGGACTTGCCCTGAACGATATATGGCAAGGGCGCCAGGAGGCTCTCCTTGCCCGTGGTCTGCGGACCGATGAACCAGCCGCCCTTCATGACGCCGTTGGGATGGAGCGCGGTGCTGTCATATTCGACCAGCGGCTGCAATGCGATATTTCCCTGCGCATCGCGCGTCCAATACGGCAGGGCACGGCCGGTCTTGTCTGAGCCCATTCCCTTATTTCCGACAAAGGCAGCATCGTTGCCGTCAAGAGCATCGGGCATCCAGGCGCTGTAGGTGCCGTTGAAACGGGGATTGTCCTGCAAGACGCCGCGAAGAATGTCGTTGAGCTGGTCACGCCGTTTGCCCGGATCTGTCGCATCCGGGTCCTTGCCGGCAACCACCTCCAGCGCCCTGGCCATGTTGCGAGCCGCATTGAAGGCCGCCGTCACCTCGATCTTGATGGCACTCGCCTGAGCCGCAGCAAGACGTTCGAGCGATTGCCGTCCGCTTTTGTCGAGCAGATCCTCGACATTGGTTTTCACATACTGCGACGTTCGATCAACGGAGAAGATGCTGAACCCAACCAAGACCCCAATCACAGCCAACACACAGAACGTGGACACAGCCACGATCTTGATTTTCACGGAATGCAGATTCATGCAGCAGTCTCCTCGGCCGACAGTTGTGCCATATGAACCCGGCAAGCAATGACAGGTCAGATTCCAGATGGCACTCCGAGACTGCTTATCGACCTCTTGTATTAAATATTAATTTCCGTATTCGAATAGGTATTTTCACGATTGTACTTATGTTGATTTAGGATTTTGTATTTGAATTGTAAAATTCAAATATTAATTCATGACATGAAAACAGTGTGTTGCACCGCCGCACCGGTCCTGCGGGACGCCGTGACGGGATGGAGGGGCATTCGTTGCAGGCACGACAGCTGCCGGGCTGCGGCATTCGGCTCAAAAAAAACGGCCGCTCGAAAGAGCGGCCGTCTTATCGGGAGCAGATCTCCCACACCCGTCCCGACGGATAGCCGCCGGGCCAACGCTTTGCGCGGATATCGCGCCTCACACTGTGGTAATGTCGGGGGCGTCCACGTTTTTCATGCCGACCACGTGATAGCCGGAATCGACGTGGGTTACTTCGCCGGTGATGCCGCGCGAGAGATCCGACAGCAGGAACAGCGCGCTGTCGCCCACCTCCTCCACCGTCGTGTTGTGGCGCAGCGGCGAGTTGTATTCGTTCCACTTCAAGATGTAGCGGAAGTCGCCGATGCCGGACGCTGCCAACGTCTTGATCGGGCCCGCGGAGATGGCGTTGACGCGCACCTTGTTCGGGCCAAGATCCACCGCAAGATAGCGCACACTCGCCTCAAGCGCGGCCTTGGCGACGCCCATGACATTATAGTTCGGCATGACGCGCTCGGCGCCGAAATAGGTCAAGGTGAGAATGGAGCCGCCATCCGTCATCAGCTTTTCGGCGCGCCGCGCAATCGCGGTCAGCGAGTAGCAGGAAATCTGCATCGTCAGCGCGAAATTGTCGGCCGTGGTATCAACATAGCGACCCGTGAGCTGGTCCTTGTCCGAGAAGGCAATTGCATGAACGAGAAAATCGATCTTGCCCCACTGCTTCTCGACTTCGGCAAAGACCGCGTCGATGGTCGATTCATCCGTCACGTCGCAGTGGCCGACGACAATGCCGCCAAGCTCAGCCGCCAACGGCTCGACACGCTTCTTCAGCGCATCGCCCTGGTATGTGAATGCAAGCTCCGCACCGGCGTCACTCAGCGCCTTCGAAATACCCCAGGCAATCGACCGATTGTTCGCGACCCCCATTACAAGGCCACGCTTGCCTTTCATCAGTCCGCCCGTATCCGCCATCGTAATCCCCTAGCAAAAAGGCCCTCACAACGCCCGCGCGCACTCAACTTGCGCGGTGATCGGGCCGGGTTCCTATGGCACAGCCCCCTTGATCCTTCAAGACGGGCTCGTCGATGTTGGCAAAATCCGTTCACGGCTTTAAACGACACATCAGACTTGTTTTAAGCGCCACAAACTCACACCGAGGCTGCGCCAGATGACAACCGAACTCGCCACGCCCAAGCCCGATCTGATTGCACGTTTCGCCGCCATCGTCGGTGAGAAAAACGCCCTGACACATGATGCGGACACGGCCTCCTATCTCGTCGAACCGCGTGAGCTTTATCCTGGCAAGACCGCGCTGGTGTTGCGCCCCGGCTCGACGCAGGAGGTGTCCCAGATCGTCAAACTGGCGAACGCGGAAGGCGTGGCCATTGTCCCGCAGGGAGGCAATACAGGCCTCGTTGGCGGCCAGATTCCAGACAATTCCGGGGATCAGATCGTTCTTTCCCTGTCGCGCATGAACCGCATCCGCGAGATCGACGCGGAGGGAAACACGATGACCGTGGAGGCCGGCACCGTCCTTGAGACAATCCAGAAGGAGGCGGAAAAAATCGACCGTCTCTTTCCGCTTGCGCTCGGTGCTCAGGGCTCCTGCCAGATCGGCGGCAACCTTTCCACCAATGCCGGCGGCACCTCCGTTCTGGCCTATGGCAACACGCGCGAACTCATTCTCGGACTGGAAGTCGTCCTGCCGGACGGACGCATCTGGGAGGGCCTGAGAAAGCTGCGTAAGGACAATACCGGTTACGATCTGAAACAATTGTTTATCGGCGCTGAGGGCACCCTGGGGATAGTCACGGCGGCCGTTCTGAAGCTGTTTCCGGCTCCGAAAGCGCAGGAAGTCGCCTTTGCGGGACTGAAAAACCCGCATGATGCGCTGAAACTCTTCAATATGGCCCGCGCGCGCGCAGGATCGATGCTGACAGGCTTCGAACTGATGCCGCGAATCGGCATCGAATTCACGCTGAAGCATCTGGATGGCGCGCGCGATCCGCTGATGGCGCCGCATCCTTGGTACGTGCTCATGGAGCTCTCGTCCGGCAGCGATGGCGAGGCCGTTCGCACGCTTATGGAAGCGATCTTCGAGGATTCCTTTGAGGAGGGGCTGGTGGACGATGCGGCGCTGGCGGAAAGCGTCGCCCACCGCGAGGCCTTCTGGCACCTGCGCCATGGCATGTCGGAAGTGCAGAAGATGGAGGGCGGCTCCATCAAGCACGATGTCTCCGTGCCCGTCGCCAGGATCCCGGAGTTTCTGGACCGCGCGACCGAGGCAATGGAAAAGGCTATCGAAGGCTGCCGTCCCTGTCCCTTTGGCCACATGGGCGACGGCAACATCCACTACAACATTTCCCAGCCGGTTGGCGGCGACAAGGAAGCCTTCCTTGAACGCTGGCACGAGGCCAACGGGATCGTCCACGCCATTGTCGCGGAACTGGGCGGCTCGATCTCGGCCGAGCACGGGATCGGCATCCAGAAACGCCACCTTTTGCCAAAGGTGAAGAGTGACGTGGAGCTGGACCTCATGCGCGCCGTCAAGGCGGCTTTCGATCCGAAAGGCATCATGAACCCGGGAAAGGTCCTTTAGGATGCAGCTGTGAAAAATTGAACCGGGAATGAAAAACAAGCGGCGCGCCGAGACCTCGGTGCGCCGCTTGTCTTTATCTTATGAACAACCTCAAACCTTGCGCGCGATCACCAGATGACCGGGAACGGGTGCCCCCTTTTCGGCGCGCACGGTGATGTCCTCCATCGCCAGGACAGTGAAGCCGCTCTCCGCGAGCATTTCACATATATAAGACCCGGCCTGCGCATAGCGGCGTGATGCGCCCAGCACATAGGGCCGTCCCGCGAAGTCGTTCGTTCCGAGCGTTTCGGTCGAGAAGGCGAAGACGCCCTTGGCATTCAGACGATCGGCGGCCCCTGCGATGATGGTATCGACGGCGCCCAGATAGGGAAAGACATCGGTCGCCACGATGAGATCCCAGGAGGGACGCGTTCCGTCCTCCTCCTCGAAGTCCTGCAGGAACTCCACCGCCTCGCCGGTATAAAGATCGCCATAGACGTCCCGGTCGAAGGCGATCTCGACCATGCGCTCGGAAAGGTCGACACCAGTCATGGTCCCGACCATGTCGGCGAGCGCCATGCCGGAAAGCCCGGTTCCGCACCCCAGATCAAGACCGGCCTCATAGGGACCCGGTGCATGGACCTTCAACGCCTCGCGCAGCAGCAGCGGCACACAGTAGCCGAGCTGGTCGACGAGAATTTCATCGAAATCATCGGCATGCTGATCGAACAGCGTTGCCACATAGGCGTCAGGCATCTTGTCCGGAGCGTCGGCCTTGCCCATGGCAGCCAGACGGATGGTAATGCCGCAATGGTCCCGCGGGTCGATCCGAAGAGCTTCCCGGAAAGATTCGATAGCGCCTGGCAGATCGCCCGCGGCCTCAAGCTCAAGGCCCCGGTTGTAGGCTTCGGCCAGAGCTTCTTCGTCGAAATCTTCCATCACGCACGCCTTTCAAGGAGGAAAGCCCCTGATAGGCCCAAGCGCAGCCCAAAAACAAGCCGCAGAATCCCCGTTACAGAAGATCGAGTTGACCGTCGTCATCCTTCGGTTTCTTCTTCCGGGCAGGCTTGGGTGCTTTGGCCAAAGGCACCGGCTCTCCCACGGCCTGCTGAATATCCGGGTCGTCATTGCGAACCGCGTTGACGCGGGTGGAAACAGGCACCGCATGGAACAGATCGTCCGGCGGGGGCTTCAAAAGGTCCTGCACATGACGTGGCTCGCCATGGGCGCAATCGAGCCAGCGTTCGAAATCGGCGGGTGCGATGACGGCGGGCATTCGATGGTGGATCGGCTTCAGTGTCGCATTGGCTGCGGTTGTCAGGATGGCAGCCGTATCCACCTGGCTGCCATCGGCCCCGGACCAGTCGGACCAGAGCCCGGCGAAAGCGACGACCCCGCCCTCGCGCGGCGCGATCCAGTAAGGCTGTTTCGGACCGTCCCCCATCTTGCGCCATTCATAAAAGCCGGTGGCGGGCACGAGGCAGCGGTGATGGCGCATGGAGCCGCGAAAGGCCGGCTTTTCGGCGGCCGTCTCGGCGCGCGCATTGATCAACAGGGAAAAACTGGCAGGATCCTTCACCCAGCCGGGCATGAGACCCCAGCGGGCAAGCGCGAAATGAGGCGCGCCTTGCTCATGACGCACAATCGCAATCGGCTGGGTTGGCGCGATATTGTAACGAGCCGGAAAATTCGGATTCTCGTCATAACCGAAAAGCGCCCTAACCTCTTCAGGACTGGCTGTGAGGCTGTATCGTCCGCACACTAGGCATTTTCCCAAATTTGTCTGGGTAAGCAATTGGCAAGACCCTGTTTATAGACTCCTGTAAGATTCGAAAAGGAAAGCGTCGGCAATGTTGGACGAACGCGAGACAATCGGCCATGGCGAGCTGAGCCCTGAGCGGCTGATTGAAGCCAATATCAACCCCACGACCGGGCTCGCGACCGACTACCTGAATCATTTCAATGAAGTCGTCATGCTGCTGGAGTTGCTCGCCGACATGCCCGACTGCATCAGCGATGTTCTCGCCTGGCGACCGCTTTCCTATGCCGACCACTTCATGAATTCGAACTTCGCCGCCAAAGAGCTTGCCGTGCGCGCCTATGAGGCGTCCCCCATCACCGCGCGAGGCACTTTTGACACCATCATCGCGGAAATGAACCTGGAGGTTCATACCGCACAGGTCGAACTGGAAGACGGCGAGCCGCATCGCATCGGGATCATCGCCAACGAAGCGGCCGACAGGCTCAAGCCGTTGATCGCAGCCGCAGGCGGCATCATTCACGGTCACGACACGCCGATTGTCGCCGATAGCGCGCCGGAGAGCGAATCCTCGCAGGCCGATATCGACGCCCTCTTTGCCTGACCGCGTTCGTGACCATGTCCTCCTCAGACGAGACCCGCCATTTTCCGGCGCATCCGTTGCCCGGCGTCAGCATCGCCTGTTGTCGGCAGGGGCGCGTTCTGCTCGCCCAGCGCGGAAAGCCCCCTTTTGAGGGCTGGTGGACGTTTCCCGGCGGCCTGATCGAGGTCGGCGAGAGCCTGAAGGACACGGCCCGGCGAGAATTGCTTGAGGAGACCGGTCTCATCGCCGAAATCGGCGAACTTGTGGAGACCTTCGATATCATCACCCACGACGACACAGGGCGGGTGGAGCACCACTACATCCTCTCGCTGTTTCTGGCGCGCGCCGATCAGGGCGCAGCCGTGGCTGGCGATGATGCGGCTGCGGTCGTCTGGGTTGCACCGGAAGAGTTCGACAGCGTGAGGCTCACACCGGGCACGGCGGAACGCGCAATGAAAGCGCTTGCGCTTGCGCAGGGGTGATCTTGCGCGGTTCGTTGCCTGCGCTTCGCGCTTGCATGGCGCATGCGCCGCGCCCATTATCCGCGCCATGACAAAGCCGCTTCGCCAGGCATTCGCCCCGATCATTCTCCTCTGCGCCCTCGCCTGCTTCGCGACCACCCCAAGGTCCGCGCTGGCAGCCGAAACGGCCCCTTATGAAGAGGGACTGCTTCGGCTTTCCGAACTCATGGGCTCCATCCACTATCTGCGCGCCTTGTGCGGAGCGCAGGACGGCAATCGCTGGCGCGACGAAATGGAAGCTCTGGTGAGTGCCGAAGGCAACAACAACGAGGACCGGCGTCGCCGGCTGGTGGAGCGGTTCAACCGCGGCTATCGCGCCTTTGCCTCCGTTTACCGTGAATGCACCCCGTCAGCACGCAAGGCGGTGGAGCGTTACATGGCGGAAGGCGCCGAGCTTTCAGCCGAAATCAGCGCCCGCTACAGCCGCTAGCGGCCGCGCACGCCCGAAGCCCCGCTTTCAAAGCGTTGATTCGGCGCAATCTTTGCGCCTGGCGCGTTTCCACAAGTAGCCATCTGTGGATCCGGCCCATGCGCCATGGCCAGCGCGTTGTTTTTCCGTCTATATTTCCCGTGCGCCGTTACGGAGTCTTCTTTGCGTCGGCTGTAAAAGTTAACCTTTTCTGTTGAATCTTTCATTGGTTATTAACACTTGCTCAACCTTACCGATGTTCTGACCGCCAAGACGTGTTACCGTCTGATTCGGATCGCAGGCCATCATCGGATAGGCCGCAGTTCCGTAGCGGTGGCGAGCTTTTATGATTATTGACGAAAAAGATGAGATCCTGAGCGAAGAAGCTGAAGACGGTATTCGTCCTGAAGACGAACGTCGTTTGGCCATGAGCTACATCAGCGACGCATGGGCAGATGCGATTGCCGACGGCGTCGATGCCGATGCGGTGGCTCACGCCGCCCTTTTCACGGCGCTGATCGACCTTGTTGCCGCCTATGGCGAAACGGCCGTGGCCGAACTCGCCGAAGGGCTTCCCAAGCGGATCCTCGAAGGCGAATACACGGTCAACCGGACCCTTCAATAAGGCCTCTCGCGCCCAAGTGCGACACGGGGAGGAGACACCGACGCGCCGTAACCTGACGGCGCGTTCACTTTATGTGGTCCCCAGAAAACACGTGCTTTCCTAGAAAAACAGTTCCAGGAGCGCGCGAACGAGTATTACGGCACCGAAGATCGTCAGGAGCGCGCCGGCCGCAAGATTAATGGCTTCGAGCCAGTGATCCGTCAGCTTATCCCTCACGACCCTGACGAAAGCCGCAAGGCCCGTCCACCACACGAAAGCGCCGAGTGCGACGCCTGCAACCAGAATTGCAGCGCCCAGCGTGTCATGTCGTTGCGGCGCCCAATCCCCCAGAGACCCGAAAATCGCGAGAAAGCCCAGGACTGCGCCGGGGTTCGTCAGTGTCATGGCGAAGGTCGCAAGCATGCTGGGCAGGAGCTCTTTGCCGCTTGTCACCTCCGGTCTGGAAACGGCGCGCGCGGCCTGGGACCTGTCGATATGGGGATGGCTGCGCAGCGTGATCCAACCGAAGCCGATGAGCAACACGCCACCAACGGCCTGAATCGCCAATCGGTGATCGGCCAGAAAATGCGTGACAGTGGAGACCCCGAAGGCGGCGATGGCGGCGTAAAGCGTATCGGCCAAGACCGCGCCGAAACCGGCGGCGAGCGCCGGGCGAACCCCCTGTGTCAGCGCGCGCTGGATCGTCATCAGGTTGACGGGGCCGACGGGCGCGGAAACGATCAGGCCGATGCCGATACCTATGATCAAATAGAGCAAGCGCGTCCTTCCGGCCTACAGCGGGCGGAGCATGTGGCCAATATCTGGTCCCGGTTTTGCGTTCCTTTCCGAATCCCGTCAGACAGGTTCTGGAATGGTGTCTTGTGCTCAGCCATAAGCAATCGCTTCTGAACGGGCAACCGCCGTCGCAAGGTCAGGCGGGCGCAAAGCGCCGCATCTTGCGATCAAGGCAGGTCGTCGCGGACATCATTGATCGGCCTTTTTCGCGGGCGCATAGTGCGCGCGCAATTGGCAAGAGCTGGTCCGCAAGATGCCGGACCGGTGAGCCGACAGACGGACTGCGTTCATCAGGGGAGCCTCCATGGCCAGTATTTCAAGGGCTTGTGCAGCATTTGCGATCGCGGCTGTTCTTGCCCAGCCGACAATGGTTCTGGCCGCAGCAAAGGTGACCACAGAGCGCATCCCGCTGCCCGGAGCGCAGGAGACCCCGCCGGCGGGCCTATTCCTTCAGCTTGATGACGACGGTGAAGGACAGGGGCCGACCGCCCAAGATGCGCCAGTGCGCGAAAAGGCACCGCAGACAACAGACACCTCGCACCCCCTGCCACAGATTCACTATGGAGCCGACGGGTTGCCGAAGCCGGTTGCACGCATCCGCGCCCAGATCCTGGATGCTGCCCTGTCCGGCGATCTGGAGGCCCTGCGGCCGGTCCTTGAATCGAACGAGATGCCGCCAACGCTTGCCTTGACCGATATCGAGGATCCGATCGATTACCTGAAGCAGGCTTCCGGTGATAAGGCGGGACGTGAAATTCTCGCGCTACTGAGCGAAATCCTGGAGGCTGGCTGGGTCCATGTGGACGAAGGTACGCCGCAGGAAATGTATATCTGGCCCTATTTCGCGCGCTACCCGCTGAACAGCCTGTCGCCTTCGCAGGAGGTGGAGCTTTATCGTATCCTGACCGCCAACGACGTTGAGGAGATGCGCGACTTCGGTGCCTATATCTTCTATCGCGTCGGGATCGGTCCTGACGGCACATGGCACTATTTCGTGGCGGGGGACTGAGCGGGGGCCAACACACCACCTTGCCCTGCCCGTCTTGGCCCCTATCTCGACCGCATGATCCCCCTTACCTCTCGGAGCGTTTCATGTCCTCGTTCATCTGCCCCCTACCCTCGCGCGGCGTCGTGCGCATTTCCGGCGAGGGCGCGGAACATTTCCTGCAAGGGCTGCTCACCTGCGACGTGGAGGATCTGGCCCCGCATGAAGGCCGCTATGGTGCCCTTCTGACACCACAGGGAAAGATCCTCTTCGATTTCCTGCTGACCCATGCGGACAACGGGTTCCTGTTCGACCTTCCCGCTTCGCTCGTTGCCGACTTCATCAAGCGCATGACGCTCTACAAGCTGCGGGCCAAGGTCGACATCGACAATCTCTGCGATACTCATCATGTCCTGGCGCTTTGGGGAGACGCGGTAGAGGCTCCCTCCGCGTCCGGTCTCTTCAAGGATCCCCGACATGGGGACCTCGGCTTCCGCCTGATCCAGACGACCGATGACGCGGTGCCGGCGGGTCTTGAGAGCCGCACGCAGGACGACTGGCAGGCGCACCGGATTTCGCTTGGCATTCCGGAAGGAGGGCTAGACTTCGAATACGGGCAGGCTTTTCCCCATGATGCGGACATGGACCAGCTTTCCGGCATCGCCTTCGGCAAGGGCTGCTACGTGGGACAGGAAGTCGTCTCGCGGATGCGCCATCGCGGCACAGCCCGCAAACGCATCGTGAAGGTAAAGGGACAAGCCGAGATGCCCGCTGCCGGGACGCCGATCACGGCTGGCGGCAAGGCGGCCGGCACGCTTGGTTCCCATGCGGGGTCGATCGGGCTGGCGCTGGTGCGCATCGACCGGATCGGCAACGCCCTTCGCAGTGGTGAGCCCATCGAGGCAGACGGTGTGCCTATCGAGCCTTCCATTCCGCAGTGGGCTTCCTTCGATTGGCCTGACGACCTTGCCAGCCACGACGACGCCTGAAGGAGACCGGACACCGATGGCAGCCGACAAGCCCGGAACCGCCCCACGTGCCTGGCAACGCATGTTGTCGGGACGGCGGCTCGACCTTCTCGACCCTTCTCCCTTCGACGTTGAAATCGCCGATATCGCGCATGGTCTTGCTCGTGTGGCGCGCTGGAACGGCCAGACGGTGGGCGATCACGCCTTTTCCGTCGCCCAGCACTGCATCGTCGTCGAGGACATCGCGGTGCGCCTCCAGCCCGCATTGGAGCCGAAATGGCGGCTCGGCGTGTTGCTGCACGATGCGCCGGAATATGTCATCGGCGACATGATCTCCCCCTTCAAGACGGTGATGGGCGGGGCCTACAAGGATGTGGAGTCCCGACTTCAGGCCGCGATCCATATCCGGTTCGGATTGCCGGACAAGCTGCCGGAAAAGATCAAGAAGCTCGCCAAACGCGCCGATATCGTCTCCGCCTATTTCGAGGCGGTGGAACTGGCCGGTTTCGACGAGCGCGAGGCGGCGCGCCTTTTCGGTCGCCCCAGAGGGTTCACCCCATTGGGGTTGGAACCCTGGCCGGCCTCCATTGCCCAGGCGAAATTCCTGGAACGTTTCGAGGACCTGGAAAGCGCCATGGCCGGAAAATAGAAAAAGGGAGGCGCATCGGCCTCCCTTTCGCGTTTTTGCAAACCGGCCTGTCGTCAGCTCATGGTGACGACAAGGCGACCGCGGACCTTGCCGGCCAGCAGTTCTTCCGCCTTGCCAATGATGTCGTCGAACCCGATCTCGGTGGCGACTTCGGTCAGGAGATCCTTGTCGAGATCACTGACCAGCCGGCGATAGGCCTCAATGCGGCGCTCGATCGGGGCCATGACGGAATCGATGCCATGAAGCGTGACACCGCGCAGAATGAAGGGGGCGACGGAGCCAGGCAGATCCATGCCCTGCGCCAGACCACAGCAGGCGACGGAGCCGCCATAGCGGGTCTGGGACAAGACGTTGGCGAGCGTGAAGCTGCCGACTGAGTCAACGGCACCGGCCCAGCGTTCCTTGCCAAGCGGGCGACCCGGCAGGGAAAGCTCGTTGCGGTCGATGATCTCCTTGGCGCCGAGACGCTTGAGATAGGGCTCTTCGGAGGCGCGGCCGGTGGAGGCGATCACATGGAAACCAAGCTTTGAAAGCACGCTGATGGCAACGGATCCGACGCCGCCGTTGGCTCCCGTGACGAGAATCGGCCCGTCGCTCGGTGTGAGCCCGGCGCGTTCGAGCGCCATGACGCAGAGCATCGCCGTGTAGCCTGCCGTGCCGATGGCCATGGCCTGCCAGCCGCTCAGGCCCTCCGGCTGCGGGATCAGCCATTCCGACTTGAGCCGCGCCATGCCCGAAAAAGCGCCCATGTGGGTTTCGCCGACGCCGAAGCCGTTCAAGAGCACCTTGTCACCGGGCTTGAACTTGTCGCTTTGCGAGGAAACCACCTCTCCCGCCAGATCGATGCCCGGGATCATGGGGTATGTGCGCAGGATCGGGCTCTTGCCGGTGATCGCAAGGGCGTCCTTGTAGTTGATGGTGGTGTATTTCACCTGCACCGTCACATCGCCCGGCATGAGATCATCGAGGGTAATGTCCTTGACGATCGCAGGGTTCTGCTGCTTGACCCCTTCCTCGCGGGTCATCCAGATAGCCTTGAAGCTCTCCACAGCACACTCTCCTGTTTGTAATCATTTCAGAGGGGAGTTGTCGCAATGTCAAAGCCCCGGGACAAGGGGGGAATAATTACCATGACGGTGGCCGCTGCCCCTATCCGGACAGCGGCGAATGTCAGCATCGTCTGGTTGCAGGGCGTTCGCGCTAAGGCGCAGCCGTGATAATCGGCCTGTCGATTTCCTGATCCTTGATCGGCCAATGGACCGCTGCGGCAAAAAGCCCCAGAGCAACGCTGATCCACCAGACCACGTCGTAGGAACCGGTCGTGTCATAGAGCCGCCCACCCAGCCAGACACCGATGAACGAGCCGATCTGGTGGGACAGAAAGACGACACCGAAGAGCATGGCCATATAGCGCGGACCGAACATGACGGCGACGAGACCGGAGGTGGGCGGTACGGTCGCCAGCCACAGAAGCCCAAGCGCGGCAGAGAATATCAAAACCGTGACGGGCGAGATCGGTGTCAGCACGAAAAAGACGATGAGCGCCGCGCGCGCCAGATAAATCCAAACAAGCATGATCTGCTTGGGATGACGTTGGCCAAGCTGCCCTGCCGCCAATGCGCCGATGATGTTGAACAGCCCGATACAGGCGATCGACCAGCCGCCCCAAACCGGATCGAGCCCGCGATCGATCAGATAGGCGGGCAGGTGAACGGTGACGAAGGCGAGGTGGAAACCGCAAACGAAGAAGCCTGCGACCAGCAGAAGGTAGCTTGGATGGCGCAAGGCCTCCGACAGCGCCTCCATGATGGTCTGATCGCGTTCGGACCCCTGCAACGGCTGCGCCTTAGGCTTGCCCTTCAGCGCAAGCGAAAAGCAAAAGATCAGGCCGAAGGTGAGAAACCCCAGCGTCTGGAGCGCGTTTTGCCAGCCCTGTGTATCGATGAGGGCCTGCCCCAGCGGAGCAAAGAGGAACTGGCCGAAGGAGCCCGCCGCCGTGCCGATACCGAAGGCAATGGAGCGTCGTGCGGGGGACACAATCCTGCCAAAGGCGGCCAGGACGATGCTGAAAGAGCAGGCGGACAGGCCGAGGCCAAACAAAACGCCCGCGCTCAGATGGAACATGAAAGGCGAGGTCGAAAGCGGCATCAGGATCAGAGCAGCACCGGTCAGCAACGCCCCTGCGATGAGCACGCGCGTGGTGCCGTAGCGATCGGCAAATCCGCCCGCGATTGGCTGTCCAAGTCCCCACAGAAGGTTCTGGATGGCGATGGCGAGCGCAAAGGTCTCGCGGCTCCAGCCCCGCATTTCCGTCATGGGCGCGAGAAACAGCCCCATGGATGAGCGCGGCCCGAAGGAGGCCATGGCGACGACGCTGCCGCACACAATAATGAACGGCACGGCGCGCCAGAACGGCGTGGCCGCGGTTTCAGACCTGTCTTGAGACACGGCTCATCCTCCCCTGCCGGACTTGTTCCGGGAACGGAGCCGGGACCTGCCCCTGCTCCGCCACTTGTCTCCTCTCTTCCACCGCCCCCTCCGGCGGCGGGCGCACGGCTCGCCAATCCACCCGAGCGGGACACATGTCTCGTCCGGGTCTCATAGATCTTTCAGCCGAAAACGCGAGGCTCCTGTGTTTCGTCTATAGGCCTTGCTCAACCGATCGATAAGTCAAAAGTTTTCATGACGGACATCAAACAACCGAATGGGTTTGTCTTGCGGCCGTCTCAGATCGTTGTTTTCCTTGTCAATCCGGGCGCTACGGCACCCGGACTACTCACCTGAATTCCGATCAAGATCACGCCCCGGATTACGGTCTCGTCCGGCAGACATAAATTCCGCGCTGGCTTTTCCGAGCGCGAGCACCTATATAAGGCTCGAAATGAGCATAAGTCTGACACAAGCTGGCGCGCCGCCGGTTTCTTTTGTCTGCGTCTTTTGCTCTTTATGAGTATATCCAATAGGGGATCTTCCTCATGTCGAGCTCAGCACACGTCGGAACGCCCGCTTACACGGACACGCCGCTCAAGCGCACCTTTCCCACCGTCGCGATGCCCGCCCTCGCCTACACACCCTTGGTGGCGGAAGAAACCGCAGCGGCCTACGAAAAGGTCCGCCACATCATCCCTGCCATCGAATGGCCGGCCTATGCGCCTTATGTGAAGGCGATCAACGACCTCAAGAAAGAGCGCAACGCGGTCATCCTGGCGCATAATTACATGACGCCGGAGATCTATCACGGGGTGGCCGACATTGTGGGCGACAGCCTGCAGCTGGCCAAGGAAGCCGCACGTTCAACGGCGGATGTCATCGTCCAGTGCGGTGTGCATTTCATGGCCGAGACGTCGAAAATCCTGAACCCCGACAAGACGATCCTGATGCCGGACATGGGGGCGGGCTGCTCGTTGGCGGAATCGATCACGGCCGCCGATGTGCGTGGCCTGCGCGAAAAACATCCCGGTGTGCCCATCGTGACCTATGTGAACACGTCCGCCGAGGTGAAAGCGGAGTGCGATATCTGCTGCACCTCCTCCAACGCGCTTCAGATCGTTGAATCGCTGGGCGTGCCGCGGGTGTTGCTGATCCCCGACAAGTATCTCGCGGCCAATGTGGCGCTTCACACGGATGTCGAGATCCTGACATGGGAAGGGGCCTGCGTCGTCCACCAGCGTTTCACCGGCGCGGAGATGCGCGAATACCGCGAGAGCGTTCCGGGCGTGAAGATCGTCGCCCATCCGGAATGCCCGACCGACGTGACGGCGGAGGCCGACTATACCGGCTCCACGTCCGGCATGATCGCCTGGGTAAAACAGAACAAGCCTGAGAAGGTGCTGCTCGTCACAGAGTGCTCCATGGCCGACAACATCGCGGTGGAAACGCCCGGCGTCGAGTATGTGCGGCCCTGCAATCTGTGCCCCTACATGAAGATGATCACCCTGCCGAAAATCCTCGAAAGCCTCGTGCACATGCGCGACGAGGTGGTCGTCGATCCGGCTGTCGCGCAACGCGCGCGCGCCGCCGTGGAACGGATGATCAACCTGCAAAGCTGAGATGGGGACCTCCCCACCTCGCCCTCCTCCGCATCTGCGACATGGGATATCCTGCCATGACCTTCGCCCAACGCGCCGCCCTTCAGCCCCGAGATATCTCCAGCATCGTCCCCGCAGGCGATAAACCGGAGGACGTCGTCATCCTTGGCGGCGGCCTTGCCGGGCTTTTCACCGCATTGAAGCTTGCCCAAGCGGAGCGACGGGTGAGCGTGCTCTGCGGCGCTCCGCTTGGGCAAGGCGCGGCCTCGGTCTGGGCGCAGGGCGGCATCGCGGCCAGCGTCGGCGAAGGCGACACATTCGAGCTTCACGCCGCCGACACCATCGCGGCCGGAGCCGGTTTGTGCGACGAGGCCATCGTCCACGGCGTCACATACGAGGGAGCGGCGCGGATTGCCGACCTTCTGGCCTGTGGCGCACCTTTCGACCGCGATCTGGACGGACGATTAAGCCTGTCGCGCGAGGCCGCCCACTCGCGTGCCCGCGTCGTGCGGGTCGGTGGAGACACGGCGGGGCGCGCGGTCATGCAGGCACTCATCGCCACCGTGCGCAAGACACCGTCCATCCGCGTCCTCGAAGGCTTTGTCGGGGAAAGCCTGATGCGGGAGGGGAACCGGGTTTGCGGCCTCATCGCCCGGCGCAAGGCCGACTGTCTGCGCCTTTCCTTTGCCGCCCGAAGCGTGGTTCTGGCCTCTGGGGGCGCCGGCCACCTTTACGAGGTGACGACCAATCCAACCGAGGCCGCGGGGCAGGGCCTCGCCATGGCGGCGCGGGCCGGTGCCGTGATCGCGGACGCGGAATTCGTCCAGTTCCACCCCACGGCGATCGATATCGGGCTCGACCCGGCGCCGCTGGCGACCGAAGCTCTTCGCGGTGAAGGCGCGGTCCTCGTGAACCTCGCAGGCGAGCGCTTCATGGAGAAAATCCATCCCCTGAAGGAACTTGCCCCGCGCGATGTGGTCGCCCGCGCGATTCATCGCGAAGTGACTGCCGGACGCGGAGCCTTTCTCGATGCGCGCGCCTGCGTCGGCACGGAGTTTCCCGAAAGGTTCCCGACCGTTTACGCCGCCTGCCTGGGCGCAGGCATAGACCCTGTCAGCCAGCCGATACCGGTTCGCCCGGCCGCCCACTATCACATGGGTGGGGTGTGGACGGATGCGCGCGGACGCAGCTCCCTTCCCGGCTTGTGGGCGGCGGGCGAAGTTGCCTCAACCGGCTTGCATGGCGCAAATCGGCTCGCCTCCAGCTCGCTGCTGGAGGCCACCGTTTTCGCAAACAGGATCGCGACCGATATTGCCGCTACCATGCCGGTGAGCGACGTCGCGGACTGGCGCCCCCTGCCCGGCATGACGACGCCCCTCGCCGCGCAACCCAGCGACCGCATCACCGTCGCACGGCTGCGCAAACTGATGGCGACGAAGGTCGGCGTCATGCGGGACGGCGCGGGACTGAAGGAGGCGCTTGCCGAACTCGCCACGCTCTCCATCGAATGCGATGGGATCGATTGCGCCAACATGCTGGTCTGCGCCCGCATGATCGCGGCCGCCGCACTGCTGCGCGAGGAAAGCCGCGGCGGGCATTTCCGAACTGACCACCCGAACACCAGCCCCGCCTTGGCACGACGCGCTCTCATGACGCTTGAAGAGGTCAATACCGTCATCCGCGAGGCCTTGGGCGGAGACGGACCATCCGTCCCTGCCCGCACCGCCCCCACGATGGAGCACGCCCGATGACCATAGCCTTGCCCGAACTTCCCCGCCTGATGATTGACGATGCGGTCAAGGCAGCCCTCCTTGAGGACTGGGGCCGCGCCGGAGACATCACATCGCAGGCCACCATTCCCGCCGACACCCAGGCCCGCGCGGTCATCGTATCGCGCAAGTTCGGGCGGCTCTCCGGCCTCGGCTTCGTGGAAAGCGCTTGCCGCCAGACCGAGGGTTCAATCCGTGTGGAGCGCCTTGCAAGCGATGGCGCAACCCTTGAGCCGGGAACGCCTGTCGCCCGCATCGAGGGGCCTGCCCGTGCGGTGCTCGCCTGCGAGCGCGTGGGGCTCAACTATCTCGGCCATCTGAGCGGGATTGCGACGGCGACCGCTCAATTCGCGGAGCGCATCGCCCACACCCGCGCGTCCATCGTATGCACGCGCAAGACGACGCCGGGACTTCGCGCCTTCGAGAAATACGCGGTCAGGTGCGGAGGCGGAGCCAATCATCGTTTCGGGCTCGATGATGCCATTCTCATCAAGGACAATCACATTGCGCTGGCGGGCGGCGTAGCGCTGGCCGTCAAGCGTGCCCGGGCCCATGTCGGCCATCTGGTGAAGATCGAAGTGGAAGTGGACACCCTCGACCAGCTTCGTGAAGCGATGGAGGCCAGACCGGACGTTGTGCTGCTGGACAATATGGGGCCGGAGACGCTTCGCACCGCGGTCGACATCATTGATGCGAGGGCCCTGAGCGAGGCGTCGGGCGGGATCAATCTGGAGACGGTAAAAGCCATTGCGGAAGCGGGCGTGGACCTCATCTCCATTGGCTGGATCACCCACTCCGCGCCAACGCTGGATCTCGGCCTCGACATCGAGATTGAGACCGTGTGACCCTCAGGCGGCTGCCAGTTTCATATCGAATTGGCAGACGCGGTTCCGGCCATTCTGCTTTGCCTGGTAGAGGGCGGTATCCGCGCCACCCAGAAGGGTGTGGATTGTCACCACCTCATCGGGCGAGCTGCCGCACACCCCCGCGCTCACCGTGCATCGAACCCGCTCCCCCTCGAAGGAGAGCTTCTGCCTGGCGAAGCGCAGTCGGATACGGTTGGCCACAACAATCGCCCGCTCCACCGTGCAGTCCTCCAGCACGACCGCGAATTCCTCCCCGCCTATGCGGGCCACAACATCCTGATTGCGCAAATTGGCGGAGCAAACGGAGGCGAAGGTCCTCAGCACGAGATCGCCGAAGGCGTGGCCACAGCGATCATTCACGTCCTTGAAGAAGTCGAGGTCGAAAATCGCAACCACCGTTTTTCCCCTGGGCAGGCTATCGCTCGACAGGTCGTCGAAGGCACGACGGTTGAGAACTCCGGTCAGTCCGTCGGTGCGGGCCTCCATCGTGCGGTCTCGCACGACACGTTCCTGATTGATCGCCAGTGACAAGCCACCAATGGCCGTGATGCTGATGATGCAGATAAACGTCTGCAGCGTCTCCGCCCAATTCTTCGGCGCGCTGTACAGATAGAGGGGGCTCTCAATCGCGAGCGGGATAATACACAGTGCGAAGGACAGCCCGACGAGCACATAAAGCGCCGTCAGCCATTTCAGGGAATGGAGCCGCTCGGAGCGGGCGCACCAGTATTCCCAGGCGGTGGCGAAGAGCAACACCATGGCCTGCGCATTGAAAAGGAGCAGCATGAGGCCGACAAGTCCGGCCAGTTGAAGTGCCCACTGGGATACCGCAATCACCCCAATCAGAACAACGTACTTGCGAGCAGGGACCAAACGGCTACGAAACTGCCGAGCCGCAATCCAGCACATCGTGAAACCGATCGACAGGACTGTTGTTCCGACGGCTGCCGGGACACGTGAGGGCATGGCGGCATAAAGGCCGTAGACAATGGATCCCAGAAACAGAAGAAGCGCGGAGAGCGACCAGGTCAGAAGAAAAACATCTCGACGATACGCAATCCACGTCACGGCCAGCGTCATGCTCATGGCAATGCAACTGACCGAGAGGGCCATCAGGAGAGTGTTGTATTCCAACGACATCGATCGGCGTCACCGCAGTGGAGGGAAGAAGAACACAACTCCAAAGTGCGGCGCGAAATCTTAATTTGACGTTCATCTGCATTTTGCGCAGCTTGTGGACAACACTATCCTCAAGCGGCATTGAGAGAGCGGGACGCCTGACTACCGATAATAGATGTAACTCGTTTTCCGTTGTTTCAAATCGCCCTCTCGCCGATCCGCATGCTCACCGACATTAGGGATACGTTCCGGAAAACGCCGCTCAGGCTTGGTTTTGCCGGAAAACATCGCACAGCCCGCGAAGTCGGAACGTCCGGAGCAAGGCGGTCAGCTCCAGCCGCCGCCATAGGTCTGATAGAAGACGTGGCGTCCGACTTTGCCGAGCCGCTTCATCTTGCGGGCCCAGCGAGGGCGTACATATGTCGCATGATAATGGGTCGAAGCCCCGACCTTTTCCGACATGTGTTTGCCAGAGATGATCTCGCGGGCCAGCCTCTGCGCCACATCCCATGACTCTTTCGAGGAGATGCGGTCCGGCTTGCCATCGCAGGCAAAGGAGAACTGGCAGGAGTTGCGCTGCGTGCGGTTTTGATAAACCACCTTGCAGATGGTGGCGGGATAGGCCGGGTTCTTCACCCGGTTGAGCACGACCTGCGCAACCGCAGCCTGACCGGATTCCGGCTCGCCCCGCGCCTCGAAATAGATTGCCTCGGCCAGACAGCGCTGTTCCTTCGGCAGGATCACGCTGGCGGGAAGCGGATTCGACGCCCACCAATGCGGGTTCTCCCGATCCACGGCTTCTTCTTCAGGCGTGGGCCCTGGCGGTGTGCCGAAGAGTGCGGCAAACGGCAGGGCGGTATCTTCCACGGCGCTCGGCGCATAGGCGGAAAGCGAGGAGAAGCCGGCGGCTGCCGCGGCGCGCGCCATCAGCATCTTGTTGAGATTCAGCGGCTTTCCGGGCTTTTTGGTTGCCGGATCAAGTGCGGCAAGTTGCGTTTGCGGAACCGCCTGCGGCTGCACAAAGGCAACCCGCGGCAGGGACTGTGCGGGCTGCGCGCCAATCAGGCTGCCCATGTGGTAAACCGTGCCGGAGGCATTATCGACCATCTGCCGGTCCGGGGCGATGGAAACCAGACGATTGCCCTTGGTGGAACTGTTGGTGCGCACCTTTTCCGGCACATCCACCACATCACGCCCCATGACGGACGCGTCGAGACCGGCGAGAATGGTCGCGCGCGCGCCATCGGCATGCCCGGTAACGCGATAGCTGGGTCCATCCGGCCTTGTTCCGGACGCCATAACCAGGCTTGGGCGGGAAATTGTCGTGCTTTGAGCCGGTTCGATGGCGGCAAGCCAGCGCAAGGACGGGTTTTCCTCGCGCTCCATCAGGCTCAACGTGTCCTGAAAGGCAAAGCGATCGGGAAAGCCGAAATAGAGTGCGACACCGAGCAGGAGCGACTTCACGAATACGCCACCGGCAGTTGACCGGGATCGCCTCGTCGCCGTGGCCGGCAACCTTCTGGGCGCTCTCATGGACACTCGCCGGGGCGAAGGGCCCCTTGGCGGGACATACAGGCCGGACATACGCGCAACTCCACTTTACCAATTCGGCCATGCCAGGCCTGCACGGGAAATCCCGCGCCGGAACATCCCGGCTGTTGGGAGGGGATTTCGGCCTGCAAACCCTTGTGGTTTCAGCTTACCGTCCGCTCTCACCGATACGCGGTGTCGCCTTTCCAGCGACGCTCACCATAAAACCCGCTTAACCTTGAAAGATTGTTAATCGCGCTGAAATCTGCGGGTTTTTGCGTTTTTCTCCCGCAAATCCCGTCAGTTAAGGTTAAGACCTTCGTGAAGGTTTGATCGAAAAGCCCGCATTGCCCGTTGCGATCCATCGCGCTTCGCGCCGTTGGCACTGCGCGGACATGTGACCTATATGAGTTTGAATTGCCGCCCGTCTCGGCGGCCTTTCCAAGGGAGGTCTTCTTGGGTTTCTTTACGCGCGCACGCAAATTCCTGCCCGGTCGCCTCGGCAAGGTTCCGCCGATGCTTCCCGTCGTCCGCCTCAACGGCGCGATCGGTCTGGCCTCGCCCTTGCGCCCGGGCCTCACGCTTTCGAGCTGCGCCAACAATCTGGAAAAGGCCTTCCGCTTCGACGGCACGCCAGCGGTCGCGATCGTCGTCAACTCACCGGGCGGTTCGCCGGTCCAGGCACGGCTGATCTACCAGCGCATCCGGCAGCTCGCCGATGAACACAAGAAGCAGGTTCTGGTTTTCGTGGAAGATGTCGCGGCCTCCGGCGGTTACATGATCGCCCTGGCCGGAGACGAGATCATTTGCGATCCGTCCTCCATCGTCGGCTCCATAGGTGTCATATCGGCAGGGTTCGGCTTTGTGGACCTGCTGGAACGGCTGGGCGTGGAACGGCGCGTCCACACATCCGGTACTCGCAAGGGCATCCTTGATCCGTTCCAGCCGGAAAACCCGGACGATGTCACCCATCTGGAAACACTGCAGCAAGAGATCCACGAGGTCTTCATCGAAATGGTGCGCGCGCGGCGCGGCGATGTGCTGAACGACGATCCGGATCTGTATTCCGGGCTTTTCTGGGTCGGAGAGACGGCCCGCTCCCTTGGCCTTGTCGATGATCTGGGTGATCTGCGTTCCTTCGCGCGGGCAAGGTTTGGGGAAAAAGTTCGGCTTGTGCTGATTGGTGGCGAACGTTCCTTCTTCCCGCGCCGCGCCGGTGTCGGCATCGCTCTGGATCAGGGACTGAACACGAACGGACTGGCGCGCGACA
This sequence comes from Breoghania sp., assembly GCF_963674635.1. Lineage (NCBI taxonomy): Bacteria > Pseudomonadati > Pseudomonadota > Alphaproteobacteria > Hyphomicrobiales > Stappiaceae > Breoghania > Breoghania sp. The sequence continues at coordinate 2,335,472 of NZ_OY771475.1, forward strand.
TGGTGGCGGCGCTGGAAGAGCGCAGCCTGTGGGCCCGCTATGGTCTCTAGAGAAAGAGGACAACCGTGATCGGAAAACTGGGCATCCTGCTCCTGGCGCTTGTCGCGGTCTTTGCGATATTCCGCTTCCTCGGCACACAGGGCCGCAAAGCCGACGCGGCCCGCCAGCGCAAGTCGATCAAGGCCGCGAAAACACTGGTGAAAGACCCGCAGACCGGCCGATATCGCGCAACCGACGATCGCGGTGGCGGAGAAGCCTGAAAGGCTCTCATCATGCCCCCGCGCCGACGACCGCGACGTCATGCGGAGCAAATCAGCAACCAGGCCCATCCCGAAGGCTGGCCTTGCGCCAGTGGGCGCCCTTGACCGGGTGCGGGTGCGCCGATAGTGTCCGCGCGCTGCTCGCGCGATGACCCGCGCGACCTCGATTTCCCGGCATTCTCAGGATTTTGGACACCATGCCTATCGAACACGGGCTCACGGAAACCGGCGCAGGCGAGCTCGCCGCCCATCTCAGCCCGCAGCGCTCGTTTCAGGGCCTCATCCTTACCCTTCAGCGCTTCTGGGCCGACAAGGGCTGCGTGATCCTGCAGCCTTACGATATGGAAGTGGGCGCCGGCACCTTCCATCCGGCAACGACCCTGCGTTCGCTGGGCCCGCGCCCGTGGAAGGCGGCCTATGTGCAACCCTCCCGCCGCCCGACAGATGGCCGCTATGGTGAGAACCCCAACCGCCTGCAGCATTACTACCAGTTTCAGGCCATCCTGAAGCCCTCGCCGGAAAACCTGCAGGAGCTCTACCTCGCATCGCTGGCTGCCATCGGCATCGATTCCTCCGTCCACGACATCCGCTTTGTCGAGGACGATTGGGAGAGCCCGACGCTTGGCGCCTGGGGCCTTGGCTGGGAATGCTGGTGCGATGGCATGGAAGTCTCGCAGTTCACCTATTTCCAGCAGGTGGCGGGCTTCGAATGTTCGCCCGTTTCGGGTGAACTGACCTACGGTCTGGAGCGCCTCGCCATGTATGTGCAGGGCGTCGACAATGTCTATGACCTCAATTTCAACGGTCTGGAAGGCGACCAGAAGGTCACCTATGGCGACGTGTTCCTCCAGGCGGAGCAGGAATATTCCCGGCACAATTTCGAATATGCCGACACCGAGATGCTGTTCCGCCATTTCCGCGATGCCGAAGGCGAATGCCAGGCGCTTCTGAAAGCCGGAGAAAAGGCGATGGAGGAAGCCGGCGACGGCATCCACAAGCTGGTCTTCCCAGCCTATGACCAGTGCATCAAGGCTTCGCATTGCTTCAACCTGCTGGATGCGCGCGGGGTGATCTCGGTCACCGAACGCCAGTCCTACATCCTGCGGGTGCGCGAACTGGCCAAGTCCTGCGGTGCAGCCTTCCTCAAGACAAAAGCAGGCGGCGCCTAGGCGCCGCCCCGGCTGACACCTTATTCACTGCCCGGCCCAACGGTGGCGTGGCGCGCGGGATCAAGAGGTGACACGGGGCTCCCCTGCCTTCGATTGCAGGATTGGGGCCCTGGGTTGTTTTCCCGAATGGAGAACGGCCGCACCGGCGCGCTGATCTTGTCATGCACAGTGAATCGGCATCGCCCCTTGCACAGGGCGCGGCTCTGTCGAGACATTCGACCAATCATTTTTATGAGCCAACGATATCCCCATGCGTCTGCTTGCCACAGCGCACGAAACTCTGGCTGCATTCGCGTTTGACGCGTCCGATGCATCAAGGTAATTGCTGGGCGTTCCGTGTATTGTACAGGGAAATGGCTCGGGTCCAGCAGATAGGCTGGCTTCCGACCCGGTTCATTTGCCGCGGGCGCGCCTTATTGCCGAAGCAGTAAGAAAGCGCCCAATTGTTAGCGAGCATGCGACAAAGTCAGGTCGTTCTCGCAAAATCGCCATTTGTCCGGCGCACATGAGCGCCACACGCTTCTTCAGGGACCTTTTGCATGATCAGTTGGATCGTCCTTGCCTTTTTCGCGACGATCGTCGTCTACGCCATCGCGCTCTACAACCGTCTCGTGCGTCAACGCCAGATGGTGCGTGAGGGATGGAGCGGCATCGACGTACAGCTAAAACGTCGGTTCGACCTGATCCCCAATCTCGTCGAGGCGGTGAAGGGCTACATGAGCCACGAACGTGAGACGCTCGCGGCGGTGACGGAAATGCGCGCGCGCGCCGGTGGGGTGCCCTCCGGCGACGTGGCAGGGCGCGCTCAGGCGGAAGGCATGCTGAGCGCAGCCCTTTCCCGGCTGATGGCGGTTGCGGAGAATTATCCCGAGCTGGATGCCTCCGACAACTTCCTCGACCTTCAGGATGCGTTGCGCAACATCGAGAACGAATTGCAGATGGCGCGTCGTTACTACAACGGCGCCGTGCGGGATCTGAATGTCACGGTGGAGGCTTTTCCCTCCAATCTCATCGCGAACCAGTTCGGGTTCTCCAGCGAAGACTACTTCGAGATCGAAGACGACAACGAGCGCGCGACACCCAAGGTACGTTTCGGCAAGTAGGCTCGATGATGCTATCGTGAGCCATGATCAATCCATGGCACTCCAGATACCTCAGATCACCGCGGAACGCGCTGCGCGCCCTGTTCCCAAATCCCGGTGCGCGTCTCATGCTCGCGCTCTTGGCGATGTTTGGTGCGTTATCGGCCCCTGTCGGTGCACAGGAGCAGATCACACGCTTTGACGTCACCATCCGTGTCGAAGCCGACGGCTCACTCCTCGTCACGGAGAACATCACCGCCGTGGCCGAAGGGCGAGAGATCAAGCGCGGGATCTATCGCGATATTCCTCTGACCTTCGAAAGCGCCGACGGCGCCAGCCGTCGCGTCGGCTTCGACCTCTTGTCCATCCGGCGTGACGGAAAGGACGAAGCGTACCGCGAAAACCAGACCCGAGAGGGGGTCCGCATCTATATCGGTGCGGCTGATACCCTCCTCGCCCACCGCGCGCACACGTTTACGATCGCCTATCGCACCACCCGTCAGATCCGTTTCTTTGACGATCACGACGAGCTGTACTGGAACGTTACGGGTCAGGAATGGGCTTTCCCCATAGAGCGGGCCACGGCGCGCATCACGCTTCCTGAAGGCATCGCCGCCACAAACAGGATCGCCTTCACGGGCCGCACCGGCGACACGGGTACAGACTGGACCGCCCATGCAGAGGACGGCGGCAATGTTGTGGTCTTCTCCACCACGCGCCCCTTGCAACAAGCAGAAGGGTTTTCGGTGGCCGTCGCAATGCCGAAGGGGACCATCCCTCCTCCCTCAGCCGAAGACCGCGCCAGACACTTCCTGCTCGATCACCGCAAGGAGATCATCGCCGGTATCGGCATTCTGATTGTTCTGGCCTATTTTCTATGGGCATGGCGGCGTGTGGGGCGCGATCCCCCGCGCGGCACGATCATTCCTCTCTTCCATGCCCCTGATGGCGTCTCCCCGGCCCTTGCCGACTACATACACAACCGCGGCTTTTCCGGTTCCGGATGGCGCGCGCTTTCGGCAGCGTGCATCAACCTGGCCGTCAAGGGGCTGCTGGAATTCGACGATCTGGATGACGAGATCACCCTGAAGCCCACGGCCAAACGGGTTGACGCAACCAGGCTGCCGCGCGGCGAAGCCGCCATCATCGATGCTCTGGACGGCCGTCCCCTGACGCTTTCCAAGAAACACGGTTCGCAGGTTTCGAAGCTTGGCAACACGTTTCGACACGCCATCACAGGCGAGAACCGGAACAAGTTCTTCAAGGCCAATACCGTTTACTGGGTACCCGGGCTGGTGCTCAGCATCCTGACCGTTGCAGCGCTTCTCTTCTTCGGCCAGTTGAACGCGTTCGAATTCGCCTTTCTCGGCCCGATCTCCATCATCATCGGCTTTTTCTGCTTCATCGCTGTGAAGATCGCCTTCCAGCTGCTGCGAGCCAAGTCGCTGACCGGAATGATGCAATTCATCCTGATTGCGGGCTTTCTCGGCATCTTCATGAGCGGGATCGGCGCGCAAATCATCAGCTTCGCCCTTGCTGGCGGAGACACCCCGTTCGTGCCGGTGATTGTGGCTTCGCTCTTTGTAATCAACGGCCTGTTCTATTTCATCATGGGGGCTCCAACTGCCCATGGACGAGACCTCATGGATCAGATCGAGGGGCTGAAGCTCTATCTCTCGGTGGCGGAACGGGAGCGTATGAACATGGCGGGGGCGCCGGACATGTCCCCCAACAGATACGAGACCCTGCTGCCCTATGCGGTCGCGCTCGAGGTTGAAAAACCATGGTCGGAGGCATTCCAGGCCTGGCTCGCCGCTGCGGCGGCGACGGGCGCGGCGGCGGGAGCACATTATGCGCCGTCCTGGTACCACGGGCGCACCTTTGACACCGATCATTTTGGACAGTCCATGTCGGACACGGTCAACGCGATGTCTCAGTCCTTCACGTCATCGCTGCCGACGCCGAAATCCTCCTCTTCGGGGTTTTCCGGCGGAGGTGGAGGCGTCGGCGGGGGAGGAGGTGGCGGGGGCGGAGGCGGCTGGTGAGGCCTGCGCCTGCCACGGTCAGGCTGATCTTGTTCCACCTCAGGCGCTCATGCGCCGCGCGGAATAGATCTTTTTTCTCCCTTCCTTGGCGAGATATTCAAGCACCGCGCTCGCAGGCATTGGCTTTCCAAACAGGTAGCCCTGACCATATTGGCACCCGAGCTGGCGCAGGAAGCGCCACTGCGCCTTGTTCTCGATCCCTTCCGCCGTGGAGGCGATGCCGAGCCCGCGCGCCAAACCAATCACCGCGTTGACAACCTGCTCGCTCTCGCGCCGCTTGCACATGGTGCGCACGAAAGACTGGTCGATCTTGAGCTTGTGGATGGGGAAATCGCAGATGTAGCGCAGACTGGAATGGCCGGTGCCAAAGTCATCGAGCGCCAGGGAGACCCCTGTATTCGCGAGAATTTCCAGGGTGTCGCGCGCAACCTGAATATCGTTCACCAATGCCGTTTCGGTGATCTCCAGCTCCAGACGCCAGGGGCTTAGCCCAACCTCGCCGAGTGCGGACAACACGTTCAGACCAAGCGTATGGTCGCGCAGCTGCACACCTGAAATGTTGTATGACAAACCGATGCCAGAGGGCCATTTCATGGCTTCACTGCAAGCCTTGCGCAGCAACCTGTCGCCGAGTTTCGAAATATGCCCGCATTCTTCCGCAATCGGAATGAACTGGTCGGGCGCCACCCAACCCAATTGAGGATCCTGCCAACGCGCCAGGCATTCGAAAGCCACAGTGCGCCCGCTCCCCAGATCCACGATGGGCTGGAAATAGGGTACGATTTCATCCGCTTCGATGGCCGCACTCAGCCGGCTTTCCAGGCTGTTCAGGCGTGACAGTGCGAACTCCATGCTTGGGTCGAAAAGGCCGCATCGCGCATTGCCTTGCGAAAACAAGTGTCGTCTGGTCATCGCCGCCCGGCGTAAAAGCAGTGCGGCTGAGGTGCCATTGTCGGGATAACGGGAGACGCCGACGGTCGCCGATATGGATAACTCGCAACCGAGCACCTGGAATGGTTCGCCCAGCGTGCTGACCAGCCTTTCGGCGAGGTCCAGAATGGCTGCGTCGCCGTCGATCGGCTGAGACCTGACCGCGAACTCGCTCGGACCGATACGCGCCAATTCGGCGTCCGCTCCGCAGGTCATGGCAATGCGGCTGGAAATGGACAGAAGCAGATTGTCTCCAACCGCATGGCCGAAACGATCGATTGTCTGCCGGAAATTGTCCACCCGCAGCACCAGAACCGCAAAGCTCTGATTGCCTCTCTCGATAATCGTGTCGGTCACAAGTCGTTCGAATTTGTGGCGATTTGGAAGGCCCGTCAGGGCATCGTGCAAGGTCAGTTTGACGGCCATTGCTTCGGCTGCCCGCCTCTGCCGGATCTCGACCTTGAGCTCGCGAAGGCGACGCCACGCATAGACGATGGCCATAAGGCCAGCCATGAACATGACAAACAGAAACTCGTCTAACTGCACATACTCGTAACGGCGCGTGTAGTGGGACAGTTCGTCGTACAAATCCAGCTGGATAGCGGCAAACAGCAGCAGGAAACTGATGCAGGCGATCACGATCGCGTCGCGCGAAGCCTGCGAGGAGTATCGGAACCAGTTCACTATGTGCTTAATTCGCGCCATGCGCCCAACACTTCAGCTTCTAAGCTCTTCTTCTCCACCGGTTTAGCTGGAAAGTGTTTTACTCCCGTAAATGAAAGCAGATAGGTAATTCTCTCAGTTTTAATATGTATTTTCTGCATTTACCGCCCTTTTTACTGACTACTCAATTCCGAGCCGAGCGGCACACCGGAGAGCGCCTGCACCTGCCTCGCTGTCGCGGGGAGGTGACAAGGCGAGCGCAACTTGCTAACCGACTGTCCGTGAGTTCTCATTCTTCGTGCCCCGAAAGCGAACCCGATGTCCGATCTTCTCCTCGAACTGTTCTGCGAGGAAATCCCGGCGCGCATGCAACGCCGCGCCGCGGAAGACCTGAAGTCCCTTGTGACCAACGCTCTGGTTGATGCAGGTCTTGTCTACGAAGGTACGAAAGCCTTCGCGACCCCCCGCCGTCTCACCCTTCATGTGGCCGGTCTTCCGACCCGGTCTCCCGATACCCGCGAAGAGCGAAAAGGGCCGCGCGTCGGCGCGCCTGAAAAGGCGCTTGAAGGTTTCCTGCGCGGTGCGGGACTTTCCTCCGTTGATGAGGCGAAGATCGTCAATGACCCCAAGAAGGGCGACTTTTACGTCGCGGTGATCGAAAAGCCGGGCCGCGAGGCGAGCGAAGTGATTGCCGAGACGGTTGCCGAGACGGTTCACAAGTTCCCCTGGCCGAAGTCCATGCGCTGGGGGGCGGCGTCCGCCGAACCGGGCTCGCTGCGCTGGGTCCGCCCGCTGCATTCCATCCTGTGCACCTTCGGTCCGGAGACCGAAGAGCCGGATGTCATCACCGTCGAGGTGGAGGGCGTTGCCAGCGGCAACACCACCGCCGGGCATCGTTTCCTGGCGCCGGAGCCCTTCTCCGTGCGCCGCTTCGATGATTATGTGACCAAGCTGGAAAAGGCCAAGGTCGTGCTTGATGCCGACCGGCGCAAGGACATGATCGCGCATGATGCGCGCGACCGTGCATTGGCGCTCGGGCTGGAACTGGTGGAAGACGAGGGCCTTCTGGAAGAAGTGGCAGGCCTTGTGGAATGGCCGGTCATTCTCGTCGGCTCCTTTGACGAGGCTTTCCTGGAGGTGCCCGATGAAGTCATCCGCGCCACCATCCGCGCCAACCAGAAATGTTTCGTGCTGCGCGATCCGGCCACGGGCCGGCTCGCCAACCGTTTCGTTCTGATCTCCAATCTTGAGGCCACGGACGGTGGCGCGAAGATCATCGCGGGCAACGAGAAAGTCATCCGCGCGCGGCTTTCCGATGCCAAGTTCTTCTGGGATACGGACCTCAAGACCCGGCTGGAAAACAACGTCGACAAGCTCTCCTCCATCGTCTTCCATGAAAAGCTCGGCAGCCAGGCAGAGCGTGTGGCGCGCCTTGAAGCGCTTTCCAAGGTCATCGCGCCGATGGTGGGCGCCGATGAGGCGAAGGCGGAACGGGCGGCCCATCTCGCCAAGGCCGATCTTGTCTCCCACATGGTCTTCGAGTTCCCTGAGGTTCAGGGCCTGATGGGGCGCTATTACGCCGCCCGCCAGGGCGAGGATGCGGCGGTGGCCAACGCCATCGAGCAACATTACAAGCCGCAAGGCCCGTCCGATGACGTGCCTGCAGAACCGGTCGCCATCGCGGTGGCGCTCGCCGACAAGCTCGATCTCCTGACCGGTTTCTGGGCCATTGATGAAAAGCCCACCGGCTCCAAGGATCCCTACGCCCTGCGCCGCGCCGCCCTCGGCGTCATCCGCATCGTGCTTGCGAACAAGCTTCGCCTGCCGCTGTTGAAGCTCTTTGACGCCGCCCGCCCCGGCTTTGGCGAGGCCAATGACCTGCTCTCCTTCTTCGCGGATCGCCTGAAGGTGCATCTGCGAGAAGAGGGCGCACGCCACGATCTGATCGATGCGGTCTTCGCGCTCGATGGTCAGGACGATCTGCAGATGATCGTCAAGCGGGTTGAGGCTTTGGGTTCGTTCCTCGCGACGGAAGACGGCGCCTCGCTGCTTGCAGGCACCAAGCGCGCGACCAACATCCTGCGCATCGAGGAAAAGAAGTCCGGGCAGAGCTTTGCCGGTCGTCCGCAGGCAACCCATCTTGTCGAAGAAGAAGAAATCGCGCTGGCTGCGGCCGTCGATGCGGCGCGTTCGGAAGCCGAAGCTGCCGTTCGCCATGAAGACTTCGCCGCCGCGATGACGGCGCTTGCCAAGCTGCGTGCGCCGGTCGACCGCTTCTTTGAAGAGATCCTCGTCAATGCGGAAGATCCCGCCATTCGCGAGAACCGCCTGAAGCTTCTGAGCGAAATTCGCGAGGCAACGCTGACGGTTGCAGACTTCACGCGCATCGAAGGATAGGCCTGCTTCGATAGGCGGTCGGATCTTTTCGCCGAATCCCTCGGGCCCGGCCTCTTTCCATGAGGTCCGGGCCCGTTTTCATTTTGGCCCCTGCCCTAGCCCTTCCTGAGCTTGCCGCGTTTCAGGTGCTCGTCGAGACGCGGCATGATCTCCACGAAATTGCAGGGCATGTGGCGGTAGTCGAGCTGAGCTTTCAGGATGCCGTCCCAGGCGTCCTTGCAGGCTCCGGGGGAGCCGGGCAGCACGAAAATATAGGTCGCATTCGCGACCCCGCCGGTGGCCCGAGATTGCACGGTGGAGGTTCCGATCTTGTCGTAGGAAATGCGGTGAAAGACCTCCGAGAAGCCATCCATACGCTTTTCGAACAGCGGTTCGATGGCTTCGGGCGTCACGTCGCGACCGGTGAAGCCGGTGCCCCCGGTGGAAATGATCACGTCCACCGTCTCATCGGCGATCCAGCGCTGCACCACGGCACGAATGGCTGTCACGTCATCGGTCGCGATCTCGCGCGCGGCCAGTTTGTGGCCTGCCTCTTCCAGGCGCGCGACCAGCGTCGCTCCGGAGCGATCGTCTTCCAGGGCGCGCGTGTCGGACACGGTCAGAACCGCGATGCGAACCGGGATGAAAGGGCGGCTTTCGTCGATGCGGCTCATGCTTTCACAACTCCTGGGAACCTTTTCTGCTCGGAACTGGCCAGCGAAGCTCGCCGAGCCGTACGCGCCGCTGCAAACTGCGGTAGCATATTCATCGCCCAAGCGTTATCACGTCGGGAAGCGGGCGAATCTAGCGCCTGGTCACTTGCCAGTCACGCTGGAAAATGAGCAAGATACCAGCCTGACGAGGTCGGTTGCATGCGGTGGCGTCGTCCGCAAAGCGCGCGATGCCGCGCAGCAAGTCCGAAACGCGCGGCGGATTGAGCACGCAATGGATCCAACCCAGTTAGTCGTCGCCTATTGCGAACGCCTGGACGGAGCCTTCTGGGCAGAACCGGCCAATGCGGTTTCCAATCTGGCCTTCTTCATGACAACGGGCGGCATCTTTTGGGTCCTTCTGCGCAAGCGCAGGCTGGACCTTCCGGTCATTGGCCTCAGCACCCTGGTCGCCGTCATCGGTGTTTCCTCTTTTCTTTTCCACACATTGGCCACGCCCCTGACCAGCGCACTGGACATCCTGTCCATCGCGATCTTCATCCTTGCGGTTTTCTTTTTTGCAATCCTGCGGCTGTTCAAGGTCGGTCTGACAGGCGCCACCCTTGTGACCGTCGGGTTTCTGGGGTTAAGCTGGTTGCTGTCTCTCCTTCTGGGTCCGATACTGGGCGTTTCGGCCATGTATATTGGGCCGCTTCTCAGCCTTTTTGCCATCGCGCTCTCGATCGCTCCAAACAATCGAAAGATCGCACTTGGCTTCTTCATGACGGGTTTGATGTTTGCGCTCTCGGTGACCTTTCTCACCATGGATCAACAGTTCTGTGACTTGTTTCCCATCGGCACGCATTTCATGTGGCATGTGCTCAATGCGGTTGTCGCCTACATGCTGTTGCGCCTCGTGATTTACGCAAAACAAAAGCATCAGCCCGCACCTACTCACCCGGCATAAGCAAAGCCCAGGGCCTTCGCCCGCGTCGTGCAAACTGCCTCCAGCAAGACCTTCAAAAACCGCCGGATCGGAAAATTCTGGCGTCCGCCCGAATTCCATAGAACATGGGGTTGTTCTAAGGTGCGGCAACAAATCACGGATCGGGGAACCAGACTGGCCATGGACCAAAAGCCAAAGAAGCTCAGTGAACTCGAGGAAGCCGCCCTCTATTTCCACCGCTACCCGCGACCGGGCAAGCTGGAAATTCAGGCGACCAAACCGCTGGGCAACCAGCGCGATCTGGCGCTTGCCTATTCACCGGGTGTGGCCGCTCCCTGCCGGGCGATTGCGGACGACCCGGGTGCTGCCGATCACTACACCAGCCGCGGGAACCTCGTCGCCGTCGTCTCGAACGGCACCGCGGTTCTGGGACTGGGCGCCATCGGTCCGTTGGCCTCCAAGCCGGTGATGGAAGGCAAGGCCGTCCTTTTCAAGAAATTCGCAGGCATCGATGTCTTCGATATCGAGATCGATGCGCGCGAAGTCGACCGGATGGTCGATGTCATCTCCGCTCTGGAGCCGACCTTCGGCGGCATCAATCTGGAAGATATCAAGGCCCCGGAGTGCTTCCAGGTGGAAGCGCGCCTGCGCGAATGCATGAATATCCCGGTCTTCCATGACGACCAGCATGGCACGGCCATCATCGTGGCTGCTGCGGTGCGCAACGCCATGGAATTTGTCGGCAAGGACATTTCCAAGGCCAAGATCGTGGCTTCCGGGGCGGGAGCAGCGGCGCTTGCCTGTCTGAACCTGCTCGTCTCGCTTGGCGCCAGCAAGGAGAACATCTGGGTCACCGATCTGGCCGGTGTCGTCTATGAGGGCCGCGAGGAACTGATGGACGAATGGAAGGCCACATTCGCGCGCAAGACCGACAAGCGGAAACTCGCCGAAGTCATCGACGATGCCGACATTTTCCTCGGTGTTTCCGCGGCCGGTGTCCTGAAGCCGGACATGGTGAAGCGGATGGCGAAGAACCCGCTCATCCTTGCGCTCGCCAACCCGAACCCGGAGATCATGCCGGAGGACGTCGCGGCAGTGCGCGATGACGCCATGATGTGCACCGGGCGCTCCGACTACCCCAATCAGGTCAACAACGTCCTCTGCTTCCCCCATATCTTCCGTGGCGCGCTCGACGTGGGGGCGACGACCATCAACGAGGAGATGAAGCTCGCCGCCGCCATGGCAATTGCAGAGCTCGCCAAGGAGGAGCCCTCGGAGGCCGCGGCACAGGCCTATGGAGGCAATACGCCGACATTCGGCCCGACCTACCTGATCCCCTCCGCCTTCGATCAGCGCCTCATCCTGCGTATCGCGCCCGCGGTTGCGAAGGCGGCGATGGAGACCGGGGTTGCGCGCCGTCCGATTGCGGATTTCGAAGCCTATCTCGACGAGTTGAACCGCTTTGTTTTCCGTTCCGGGCTGATCATGAAGCCCGTCTTTGCTGCCGCCAAGAATGCAGGAAAACGGGTGATCTATGCCGACGGCGAAGACGAGCGCGTCCTGCGTGCCGCGCAGATATTGCTGGAAGACGGCACCGCGCGCCCGATCCTGATCGGACGCCCGAACGTTCTGGCCAGCCGCTGCGAACGCTTCGGCCTGCGTGTGCGTCCGGGGACCGATTTCGATTTCATCAACCCGGAAGACGACCCGCGCTACCGCGACTACGTGGATGAGTTCCTGCTGCGCATGGGCCGCAAGGGCGTGACGCCGGATGGTGCGCGCCGGATCATTCGCGCCAACAACACCGCCATCGGCGCGGTGGCGGTGCGGCGCGGCGATGCGGATGCGCTGATCTGCGGGCTCGATGGCCGCTTCGACCGGCACCGGCTGATGCTCGACCAGGTGATCGGACGCGCACCCGGCGTGCACGAGCTTTCCACGATGTCGCTGCTGATCAATTCCAAGGGCGCGCATTTCCTGTCCGACACCTATGTCTCGGACAATCCGAGCGCGGAAGAGGTGGCGGAGATGACGTTGCTGGCCGCCGGTCAGATTGCGCGGTTCGGCATCACACCGAAGGTGGCGCTGCTGTCCAGCTCCAATTTCGGTTCCCGTTCCTGCGACAGCTCCACCAAGATGCGGGCTGCGGTGGAACTTCTGTGGCAGCGTGCGCCGGACCTGGAAGTGGAAGGTGAAATGCACGGCGATGCCGCTCTGTCACCGGAACTGCGCGCCCGTGTCGTCTCCGACAGCAAGCTGACGGGGGCTGCGAACCTGCTCGTCTTCCCCACGCTCGATGCGGCCAATATCGCGCTGAACCTTCTGAAGGTGATGACCGACGCGCTGCATGTCGGCCCGATCCTGCTAGGGCTCGCCAAGCCCGCGCATATTCTCACGCCTTCCGTGACCACGCGGGGCATCGTCAACATGTCGGCCTTTGCAGCTGTCGAGGCTCAGGCCATCAAGGATACGGAAGCGGCAGCGCAATAGGCAACGCGCCGCAGGACTTTCAGGTGCTCAGACAAAAGCCCCGCCGGAAATTCCGGCGGGGCTTTTTCATCTCGTGCCTCAATGGAGGAATGGCCGACGCTACATGTTCGGGTAGTTCGGCCCGCCGCCGCCTTCCGGCACCGTCCAGGTGATGTTGCCGTTTGGGTCCTTGATATCGCAGGTCTTGCAGTGGACGCAGTTCTGCGAGTTGATCTGGAAGCGCGGCGCCCCCTCGCCTTCCTCGATCCACTCGTAGACGCCCGCCGGGCAATAGCGCTGGGAGGGACCGGCATAGACGTCATGCTCTGACGACTTCTGCAGAGCCATGTCCGCAACCTTGAGGTGGATCGGCTGACCTTCCTCGTGGTTGGTATTGGAAAGGAACACCGAGGACAGCTTGTCGAAGCTGATCTTGCCGTCGGGCTTGGGATAGTTGATCGGCTTGCACTGGGCGGCAGGCTTCAGCGTCGCACTGTCCGGCTTGCCGTGGCTGAGCGTACCGAAGAACGAAAAGCCGAAGAGCGAGTTGGTCCACATGTCGAGACCGCCAACGGCAATGCCGAGCCAGGTGCCGAGTTTCGACCACATCGGCTTGACGTTGCGCACCGTCTTGAGGTCCTTGCCGATTTCACTGGACCGCCACTCGGCCTCATAGTCCGTCAGCTCGTCATTGGCCCGGCCCGCCTTCAGCGCCGCGAATGCCTTTTCGGCCGCCATGATGGCCGACAGCATGGCGTTGTGCGTGCCCTTGATGCGCGGCACGTTCAGGAAGCCCGCGGAACACCCGATCAGCACGCCACCGGGGAAACAGACCTTCGGCACCGACTGCCAGCCGCCTTCGGAAATCGCGCGCGCGCCATAGGACAGGCGCTCGCCGCCCTCGAACGTATCCCGGATCGCCGGATGTGTCTTGAAACGCTGGAACTCGTCGAAGGGCGAGAGATAGGGGTTCTCGTAATTGAGGTGCAGCACAAAGCCGACCGCCACCTGATTGTCTTCCAGGTGATAGAGGAACGATCCGCCGCCGGTGCGGGAATCGAGCGGCCAGCCGAAGCTGTGCTGAACGAGGCCCGGCTGGCTCTTTTCCGGAGCGACCCGCCACAGTTCCTTCAGGCCGATACCGAATTTCGCGGGCTCGCAGTCCTTGTCGAGCTCGAATTTCGCGATGAGCTGCTTGGCAAGCGAGCCACGCACACCTTCGCCGATGAAGACGTATTTGCCCAGAAGCGCCATGCCGCGGGTGTAATTGGGACCGGGCTCGCCGTTCTCCGTCAGACCCATGTCGCCCGTGGCCACGCCGATCACGCGCCCCTCGTCGTCATAGAGCACTTCGGAGGCCGCAAAGCCGGGATAGATCTCCACACCCAGCGCTTCCGCCTTTTCCGCAAGCCAGCGCGCGACGTTGCCGAGCGAAACCGCATAGGCCCCGTGGTTGCTCATCAGCGGTGGCATCATGAAATTGGGAAGGCGCAGCGCACCGGCCGGCCCCAGCACCATGAACTTGTCGGTCGTCACCGGGGTCTTGAGCGGGTGGGTCTCATCCTCGCGCCAGTCCGGGAACAGCCGGTCGATAGCGACCGGATCGATGACGGCGCCGGACAGAATATGCGCCCCGACCTCGGAGCCCTTTTCCAGCACAACGACAGAAAGCTCCTCGCCGGCCTCGATGGAGAGCTGTTTGAGGCGAATGGCGGCCGCGAGGCCAGCGGGGCCCGCGCCAACAATCACCACATCGAATTCCATACTCTCGCGCTCAGGCAGAGCTTCCGTTTCGGCCATATCCTACTCCTCCGGTCCGGCAAATCGGTGCGACGTTCTCTGTTCGTCTTTCCGATCTTGTTTAAATCAGTGCGTTGGGGCCTGCAATGCGCATGGTGCGCCGCACACCCGCTCACCAGCATAGCCTATGGATGGCTGCTCATGGACACAGTTTACAATAGGATTTACCTGCCGCTGCGACAGCCTTGCCTTATGTCGGCCCGTAGGCCATGAAAGTGGCATGACCGCGCCCCTCAATCCCGCCGACCTGGAAGTGCTGCTCGACTTTTACGTCGCATCGGGCGTCGATGTGGCATTGGCCGATGCGCCGGTGAACCGATTCGAGGAAAGCGCCCAGCATGCGGCCCGCGCGCAAGCGCGCGCCAAGGCGCCCCCCGCTCTGCCTGCGGCAGGCATAGGGACTGCTCCATCTGCCCGGCAACCCGTCCAAAGCCAGGCCGGACAGCCCGCCCGCCCAGCTCCCGCGCTGGCTCGCCCGGCAGGATCTGCGCCACCCCATTCCGGCTCACCATCCGCTGGCGCGACAATTCCCGGCGATGGCGCGGTGATGGCTGCGCGTGAAGCGGCGGGACAAGCTGCCACGCTGGAGGCTCTTCGCGAAGTCCTTGCAGGTTTCGAAGGCTGTAACCTGCGCCTGACGGCCAAGAACCTCGTCTTTTCCGATGGCGCGGAGAATGCCCGACTGATGTTCGTGGGCGAGGCGCCCGGACGGGAAGAGGATGCGCAGGGCGTTCCCTTCGTCGGGCGTTCGGGCAAGCTTCTTGACCAGATGCTGAAAGCCATCGGGCTTTCACGCGAAGAGGTCTATATCGCCAATGCGGTGCCGTGGCGGCCGCCGGGAAACCGTGTTCCCTCGCCTCAGGAAGCAGAGATCTGCAAGCCATTCATCCGGCGGCAGATCGAGCTGGTGGACCCGGATGTGCTCGTGTTTCTGGGCGGAGCTTCGGCGAAACTCCTTGTGGGCACCAATGACGGTATCATGCGGCTGCGCGGCAAGTGGCTGGACTATCAGACCGGCAGCCGCGCCATCCGCGCCATTGCCACGCTGCACCCGGCTTACCTTCTGCGCACGCCCATTCAGAAACGCCTTGCATGGCGTGATTTCGTGAAGATCAAGGCTGCACTCGACGGGCGCGCGTGAGCGGATGCCAGCTCCACCTGCCTTCACGCAAATGTGGGGTGGAGTTGATCGCGGCGAAATATCGAAAGAGACCATAGGCGTCTAGGCTGGCCTCCTTCATTTTGGAGGATTTCGCCATGACGCATCATCGTGTTTCAGATCTTTCCAGGCGCACCCTGCTCGGACTTGGCAGTGCGGCCCTTGCAACCCCTTTCATCCTTCGCGCGACAACCCATCCTGCATTTGCCGCAGCCCCCATGCTCGGCGTGGACCGCCCGGCCTTTAACCGTTTCAAGCTCGGCGCGTTCGAAATCACCACCGTCTTCGATGGCGGCATCGCCCTTGATGGACCGCACCCCATCTTCGGACAGGATCAGCCCGCCGAAGCGGTCCAGCAACTGGCCGAGGCCAATCATTTGCCGCCCACGCGCATGGAAATCGGTTTCACACCGGTCATCGTCAACACGGGCGAGAAGCTGATTGTCTTCGATACCGGCAATGGCGCTGGGCGCAGGCCAGCGGCCGGCAAGTTCGGCGAGGCTCTTCGCGCTGCCGGCTACACGCCGGAACAGGTCGATATCGTCGTCATCACCCACATGCACCCCGACCATATTGGCGGCATCATGGAAGGCGGCGCGCCTCTCTTTCCCAATGCAGCCTATGTGACTGGCGCGCGCGAATATGACTTCTGGAGCGCGGACGACCGGCTTTCCGGCCCGACCGAGGGTGCGGCAAAGCTGGTGCGCAGTCATGTGGTGCCGTTTGCGGAGAAAATGACCTTTCTCGACCCGGAGGGCGATGTGGTCTCCGGCATCACCGCCGTGAACGCCTTCGGCCACACACCTGGTCACATGGCCTACCACCTTGAAAGCGAGGGCCGGAGACTGCTGCTCTGGGCCGATACGGCGAACCATTTCGCAATCTCGGTCCAGAAGCCGGACTGGCATGTTCGCTTCGACATGGACAAGGAAATGGCCGGCCAGACGCGCAAGCGCCTGTTCGACATGGTGGCCACGGATCGCATCGCGGTTGCGGGCTATCACATGCCCTTCCCGGCTGTCGGCTACATCGAAGCGCGCGACGGCGCCTACAGGTGGACCCAGGCGGCCTACGAGCTTTATCTCTAGAAGGAGGGTCTATCGCCACCAGATCCCCCGGTTCAGTGACGGGCCCGGGGGAGCCTGACGAGGCGGCTCGCATATCCCGCATCCACGCACATTATGATGTTTAGCAACGACATTTCGCATTTACGCCACTATCTTGTCATTTATATCCTATTCTCTCCATCTTAGACTTGAGGCAGCCGTTCCATCGCTCAAGTCAGAGCGAATGATCCATACGAAGAGAACGCCGACGATTGCAGGTCCGGCATTCCTCTCCCAGGAGCGGCTCAAGCAACGTCATCGGGGCAGCCGATGACCGGACGACGGCGCAGGTGCAGGTGCCTACGCCTCGTTCCTGAATGATCCCGGTTTCTCGCAAGGCTGCCGGGATCCGCAGCCGAGCGCAAGGACGGCTCCCGCCCTTCGCATCCAACAATTCAGACGGAGGAAGGCATGCAGATGGGTAAATTGCGAAGACTAGTCGGTCCGCTTGCGATCGTTGCGGCCCTCTTCGTGGGGGGGACCGCCACCGCCGCCGTTCCCCACGACAAGAGCCTCAGGGGCGTGACACCAACGGTTTCGCAGGTCCGGCTCAACATGACGCAATTCGGGCTACACTTGCCTGACAGGAACGCTCAAGGCAGGTCCATTCAGTTGACCCAGTGGGGCCCGCCGCCGCCGCGTTATCGCAGGCCGCCGCCGCGCTATCGCAGGCCACCGCGCGATGGCTGGCGCTATCGTCGGTATCCCCCTCCCCCGCCGCGCGCCTACTATCGCGGTGGCAGGGCACATGTGAACTGGTGCCTGAGGCGGTATCGTTCCTACAACCCGCGTACGGATAGTTATCTCGGGTACGATGGCCGTTACCATCGCTGCCGCAGCCCCTATCGGTGAGATGTCGGTCCTGTGTCGACCACTCTTCACATCGTGAAATGAAAAAGGCCGGGACTTTTCCCGGCCTTTTTCATGATCTGCTCTACCCGAACTGCTGCGTTCAGTGTGCGGAGGGACCGACCACGCGCCCGATGACCGCCCCAGGGACACGCAGGAAAAACAGCGCCATTGCGAGCCAGCCCCGCAGAACACTCCTTCTGGCGCCGGCTTCCGGCACGTGGCGACGCACCGCACGAACGGGAAGATGCGTCATGCGACGGCGACCGATGCGGCGTACGATTTCCGCATCTGCAAGGGGGGACGCCCTGTCGTGCCCCTGCAAGGTCTCATAGAACCTTCGCGACAAAAGCAGCCCCTGCCGGGGATGGGCGATGGCAAGGACACGAGCGCGCATCCAGCCGCCCAATTCGGCAATCCGGGCCCGAAGTCCGATATCCTCATTCACTGGCCTGAAACAGGCTGCGCGACAATCCCCCTGACCGATCCGCTCCACCCGCTCCACGAATTTGCCGACGTCCCGGAACCAGTCCGGGTCCAGCACCATGTCGGGCTCCAGAAAAAGCAGCCACTCGCCTCTTTTCGCGGCCGCAGCGCCGGTCGCAAGACGCGCGCCTCGCTGGCCGACGGCCTTCATCCAACGGCATCCGGCGGCCTCCGCAATCGTCTCGGTCAGATCGCTGGAGCCTCCATCGACGACAATCACCTCACGCACCACGCCCTCGGCCGAGGCAGGCACCAGCGCCGCCAGCATCTCAACCAGCGTCGCCTCGTTGTTGAATGTGGGTATGACAACAGAGAACATGGGGCCTTTCATAGCACCCTTTTCTGCCCGTTTGCGAGCATCCAGGCCACTTTTGAGCGCGCGCAAATGTTCTTGCTATGTTCTCGTGGCGGTCGTATCTTCGCGACATCAACCGGAACGGGTTCAAGATGGCAGATACAGGCAGGCTTTCGGAAAGGACATATCCCGGTGAAACAAAGGCGCCGTCGCGCACCGATGTGACTTCCCTCTGTGGCGAAGCCCCTACGGGCGTTGCGCAAATCCCGCTACAACGCGGACGCGCCGCGGGACTGAACATGCCCGGGCGTTTCGAGCGTGAGGGGCGCGAAATTGTCGACGACGGTTGGGGCAGCCTTGATGGCCTGCCTCCGCTGAAGACGGAAGTTCAGATAGAAGCGGCCAGGCGGATTGTCACGCGCAACGAGTCTCCTGACATTTCCTTTGACCGCTCCATCAATCCCTACCGGGGCTGCGAGCACGGTTGCATCTACTGCTTTGCGCGACCGTCACACGCCTATATGGGCCTGTCTCCCGGGCTCGATTTCGAGACCAAGCTTTTTGCCAAGCCCAATGCCGCCGAACTCCTGGCGCGCGAACTCTCCGCGCCCGGATACAAGGTGAAAACCATCGCCATCGGAACCAACACGGATCCCTATCAACCCATCGAGCGGCGGATGCGGATCATGCGGGAGGTGCTGGAGGTGCTTCAACGCGCGCGTCATCCCGTTGGCATTGTAACGAAATCTGCGCTCATTCTGCGCGACCTGGACATCCTCAGCGAAATGGCGGCGGACGGGCTGGTAAAGGTGGCCCTGTCGGTGACCACGCTGGATCGCAAGCTGGCTCGGTCGCTGGAACCACGCGCGGCAACGCCGCCTCGCCGTCTGGAGGCGGTGCGGGCCCTGAGCGAGGCCGGGATTCCCACATCCGTCATGCTGGCCCCGCTGATCCCTGCGCTCAATGACGAAGAGATCGAGCGTATTCTTGAAGCCGCGCATGATCATGGTGCGCGCGAGGCCGGTTACATTCTGCTGCGGCTGCCCATGGAGGTGAGCCCGCTGTTTCGCGACTGGCTCTTGCGCAACTATCCCGACCGCTACAGGCGCGTCATCTCCGTTCTCAGATCCATGCGCGGAGGCAAGGATTATGATGCGGAATGGGGAAAACGGATGCGCGGTGAAGGCCCCTATGCCATGCAGATTGGGAAACGCTTTGAGCTTGCAGCCAAACGGCTCGGTCTCAACCAACGCCGCAAGCGGCTTCGCGACGACCTTTTCATCCCGCCCTTGAAAGGCGCGGTGCAGCTGGACCTGTTTTGACCGGGACATTGGGGCGTTGCGCACCGATCCCGCAAAGTCCTGACCGTCAGCCCTTTTTGCAAAGGGGATAAGGCTCTTGGGCCGCCTTGCGGGAAGTCCGGGACGGGGGCACAGTTCTGCCATGGTCAAACCAGCTGTTCCCCCCAAATCCGGATCGACGAAAAAGGCCCCCTCGGGTGCGGGAAAGTCGCGCAAGGGCGTGACCGGTGCCCGTGGTCGAAAGAAGCGCCCGGCGGGACCGGACCTTACCCATGAACGCCGGCTTGCAAGAACCCATGGCGGGGGTGTGGCGGGTGTCGACGAAGCAGGCCGCGGCCCCTGGGCAGGCCCTGTGGTCGTCTCTGCCGTGATCGTCGACCCGAAGGATCTGCCGGAGGGGCTCAACGATTCCAAAAAGCTGTCAGAGGCGCGGCGAGAAGCGATCTACGCCGATATCCTGACAAAATGCCAGGTGTCGATCGTCTTGGCCTCACCGGAACGCATCGACGCGATGAACATTCGCGCGGCCACCCTTTGGGCCATGCGCGCGGCGCTTGGCGCGCTGCCCGAGAGGCCCGCTGCCGCCCTCATAGATGGGCGCGACGTGCCTGCGGACCTGATCTGTCCCGCCGAAGCCCTCATCAAGGGTGACGCTTTGTCCGTGTCGGTTGCAGCGGCCTCCATTGTCGCGAAGGTCACGCGTGACCGGATGATGGTCCTGCTCGATCGGGAATGCCCCGGTTATGGCTTTGCCGCCCACAAGGGTTACGGAACGCCCCAGCACCAGGCGGCGCTGGCCGAAATGGGCCCGACACACCACCACCGGCGTTCCTTTGCACCCGTCAGGAGCCTTCTGGAAAAGGGCGCGTGAGCGGTCACCAGATCGCGAATGCGGAACCGGGATCCAGGTGGCGGAGTTACCCATGCTTGCTGGATCAGCGGTTTTGGCGGGCACCGGACAACAAAAAGGCCGCGGACCCGAAGGTCGCGGCCTCTTCAATTCGTTTGTCAGCTATCTTGCCTGGCAGGCCCTTCGGCCAATCAGTTCAGCCGGGTAGACACATCGTCGATGCTGTCGGCGATAAGCTTGTCAGCCACCTTGCCGGACACCTTCTTCGACAGGATCTCGGTCGCGGCGGCGATCGCAACGTCGGCAGCCATCGCCCTGACCTCGGCCATGGCCTGATTTTCGGCCAGCGAAATCTTCGTTTCGGCGAGTGCCGTACGACGCTCAACCAGCTCGTTGAGAGCTTCTTCGGTCTGCTTGGTCAGAAGCTCGGCTTCGCGACGGGCTTCGGCCACGATGCCTTCCGCCTCTTCTTCAGCCTCGCGGTGCTTGCGCTGGTATTCGGCCAGAAGCGCCTGAGCTTCCTCGCGCAAACGACGCGCTTCGTCCAGCTCGTTGCGGATGCCCTCAGCGCGGTCATCAAGCGCCGAGCTCATCTTGCCGGGAACCTTCAGCCAGACGATCAAAGCGAAGAAGAGAACGAGAGCTACCGTGGCCCAGAATGTTGCATCCATGGTCAGGATCTCCTCACTTCATCGCGGCCGAAACGGCCTTCGACGTCTCGGCCTTGGTGGGCGCCTTGCCAAGCAAGCTCTCAACGACAGCGTTGGTGGTCTCGCTTGCGATTTCGCCGACATCCGCGAGCACGGCCGACTTGATGCCGGCAATCCGCTCTTCAGCGGCAGCAAGCTTGGCGTTGAGTTCTTCCTCAATCGCTTCACGCTTGGCCTTGGATTCTTCGGCCAGCTTGTCGCGGTTCGCCTGAGCGATGCCCTGCGCCTTCTTGCGAGCTTCGGCCAGAGCCTGCTCGTAATCGGCGATGGCCGCTTCGGTTTCCTGCTTCAGCCGGTTTGCTTCGCCCAGATCGCTCGCGATGCGATCCCTGCGGTCTTCCAGGATGCCCCCGATGCGCGGCAGCACCATTTTCGACATCATGTAGTAGAAGAGGCCGAAAGTGATCGCCAGCCAGAGCATCTGGGAGGGAAAAGTCGAGCTGTCGAACGGCGGGAAAGACACGCCCTCATGTCCGCCGTCGTGCGGCACCTCGGTGTGCGCCGTCGTCGCGCCGCTGGCCGCGGACGTCTCGTTCGTATGGGTCTCTTGAGCCTGAGCCAAAGGCGCCTCCAGATGCCACGCCAGATGCCACGATTGCCATCCTGACGCGTGAGAAGCCACCCCGTGAGGGGCCTGCCTTCGTCACGCGCCACGATGATAGTCGAGCACCGCACCATCCCGCGCCCTTCGATCGGGCACGGATTTGTTCAGTTGCCGACAAGACTGTCGGCAACCCTTGCTGATATCAGCCGAAGAGGATGAGCAGCGCGATGAGCAGCGAGAAGATGCCCATGGCTTCGGTCGCGGCGAAGCCGAGGATCAGGCGACCGAACTGGCCGTCAGATGCGGAGGGGTTGCGCAGCGCACCGGTAAGGTAGCTGGAGAAGATGTTACCGAGGCCGATGCCAACACCGCCCATGCCGAGACACGCGATACCGGCACCGATGTACTTTGCAGCTTCAGCTTCCATGATAAGTGCTCCTTGAATGGATACGAGATCTGCTGGATCTGTTGAGGGTTCTTAAAGGGCTTGCCCCGCGACCCGGCCTAGTGGCTCGGGTGCAGAGCGTCGTTCAGGTACATGCAGGTCAGAACCGCAAACACATAGGCCTGCAGGAAAGCGACCAGGAATTCCAGAGCCGTGATGCCCACCGTCATGACAAGCGGCATGACGGAACCGAGGACACCGGCGAAGCCGAGGCTTCCGAGGCTCACCACAAAGCCGGCGAAGACCTTCAGCGTGATATGGCCGCCAAGCATGTTTGCAAAAAGTCGAACGGAGAGGCTGATCGGACGCGAGAGGAAGGAGATGACCTCGATCGGCGTCACGAGAACCAGCAGCACGATAGGCACACCGGACGGCACGAAAAGCTTCAGGAAGCGCAGACCGTGGCGCTTCAGACCGTAGCCCACGACCGTCAGGATCACGAGCATCGACAGTGAGAATGTCACGATGATCTGCGCTGTTACCGTGAAGAAATACGGGAACATGCCCATGATGTTCGCCCCAAGGACGAACATGAAAATCGAGAACACGAATGGGAAGAAGCGCATCCCTTCCGATCCTGTCGATCCTCGCAGCATGTTCGCGATGAACTCATAGAACATCTCCGCCACGGACTGACCGCGGCTGGGAACCAGCCCCCGCCCCTTCGTGGCCAGCATGAGCCAAGCCGTAGTCACCGCAACGGTGCCGACCATGAACAGCGACGCATTCGTGAAGGAAAAATCGACACCGCCGATTTCGACAGGGAACAGATTGACGACTTTAAACTGATGAAGCGGATCGTTCGACACCGTGTCGGCCTCTTGAATCTGTTCTCATGCCGCCGAAGCGGCTCTTCGTTCAACATTAAGCCCCAACCGGACGTTCGCCCGGGAGGTGCCATCGGTTCGATACGTGACGCCTTAGACCATAGATCGCTAGTCGGATCCACCGTCCTTGCGCCTGAATTCATCAGCCGGATCCGAGATCTTTCCCACGGAACGCAGCATGTTCAGGATTCCGGCCGCAAAGCCGAGAAGCAGAAACGCGGCCATTGCCCACGGGGCAGTTCCCAACCACTTGTCCAAGAGCCAGCCGATCAACGCGCCAACGCCAACGCCCGCAATCAACTCGCTCGACATCTTCATCGCCGCCGCAAAGCCGGAAGCGCTGCCGGAGCGTGTAAGGCGTTTCTGTTCCGCCTCTTCGCGTTCATTGCGCTCGGCCAGCGAGCGGTTCAGCTGGTCCAGACGCGCGTCCAAACCACCCTTGCCAGATTGCGGCCCCGCCTGCCCCCCTGCATTTTCCGGCTGTGCGTCATCCTCGGGCCTGTGTTCTTCGGCCATCACATTTGCACCCCCGGATGCAGGAAAACACTGCGTTCCGCCCCCCTGAAAAGTCGCGCGCACCATAGTCGGCACCCCCAAACCTGTCAAGAAGGCTTACGGACCATCTAACCGTCTGTTTTATTTGGGATTTATTCCAAAAATGAAGGGGTTACGGTCATCCACACGACTTTCGTAGCCCCCAAGCGGGCCGTTGCCTGCGATCTAGACGGCCTCCAGGAAGCGTTCAGCCATCTCCAAATCCACAGAAACCAGCTGAGAAACGCCTCTTTCGGCCATGGTTACGCCGAAGAGCCGGTTCATCCGCGACATGGTGATCGGATTGTGGGTGATGACGACGAAACGGGTCTGAGTGAGGCGCGCCATTTCTTCCAGCAAATCGCAATAGCGTTCCACATTCGCATCATCCAGCGGGGCGTCGACCTCGTCGAGAACGCAGATCGGGGCTGGATTCGTGAGGAAAACCGCGAAGATAAGGGCCATGGCGGTCAAGGCTTGCTCGCCGCCGGACAGGAGTGTCATGGTCTGCGGCTTTTTGCCGGGCGGACGTGCGACAATTTCAAGTCCCGCATCCAGCGGATCATCCGAATCGATAAGCTGCAATTCCGCCGTTCCACCGCCGAACAGATGCGTGAAGAGGCGCTGAAAATGCTCGTTGACCACTTCGAAGGCAGACAGAAGGCGTTCACGCGCCTCCCGGTTGAGATTCGCAATGCCCGTGCGCAGCCGGCGGATCGCCTCGATCAGATCATCACGGTCGGAAACCAGAGAATCGCGCTGCGTGGAAACCTCTTCCACTTCCTGCTCGGCGCGCAGGTTCACGCCGCCCAGACGTTCGCGCTCGGCTTTCAGGCGTTCCAGTCGCGTCTCGATGGCGTGGATATCGGGCAGAGGGGCGCCTTCACGCAACTCGGCGATGGCGGGAACTTCCTGCGGGGACACCTCCAGAGCCTCTTCGATGCGCTCTGCCACGTCAGCCGCTCGTGCACGCGCGGACTCCACCCGCTCCTCGGCCCTCACCTTGCCTTCACGGGCCACCGACAAGGCCTCCAGGGCCTCGCGGGCCGTTCGGTCCGCATCGCCCAGCATACGCTCCGCCTTTACCAGCGCATCGTCGGCCGCACTGCGTGCTTCTTCGGCCCGCGCGATCTCGGAGAAAAGACCGCGTCGTTTCTCCTCTATGTCGACAGGACGCTCGGTCAGATCCTCGATCTCGGCCTCTGCCGCCTCCAGTCGCTCACGCAGGATCGCCAGTTGTCGTTCGGCATTGGCTGCCCGCTCGCGCCAGGAACGCCGTTCACGGCCAATCCCTTCCAGACGGCGCTGGCGCATCTCATTCTCGCGATCAAGGCCGCTGGCCAGAGCCCGCGCCTCCGCGACCGCGGCGCGATCCGTGGCCACCACGGCGCGCAACTGGGCGATTTCCGCTTCCAGGCCGGAGGCATCGGCAAGCTCTGACGCGATCTCCTCCGCCTCAGCGAGCGCGGCTTGCGCATCTTCCAACTCACCGGAAAGGCGCGCCTCGGCATCCTCCAGCGCGGTTCGGTGCATGGTAAGTGCGGAAAGATCACGTTCCGCCGCGGCAAGCGCCGCGCGCGCCCGATCGAGCCGCGCCTGGCTTTCGCGCACCACACCACGCGCGGCCTGCTCAGCCTCCACTGCGGCTGCGACGGCGCTTCGCTGGCGTTCCAGATCCGCCTGACGGGCCGCCACTTCGCCCGAAAGCTCCTCGATACGCGCTTCCAGTTCGACGAGCCTGTTTCGCTGTTCGAGGCGCTGGGCGGCAGCCGTGGGCGCCTCGGCGGTCGCGATGAACCCGTCCCATCGCCACAGATCCCCTTCGCGAGAAACCAGACGCTGACCGGGTTTCAGCAAGGGCAGCAGCCGCTCCGCATCGGCGCGCGCAATCAGGCCAATCTGCGCCAGACGCCGGGAAAGCGCTGCTGGCGCGGCCACGTGGGCGGAAAGCGCCTCCACCCCATCGGGCAGGGTCGGATCGGCGGATGGGTCGGAAATCTCGCTCCAACGCACGGGGGCTGCAGGATCGAGCGGAGCATCGAGGTCTTCGCCCAAGGCCGCGCCGAGCGCCGCCTCAAAGCCAGGAGAAACCTCGATCGCATCGATGATCGGCTCCCATTCCCCCTCCCCTCCTGCATTGAGCATTCTGGATAGGGCGCGGGCTTCGGCCTCATCGGCGCCCAGACGGCGCTCGGCACCGGCGAGCGGTTCACGTGCGGCGGCCTCTGATGAACGTGCGTCGGAGGTGGCGATTTCGCTCGCCTCCGCGCGCATGGTCGCCTCCTCAAGAGCGGCTTCGGCGATTTCAAGCGCCACGCGCTCTTCCTCGGCATCGCTTTTCGCCGCGATTTCAGCGCGCAACGCCGCCAGATCGCGCGCAACGTCGGACGCCTGTGCCTTGAACCGATCCAACCGCGCGCGGATTTCGCTCAATGTCCGCTCCGCCTGCGCCCGACGAGCGACAAACGCGGCGTTTTCCTCGGTCTTGCGGGAGAGCTCACCTTCACTCTTGAGAAGAGCCTCCTCCGCAGCGGCGACCTGTTCAATGGCAGTCTGCGATCGCTCGCTTGCCATCTCGTTTTCCGTCAGAAGCGCCTGCTCCTCCTCGTCGAGCGCCGCCAGGAGCTCGGCATTCTCCGTTCCCATGCCTTCTTCGCGCTCGATATCCTGAGAGAGCTGCGCGCGGCGATGGTCGAGATCTCGCAGGCGCTCGCGCACCCGGCGTTCTTCGGCGTCCAGTTCGTTGCGGGCCAGAACAAGCCTCTGCAGGGCAGCCCCCGCACGGGCGGCCTCGTCTCGCAAGCCCGGAACAGTGTGTGCGGCGATCGCCTGTTCCTTGGCAGCTTCGCCTTGCGCAGCCGCGGCCTCATTGACCGCGGCCAGAACCTTCGCCAGTTCGCCTTCCGCGGCCTTTAGCGCCTCTCCGGTTTCCATCCAGCGCAGATAGAGGATCGTGGCCTCCGCCTTGCGGATGTCCCCGGACAGATTGCGATAGCGCGACGCCTGCCGGGCCTGCCGCTTCAAGCCTTCGAGCTGACTATCGATCTGGACGAGCACGTCCTCAAGCCGTTCCAGATTCTGTTCGGCAGCGCGCAGGCGCAACTCCGCCTCGTGACGACGCGAATGCAGGCCGGAAATACCAGCCGCCTCTTCCAGGATACGTCGGCGCTGGGTCGGCTTTGCCGCGATCAGCTCGCCGATCCGCCCCTGGCCGACCAACGCATTGGAGCGCGCGCCCGTGGAGGCGTCAGCGAACAGTAGCTGGACGTCGCGGGCACGCACGTCGCGGGCATTGATGCGGTAGACCGAGCCTGCCTCGCGCTCGATGCGGCGACTGACTTCCAGCAGATCCGCATCGTTGAAGCCCTGCGGTGCGGTGCGGGCGGAATTGTCGAGGTAAAGCGTGACTTCGGCGGTGTTGCGCGCGGGCCTGTTCAGGCTGCCGGAGAAGATCACGTCGTCCATGCCGGACGCGCGCATGTTCTTGTAGGAGTTCTCGCCCATGACCCAGCGCAGGGCCTCGACAAGATTGGACTTGCCGCATCCATTGGGACCGACAACGCCCGTCAGGCCGTCCTCGATCACAAACTCCATCGGCTCCACGAAGGACTTGAAACCGAGCAGACGCAATTTGTTGAACTTCATGGCCGCACCCCGCGCGAGCGCAGTTGCTTGCGCGCGATGCGGCCCGCAAGCAGGTCAGAGCAGCGGCTTGATGATTTCGTCGAGCTGTTCAACCGTCAGCGCCCCGGGGTGCTTTTCCCCATTGATGAAAAAGGTGGGCGTCGAATTCACACCGAATTCCTTGTTCGCCCGTTCCCGTGACTCGTTCACGCCATCAAGAATACTCTGATTCGACAAGCACTCCTCGAATGTCTTGTCGTTGTAGCCAATCTGCTTCGCCATGGCTTTCAGATTGCCCAGCGGGTCCTGTGTGAAGGCCCATTTGCGCTGCTGCTCAAAAAACAGATGCAGAATGTCATAATACTGCTCCTTTGGAGCGCACCTTGAAAGCATACTTGCCGCGAAAGCAAGATTGTCAAGCGGGAACTCCCGCATTGTGTAATACACCTTACCCGTATCGATATATTCTTTCTTCAGATACGGAAAGCTCTCGGTTGCGAAGGTCGCGCAATGACTGCATGTGAGCGACGCATATTCGATGATCGTTACCGGAGCGTCGGGACTGCCGATGAACATGTCTTCCAGAAGACCCTGCTTTTGCAGCTCCATGGGAGAAAAGCTCTCCGCAAAAGCCGGCATCGGCAGGAGCGGGGCCAGCATGGCGCCTGCGCCAATGGCGGCTACACCTTGAAGGATCTGCCTTCTGGACAGGTTCACAGCGGTCACTTTCACGGGTGTCATCCTCAACTGATCGTTTCTCTGGATTATTGCACGGGCCGACGGTGGTCTCCGGCCGCCCCTGTCAATGTCGTTTCAAGATGTGCCAGCCCGAAGTTGAACTGACCATGAACAGCCCGAGCGCGCTCATTTCGCGCGCCGTGCCTTGATGGAGCGGCCGAGCTTGTCGAGCGCCGCGCGCAAGGGTGTGTCCGGCACATCCTCCAGCTGACGTTTCAACTCCGCCTCCTCCAGATCGCTCAGGGCCCGCTGCTTCGGGATCGCGCGCTCAGGCTGCCTTTTGAGCGGCCTCTGGACGATCTTGATCCGGCCAACCGCAGCCCAACCGAAGAACATGTTTATCCGCTGGATCATTTGGGGCAGCTCATGCTGCAGGAAAAGGGCACTGGGACCATCGCAGCGGATCACCAGTGTCGCAGGTTCCGGGACGGCATCACTGCCCCCGTCGCGTCGCCTCGGCCAGTGCAGGGCCTCCGGCTGCGTGGTCCTGCCGTACCGATCGCCGACAATATCCGGCCAAAGGGAGATCAGGTCCGCTGTCGCGAAGCCGCGCTTGCGGCAGGCAGGCTCCAGAACACCACCAATGAGGTCGGCAAGCGGCTTGGCGGAGCGACGTCGCCCACGCGACGCGCTGCCCTGCGACTGCCGGGCATGCCGGTCATAGTCGCTTGAACCGGAAGCACGATCTTTTCCGCTCATTCCAAATGCTCGCCCACTCACTTCGGCAGTTGCATCCAACCGATACGTTTTGTCGTCCCTGTCTACTCCGCCGCGGCGTGTCACGCCAGAACGGACAGCGACCGAGGGATCCGTAGCCCGAACCGGAATACCCCTGGCGGTCTACCCCCGGAGTGCGGCGGTCAGGTGGCAAACCTCATGTCGGGCACTGCCTGGGCATGCCGCTTTCCGGCTTGTCTTTCACCTGCGAGTGAGGTCCTGTTTCGCTCATGACCCGACGATTCCCCGCCCCTCAGGCCGACACCCTGCTCCAGTGGTATGACCGCCATGCCCGTACGCTGCCATGGCGGGTCTCGCCAGAAGACCGTGCCCAAGGCGTCAAGCCTGACCCCTATCGGGTCTGGCTTTCGGAGATCATGCTTCAGCAGACGACGGTTGCAGCCGTCAAGGCATACTTCCAGGCTTTCACGCAAAAGTGGCCGGATGTCATGGCCTTGGCGCAGGCAGACGAGAGTGACGTTCTGAAGGCTTGGGCAGGGCTTGGCTACTATTCGCGGGCGCGCAATCTGAAGGCCTGCGCCGACATGGTGGCGCAGGAACATGGCGGGCGTTTTCCCGAAACCGAAGAGGGCCTGCGCGCCCTGCCAGGCATCGGTCCCTATACCGCCGCCGCCATCGCCGCGATCGCATTCGATCGCCCGGCGAGCGTTGTCGACGGCAATGTTGAGCGCGTGATCAGCCGGATCCACGCCATCGAAACGCCTCTGCCGCAGGCTAAGGCGGAGATCCGGGAACGCACCGCGGACCTGACCCCGAAGACACGACCTGGAGACTTTGCCCAGGCGATGATGGATCTGGGCGCGACCCTGTGCTCGCCGCGACAACCCGCCTGCACCCTGTGCCCCTGGAACGAGTCCTGCCGCGCGCACGCGTCTGGGACCGCGGAGACCTTTCCGCGCAAGGCCGCCAAGGCGGCCAAGCCCACGCGGCGAGGCATGGCCTTCGTCGCGGTTCGCGCCGATGGCGCGGTTCTTCTGCGCCAACGGCCCAGGAAAGGCCTGTTGGGCGGCATGAGCGAACCTCCGACAAGCGTGTGGGCACCGGATGCGGCGACCGACGACCTGTCGCTTGCCCCGTTGGTGCTCGACTGGCGAAAATGCCTTGCCCCGGTGCGTCACACGTTCACGCACTTTCATCTGGAGATGACGGTCTGGCGTGCCCATGCCGACGGAAACGTTCCCGCCCCCGATGGACACTGGTGGTCAACGCCCGACGAGCTTGGCGGCGAAGCGCTTCCAACCGTTATGAAAAAGGCCGTTGCGGCGGGGCTCGGCGAGGCTTGAGCCCCGCCCTCATGCCTGTCTCAGGAGGCGGCTACGCCCAAAGAACCATTGTCTTCGTCGGCGTGTTCATCGGCGTCGCCGTCCCCGCTCTTCGCGACGATCTCGCGCACCGGACACAGCACATGTACGCTCGTGCCCTTCCCCTGTTGACTGTAGATCTTGATATGTCCGCCCGCCGCATGGACCCGACTGCGAACCCGCGACAAGCCGATGCCAAGCGTCTCGCCAACCAGCCGTGACGATGCCTTGGTTGAGAAAAACGGATCGAAGGCATGGCTCAGCTCGGAGGCGGACATGCCACGTCCCGTATCGCTGACGGTGATTTCGATGAAATCGCCGCTCAAGGGCTCGCCGCAGGTAGAACAGGCCTGAGCGCCATTGTATGTCACGAGACCCGCACTGAGGGATATTGTTCCTTCGTCCTCGATTGCATCGCGCGCGTTGCCGATAAGCTCGCTCAGGATCAACGCCAGATCGTCGAACTCGACGCCGACATGATCCATGCCGTCTTCGAGTTCGAGGGAAAGATGCACGTTGTCCGGCAGCGCAGAGCGCTCGATCTTGAGAATGCTGCGCACCACACGGCCCACCACTTGAACGCCCTGCGACAACCGCGAGCTAAGCGACATCGCGGAGATCTTCACCAGAACGTCGCGGATGCGATTGGCGCCTGAGAGAACCTTCTCGATATCGGCGCGAATACCGGCCTGCTCGTTTTCCTCCGCCGTGTCGGCTGCCATTTCCGCATAATTGACGATTGGCGACAGGAGGTTGTTGAAATGGTGGGAGAGCTGAAGCGACAACTGGTCCGCCAGCCGCATCTCGCGTTCCTGACGTTCCTGCTCGGCGGTGATATCGCGACCGATTGAAACCAGATGCGTGGCCTCGCCCCGGTCGTTCAACAACGGCGAAATGGTCTTGCTCTCATAGAAGACCGTCCCATCCTTGCGCCGATTTACGAACACGGCCTGAACCGGTTTTGCTGCCCTCAGTCTCTTCCACAAGGAGGCATAGAACATTGCGCTCTGACGACCGGACTGAAAAATGCTCGGCTTGTTGCCAATCAATTCCTCACGCTGATAGCCGGTCAGCCTGGTCACAGCCGGATTTGCGTAGACGATCGTGGCATCCGGAGACGTGACGTAGACCAATTCCTCTGACTGCTCGATGACCTGTGCATAGAGCCGCTCACGCCATTTTGCGCGCTCGGCCCGCCGACGCCAACGTCCCCAATAGAAGGAGGCAGGAACCAGAGCGGCCAGCACGATCGCCCCAATCACGATCATGACCTCCAGCCGGGCACGTGAATTTGAGTTGAGCAAATCCGACTTCACGACCGTGAGGGCAATCCAATAGGGATCCTCACTCAGGACATTGTCCACGGTGCCTGTAATGTTCCGTCTGCCCAGGAAGACCCTTTTGAAGGCGAATTGCCCCTTGGGCGTATTGATCAGCCCCCCTGCGGGGTTTTCAAGCGCCTCGGAAAGCCCGGCCACCTCGGCGATGCTCTTGCAATGCCCATGTTGCTGGCTCCAGGCATGGGTCGGATCATCACTGAACAGCCAACATCCAGAAGGATTGACCAGCCAGTACCGCAAATCCGAGTTTCGATCGCGGCGCACCAGCACTTCCAGCACTTTTTCGCCGTCCAGATTGAAAACGAGAATCCCGCGCCGAGTACCGGAAGGATCGACCACTGGCTGGACCAGCCGTATCGTGGGACGCGGCCGATGCTCGCCCCTGTTGGTTTCGCCATTCAGATCGAAGGAAGAGACATAAACGTCATCACGCTCCAGTGCCATTGTGCTGGTGAAGAACTCACGCCCCGCCTCGGAATGCAGTTGGGTGGACGGCACAACCGAAGTCGCACCATTGCGATGCTGAACGCGAATGCGCTCCATGCCTTGCGTATTTATAAAACGGATCTGATCGTAAACGGCCCGGTGTCGTGAAAACCGAACGAACTCACGGGTCAATTCGTCCAACCCATCCGGCTCATTGACCAGCTCAGAGGCAACATCCACCATGAGAGACAGGTCACTCACCGCCTGATAGACAGGCACGAGCAGCGACTCGCTGGCCACCCGAACGGAGGCCAATTGCCGTGCCGCCCATTGCCGATGCTCAAAATATGCATCCACAATGTGAAGCCCTGCGACAATCGCGATCAGAGGGATTGCCACCGACAAATAAAAAACTGCGGCAGTGATAAGTACCCCGGCAAAAGAAATACCTGAAACGGCATCATCGCGGCGCCCTAAATCTCCTGACACAACATGAGTTTCCCGCAATAGACAAATTTCGCATCCAGTATAACGCTTAACTTGTAACGTTGCGGCATCCCGACGACCAACCCGTACAACTACCTATTACCACAACCGGCAGCCGCCATGGATCATGTATCTGCACTGTTTTCAATCCATTAGCCTACACATGAAGTCCTGCATTTTTGGTCGCCCGAAACCCGACAGGACATGAGGGCTCCTCGTTTGCGCAAGAGGCGCCCTCAACCTGCTTGCCGGAGCGGGCTACTGGAACGGGGTTTCCGCGAAACTGCGCAACTTGCGCGAATGCAATCGCTCCTTCGGCATGGCCCGAAGCGTCTCCATGGCGCGAAGCCCGATTTCCAGATGCTGGGCGACCTGGCGCTTGTAGAATTCCGTGGCCATGCCCGGCAGTTTCAATTCGCCATGCAAGGGCTTGTCGGAGACGCAAAGGAGCGTGCCGTAGGGCACCCGGAAGCGGAAACCATTGGCTGCGATGGTCGCGGATTCCATATCGAGCGCGATGGCGCGCGATTGGGAAAAACGACGGACCGGCTCGCGGTGATCGCGCAGTTCCCAGTTTCTGTTGTCGATGGAGGCGACCGTGCCTGTCCGCATGACGCGCTTCAGGTCATACCCCTCCAGTCCCGTCACCCTGGCGACCGCTTCCTCCACCGCCACCTGGACTTCCGCCAGAGGCGGGATCGGCACCCAAGTGGGCAGGTCGTCATCGAGCACATGATCCTCGCGCACATAGCCATGCGCCAGCACGTAGTCTCCAAGCTTCTGGGTGTTGCGAAGACCCGCGCAGTGCCCCAGCATCAACCAGGCATGGGGCCGCAGCACGGCGATATGGTCGGTGATCGTCTTGGCGTTGGAAGGCCCGACGCCGATATTCACCATGGTGATACCGTCGCCATTCGGTGCTTTCAGGTGGTAGGCAGGCATTTGCGGCAGGGGAGCAAGGGGGGCAGCCACGCCCGCATTCCCCTCGCCGCGCCGGAAGATCCGGTTGCCCGGCTCCACAAAGCTCGTGTAGGGGCTGGTCTCGTCCTCCAGAAGCAGCCGTGCCGTCTTGCAGAACTCGTCCACGTAGAACTGATAGTTGGTGAAAAGCACATAATTCTGGAAATGCTCCGCGGCGGTGGCGGAATAGTGCTGAAGACGCTGGAGGGAATAATCCACGCGCGGTGCGGTGAAGGGGGCGAGAGGATGCAATCCGCCAGGTGGGACTTCATACGTGCCATTGGCGATCGCATCGTCCATGATCGCCAGATCCGGCACATCGAAAATGTCGGCAAGAGGGCGGTCGAGTTCACTGATCGCAGCGCCGTCCACGTTGGTTCCATCGAAAAAGGCGAAGTGCAGCGGGATCGGCGTCTCCGACACCCCGACCTCCACCGGTACGTCGTGATTCCTGATCAGCAGATCGAGTTGCTGTTCCAGGTAGGAGGAAAAAAGATCTGGCCGCGTGATGGTCGTCGCGTGATGGCCGGGGCCGGCAACGAAACCGTAGGAGAGGCGTTGATCCAGCCGGGCGTGACTGGTCGTGGTGATACGCACCTGTGGGTAACAGGCCCTGACGCGCGCTGCCGGGACATCGCCTTTGGCAAGCCTTGAAAAGCGCTCTCGCAGAAAGGTCGTGTTTCTGACAAATATCTGCTGCAGGCGTTCGACCGCTGCGGCGGCGTCGCGAAATGATTCAAAAGCCAAATGCGGAGGCTGCTCGATCTCGCAACCAACGGCATCTGAGGGCGAACTCCAACGTTCGTTCACGTTCGACACTCCGTCTCTTGGGCTCAGGCTTTTGGGATAGCGGACCAAGCCTTTGGGCCAACGATCTCGTGACACAAGGTTCGGGCGGCAAGATGGCGCGGTCAAGCACCACGACCACATGCGGTAGACTGATATCTCAATTGGGGTGCATCATGCACAGCTTCGACGAGATCTTCGAAATGGCGGCAAAACTGCACGGCGGATCAAACGCTGTGGAGGCGATCCTTGCCGACTTCCAGCCGCTCAGCGCCGACGAGCTGGCCGAAATGCCGGACGACCGATGGCTGGCGGCCTTCACGCGCTGCGTCTTCCAGGCGGGCTTCTCCTGGAAGGCCATCGAGGCGAAATGGCCGCATTTCGAGGACCTCTTCTGGAATTTCGACCCGCGTCGCTGCGCGCGGATGTCTGATGACGACCTCGACCGCCTGCTCGCGGACAAGAAGCTGGTGCGCAATTCGGCCAAAATCCTGTCGGTGCGCGACAATGCGGTCATGTTCACCAGGCTCGCCGAGGAGAACGGCTCTGCAGCCAACCTCCTGGCCCGCTGGCCCGTGGCCGACCAGATGGGCCTGACCGATCTGCTCAAGCGCAATGGCAGCCTCCTTGGCGGCACGACCGCCCAGCTTGCCCTGCGCTTCATGCGTCGCGACGGCTTCGTTCTGAGTTCGTCCGTGCTTGCTGCGCTCGCACGCGAAAAAGTCATCGAACGCGCCGTCTATTCGCGCCCTGCCCAGACTGCCGTTCAGGCAGCCTTTAACGGATGGGTGCGTGAATCCGGTCGCCCGATGATGCAGGTGAGCCGACTTCTCGCTCTCTCGGTGGACGATTGAAAGGCTTTGTAAAGGACTATGCCCGGATGTGTGACAGGGCCTTAGTGTTTTAGTAAGAGAGTTTAATCCTTATTAGCAAACTATTGATTCAACTAAAATTTTTCGATTCACCATTAACGCTCGATTTACCTAATCCGGTAACCATGACACTCGTAATTGCGTAAGGTTTTGCGTCGCAATGAGTGTACTGCGTTCAGGGGCGTCGGCGACGGCGCCCCGCTACCCCTCTCTCCCCGGCACGGGTTCCGACCTTAAGCCGGCTTGGCTCGACACCATCCTCGTCGGTGATTGCATCGCCGCGCTGGAGAGGCTGCCGAAGCATTCGGTCGACGTCGTCTTTGCAGATCCGCCCTACAATCTGCAGCTTGGTGGCGAACTTCATCGGCCTGATCAGTCGCGGGTGGATGCCTGCGACGATGCCTGGGACCAGTTCGAGAGCTTCGAAGCTTATGACGCATTCACCCGCGCATGGCTTCTGGCGGTCAAACGCGTCCTGAAACCGACCGGCACACTTTGGGTGATCGGCTCCTATCACAACATCTTCCGCGTCGGCGCGAAGATGCAGGATTTGGGCTTCTGGCTCCTGAACGACGTCGTGTGGCTGAAGTCGAACCCGATGCCCAACTTCCGGGGCAAGCGGTTCACCAATGCCCATGAGACGATGATCTGGGCCACCCCATCCAAGGATGCCAAGGGCTACACCTTTAATTACGAGGCTCTGAAGTCGTTCAATGACGACCTCCAGATGCGCTCGGACTGGCACCTGCCGCTGTGCAATGGCGGGGAACGGTTGAAGGACGAGAACGGCGACAAGGTCCACCCGACCCAGAAGCCGGAATCGTTGCTCTATCGTGTGCTGCTATCGTCCACCAACCCCGGTGACGTGGTGCTCGATCCGTTCTTCGGAACAGGCACGACAGGGGCGGTGGCCAAGAAGCTCGGTCGCCACTTCGTCGGTGTGGAGCGGCAACGCTCCTATATCGAGGCGGCAACCAAGCGCATCGCGGCGATTGAGCCGGGAGAAGGACTGGTTCTGGAGACGACCAAGGGCAAGCGCGCGCAAAAACGCATTCCCTTTGGAACGCTTCTGGAAGCGGGTCTTCTGAAGCCCGGCTCGGAGCTGACCTGCTCGCGCGGCAAGAACCGGGCGATGGTGCGCGCCGACGGCTCGCTTGTCTGCGGTGCCTTTGAAGGGTCCATCCACAAGGTGGGTGCGCTCGTTCAATCGGCGGAAGCCTGCAATGGTTGGACTTACTGGCACTTCCGCCGTGGAAGTGTCCTGGAGCCAATAGATACGCTGCGCGAAGAAATCAGATCCAGCATGCCACGGTAATGAGTAACAGGCATGGTGGCCGTTCGCATCCCCGCGAACACCGACGCCCCCTCGCAGTCGATTGCGAGGGGGCGTTTTTCGTTTGACCTCGGGATCACCCCGGCTTGTGCGAATGCGAAAATCGGCGCACTCTCAGCCCTCTTTTCACCTTTCGCATCGCCCTTCGCTCGTCTGCCGCATTTTCGGGATCATCGGTTCATGCCCTTTACATTGTCCAAGGCCTTCAAGGCGACGTTGCTTTCCGCCCCCCTCGCGTTTTCTGCCGCCCTGCCTGGCCAGGCAGCTGAGTTGATCTCCGCATCATCTGTCGCGGGCTTCGCTACCGGCCCCTTGAAAGGCGATGCCTTCGCCTATCGCGCGGTTCTGGTCGATGTGGAGGATGGGGCAGACCTCTATCTCTACACCGAAGACACAGAAGGCCGTCATCTGGCGGCTCACGCGAGCGACATCGTGTGGCGGGGCGCGATGTTCGGCCAGCGCCCCCGGCTTGAGGTCTCCGCGAGCGGATCGCTCAAACTCATCTCCGGCAATGAATCCATTGGGCGCGGGCGCTGGCGGAAAACGCTGACCATCGCCTATCGCGACAACCGCTTTCTGGTCGCCGGTTACACGCTCGACACATGGGATACGCTCGACCCCAAGCTTACAGGCAACTGCGACGTGAACCTGCTGACAGGCAATGCGGTGATCGACGGGACCAAGACGACCATCAAATCCCTGAGTGCCATGCCGGTTGAGGAATGGAACATGGATTTGCAGCCCAACGAGTGCCCCGAATAGGCGCTTTTCCCGCCTCAAGGTGCAAAAACGCCGGCCACAGGGCCGGCGTTTTCATTTTCGCGATGTGCCTGGCCTTACTCGGCGGCTTCTGCGGGAGCCGGGCGGGTCCATTTGAGGACCGGTTTGCGTGCGGCAGCCGTCTCATCGAGACGACGGCGCGGACTGTGCCAGGGCGCTCCGGTGAAGCGGTCGCTCTCGCCGCTCTTGGCCGCCATGACCAGATCGCGCAGCGTGGCGATGAACAGATCCAGGCTCGCCAGGCTTTCCGATTCCGTCGGCTCGATCAGAAGGGCCCCGTGGACGACCAGCGGGAAATACATGGTCATCGGATGATAGCCCTCATCGATCATCGCCTTGGCGAAATCGAGCGTGGTCACGCCCGTGTCCTTCAGGAACGTGTCGTCGAAGAGCACTTCGTGCATGTAGGCGCGTTCGCCGAAGGGCAGGCTCATCAGGTCCTGCAGGCCGACGCGGATGTAATTGGCGTTCAGCACCGCATCCTCAGACGCCTGCTTCAGGCCATCACAGCCGTGGCTCAGCATGAAGGAGAGCGCGCGGATGAACATGCCCATCTGGCCGTGGAACGCAGTCATGCGCCCGAATGGCGTGTCGCCATGTTCCTTGGCCTCGGCGCGGGTCTCGATGAACTCGGCCGTGTCGCCCTCAAAGCGCACATAGGGAACCGGCGCAAACGGGGCAAGCTTGTCTGACAGCACCACCGGACCGGCACCCGGACCACCACCGCCATGCGGGGTGGAGAAGGTCTTGTGCAGGTTGATATGCATGGCATCGACGCCAAGCTCGCCGGGCTTGGCCTTGCCGACAATGGCGTTGAAGTTCGCGCCGTCGCAGTAGAAATAGGCGCCCACCTCATGCACGGCGTCGGCGATCTCCTTGATGTCGCGCTCGAACAACCCGCAGGTATTCGGGTTGGTCAGCATGATCGCGGCGACCTGATCATCCAGCAATGCGCGAACGGAAGCCGGATCGACCGTGCCGTCCTCGCGAGCCGGAATGGTCACGACCTTGTAGCCCAGAAGCGCGGCGGTCGCCGGGTTGGTGCCGTGGGCGCTTTCCGGCACCAGCACCTTGGAGCGGTTTTCGCCGCGCGCCTTGAGCGCCGCCTTGATCGCCATCATGCCGCACAGCTCGCCATGCGCGCCGGCCTTCGGGCTCATGGCGACGGAGGCCATGCCCGTGGTGACCAGCAACCAGCGACCGAGCTGCGCGATCAATTCCACCGCGCCCTTGACCGTGGAAAGCGGCTGCAACGGATGGACATCGGCAAAGCCGGGCAACCGGGCCATCTTTTCGTTGAGGCGCGGATTGTGCTTCATCGTGCACGAGCCCAGCGGATAAAGCCCCATGTCGATGGCATAGTTCTTCTGCGACAGACGCACGTAATGGCGCATGGCTTCCGGCTCGGAGAGACCGGGCAAGTCGATGGCCGCCGTGCGGCGATGCCCACCCAGACGCGGCTTGAAGTCGAGCGGCACGTCGATATCGACACCGGTGACATCATTGCGCCCGATCTCGAAGAGCAACGGTTCCTCGATCTGAAGTGCCTGGTTGCCGGTGAACGTCTTGTGTTCGGCCACGGCGCCAGGCGCGTTTGGCGTGGAGGGGCGGCCTTGGTTGTTCATGCTCATGCCAGCACCTCCTTCAGCGCGGCAGCGTATGCAGCGCGGTCCTCGTCGGTGTTGATTTCGGTGGCCGCGACAACCAGCAAGTCGTCCACGCCCTTGGAAACCGGATCAATACGCTTGACCGGAACACCGGCCATGATGCCCTTGTCGGCAAGGCTGTCGACGATCATCTCCGCATCCTTGCCCGTCAGGCGAAGCGTAAATTCGTTGAAGAACGTCTCGTTGAGCAGCTCCACCCCGTCGATGCCTTCCAGCAACCCGGCGAGCTTCACGGCGGAGGCATGGTTGGCGAGCGCCAGCTGTTCAAAGCCCGTCTCACCCAGCAGCGTCATGTGGATGGTAAAGGCAAGCTGGCAGAGCCCGGCATTGGTGCAGATGTTCGAGGTCGCCTTTTCGCGGCGAATATGCTGCTCGCGGGTCGACAGCGTGAGCACGAAGCCGCGCTTGCCATCGGCGTCCACCGTCTCGCCGCACAGGCGTCCGGGCATCTGACGGATGTATTTCTGGCGCGTGGCGAAGAGGCCGACATAGGGGCCGCCAAAGGTCAGCGGATTGCCGAGAGACTGGCCCTCGCCCACCACGATATCGGCACCTTGCGTGCCCGCAGGCTCGATCAGGCCGAGCGAGACGACCTCGGTGAAGACCGCGATCAGCAGCGCACCGCATTCATGGGCCTTTTCCGCGATCGGCTTCAGGTCGATCAACTGGCCGTAGAAGGACGGTGACTGGACGACGACGCAGGAGGTCTCGTTGTCGATGCGCGAGAGGATATCCTCGGTGCCGGTCGGGTCGGCGGGCAGGATGTCGAACGTGTCATCGGCCAACTCGGAGGTGGTGCGGATGACTGCGCGATAATGCGGGTGCAGGCCGCCGGAAATCACCGCCTTGTTGCGCCGGGTCACCCGGTGCGCCATCAGCACGGCTTCGGCAGCCGCCGTGGACCCGTCATACATGGAGGCATTGGCCACATCCATGGCGGTGATGTTGGCGATCTGGGTCTGGAACTCAAACAGCGCCTGCAACGTGCCTTGCGTGATTTCGGGCTGATAGGGCGTGTAGGAGGTCAGGAACTCGGACCGCTGGATCAGGTGATCCACCGTGGAGGGCACATGGTGCTTGTAGGCGCCGCCGCCAATGAAGAACGGCACGGAGGAAGCCGGCACGTTTTGCGCGGCGAGGCGCGAAAGGTGACGTTCCACCTCAAGCTCGCTCTTGCGGCGCGGCAGGTCCATCGGCTCGGTGAGGCGCGCGGCCTCTGGAATGTCGGCGAACAGCTCGTCGATCGAGCCGATGCCGATACGGGCCAGCATGTCGGCGCGATCCTGATCGCTCAGGGGGAGATAGCGCATGGGTTCAGATCCGATCTGGTCTCAAGCTATGGCAAACGCCGCTTCCGGCCCGCGCCCCCGAAAGGGACGCGGCAACAGCAATCGGGGAAACGGCTGGGACCGGACACGAAGCCGTGTGCGCCGGGCCTTTGCCGCATGCCCCAAATCGCGGAAACCGGAAGACTGCATCGGCGCGCCGGGAAGGCGCGGAACGATGGCGTCAAAGCGACTCGACGAAGGCCTTGTAGGCGGCTTCGTCCATCAGCTCCTCAAGTTCGGCCGGGTTCGCGACCTTCATCTTGATGAACCAAGCGGAGCCTTCCGGATCCTCGTTGACCTTTGCAGGCTCATCGACCAGCGCGCCGTTGGCTTCGGCCACATCGCCGGAGATCGGGGCGTAGACCTCGCTGGCGGCCTTCACCGATTCCACGACAGCCGCTTCGTCCCCCTGCGCGAGCGTCTTTCCGACGTCCGGCAGTTCGACGAAAACGACATCGCCGAGCTGGCTCTGCGCGTAATCGGTGATGCCAATGGTCGCGACATCGCCGTCCACGGCAACCCATTCGTGATCCTTGGAGTAATAGGTGGTCATCTTGTCAGTCCCTGGGAGGTGCCATTATCAGGCTGGTTTACGGTAGTAGCGGTGCGGAACGAAGGGCATGGAAGCGACATGCGCCTCCAGTTCACGTCCACGCACCAGAATCTTGACGGGCGTTCCCTCGCCCGCATGCGCGGCATCGATGGTCCCCATTGCGATCGGAGCGCCGACACTGGGGGCAAATCCACCCGACGTCAGAACGCCGATCTCCTCGCCATTGACGGAAAGCACATCCGCTCCCTCGCGCGCAGGCGCACGTCCTTCGAGACGGAACCCGACGCGCTTGCGGGCCGGGCCTTCCCCAAATTCCTTCAGGATGCGCTGAGCACCTGGGAAATCGGCGGCCTCGCGGCGGCTCTTTTGCAAAACGAAGGAAATATCGCCTTCCACCGGGGAGGTGGTCTCGTCGATATCGTGGCCATAAAGGCAAAGCCCCGCTTCCAGACGCAGGCTGTCGCGCGCGCCAAGGCCGATCGGCTTTACCTCATCATGGGCAAGCAGTGCCCGCACCACAGCGTCTGCCGAAACCGAGGGAATGGAAATCTCGTAGCCGTCCTCACCGGTATAACCGGAGCGCGAGACTTTGACCTCGACGCCGTCGAACTCACCATCCGCGGAGGTCATGAACCCCATCTCGTCGGCACCGGCGACGTGCTTTGCCAGGACCGCGGCAGCCTTCGGCCCCTGAAGGGCTATGAGCGCGCGATCTTCCAGGATCTCAAGGCGCACGCCGTCGGGCAACGCCGCCTCGATCATCGGGAAATCGACATCCTTGCGCGCGGCATTGACAACGAGGAAGAGGCGACCATCCGAACCGGGTTCGACCGGGCGAGTGACCATCAGGTCGTCCACGATGCCGCCTTGTGCATTCAGCAGCACCGTATAACGGATGCGTCCTTCACCGAGCGTGGTGATGGCGGAGGGAACGATCGCCTGAAGAGCGCGCGCCGTGGTTTCATGGTCCGGGCCGACAAGCCAGGCCTGCCCCATGTGGGAAACATCGAAAAGACCGGCGTTTTCCCGGGTCCAGGTATGCTCGGCGATGATGCCTTCATACTGAACCGGCATGTCGTAGCCGGCAAAAGGCACCATGCGGGCGCCAAGCTCCACATGAAGGGAATGCAGGGGCGTTTCAAGCAACGGTCCGCTCGCGGCGGGATCGGCCATAGGCTCACCTCGGTTTTCAGAGTCACGGGGGCGATATGGATCTCATCCATTCGCGCCCCCTCTGTCCGAGTACCTGAGAGATTTCCCACAAGGCCACCTCAAGGGCGGCCTTGCGATTACTCCTTCGGTGTGCCGTCACGCTTCTTGCGCGGCCGCTTTCCAGAGTGTCGCTTGCCTTGCGGTCCTTTTGCCTGAGAGTTTCCGGGGCGGTTGCTCCTTCGGCGGCGGAACATAAGTTCCGATCTCTCCCGCTTGGCCATTTTCAGTGTAGCGCCGACTCGCGACCATCAGTCAGCGGCTAGCCATAATCCAGACGAGTGCGCGGCAAGTCAATCTCCCCACGCACCTCGCAGTCACCTCTTGCACTCCTGTCCGCCCCCCTGAAGCAGGATCAGCGCTTCGACCCATTGTCGAAACCGACATAGACGCGGCTCGCGCCTTCGATCGGCACACGGACATCTTCGACAACACGCGTCCAGGCGGCAGACCCGCCGGCTTCCGCAAGGCCGATCTCGACCGGCACGAGCTGGGACGCCAGAACCTTGTTGTCGTCACTGGTCACTGCAATGCGCAGGGGCAGAACGACCGGACCGCGTGTTGGCGCCGGCCCTGCCACGACGCGACCGGACACACCGACCTTGATCGTCATCTCGTTGTCGCCAACGCGATTGCACTCACGCGCATATTTGCGGATCGTGGCCTGATATTGCAGCCCGTCCGGGTCATCCTGCTTGCCACGGGCGTAGGCCTTGAGAATGTAGGTGTCTGCGCGCACCTCGATGGGCGGACAATAGGCCTGCGAGGCAAAGATGCTCGGATCAATGGGCGATTCCGTCGTGCCGCCGCCAGAGACGAAGGTCTTTCCGACGCTTTCCGCCTTGTCGCTCACGCCGAAAGAGCCGCAACCGGCCAACGCGCCAAGGCACAGCGCGCCTGAAAGCGCCCCAACCATCCGTCCCGAGATCGTCAATCGCATCATGTTTACTCGCCGAAAGAACCCAGACGCTTGCGGCGGGTTCTCAAATAGCCCTGCCGCACCTTCAAGCCTGCCTCTATATCAGGGGCTGGCGAATTTGGCGACACTTCCAGACAATATGACAATCGCAAAGCCTCGTGCATGGCCTCGCGACGCGCGCCTGCATGAACACCGCAGCCCTTGACAGAGAGGGGGCCCGTTCCTCTATTGCCCTTTCCAGGACCGTTGAGGAACCTTTCATGAGCGAACGTGACGCGATCAAGCCGAAGCTGACGGTGCTGCTCTGCGCTCCGCGCGGCTTTTGTGCGGGCGTCGACCGGGCAATCCAGATCGTGGAGCTGGCTCTGGAGAAATATGGCCCGCCAGTCTATGTGCGCCACGAGATTGTGCACAACAAGTTTGTCGTGGAAGGCCTGCGCGCCAAGGGCGCCGTTTTTGTCGAGGAACTGGACGAGATCCCGGCGGGCGACCGCCCGGTCATCTTCTCCGCCCATGGGGTGCCGAAATCCGTGCCTGCGGATGCCACCGCGCGCCAGATGTTTTTCCTCGACGCCACCTGCCCGCTCGTTTCCAAGGTTCACAAAGAAGCGATGATCCACCACAAGCGTGGCCGCGAGATCATTCTGATCGGACATGCCGGACATCCGGAAGTGATCGGAACGAT
Source organism: Breoghania sp. (assembly GCF_963674635.1). NCBI lineage: Bacteria > Pseudomonadati > Pseudomonadota > Alphaproteobacteria > Hyphomicrobiales > Stappiaceae > Breoghania > Breoghania sp. The sequence continues at coordinate 2,378,713 of NZ_OY771475.1, forward strand.
GGGCCAGCTGCCGGAAGGTACGGTCAAGCTCATCGAGACGGAAGATGACGCCCGCAACTTCCAGCCGGACAATCCGGACAATCTGGCCTGGATCACCCAGACGACCCTGTCGGTCGATGACACCAGCTCCATCGTTGCGATCCTGCGCGAGCGCTTTCCCGATATCGTCGCCCCGCACAAGGACGACATCTGTTACGCGACGACCAACCGTCAGGAGGCGGTCAAGGCGGTGGCCGAACGCGCCGATGCGATGATCGTGGTTGGCGCGCCCAATTCGTCCAATTCGCAGCGCTTGCGCGAAGTGGCGGAACGGGCCGGATGTCCCCATTCGATCCTCGTCCAGCGTGCCGCTGACATCGACTGGTCACGCTTTCCAGATATTTCCACTCTCGCCGTCACCGCCGGGGCCTCGGCGCCGGAGGTTCTGGTGGAGGAAATCATCGAGGCCTTTGCCACCCGCTACGAGGTGACCGTGGAAACGGTCCGTACGGCTGAGGAAACGATCTCCTTCAATCTTCCGCGCGAATTGCGCAACACCGCCGCCGAGTGATTTGATCCCATGGCCGTCTACACGGATGTTTCCGACGAGGAGCTCGCCGCCTTCGTCGCCCTTTATGACATTGGCGCCGTTCTCGCCTTCAAGGGCATCGCAGAAGGCGTGGAGAATTCCAATTTCCTGCTCCATGCCGAGGCGGGCTATTACATCCTCACGCTTTACGAAAAGCGCGTGAACCCGGACGAGCTTCCCTATTTCATCGGCCTGATGGAGCATCTGGCGGGCGCGGGCATTTCCTGTCCAACGCCGATCGCCAACCGACAGGGCGAAACGCTGGGCACCCTTGCCGGACGGCCCGCGGCCATCGTCACCTTTCTGGAAGGCATGTCGATCCGCCGCCCGAAGCCAGACCATTGTCATGCGCTCGGCGTGGCCCTGGCCGAATTGCACCGTGCGGGCGCCGACTTCACAATGCACCGCAAGAATTCGCTCACTGTCGACAACTGGCGTCCGCTGTTCGATCTTTCACGCGCGCGCGCGGACGAGGTCTGTGGCGGGCTTGCAGCCGAGATCGAGCGGGAGCTGGCGCGGCTGGAAGAGAACTGGCCGAGCGACCTGCCGGTTGGCGAGATTCATGCCGATCTCTTCACCGACAACGTCTTCTTTCTCGGCAAGGAGCTGTCGGGGATCATCGACTTCTATTTTGCCTGCACGGATTTCTTCGCCTATGACGTGGCGACCTGCATGAATGCGTGGTGCTTTGAGGCGGACGAATCTTTCAACGTCACCAAAGCGCGCGCCCTCCTGAAGGGATACACAAGCGTGCGCCCCTTCACCGATGCGGAATATGACGCCCTCCCGCTGCTGGCGCGCGGCTCCGCGCTGCGCTTTCTGCTGACCCGTCTGCATGACTGGCTGACCGTGCCGGATAACGCGCTCGTCACCCCGAAGGATCCTATGGAATATGTAAAGAAGCTGCGCTTCCACTGCGGCGTGGAGGGCGCCCGAGACTACGGCCTCACCACGCGGGATATGACCCGATGAGCGAGCGTGTCCAGATCTACACAGATGGCGCGTGCTCGGGGAATCCCGGTCCGGGTGGCTGGGGCGCGATACTGCGTTTCGGCGAACACGAGCGCGAACTGAAGGGCGGCGAAGCCCAGACCACCAACAACCGCATGGAGCTGATGGCCGCGATTGAAGCGCTGAATGCGTTGAAGCGGCCCTGCACCATCGATCTCTTCACCGATTCCGTCTATGTCCGCGACGGCATCACCAAGTGGCTCTTCAACTGGAAAAAGAACGGCTGGCGCACCGCGGCCAAGAAGCCGGTGAAGAACGCCGATCTCTGGCAGGCGCTGGAGGAGGCCCGCAAACGCCACGATATCGACTGGCACTGGCTGAAAGGCCATGCTGGCCACCCGGACAATGAGCGCGCCGACGAACTCGCGCGCGGCGGCATGGCTCCGTTCAAGGCGCGACGCGGACGCCCGGCGGATTTCGACGACGAGCCTCGATGATGGCAGACGGCGGCGAAAACAGCCCCTTTGGCGCTCCCGCCGAACTGCATGACGCGGGCGGCCTCCCTCAGAAAGGCAGGCGTGTCCTCATTATCGCCAATCCCACCGCGGGCGGCTTCAACCCCAAGGGGCTCGACCTCATCGCGCAACGCCTGCGCGAAGCCGGACGTGATGTGGAGCTGCGCCTGACGACGCATGCCGGAGAGATCGGCGAGATCTGTTCCGATCCGCAGCTTGCCTTCGACGTGGTGATGATCGCGGGTGGCGACGGGTCCATCAATGAGGCGCTGACGGGCTTTCAATCGATCCTTGCGCCACCTGCCATCGCGGTCATCCCTTGCGGCACAGCCAACGTGCTGGCGCAGGAGCTTTCGCTTCCGTCCAAACCGACTGAAATCGCCGACATGGTGTTGAGACGGCGGATCAAGGCGTTGCACTACGGATTGGCCGACGGCCGCCCATTCCTGCTCATGGTTTCGGCCGGGTTCGATGCGCGCGTCGTGCATGCGGTGCCGCTGGCATTGAAACGGCGTCTGGGAAAGCTCGCCTATGTGGTTACCGCCCTCAGACAGGCTTTCGCTCAGCGCCACAACGACCTTGTGGTGGAGGCGGACGGCGAGGAGATCACCTGTCGCCTCGCGGTCATCACCAAGGCTGCCCATTATGGCGGGCCTTTCGTGGTGTGCCGCGAAGCGGATGTCAGCAGCCCCGGGCTTTATCTGGTTGCCGTGACAAGCGACCGTGTGCCGGCGCTCATCCGCGCATCCGTCGCCTTGTTGCGCGGGCGCATGGAGGCCTGCCGGGATGTGATCGTGCGCCCTGTTTGCGACGCAACGATCCGGGCCGCAAAGCCGGTCGCCGCACAGATCGACGGAGATCCCTTCGGAACGACGCCGCTTGCCATCACACAGGGCGAGCGATCGCTGAGCGTGATCGTTCCTTAGAGACTGGGTCTGCTAATTCTGCATGCGCGCCAACTGGTTGGAGAGCATTTTGCTCGCGTCCTCGGCGGGCATGGGCTGACCATACAAGAAGCCCTGTGCATATTCGCAACCTAGTTGCAGCAGTTCCAGCGCGTCCGATTCCGTCTCAGCCCCTTCCGCCACCACGTCCATGCCGAGGTCATGCGCCAGCGTCACGATGGAGCGCAGGATCACAGGACGCGCGCCGCCATTATGGTTCTTGTGGTCGTTGCGCACAAAGGACTGGTCGACCTTGATCGTGTCGAAGGGGAAGCGCTGCAGGTAGCTGAGCGAGGAATAACCGGTTCCGAAGTCATCCAGCGACAGCCCGGCGCCGAAGGAGCGCAGACGCTCCAGGACCCTGGCCGAGTATTCCGGATTTTCCATCACCAGCGATTCCGTGATCTCCAGTTTCAACGTGCCCGGCGTCAACGCAGAGCGTGACATCACCGCCTTCACGTCGTTGATGAGATCGTGACGCAGAAGCTGGCGCGAGGAGACATTCACGCTGGTGAAGAGACGATAATTGTCCTGTCCCTGCTGCTGCCAGTAGGAGAGTTGGCGGGCAGCGCGTTCCAGCACATAGAGACCGAGATCATTGATCAGGCCGGATTCCTCGGCCAGCGGAATGAAATCATGCGGGCCAAGCCATCCCTGCTTGGGATGTTGCCATCGCACCAACGCCTCGAATCCGGCGATGGTGCGGTCGGCGAGCCGTATGATTGGCTGGTAGAGAATGCGCAGCTCTTCATTGGCAATGGCGGACTTCAGATCGTTTTCGAGAACGACCCGGTCGCCGGTCACCGTCTTGAGTGTCGGACGATAGGCCTCCATGCGATCGCCACCCAGCATCTTGGCCTGATACATGGCGATTTCCGCATCGTGGACGACTTCGCTCGCCGAGGTGTTGGCACCGTCGCCGATGGCCAGGCCGATGGAGCCGGTCAGGTAGATTTCATGTTCGCCGAAGGTGAAGGGCGCGCGCACGGTTCGGCGCAGCGCCTCGCCAAAGGCGGCGATGCGATCGGGCTGCTGTTCCGACAGAAGAACGATACCGAACTGGTCGCCCGCCAGACGGCACAGCGCGTCCTGCGGTTTGATCTGACGGGCCAGCCGGCGCGCCATGGTGAGCAGAATGGAATCGCCCACCGAAATGCTCTGGTTCGTGTTGACCTGCTTGAAGCCGTCAATATCGAGCACGATCGCGGTGGGACGCACCGTCCCATCCACCTTGTAGCGCGCCATTGCGGCGTTGAACCGATCAAGGAAAATCTGACGATTGGGCAGGCCCGTCAGATTGTCGATGACGGCATCATGCAACAGGCGCTCCTCGAAGGTCTTCTGCTCTGTCACGTCATGCAACGTGCCGACGCAACGCACGACCTCGCCGTCAGAACCCAGAAGCGGGCGCGCACGCAGCAGGAACCAGCGGAAATGTCCGTCTTCGGAACGCAGACGGAACACTTGCGCGATCCGACCGCGGCGCTGGTCGATGATGGCATCCAATGTCGCGCGGAAGCGGTCGCGGTCGCTGGGATGGATCACGTCAAGCCACTCGCGCGCCGGTCCTTCCAGCGTTCCGGGCTTCAGCGACAGCAGGATCTCCAGCTCGCCGGCGGTGTGGATATGATCGCGGTCGACGTCCCAGTCCCACATCATGTCGCCGGACCCGGTCAATGCGAGCGCGCGGCGTTCCACATCGCCAATGGAACCCTGAAGGAGAGCCGCCCCGGCAAAGGCGTGCTGCATGACGGTAAAGCCGATCAGCAGCACCACCAGAACCATGCCGCCGTCTATGGCCGGCTGGACGAGATCGTTGGCCAGTGCGGCATTGGCCGCAAGCGCGGCACCGACGAGCCAGACCAGCAGCAGGAACCATGTCGGAATGAGCATGATCGCGCGATCATAGCCCTGAAAGGCCAGGACGAGAACGACACCAAATCCCAGAAGACCAATAACGGCGAGCGAGAGGCGCGCAATGCCTGCGGCAATGGCAGGATCCCAGATCGCAATGCTGAAAAGCCCCAGCAACAGCACAAGCGCGGTGATCGCCACGTGACTGTAATGGATGTGCCAGCGATTGAGATTCAGATAGCCGTAGAGGAACACGATGAGGCTCGCGGCCAAAAGCACCTCGCCGCCCGCGCGATAGAGCTGCTCGCCGCCGGCGCTCAGGCCAAAGACCCGGTTCCAGAAACCGAAATCGATGCACAGATAGCCCAGCACCGTCCAGGCAAGCGCGGCGGTGGCGGGAAACATGATCGTTCCCTTGATCACCACGATGATGGTGAGAAACAGCGCCAGAAGGCCGGATATGCCCAGAACGATGCCCTTGTAGAGGGTGTAGGCGTTGACGCTGTCCTTGTAGGCCTCCGGCTGCCACAGATAGAGCTGAGGCACTTTGGACGTGTGGAGTTCGGCAACAAAAGTGACGACCGCGCCGGGATCGAGGGTGATCTGATAGACGTCGGCGTCCGGGCTGTTGATGCGCTCCGGAATGATGCCCTGGCTGGGCGAAAGCGACGCGATGCGCGAGGAACCGAGATCGGGCCACAGAATGCCGGAGCCGACCAAACGGTAGAAAGGGGCGACCAGAAGCCGATCGATCTGCTCGTCGGAGGGGTTGGAAAGCGCGAAGACGATCCAGTCCGTGTTCTGACCGTCGCGCGAAGTCACCTCAATGCGACGTACGATGCCGTCCGCGCCCGGCGCGGTGGAAACCTGGATGGCGTTGCCATGGTTTTCATAGCGCTCAACCGAATGGGTCAGATCGACGGCATCCGCGGTGGCGGGCACCGATATGGCCTCAACCGCGCGCGCAGGCAGGGCCCATCCGGACAGGGCAAGCAGGAAAACCGCAATCAGGACGAGACACAGACGTCGCACATAAGACTCCACTCGATAAGCAGGCATGGCGGCAAGGAGTAACGAACCGCCAGCGCCTTCACAAGTTATGTTTAACGCCTTCCAGAGAGACCACCCGTCGGCCATGCGTTCGGCGTGCGGGCTCCGGATCGTCTGCCAACCTTGCGAAAAGAAGATGATCGCGCCACTGCGCATCAATGCGCAGATAAGCGCGCGCCAGCCCCTCATGCGAAAAGCCCGCACGACGTAACAGAGTGATTGAGGCCTCATTATGGGGAAGGCAGGCTGCCTCCACACGGTGCAGGCCAAGGCGGGAAAAGGCGAAACTCATCGCGCATTCGACCGCCTCGCTCATATAGCCCTGACGGGCATGGGGGGCGCCGATCCAATAGCCCATCGAACAGGACTGCGTGACGCCCCGTCGCACGTTGGACAGCGTCAATCCGCCCAGGACCTCGCCGTTATCGCGGCGGAACAGGAAGAAGGGATAGCCCGTATCGTTGCGCACTTCGCGCATGTAGCGGCGCAGACGGCGACGGAATGCCGCTCTTGTCAGATCGTCGGCGGGCCAGGTTGGCTCCCACTGTTTCAGAAAGAAATAGGACTGTTCGCGCAAGGCCGCCCAACCGGCGTGGTCGGCCATGGTCGGCATTCTCAGGATCAGACGCTCGCTTTGCAAAACCGGGCTCGGTTCGCCGTATCCGATCGAGCCCAGTAACGCCATCGCCCTTCCCCTTCGTTCCTGCCGATCAGAGCGGCTTGCCGGTGCCGATACCGGCGAAGCGCCCACTCTGCCCGTTTTCCGCGCCCGTCTGCGCAGCTCCCGATCGCGCCGCCCCCAGACGCTGCGCAATCGAGGCAGCGTCCATCAGCCGCGAAACCGGACCCACAGCAGAGATCGTCGGAGCAGAGCCGCTGAACGTCTGCGCCGCCACGCGCCGGACATCCTCTGCGCTCACCGCATTGATGCGCTCCAGGATCTGCGCGGGCTCCAGGCAGTGACCATAGACCATGATCTGGCGCGCGATCTGACCTGCGCGCGCGACCGGACTTTCCATCGACATCATCAGCGAGGCACGGATCTGGGCGCGCGCGCGCTCCACTTCCGTCTCGCTCACATGTTCGCCGATGCGGGCCAATTCACCCAGCAGCACCGGCATCAGCTCGTCGAGATCCTCCTCACCGGCGGCTGCATGGATGCCGAAGAGACCCGTATCCGTGAAGGACCAGTGGAAGGCATAGACGGCATAGCAAAGACCGCGGGCCTCGCGCACTTCCTGGAAGAGCCTTGAGGACATGCCGCCGCCCAGAACGCCGGCAAGGATCTGGATGGTGTAATAGTCGGGATGCTTGTAGGGCTTGCCCTCAAACCCCAGCAGCAGCTGCGCTTCCATGAGATCGCGCGTCTGTCGGCTTTCGCCCCCAGCATAGATCGCAGGCTCGAAACCACCGCCCGGACCGGCGGGAAAGTCGGCAAAACATGTCTCGGCCAGCTTCACGATGGCATCGTGATCGACCTTGCCTGCGGCAGCCAGAACCATGTTGCCCGCACGGTAGTGGGTATCGAGATATTCACGAATGCCTTCGGAAGTGAAGGAACTCACCGTCTGCGGCGTACCGAGGATCGTGCGCCCCAGCGGCTGTCCCGACCATGCGGTTTCCTGCATCTGGTCGAAGGCGCAGTCCTCCGGCGAATCCTGCACACCGCCTATTTCCTGCAGGATCACATGCTGCTCACGCTTCAGCTCCACAGGATCAAGAAGCGAATTGCCGAGAATATCGGCCAGCAGATCGACCGCAAGCGGAACGTCATCGGCCAGGACCCGCACATAGTAGGCGGTGTTTTCCACGCTGGTAGAGGCGTTCAACTCGCCGCCCACCGCCTCGATTTCCTCCGCAATCGCGCGGGCGGAACGCCGATGCGTGCCCTTGAAAGCCATGTGTTCCAGCAGATGGGTCAGGCCATGCTGGCTCTCGGTCTCGTTGCGAGAGCCCACACGCACCCAAACGCCGAGCGCGGCCGTCTCAAGATGCGCCATGTGATCGGTAACGACCGTGAGGCCATTGGCGAGACGACTAATGCGCACATCCATGGATCAGGCCTCCGCCGTTGCGGCGCGGGCGCGCGCCTGAACCAGTTTTTCGACCGCAAAGATATCGTTGGGCACGACCTCGAACCGCTCCTCACGCTCCATCAGGTCGGACAACCACACTGGCAGCCCCGGCGAAACGCCGCTGGCCGCCTCGACAGCCTGCGGGAACTTGGCCGGATGCGCGGTGGAAAGAACGATCATCGGCGTCGCCGGATCTCCTTCGCCCGCCAGCATTTCCGCCACATGCAGGCCGACAGAGGTGTGCGGATCGGCCAGATAGCCTGCCTCACGCCAGGTGCTGGAAATCGTAGCGGAGACCGCCGCTTCGTCAGCGCGCCCTGCGGCGAAGAGTTTTCGGATAGCAGCCAGGGATTTCGCGTCCAGTTCAAAGGCCCCACTCTGAGCGAGACCACCCATCTGGCTCCGGACCTGCGCCGCGTCGCGCCCGCCCGCGTCAAACAACAGACGCTCGAAATTGGAGGAGACCTGAATATCCATCGACGGCGAGGTGGTGACAGTGACGCCGCGCATCTCGTAACGACCAGTTTCCAGTGTGCGCGCGAGAATGTCATTGATATTGGTCGCCACAACGAGGCGCTCGATGGGCAGCCCCATCTGCTTTGCCACGTAGCCGGCGAAGATATCGCCGAAATTGCCCGTCGGCACGGTGAAGGATACCGGACGATGGGGGGCGCCAAGAGCGACACCCGCAACGAAGTAATACACCACCTGCGCCACGATGCGGGCCCAGTTGATGGAGTTGACGCCCGCAAGGCCAATCCGGTCGCGGAAGGCGAAATGGTTGAACATGCCTTTCAGCATGCCCTGGCAATCGTCGAAATTACCTTCCAGCGCCAGCGCGTGGACGTTTGATTCCGTCGCCGTGGTCATCTGACGGCGTTGGACATCGGAAACGCGCCCGTTCGGGAAGAGGATGAAGATGTCAGTGCGTTCACGACCGCGGAAAGCCTCGATCGCCGCTCCGCCCGTATCGCCCGAGGTCGCCCCTACGATGGTGGCGCGCTGGTCGCGCTCGGCCAGCACATGATCCATCAAGCGGCCGAGCAACTGCATCGCCACATCCTTGAAGGCGAGCGTGGGGCCGTGAAAAAGCTCAAGAACGAACCGGTTGGGAGCGAGCTGAACAAGCGGGGTCACCGCCGGGTGCCGGAAGTCGGCGTATGTGTCGCGCAGCATCGGCGCCAGCACATCATCGGGGATGCACGATCCGACGAAGGGACGAATCACCTCCAGCGCGACCTCGTGATAGGGGCGCCCGGCAAAGCCTGCGATGGTGGCGGTGTTCAGGTTGGGCCATTCAGCGGGAACATAAAGGCCGCCGTCGCGCGCCAGTCCACTCAACAGAACATCGGCGAATTCCAGTTCGGGCGCGTTGCCGCGCGTGCTGACATATTTCAAGTGGCTTCCTTCCCCGACGAGGGATCCGATCCCGGTGTCCCTGTCCGGTTTTCAGTTTATTCGTCGAGCCTGACTCGTGGGTCTACATATCCGAATCCCGCTTACGCGGCGAGCTTCTCGTTCGCCGGAATGCGCCGCGGGAGCAGACAGTCCATTGCGCGAGAGCCTAAATCACACGGGGCCACACGAAAACCGAATTTGTCGAAACGCTTCGAACAGGGGGCCGGGCCCTGAGGTTGCGCGCTGTTTTCAGGACTATCGACGCGAGTTTCGCTCAGGCATGCCCCGCATCGCAGGACAGCATGCCCGGCGAAATGCCGAGACGTCCCAGTGCATCGAGATATTTCCTGTCCAGATCACGCCCGAAGACCAGGGCCTCATCGGCGGGGCATGTCAGCCAACCATTGGCCTGGATCTCGCTTTCAAGCTGGCCCGCGCTCCAACCCGCATAGCCAAGCGCCAGCATGGCGTTGGCCGGGCCGCGCCCTTCCGCCATGGCCTTGAGGATTTCCAGTGTGGCCGTCAGGCAGATGCCTTTCTCTATGGCCAATGTGGAGTTCTCCGCAAAGTAGTCGGAGGAATGCAGCACAAACCCCCGCCCCGTCTCCACCGGCCCCCCCCTGTGAACCGGCATGGCATCGAGCGCGTGGGGCAGTCGGATCGCATCATCCTCCTCGATGATCCCAAGTTGTGAGAGCAATTCGGGGAGGGAAAGGCTATCCACCAGCTTGTTCAGAATCAGTCCCATCGCACCTTCGGCGGAATGGGCGCACATGTAGATCACCGAACGTTCGAACCGTTCGTCCGCCATGGTTGGCATTGCGATCAGAAGCTGACCGTCGAGATAGGTGCCCGCGCTTTCGCTCGTATCCTTCTCAAACGCCATCTGCATCATCCTCACTCACCACAACCTGAAGTTCGAGTTTAGCCGCAAGTACCGCTTTTGTTAACGGTGTCAGGCGGCTATCTCCTCGCACCAGCCTCACATGATTATGAGTGCGGGCAGGCGAAGCGTGTCTTGGAGGAACAAGACCGATCCTTTAGTTTGCAACGCAAGAGATGCCCCCGTCCTCCCGTGCAAGAACCCTGTCCCCTTGCGCGAAAACCAAGAGCACTCATGTCGCCAATGTCGATCATCGCCCTCTTCGGGAACAGTCTGCGCTTGTGCGGATGCCTCGCTGCACTTTCCGCAGCCTTGGCGCTCGCGAGCCCGGCGGAGGCCGGATCCTCACCTTGGCACGAAGCGATGGGCGGGAAAATCCGTCTGATCACCGCTGGCGGGTCTGCAAACGAGGACGGATCGCTTCTGGCCGGGCTGGAAATCCGGCCCGATCCCGGCTGGAAGACCTATTGGCGCTTTCCCGGCGACAGCGGCCTCGGCACGCAAGCCGATTTTGCAGGCTCGGAAAACCTCGCCACCGCGCAGATGGCATTTCCAGCCCCCGCGCGCCATGTCGATCCCTATTCGGTAACCATCGGTTATGAGGGCCCCACGGTGCTGCCGATACTCGTGCACCCGCAAAGCGCCGAGGCCCCCGTCTCCCTGACCGCCAACGTGACGATGGGGTTGTGCAAACAGGTGTGCGTCCCCGTCATGACGCAGCTTCAGGTGGAATTGACGCCCGGCGCGCCCGCAGATGCCCCTCAGGCGGCCTCAATACGCGCAGCCCTTGCGAAATTGCCCCAATTGGCGCAGCCGGGCGATCCGCTTTCCGTCTCCCGGGTCAGTGTCGAGGGGGGCGCGGCTCCGGTCCTGAAGATGACCGCCCAGCTCTCAGACCCCGACGCTCCGTTCGACCTGTTCGTGGAAGGGCCCGAAGGCTCCTATCTCAGCGTTCCCACGCTTGAAACGCAGGATGGGGATCGGGCGTTTTTTTCGCTCTCGCTCGACGGATTGGCAAGCGCGGATGGCAAGGCCTTGCTGCGTCTGACACTTGTGAACGGCGACAAGGCGGCGGATCAGACCTGGGCCATTGACGTTCCTTGAAAAACATCGCGAGGTCTGCCTCGACGGCAGCCCCGCTGAGCCCTATCTCCTGTGCCGTGGCTACGTGAGGTGCTTTTCTCGGCCGGTCTGCTGATCGGTGGGCTCATCCCCCACGTGGCCTGCACGTTTCAATTCAGGGAGACAGTTACATGACGATCCAGATCGGCGACAAATTGCCGGATGCAACCTTCAAGGTCATGACAGAGGACGGGCCGGGCGAAACGACCACGAACGAGGTTTTCGCGGGCAAGAAGGTCGTCCTTTTTGCCGTACCCGGGGCCTTCACGCCGACCTGCCACAACAATCATCTGCCCGGCTTCATCGACAACCTGACCGTCTTCCACAGCAAGGGCGTGGATACGGTTGCCGTGACCTCGGTCAACGACGTTTTCGTCATGGACGCCTGGGCCAAGGCGACAGGCGCGAAGGGCAAGATGACCTTCCTCGCCGATGGCAGCGCCGATTTCGCTAAAGCGCTCGGGCTTGAGCTCGATGCCAGCGCGGGCGGGCTGGGCATCCGGTCGAAGCGCTATTCGATGATCGTGGAAGACGGCAAGGTCACGAGCCTCAATATTGAGGACTCCCCCGGTCAGGCACAGGTTTCGAGCGCAGCGGGCGTTCTGGAGCAGCTGTAAACGCCGCCTGAGATTGGGAGCGTTCGGGCGGAGAGTGCCGCCCGAATGCTCTTCAGGCGGAGAACATGGTGCGATCTCCGGCCTTCCGACGCCGATGCGCGCCCATGAGATAGACGGCGAAGACCCCGATTGCGGACAGGGCAAGCCCATACCAGGTCATCGCGTAGCCAAGATGCGGGTTCTTGAAGGAGACCTTCGTCTCGCCCGCTTGGGGAAGCCCGCTTGGGGACCCCGAGCCCGCATTCAGATCGACGGTGTAGGGCGCGACATCGACGGGCGCCAGACCGCCAGCGAGCGCCAGCTGCGCCGGATCGCGGCGATACCAGATGTTCTTTTCCGGCTCTGCCTCAAAGGACGGGCCGGTCCCTTCCGGTTCCGCCTGCCGAACCGTGCCGACAAGTGTCAGATCGCCTTGCGGCGCCTCGCTTCCCGGTCGGCTTGAGGCGGCTTTCAGATCCTGCGGAACAAACCCTCGATTGACAAAGACGATCCAGCCACCAGACGTCCTGAACGGGGTCATCACCCAGTAGCCGGGCCCGCCATATCTGCCCTTCGGATCAGACAAGGATGTGAAGACGTGGAATTCGCCGGGAAGATAGCGACCGCTCATCCGGACCTGTCGATAGGCGATCGCATCGGCATCGATATTGGCCCAGTTATCGGGACCAGGCGGATCGGTGGGCTCTGCGTTCAAGCGGGAATCGACCTTGTCGATGAGATCGAGCTTCCACGACAGGCGGCGCATCTGCCAGTTCCCGAGTGAGACGAGAATGCCCAAGATCGCGACCAGAAGAACCCCTGGCACGATGAAGCCCGCGCCGAGCTTCCTTCGCTCGTTTCTATTCGCCAAGTCGGCCTTCTCCTGCACTTCGGCAATATTGCTGGGCGATCATCAACCCTTTCAGGGGCCGAAGAAAGCCCAGTGACAGACCCAGCGTAATCGGGCCCCACAGGAGCAGGTGCACCCATATGGGCGGCATGAAGGTCATTTCCACCGCGAAGACACCTGCAGCCACCAGAAAACCGACAAACAGGATGATGAAGACCGCCGGGCCGTCGCCACTATCGATGAACTCGAAATCGAGACCGCAGCGCTCGCAGCTCTTGGCTGTCGTCAGAAACCCGTCAAAGAGCTTGCCCTGACCACAGCGCGGACAGCGGCCGCGAAGGCCGCTTTGCGTCGGAGGAAGCGGCGGATAGCGGAGGTTTTGGGGCTCGCTCATGGTCATTCCTCTTCGGAAATAGCCCCGCACCTTCAGGGCAGGATGTGAACGGTGGCACCGTTCTCGACGAGCGACCAGATCTCTTCAATCTCGGCATTCGTCACCGCGATGCAGCCATTCGTCCAGTCAAGGGAGGTGTGGAGCGAGCCGATCCAGCCCATTCCACGCCGAAGGCCGTGGATCATGATCATCCCGCCAGGATCATCTCCCCTGTTGCGGGCGCGGGCGCGATCGGCGGCGGAGGGATATGAAATGTGCAATGAGAGATGATAGGCGCTTTTCGGGTTTCGCCAGTCAATCACGTAAGTGCCTTCCGGCGTACGCTCATCACCTTCCCGCTGCTTGTGGCCGATTGGGCTTCCGCCAAGCGCGACCGTGTAACGCCTGATCTCGTCGCCATTGGCGGCGAGAAGCCTCATCAATCGCGCGCTCTTGCGGATCTCTATCTGGCGCACCTGACCTGCGTCCGCGGCAGCCGGAGCCGCCGCGGCCACAAAGACGAGCAGGACAAGTGCAACCAGACGCGTCAAATCGCTAGTGCCCGGCGGTCGAGCCTGCGCCCCAGACATAGATGGAGACAAACAGGAACAGCCAGACGACGTCGACGAAGTGCCAGTACCAGGCCGCCGCCTCGAAGCCGAAATGGCTCTTCGGCGTGAAGTCACCCGTGGCCGCACGCCCGAGGATCACCGCCAGGAAGATAGTGCCGACGATGACATGGAAGCCGTGGAAGCCGGTCGCCATGAAGAAGGTCGCGCCATAGATGTTGTCGGCGAAGGTGAAGGTGGCATGCGAGTACTCGTAAGCCTGGCAGAGCGAGAAGATCACGCCGAGAATGACCGTGAAGGTGAGGCCCCACTTGAGGCCCTGGCGATCATCGTGCAGCAGCGCGTGATGCGCCCACGTGACGGTCGTTCCCGACAGAAGCAGGATCAGCGTGTTGAGCAGCGGCAGATGCCAGGGATCAAAAGTGGCAATGCCTTGCGGGGGCCATGTGCCACCTGTGGCTTCCACACGCGCGAACTGGATCGCCTCGCCGGTAAACAGGGACGCATCGAAATAGGCCCAGAACCACGCCACGAAGAACATCACCTCCGAGGCGATGAACATGATCATGCCGTAGCGCAGGTGCAGCCCGACGACCCGGGTATGATGACCTTGATGCCCCTCGCGGATCGTGTCCCGCCACCACGCATACATGGTGTAGAGGATCACGGCGAGGCCGATGGCGAAAACGCCCCAGCCGGTCACGTTGAGCCCGAGGACGTGGAACGTATCGTCCTTCAGCCAGCGCATCAGGCCGATGGCTCCGATCGCCATGATGAAGGCGCCGACGGAGGCGGTGAACGGCCAGGGGCTCGGTTCAACGAGATGATAATCGTGGTTCTTGGTATGGGCCTCGGCCATATCTTCTCCCCCAGGGTACCCAAATGCACGGGCGCAGTTCAAAGCGCCGCGTTGTCAGAGATTTCCGGAATTCTTGGCATTGGTATCAGGCGCTGCGGCGACCGGTTGTTCGGCCGCCTCATCGCGAAAGAACGTGTAGGACAGCGTGATCGTATCGATATGCTTCAGGTTCGGATCGTCATCCATCGCCGGATCGACGAAAAACACCACCTGCATCTCGCGCTCCTCGCCTGCGGCAAGGGCCTGCTCGGTGAAGCAGAAGCAATCCAGCTTGTTGAAATAGGCGCCCGCTTCGAACGGCGTGACGTTGAAGGTCGCGGTGCCCGCATTCGGTGCGCCCGACAGGTTGGCGACCCTGTATTTCTCGGTCCCGACCTCGCCCATGTTCAGCTCCACCTGGCGACCTTCCGGCTTGAAGGTCCAGGGCAGATTGGAGGCGACATTGCCGTCGAAACGCACCTTTATACGGCGCTCGATCGGTTCGACCGGCGCGGACTGAGCGCGCTGGGTCGTGCCGCCGTAGCCGGTCACGGCGCAAAACAGCTGGTAGAGCGGAACGGAGGCGTAGGCGGCGCCCACCATGCACCCGACAAAGGCGACACAGGCGATCGCGAGTGTGCGGTTGCTGCGCGCGGCTTTCGTGGCGCGCGCAGTCTCGTGGCTACCGCCCGTCCGGTTCGCCTCGCTCCTGTCACTCCCGGTGTCCCTCTCGCTCATGACGTCTCAGCCCCCTGCGCTTTCCAGGTTGAGGCCCATCTTGGCCATGGTCACCACGTAGAAAAGGACCACGAGGGCTGCGAGCGACACGCCGATAGCGATGGAACGCGTACGGCGACGCTGCACCTGCTCGGGCGTGAGCCTGATACCGGAATCGGACGTTTCGGTGCGGTCCGTCATATGATCAGCCTCCCAGACCGGCTGTGCCCAGCCCCGCTGCCGAAAGCGCCATCACGATCAGGCGCTCTGCAGGCAGGAGGGCAAAAAGGGCGAACAGATAGAAGATGGAAAAGAGAAACAGGCGAACGGCGGCGCGTGTTGCCAGCGGCCCGGTGCGCAGCCGCCAGACCTGAACGGCGAGCGCAACGAAAGCGATGCCGAGAGCGGCAGCGATGACGCCGTAAATCGGCCCTGCAAAGCCGAGAATTGTCGGAGCAAGCCCGATGGGGGCCAGCAGGATCGAATAGGCGAGAATGTGATTGCGCGTCGTCTGTTCGCCGCGCACAACCGGCAGCATCGGAATGCCCGCGGCCTGATAGTCGGCTGACTTGAACAGCGACAACGCCCAGAAATGCGGCGGGGTCCACATGAAGATCAGCATGAAGAGTGTGAGGCTTTCAACCGAGACCTCGCCGGTGACCGCCGCCCAGCCGATCACCGGCGGAAGCGCACCGGAAGCGCCGCCGATGACGATGTTCTGCGGCGTCGAACGCTTCAGCCACATGGTGTAGACGACGACATAGAAGAAGATCGTGAAGGCCAGCAGGGCCGCCGACAGCAGATTGACCAGAAGCCCCAGAACCAGCACGGAGCCGCAGGCCAGCATCATGCCGAAGCCGAAGGCCTCCTCGCGGGTGATGCGCCCGGCGGGGACCGGTCGGTTGGCGGTGCGCGACATCACCCGATCGATATCGGCGTCGAACCACATGTTGAGCGCACCGGATGCGCCCGCGCCGACGGCGATGCACAGGAGCGCTGTTCCGGCGAGGACAGGATGCAGCCCGCCCGGCGCCAGCACGATGCCGACAAAGGCGGTGAAGATCACCAGCGACATGACACGGGGTTTCAGGAGGGCGAAATAATCGCTGACCGTTCCCGTGCCGCCGTCCCAGGTGGCTCCAATATTCGTCGTGTCGTGACGCTCGACAAGCGACATGCGCATATTCCCTATTCAAACGGCCTTGGCGGCTCTGTCACTTGCGGCCCGGCGTCGGCGATAGCGACGTCGGGCCGGGTTTCTTGCCCCATCAAGGGGTCGCTGCTTGCGCCGCTTATTTGATGCGCGGCAGCGTTTCGAACTGGTGGAACGGCGGCGGAGAGGACAACGTCCATTCCAGCGTCGTGGCCCCCACGCCCCAGGGATTATCGCCGGCCACGCGCTTCTTGGCGAAGGCCTCGAACACGCAGACCAGGAACACCAGCACACCCACAGCGGAAATGTAGGAGCCCATAGAGGAGATCCAGTTCCAATGGGCGAAGGCGTCCGGATAGTCGATGTAACGACGCGGCATGCCGTTGGCACCCAGGAAGTGCTGCGGGAAGAACACGAGGTTCACGCCGACGAAGGTGATCCAGAAATGCACCTTGGCCAGCGTCTCGTTGTACATGTAGCCGAACATTTTCGGGAACCAGTAGTACCAGCCGCCGAAAATGGCGAAGACCGCCCCCAGCGACAGCACGTAGTGGAAGTGAGCCACCACGAAATAGGTGTCGTGAAGCGACCGGTCGAGACCGGCATTGGCGAGCTGCACACCCGTCACACCACCGATGGTGAACAGGAAGATGAAGCCCAGCGCCCACAGCATCGGCGCACGGAAGGTGATGGAACCGCCCCACATGGTAGCGATCCACGAGAAGATCTTCACGCCCGTCGGCACCGCGATCACCATGGTGGCAAACACGAAATAGGCCTGCGTATCGACGTCCAGACCGACCGTGTACATGTGGTGTGCCCACACGATGAAGCCGACCACGCCGATGGCGACCATGGCGTAGGCCATGCCGAGATAGCCAAAGATCGGCTTGCGCGAGAAGGTGGAAATGATGTGGCTGATGATGCCGAAGGCCGGCAGGATCAGGATGTAAACTTCCGGGTGACCGAAGAACCAGAACAGGTGCTGGAACAGGATCGGATCACCGCCGCCGGCCGGGTTGAAGAAGGTCGTGCCGAAGTTGCGGTCGGTCAGCAGCATGGTGATGCCGCCGGCCAGAACCGGGAGCGACAACAGCAGCAGGAACGCGGTGACCAGAACCGACCAGGCAAACAGCGGCATCTTGTGCAGCGTCATGCCCGGCGCGCGCATGTTGAAGATCGTGGTGATGAAGTTGATCGCACCCAGGATCGACGACGCGCCGGAGATGTGCAGCGACAGGATCGCCATGTCCATGGCCGGACCGGGCTGACCGCTGGTGGAGAACGGCGGATAGATCGTCCAACCGCCGCCCACGCCCCAGGCGCCAGGCGCGGAAGGCGCGAACATGGACAGCAGCAGCAGCAGGAATGCCGGCGGCAACAGCCAGAAGGAAATGTTGTTCATGCGCGGGAACGCCATATCCGGCGCACCGATCATGATGGGCACGAACCAGTTGGCGAAACCGCCGATCAGCGCGGGCATCACCATGAAGAAGATCATGATCAGGCCATGCGCCGTGGTGAAGGCATTGTACATGCTCTTGCCGGCATCGACGGAGGAGTCCGCGTCCACGCCATAGATCATCTGGGCAAAGCCGTGGAAGATCTGAATGCCCGGTTCGGCCAGCTCCCAGCGCATCATCACCGAGAGAAAGCCGCCGACGACCCCCGCCATGATGGCGAAGATCAGGTACATCGTGCCGATGTCCTTGTGGTTCGTCGAATAGACGTAACGACGCCATCCATGCGGATGGTCGTGTGCTGCATGGGCCTCGGAACCCGCCATCTTGTCTTTCTCCCCTTAGCCTTTCGCCTCCGGTTGCCAGCGCCGCTCCAGCGCGCAACCGGTAAGATGTCCGGTCGGGACCGCTCAGGTTCGCAGGGTCTCACCCTCGTTACCCGAACTGTCAGGGCCTATCGGCCCGTCTTTCCGACCGTCTGTTCCAATTCTCAAAATCCTGTCGCCCGCGCGAACCGCTTCGCGCGGGCATGCCCGCTCATCGGATGGCGAAGCCCGCATCATCCGTTTCGTTGCGCGCAACCGTCTTTTCGGCCTCTTCGCCCGCCTTCAGGCTCGCCAGAAGCGCGTTCGCCGCATCCACATCATCCTTCGCGGCATCTGCCCAGGCAGCGAACTGCTCTTCGGTGACCACACGGATGACAATGGGCATGAAGGCGTGGTCCTTGCCGCACAGCTCCGAACACTGGCCGTAGAAGACACCAGTCGTGTCGGCCCTGAACCAGGTCTCGTTCAGACGTCCGGGAATGGCGTCGACCTTCATTCCGAAAGCCGGAAGCGCGAAAGAATGGATCACGTCGGTGGAGGTGACCTGAACGCGAACGACCTTGCCGACGGGGACGACCACATCATAGTCGGTCGCCAGCAGCCGCGGTACGGAGGCTTCACTCGCCCCGGCAGCGATGCGCTCGGCGCGCGCTTCGTCACTCAGCATGAAGGCGTCGAAGGCGATCCCCTCATAGGCATCGTCGGTGTACTCGTAGCCCCAGGCCCACTGGTAACCGGTCGCTTTCACGGTCAGATCCGCGGTCGGCACCGTCAATTGCTTGTAGAGAAGACGCAGCGACGGCACGGAAATCATCACCAGAATCAGGATCGGGACGACGGTCCAGATCACTTCGATCAGTGTGTTGTGCGACGTCCTGGACGGCGTCGGATTGGCGCGGGCATTGAAGCGCAACATCACGACCAACAGAAGGACCGACACCAGGATCACGATGGGCACGATGATCCACAAGGTGAAGTTGGAAAAAGCGTGAATGTCCTGCATGACCTCCGAAGAAGCCGGCTGCAGGTTAATCGCCCACGGCTCCGGCTCGGCGGCTGCAACACCTGCCGCGGACAGCCCCAACGCGACCAGCGCCCCAAGGGCGGCCAATGCTGCGTCGCCGACCCGCGCCCCCACCCAGATACGCTTAAGCGGATTCATCACCTTGATGCGCTCCCTTTCATCTCGGTGCCATTTCAGAAAGTCCGGCACCCCGACCAGAAAACCCGATCAGGTTACCCGGCGCCCCTCCTCAGGCCTCGGCCCCCTCGGCCGATGTTTACCGGTTCAATTCTACTCAACTCTATTCAGCAAAGGACAAAACCCTACGTTACGCCATGGCCTCCGACACGACAATTCGTCCATAGCATCACGCTCTTCTTGGAGCCGCGGATACTACTCAAAATCGTGGAACTCCCATAGGCATACGCGCAGGCGGGCGTCCTTTTGCCGCACCTCTAGCATATTGTCGCACCGCCCCCAAGCGAACAATGCGTGGTTTTGAATGCTTGACTTCTACCGACGGCGCATCCTTTGCCCCAAGCCCCAATGGCTTCGCCCCTTGCGCGCTTTTGCAGAGTTCCGCCGTGGAGCGGATGGGAGAGGAAACGGCGGCGGCCTCATTTCCGCCATGGCGGAGGGGCAGCACGACAGGGGACTGGAACGAGACACCCATCTCGGGCAATGTCGCAGGCGTCGGAACGCTTCAGGCCGCCGTGATTCGCAGGCCATTGACGTACCGCAATGACTTTATGATTCGAATCGGAGGTTCACGTGTTCGACTTGTCCATGCGCACGCCCCGCAACCGGACCGGAAAAGGCGTCCGCGCGGGACTTGCCGGTCTCATCGCAGCGGCTGCGATGCTTCAGGGGCTCGCCGCTCCGGCCATGGCGCAGGGCGCTGTTCAGGCCGTTCATGGCGACTGGCAGATCCGTTGCGACACACCTCCCGGCTCGCAGTCCGAGCAATGCGCTCTGATCCAGAACGTTACCGCCGAGGACCGCGAGAATGTGGGCCTTTCGGTGATCGTGCTGAAGACGGCCGACAAGGAAGCCAAGATCCTGCGCGTACTGGCTCCGCTCGGCGTATTGCTGCCCTTCGGGCTTGGCCTCAAGGTGGATGGTGCGGATATCGGGCGCGCCGGTTTCGTGCGCTGCCTACCCAATGGCTGCATCGCGGAAGTGATCTTGCAGGACGAACTGCTCTCCAAGATGCGCTCCGGCAAGCTTGCCACCTTCATCATTTTCCAGACGCCCGAGGAAGGGATCGGCATCCCGATCTCGCTCAACGGGTTCACGCAAGGCTACGACGCGCTCAATTAGGACCCGTGCGCTTGTAGAACACGCGCGCTTGCGCGCGACGCATTGCGGGCGTATCGCATCCTCATTACCGTTGGGGTCATCGCGGTTTTCGCCGCGCGAGAGCTTTTCGGGTGCGATACCATCTGCCCCGGCCACATTCACCTGACCAGAGACACAACCATGAAAACCTCCATCGATCTGCTCGAGAGTTCCGGCGTGGGCCTGAGCTCGGCCCTCAAGGTCTTGAGCGAGACGATCGAGGGCGCGGATGACAGTGAACTGTTCCTCGAATACGCGCAGTCAGAGGGTCTGGTCTGGGACAATGGCCGGTTGAAGTCTGCGACCTTCGACACGACACAGGGCTTTGGCCTGCGCGTTGTGGCGGGAGAGGCTGCGGGCTATGCTCATTCCGGCGAGATTTCCGAAGCGGCGCTCCAGCGCGCTGCGGATGCCGTCAAGACCGTGAAGGATGGCCACCAGGGCACCTACGCGGCCGCCCCTGCCCGCACCAACGCGGCGCTTTATGGCACCGACAATCCGCTCGAGACGCCGGGCTTTGAGGAAAAGGTCCAGCTTCTGCAGCGTGTTGACGCCTATGCGCGGGCAAAGGACCCGCGCGTTCGGCAGGTAACGGTTTCTCTGGCGGGTTCGTGGCAGGTGGTCGATATCCTGCGCGCCGACAGCTATCGGGTTCAGGACATCCGCCCTCTCGTCCGTTTCAACGTGTCAGTTGTCGTGGGTCAGGGCGACAGGCAGGAAAGCGGTTCCTACGGCATTGGCGGGCGCCAGGCCTATGGCGAATTCATTGCTGAAGGCAGCTGGATGCACGCCGCCGACGAAGCCCTGCGACAGGCTCTGGTGAACCTTGAAGCCATCCCGGCCCCCGCCGGCACCATGGATGTGGTTCTGGGCGCAGGCTGGCCGGGCATTCTGCTTCATGAAGCTGTCGGGCATGGGCTTGAGGGCGACTTCAATCGCAAAAAGACGTCTGCTTTCGCAGGTCTCCTGGGTGAGCGCGTTGCGTCGCCGGGCGTCACCGTCGTGGATGACGGCACGATCGCGAACCGGCGCGGTTCGCTCAATTTCGACGATGAAGGCACCCCCACCAGCGAGACCATACTGATCGAGGACGGCATTCTCGTGGGCTACATGCAGGACCGCCAGAACGCCCGGCTCATGGGCATGAAGCCAACCGGAAACGGGCGCCGACAGTCCTTTGCCCATATCCCGATGCCGCGCATGACCAACACCATCATGCGCGCGGGCGATTTTGATCCCGAAGAGATCCTCTCTTCGGTCAAGGACGGTATCTATGCCGTCTCCTTCGGCGGCGGACAGGTGGACATCACCTCCGGCAAATTCGTCTTTTCCTGCACCGAGGCCTACAAGATCGAGAACGGCAAGATCGGTGCGCCCGTCAAGGGAGCTATGCTGATCGGCAACGGCCCGGACGCTCTGACCCGTGTCCCCATGGTGGGCAACGACATGAAGCTCGATCCGGGCATCGGCACCTGCGGCAAACAGGGACAGGGTGTCCCGGTAGGGGTCGGCCAACCGACGCTGCGCATCAACGCGCTGACCGTCGGTGGCACAGCGGCCTGATCGTCAGAGCCGACCGAAAAGCCGCACATGACGACTTGATGGGGGAAAGAACCTCGTTTTTTTCCCTATCCGTTTACCATCGATGCTCTATCCTACCTAGCGTCACCCCTACGCTTGGAATGAACCAGGATAAAGCATGGCTTCCGATGTCACGCCCCCCTTTCTCATAGAAGCTGTCGCCTTGCTGGGCACGGCCGTGGTGGCCGTACCGCTGGCAAAGCGTGTGGGGCTGGGCGCGGTGCTGGGCTATCTGGGCGCGGGAATGCTGATCGGCCCACACGGGGTGGCGCTCATCTCGGATCCCGAAACGATCCTGCGGGTCGCGGAGCTGGGCGTCGTTCTGCTTCTCTTCCTGATCGGACTGGAACTCAATCCCGGCCGTCTGTGGCAATTGCGCCGGGACATATTTGGACTTGGCACGGCGCAGGTGCTGATTACCGGCCTTGCCCTGACAGCCCTTGTCCTGCTGGTGAGCGATAGCTGGCGTATGGCCTTCGTGGCCGGCTTCGGCATCGCCCTGTCGTCGACAGCCTTCGCCCTTCAGCTCTTGCAGGAACGCGGTCAGCTCAAGACAAGCTACGGCCAGCGCGCCTTCGCCATTCTCCTGCTTCAGGACATTGCCATCGTGCCTCTTCTGGCGAGCGTCACGTTGCTGGCGCCCGTCTCGGGCGAGCCGGTCTCGCCGTTATGGGTGGAGGCCTTCATCGCGGTCAGCGCGATCATCGTGGTCCTGCTCGTTGGCCGCTACGCCCTCAATCCGCTGTTTTCGTTCCTGACCCGCTCCGGCGCGCGCGAAGTGATGCTTATCGCGGCGCTCCTGGTGGCGCTGGGCAGCGCGATGCTGCTTCATCTGGTGGGTCTGTCCATGGCTCTCGGCGCCTTTATCGCCGGTGTCATGCTGGCCGATTCTTCGTTCCGTCATACGCTTGAAGCCGATATCGAACCCTTCCGCTCGCTGCTGATGGGCCTGTTCTTCATGGCCGTCGGCATGACGTTCGCGCTCGACGTGGTGATCGACGCATGGCCGCTGATCCTCCTCGGCGTCCTCTCGGTGATGAGCATCAAGGGCGCGCTTCTTTGGGCGCTTTCCCGGCTTTTCGGCGCCTCCAACACGGACGCCCTGCGCATTGCCACAACCCTGCCACAAGGCGGAGAATTTGGCTTCGTCCTGTTCTCCGCAGCCTTCGCCCACGGGCTGATGAACGAGGATGAGAAATCCACGCTGATCGCGGTGGTCATCCTGTCGATGATGCTCACACCTTTCGTCTGTGCCATCTATGACCGGATCGCCACAAGCCTGCGTGCCCATGGCGTGGCGCCCGAGATCGTGGAGAGTTTCGGAGAAGCCAGCACCAACGTGCTGATCTGCGGCTTCGGACGTTTCGGCATGGTGGCCGCCCAGATGCTGGCGGCGGAAGGTATCGCCATCACCGCGATGGACCGCGACGCCAAGCGCATCAACTACGCGCGCAAGCTCGGCTACAAGGTCTATTACGGGGACATCACGCGCGCCGACGTGCTGCGCTCGGCAGGCGCGGGGGAAGCGGCCGTCATCGCGCTTTGCGTGGAAAATGACGAAGTCATGCATCGGGCCATCGGTTGTATAAGGGAGAACTTTCCCTCAGCCCGCATCTATTGCCGGGCGACTGACCGTGCGCATGCTCTGGACCTGACCCGCGAGGGGGTGGATTTCCACATCCGCGAAACCTTCGAATCGGGCATTGTCTTCGGACGGGCGGCACTGGCGGCGCTTGCAATTCCGTATGAGAGGATTGCGGATATCGAAGAGGATGTCCGCAGACGCGACTTCGAGCGGATGCAGATGCAGTTGACGGGCGGTCTTTTCGCCGGCACGGACATACTTCATGCTCGCACCCCGCGCACCGAAAAGAAGCAGAGCGAGACTGCTTGACCCCGGGGATCTCGCCAAGACGTCTTAAAAGGCGTCCTTTGCGCTGGAAAAGACGTGTTTCGACAACTATCTTCGCGGTGAAAAGGAGTACAAGCTGCGCCTGACGCGATCATGACGCGTGAGGATGGCTGAGGCTGCTCCACCCATGAACCGAATGCGACCCCCGTCTCGCCCACCCGCCCGCATGGCCCGGCCGGGACGACGCGCTGCAACAGGCAAGAACTCTATGAACCGCTACGAATCCCCGCGCCTCGGCGGCGAAGCCCGCATCCGTTATCTCGACGGCGATTTCCAGATCCTTGCGCCGGGCAATCATGTGCGCTGCGCGGTCACTGGCCAGCAGATCCCGCTCGACGAATTGAAGTACTGGAGCGCGGAGCGTCAGGAAGCCTATGTGGACGCAGCTGCAGCCATGAGCCATATGCGCCCCGAATAGGACGGCCCGACGCGCGGAGATTTCACCGGAAGCTGCGGTTATGGATGGTGCGGTTCAACAGATCCAGCATCCGCCGCTCTTCCCGGAAGACGAGATCCACGGTCACGACCCGTGCCGAACCTGCCAGCCAGCGCAAGAGTTCATGCTCGCTGCCCTCAATGCGCCGCATGTCCTTGGTGGTGGTGACCGGAACCAGCCCCTTCGCTTCCGCGCAGGTGAGGATGTCCTGTGCCTCGGCAACGGTGATGACGTGATGGTCCGGAAAGGCGCGGCGTTCCTCGATCTCCGCTCCCATCGCAGCGAGCGTGTCGAAAAATTTCTGCGGGCGACCGATCCCGGCAAAAGCAAGAACGCGTTCACCGCTCACATCCGGGTTGGGGCGTGGCTTGAGATCCGCGCGCAGAACCGGCAGACCGCGACGCGCGGCCTGCCGCACGAGCCTGTTTCCCGCTTCCCCCTCGCCGATGACGAGAAGCGCATTCGCCTTGATGAGCTGATCGCGCAATGGTGCGCGTAACGGCCCCGAGGGGATGGTCATACCGTTGCCGACGCCCACGGCGCCTTCCGCAACTACCAGCGAGAAATCGCGGTGGAGAGAAGGGTTTTGAAAGCCGTCATCCAGCAGGATGACATCCGCGCCCGCTTCCACTGCCGCTCTTGCTCCGCTGACGCGGTCGCTTGAGACGATGGTTGTTGCAGCCTCGGCCAGCAAGAGCGCCTCGTCCCCGACCTGCGAAGCCAGATGCGTATCGGGATCGACCTCGACGGGCCCCTCAAGACTGCCGCCATAGCCGCGGGTCAGGATGACGGGATTGAAATCCTCATCTTGCAACATTCTGGCAAGTGCGATGGTGGTGGGTGTCTTGCCAGCCCCTCCCGCCACGAAATTTCCCACGACGATGACCGGAACATCGACGCGCCCCTGCGACGGCTTTCGCATCCGCCTGCCCGCAATGCGTCCGTAGATGAAGGAAACGGGCGATAGCGCCAGCGCTTTCAGCCCCTTGCCTTGCTGCCACCAGAAATCGGGTGCCTGCCGCACATCCAGTCCTCATCCTCTCGCCACCAGGCAAAACCTCTGCGGCGAACCAAAGCGAACGGGAGGTTCCCCTCCGCTCTGCCTGCTCAATCCAGCAACTTGCCAAATGCTCCTTCGAGCACCCCTTTTACCGCATCCAGCGCGCCCTGCCCGGAATCCGCGCAGACTTTCGCCGCACTCGACAGGTTCGTTACCGCCTGGTGGTTGCCGAGCAGGCTCAAAATCTCAGCCTGCAAGGCTTCCGCATCTTTCACCACGCGCGCGGCGCCCGCCTCGGTCAGCGATCGATATATGCCTGAAAAATTGCGGACCCGCGCGCCTGAAAGGATCGCGCAGCCAATCTGCGCCGGTTCGATCGGGTTCTGCCCGCCATGAGGGACCAATGAACCTCCAATGAAGGCAATGGGTGCAAGACGATAGAAAAGCCCGAGCTCTCCAATCGTATCCGCCACATAGACATCGCAACGCCGCTGGATGGGCTCGCCGCGCGACCGCAGGCTCGCATCGAGCCCGGCAGTCGCAAAGATATCGACCACGTCCGGCCCGCGTTCGGGGTGGCGCGGGACGGAAATCAGCAGAAGGTCGGGAAACGTTTCGCGCAAGCCCTTGTGGACGCGCGCCAGCAATTCCTCCTCACCCGGATGGGTGCTGGCTGCGATCCAGACCCGACGCGGGCCAATCTGCTCACGAAGGGTGTCGAGCGCGTGCGCATCAAAGGGCAGCGGCGGCACGTCGAATTTCAGGTTGCCGGTCGCGCGCACATCGACGATGCCCAGGTCGGCATAGCGCTCCGCATCGGCCTGAGATTGTGCCAGACACATGGTGACACACCCGAACACCCGGCGTGCGCTGCGCCCGAAACGCGACCAGCCGCGATGGGAACCTTCCGACATGCGCCCGTTGACGATGACGACCGGAATGTTGCGCGCGTGAAGTTCGGCAAAGGTCGCTGGCCAGATTTCCGATTCCACCATGATGGCGAATTCCGGTTTCCAGCTGTCGAGAAAACGCGCGATCAGGGGCGCAACGTCAAAGGGCGCGAACTGGTGGACGGCCCCTTCAGGCAGGCGCTCCGCGGCAATGCGCGAGGAGGTGACGGTGCCGGTGGTCAGCACCACCTTGAAGCCGCGCGCCACGATCCATTCAATAAGCGGTAGGACGGCGTTCGTTTCCCCCACACTGGCCGCATGCACCCAGACGCGGGGACCCGGTTCCGGCGCAAGACCGGCCTGGCCGAACCGTTCGCCACGACGCGCCGGATCTTCCTTCCCCCGGCGGACGCGGCGGGCATGAAGAAGCTTCAGGGCCGGCAAGGCAAGGCGGCCGACCAGCCTGTAGGCTGCCAGCATGCCACCGCCCGTATCGCTCCCGGCTTCAGCCATTGGCCTTTTCCGTCAGTTTGTAAGCGCGCTCCGTCACCCGATTGAGCCCGTTCTCCACATCAAGACGCAAGGCCTCAAGGGTTTCATCATCGGCATCCTTCGGCACGACGATGGGATCGCCAACGACGAAGGACGCGCGGGAAAAGGGCAGGTTCACGCTCGCCTTGTCCCAGCTGTCCAGATCGATGTGACGACTGGTAGCGAAGGCGACGGGGCGGATGGGTGCGCCGGAATGGCGGGCAAGCTGGACAATGCCAATGCCGGCAACGCGGGCCGGGCCTTTGGGCACATCCGCCGTCAGGGCAACGATGGCGCCTTCTTCAAGGGCTGCCAGCGATTCGAAAAAACCGCGCATGCCGCCGCGCTTTCTGACCTGCCGCTTCTTTTGCGATCCGGAGGCACGGATCAGACCGATACCGAGTTTGGCGGCGGCGACCGCATTCACCTCTCCATCGGCGGAGCGCGAGATCATCACGCGGGTATCCCAGCCGTCGGGACGGGCAAACGGCACCATGAAATGCTGCCCATGCCACATGGCGATGATGAGCGGTTCGCCGGGCTTCACCGTCTCATAGATGTCGGCCGGCTCCACGACGAGGGACGAGGTCTTGCTCACGAGGGTGAGGTAGCGCGCCATCATCCGTCCGACAAAACGCAGGATGGCCGGGTTGCGTCCGAGCTTTTTCAGCATGCGCGATCCACCGTCTCGGTCACAAAACAGCAAGCGGCGCAAAGCGCATCATGCGAATGGGCAGACAAACGACGTGACAAAGGGACGAAACCTCTCCAAAAGCCCAAACACAAATTGGCAAAGCAAGCGGGAGTGACCAGCACGCCGCACACAAAGACCTGCCGGAAAAAGGGTGCGGCAGCGGCAATACAGTGCTCCGCCCTTGCGGGCAAGCGCCGCGTCGCCGCATCACAACCGTTGCGAGCATCAATTCCCGGCTTCGGGCTCCAGAAGCTTGTGCATGTGAACAATGAAATAGCGCATATGGGCATTGTCCACGCTGGCCTGCGCCTTGGACTTCCAGGCGTCATATGCCTTGGCGTAGTTGGGATAGATGCCAACAATATCGAGCTTGTCGAGATCCCGGAATTCCACCTTGTCGATTTCCGTAAGCTCGCCGCCGAAAACGAGATGCAGCAGCTGAGTGGGCTTTTCCTGTTCGCTCATGTCATGCTCCACGTGGGGTCGGTTCTGCCGAAATGGCATCTTGCGCAAGCCAAGCTCGCACCTGGCGCTGCCGACCCAAGGCCGTCAGCGCCAGGTCTCTAATCGAGAACGCTGCGCACGATCTCGCTGAGGGAAGCCCGCAAGGTCGAGGATGTCGCGACAAGAACCGGATGACGGACATCCGGTCGATTGTAACGAAGCTTCCGTCCGTCGAGATCCGTCAGTTGGCCGCCCGCTTCCTGCACCAAAAGATCGGCTGCCGCAAGGTCCCAGTCATTGGCATGGCGGGTCGCGATGGCCCCATCGCGCCGTCCCGCTGCAACCAGCGCGATCCGGAGCGCCAGGGAACGGATATGCACATCCTGCTCCAGCCCGGCCGCCATAAGCGCCTTCTGACCGCGCAAGGAGCGCGGTCCCGCCACATGAGCCCCCGCCAGCTCGCTGCGCTGGCTGACCGAGATCGCACTGCCATTGAGCTCAGCGCCACCTCCTGCCGTTGCCAGATAGAGTTCACCGGGCACCGGAACATAAAGCGCGGCAGCAACCGGGCGTCCGGCCTCCACGACCGCCACGCTCACCGACCAGTCTTCCTGGCCATGAATGAACGCACGGGTGCCGTCGATGGGATCAACGATAAACAGCCTCTCGCGGTTCAGGCGCACCTTGTCATCGGTCGTTTCTTCCGACAGCCAGCCATAATCTGGCCGCGCCTGGCGCAGTTCGTTTCCCAGAAACGTATCCAGCGCCATGTCGGCTTCGGTAACCGGAGAGTTGTTTTCCTTGTTCCACACCTTCGGATCGCGGCGAAAAAAGCCCATGGCGATGCGACCGGCTTCCTGAGCGGCCTCCGCAATCAGCCTGAGATCGTCCGCGCCACCGCCGGCATCATCATCGTCCAGCAAGGGTCAATCCTTCGATGGCTACCGTCGGAGCGATGGTCGAGAAACGCAGATCCGGATCATCGGCGGGGCGCAACCTTGCGAACATGTCCCTCAGGTTGCCCGCGATCGTGACCTCGCTGACGGGATAAGTCAGCTCGCCATTCTCGATCCAGAAGCCGGAAACGCCTCGGCTGTAATCGCCGGTCACCGGGTTCACGCCGTGACCGATGAGATCGGTCACATAAAGGCCCGTGCCGATTTCCCGTATGAGGTCTTCCGGCGAGATATCCCCGGGTGAAAGCGCAAGGTTGGTGGAGGCCGGGGACGTTCCCGAGCCGGACCGTGCAGCGCGGGCGTTGCTCTCAAGGCCAAGTTCGCGCGCGGTGGGACCGTCGAGGAACCAGGCTTTCAGGACGCCATCTTCCACCATGGTGAGAGGGGCCACCGCACGGCCCTCGCCATCGAAAGGTCGCGAACCGGCGGAACGCGGTTTCAACGGATCATCAACAATGGAAATGCCGGGAGCAAAAACGGGCTTTCCCATCAGGTCGCGCAAAAAGCTCGTCTTTCGCGCCACCGATGCGCCGTTTACCGCACCTGCAAAATGCCCGACCAGCGAGCGCGCCGCCCGCGGCTCAAAAACGATCCCCGTCTTACACGTATCGACCTTTTGCGGCTTGAGCCGGCGCACAGCGCGTTCGCCCGCGCGACGTCCGATATCGGCGGGATCATCGAGATCCGCCTTGTGGGTGCGGAAATCGAAATCATAGTCGCGCTCCATGCCGGTGCCCTCTCCGGCCACCGCCGTCATGGAGAGCGAATGACGCGACACGAGGTAGGAGCCGGAAAAGCCGTTGCTCGTCGCCAGCACGATACCGCCGACGCCGCCCGAGGCCGATGCGCCTCCGCTCTTGCTGACCCCCGCCACAGCCAGTCCGGCGGCCTCGGCGGCGAGCGCAGCGTCGCGCAGTTCATCGGCGTTCACGTCATACGTATCGAGCAGGTCGAGCGAGGGAAAATCGCGGGCGAGCTCGCTTTGCCCGGCAAGCCCCGCGAAAGGGTCTTCCGGAGCGACGCGCGCCATGGCGACGGCCCGCTCGCAGAGGCCATCAATATCATCGAGCGCATTGGCGGAGACACTGGCGACCCGCCGCCCCACAAAGACGCGCAGCGTGAAGCCATCGGATTCCGAACGCCCGGTCTCTTCTACCTTGCCTTCACGCACGGACGTAGAGAGCGACTGACCAGCCATCGCTACCGCATCGGCGGCATCAGCGCCTGCCTTGCGGGCCGCATCCACCAACCTTGCGGCGCGTTCCTCAAGGTCCCGTTGATCGATCGTGAGTGCCATTCTCGTCCTTTCGCCCACCCGGGGCCTGCGCACGGTCCGTCCACAATGCCGGGTGCATCGCCTTGCGTCCTAGCGGCCGGCGTTTCCCAGATGGTGCCCCCATACCAGAAGCACAACAGGACGTCCCATCGCCGCAACGCATAATCCTATCCGCGTCCTGTCTATGCCGCCTCATCCCCATGGGCAAGCGGAGGCTTGTCCGGCAGCGTGTAAACGAAGCCTTACCGGCTCGCTCACCATTCCCTAACCCTCTTTGAAATCAGGAAAATTTAACCAAGCTTCTTAAGCAGCTTCCAACCCGCCGCCCGTATGTTGGTTCACGTCAAACAAGGCGACCGGACAAGAAAAAACATTGCCGGTCACGGGAGAGCGAAATTGAGGCGTCAAACAGCAAAACACGGGGTACGACCCGTGCAACAGGAGACGTGTGCGCGTCTGGACCCCATGACGCTGCCAACCACCTTCCCTGTCGGACTTTGCGGCAGCGAAGGTGGTCTGGCGGGCGCGGATGTCCACCTTGATCGTGGCACCGTCATCGTAACCCGCCGCCTGAACGGACGGCGCAATCAGGTTTATCTCAAGCTTCGGGACTATCTCGGCGTCGCAGCGCGGATCAGCCACCCGGCGGAAACCGACGACGCGATGGAAGTGACGCTGGAACTTGTCCACCCCGACCCGTCGTTCTCGCTGGTGCTGCACGAAGGCGCAGGACTTGAGAACGTGGTGGCCGACTGGCAGGGCTGGGCCCGCCGTCTGGGGCTGCCGCTTCTCATGATCGACGCCGATGGCGCAGTGAGCGAGGTTGCCGGGGCTCCCAATCGGGTCGCGGTCGGCAGACCGGGTCCTCGGCGGCGATCTTCTGTGCTGCGTGATCGCCGTCCCCGTTTTCTTGTTCGGCGCAAGCCGGGCTTTGCCGGCATGATGCCGGTGCATGGATGCGAGAGCGAGATCATCGCACGGCGCTGATCCGTCCGGCTCTCCGACATCGAACACAAAAGCCCGCTCGCGCTCCGAGCGGGCTTTTTCGTTTCTCCGGGTCAGATAGTCGTCAGCCGATCCCGGCCAGAAGCGGCTCCAGCTTGGAGCGCAACTCCTCCTTCACCGGTTCGCAGGCGCGCAGGATCTCTTCGGCCTTCAGAAAATTGAGAACACGGAAGGAGTCCAGATCGGGCCGGATCAGAATGTCGGGAGGCGAGGTTTTGAGTTTCTGGCTCGTAATGGTGTGCATCAGGATCTGGGTCGCACCGAACACGCTGTCCGCGGCGGAGGGTATCGTGCGGCCCTTGCGCGGCACTGGCGCTCCGACCACGTCCACCGCGATTACAACATCAAGATCATTGGGCAGAAGATCGAAGGGCAGCGGATTGACCACGCCCCCATCCACCATGACACGGTTCTCGAAGGCGACCGGCTTGAAGACAACGGGGATCGCGATGGAGGCGGCAATCGCCTGGTGCAGGTCTCCGGAACGGATCGCCACTTCCTTGCAATCGTAGAAATCGGCGGCAACCACGGTCAGCGGGATCTTCAGGTCGGCAAACTCCCGCGGGAGTTTGGAACCGACGAAAACCTCAAGCACCCGCAAGGCGTTGAACTGGGCGAACCCGCCGCCGGCGAACCAGTCGACGAAACGCGCCGGACGCAGTTTCCATACGCGGGCAAGCGCATCGCTTCGCTTTCGGAAGGTGGATGTGGCGACCTCGCGGATTTCCGCGCCGGACAAGCCGCTGCAATAGGCCCCGCCCATGATGGACCCGATGGATGCCCCTGCCACGGCAACAGGCTTCACTCCCATCTCATCAAGGGCTTCCAGAACAGGGATATGCGCAAGCCCTCGCGCACCGCCACCGCCCAATGCCAAGCCGATCCGCGGTGAAGCCATGTCCGAAACTCCCTGAAACGCCAAACGAGGGCGGGTTCTTGTGCGACGAAGGCCTTTGCCATGCCCTATCCCTTTGACTTGGATATGACGGGACGGGCGCGCAAGCGTCTGCTGCCGCAAAATACGGGAATCTCAGCTGTTTCAGCGCCTCAGGAAGGCGAGCAACGCCTCTGCGGTCTCCTCAGGGTTCTCCTCCGCCACGAAGTGTCCGGCATTGATGGCCTGCCCCTGCGCACCCGGGGCCCATTCGCGCCACACATCAAGCGGCGAACTGCCCGGCGCGAGGCCGTGCCCGCCCCAAAGGGCGAGCAAGGGCACGTCGATAGTGCGCCCGGCTTCCCGGTCGGCCGCGTCCTGATCCATATCGAGCCCCGCGCCCGCGCGATAATCCTCGCAAAGCGCGTGGATGCGTGCGGGGTCGGCAAAGAAGGTCCGGTAATGTTCCAGCGCCCGTGCATCGAAGACGGAGAGATTGCGCGCCGCCGTCCAGCTCGCCAATGTGTGCTGCAGATAGTAGGTGCTCGCGCCCGAAATGAGGTTTTCCGGCAGCGGATAGGGCTGGGCAAGGAACAGCCAGTGGTAGATCTTCAGCCCGTAGCGCCAATCCATCTGCCGCCAGTATTCCAGCGTCGGCAGGATATCGAGCACGGCGATACGGGTGAGCCGGTCCCCATGATCGAGCCCCATGCGATAGGCGACGCGCGCGCCCCGGTCGTGGCCGACAAGCGCAAAGCTCTCGTGGCCGAGCCGCGTCATCATCGCGGCAATGTCCTGCCCCATGGCGCGCTTGGAATAGCCCTGACCGGCCTGCGAAGCGGGAATGGAGCTTTGACCGTAACCGCGCAGATCCGGAATGATGCAGGTGAAGTGTTTCGACAGGTCCGGCACCACCTTGTGCCACATGACGCCGCATTGCGGATATCCGTGCAGCAGCACGAGGGGTGGCCCCTCACCACCGATGCGAACATGGAGTGTGGCGCCATCGCCCTCCACCATGCGGGTCTCGAATCCGGGAAAAAGCTCGGGAAGGTTCGGCACGGCCATCATCCTCTGGCGATTTTTGCGCAAGGATGAGGGATTTGATAGTCCCCGACAATTCACCTAACGGCGATAGCAGGACCCGAACAGACAAAGGCCGGAGCAAGCCCCGGCCTTTGCAAAGAGAATTGAGAGGTCAAAAGGGCGGCTCAGCCCTCACCTTGCTCGCGCGCAACCGCCCGCCAGCCGATATCGCGTCGGCAAAAGCCATCCGGCCAGTCGATCCTGTCCACCGCCTCATAGGCTTTGGCCTGCGCCTCAGCCACCGTGCCGCCCAGCGCGGTGACCCCCAGGACGCGACCGCCATTGGCGAGAATATGGCCGCCGTCGGCCTTGGTGCCCGCATGAAACACCTCCACCGCAGGATCGGCAGAGGCCTTGTCCAGATCGCGGATCTCGGTGCCCTTTTCATAAGCGCCCGGATACCCCTTGGCGGCGACCACCACGCACAGCGCGGTTTCATCGCGCCATGACAGGGTTTTGCCCGCCAGGTCGCCCTTTGCGGAGGCAAGCAGAAGATCAAGCAGATCACTTTCCAGCCGCATCATGAGCGCCTGGCATTCCGGATCGCCGAAACGGACATTGTATTCGATGAGCTGCGGGCCCTTTTCCGTGATCATCAAACCGGCGAAAAACACGCCCTTGAAGGGGCTGCCCATTTCCGCCATGCCGCGCATGGTCGGCTCGATAATCTCGTTCATGGTTCGCTTCACGAGATCATCGGTCATGACCGGGGCAGGCGAATAGGCGCCCATCCCACCCGTATTCGGGCCCTTGTCGCCGTCGAAGACGCGCTTGTGGTCCTGCGCGGTCGCAAGAGGCAGCGCGGTTTCCCCATCGCAGATGGCGAAGAAGCTCGCCTCCTCGCCATCGAGAAACTCCTCAACGACCACTTCCGCACCCGCGTCACCGAAGGAGCCGTCGAAACAGGCGGCGACAGCCTCCAGCGCCTCGGCCTCGGTCATGGCGACGACCACACCCTTGCCCGCGGCCAGACCATCGGCCTTCACGACGATGGGCGCGCCCATTTTGCGCACATAATCGGAGGCGCTTTCAGCATCCTTGAACCGGCCATAGGCGCCGGTGGGGATATTGAAACGTGCGCAGAGATCCTTGGTGAAGCCCTTGGAGCCCTCAAGCTGGGCCGCGACCTTGCCGGGCCCGAAAGCGAGAATACCGGCTTCAGAAAGATCATCGACGAGCCCGGCAACCAGCGGCGCCTCGGGGCCCACGACCACGAAGCCGATGTTCTTCTCGCGGCAGAAATCCACGACGGCGGCGTGATCGGCGACGTCGAGGGAAACGCGGGTCGCAAGCCCATCTATCCCGGCATTGCCGGGGGCCACATAGAGGGTTTCAAGCTGCGCGGACTTGGACAGCGCCCAGGCCAGAGCATGTTCGCGGCCGCCAGAGCCGATGAGGAGGACGTTCATGGGAACCCCGTCGCGATTTCGTGTTGCGCGCGGTCTAGCACGGGAAGACGCTCAGGCAAATCGGTTCCGATCTTGACCTTGAACGCTATCCGGGCGAACTCAAGGGAGAACAGGCCATCGCGGAGCACTCATGAAAATCGATTTTCCCGGCGCTGTCGCCGATGCCGTTTCCGGCAACTGGGTCGACCGTTTTGCGCCCGAATGGCTCAAGCCCTATGCC
Organism: Breoghania sp.; assembly: GCF_963674635.1. Taxonomy (NCBI): domain Bacteria; kingdom Pseudomonadati; phylum Pseudomonadota; class Alphaproteobacteria; order Hyphomicrobiales; family Stappiaceae; genus Breoghania; species Breoghania sp. Next base: position 2,413,610 of record NZ_OY771475.1, read on the forward strand.
CGCCTCGCCCGCTGGGACCGCCCGATCGGCTGGTGGCTGCTGCTCTGGCCGTGCTGGTGGTCATCTGCATTGGCGCGCGAGGCCGCCGGTTTCTGGCTGCCGAATTTCTGGCATCTGCTGCTGTTTCTGATCGGCGCCATCGCCATGCGAGGCGCGGGCTGCACCTATAACGACATCGTGGACCGCAAATTCGACGCCATGGTGGAGCGCACTCGCTCCCGCCCCATCCCCAGCGGTCAGGTGAGCGTCGCGCAAGCCGTCATCTTCATGGGGCTTCAGGCCTTGGCCGGGCTGGTGGTGCTGCTGCAGTTCAACACCTACACCATCATCCTCGGATTCTGCTCGCTCGGCGTGGTTGCGGCCTATCCCTTCATGAAGCGGATCACCTACTGGCCGCAGTCGGTGCTGGGGCTTGCTTTCAACTGGGGTGCGCTCGTGGGCTGGAGCGCCACGCAAGGCAAACTCGGTTTGCCCGCGATCGCGCTTTATGCCGGAGGCATCCTGTGGACCATCGGCTATGACACGATCTATGCCCATCAGGACAAGGAAGACGATGCGCTGATCGGAGTAAAATCCACCGCACGGCTTTTCGGAAACTGGACGGAAACCGCCGTTACGGTGCTCTATCTTGGCGCGACGGTTCTTTTCGTTCTGGCGGCAACGCTGGCCGATGCCGGACCGCTCGCCTTTCTCGGCCTTGCCGCAGGCGCGGTGCATTTCATCTGGCAGATCATCCGTCTCGACATCGACGACAATGACCAGTGCCTCATGCTCTTCCGCTCCAACAAGGTCTATGGCTGGATCCTGTTTGCGGGCTTCACGCTGGATGCCCTGATCGCCAATTTCTGAGGCTCCCATCGCCTTTTGGTCGAACAGACGCGGCGCGCGCAATTTATCAGGATAAGTGACAGGGCGGCATGAACCGCCCGATCACAGGAGGAAGACATGAGCGAGCATGTTCACTGGGTGCTGGAAGTCGAACTCAAGGCAAATGCGGACAGCGATCTGCGTGCCTTGATGCTGGAAATGGTCGGGGCGACCAAGGCCGACGAGCCCGGCGCGCTGAACTATGAATGGTATTTCAACGAGGCGGGCACCGTCTGCCACATCTATGAGCGCTATGCCAGTTCAGATGCGGCGCTGATTCATCTCGGCAATTTCGGCACGAAATTCGCCAGCCGCTTCCTGGGTCTGGTACGGCCGACGCGCATGACGGTCTATGGTCCTGCCGATGACAAGCTGCGCTCCGCCCTGGCCCAGATGAACGCCACGTTCATGGACGAAGTTGGCGGCTTCACCCGCTAGGGTGATGTCCACGGATGTCAGCCGCGCCGCGCCTTGAAGAAGTCCTTCAGGATGCGGCCGGCGCGCTGCTCACCGATACCGGAATAGACTTCGGGCGCGTGGTGACAGGTTGGCTGGCAGAAGAAGCGCGGCCCGTGTTCCACCGCCCCGCCCTTGACGTCTCCCGCCCCGAAATACAGCCGCCGGATGCGCGCGAAGGAAATCGCGCCCGCGCACATGGCGCAGGGCTCCAGCGTCACATAGAGATCGCAGTCGCCCAGCCGCTGCGAGCCGAGGCGGGACGCCGCCTGCCGGATCGCCAACACCTCCGCATGGGCGGTGGGGTCATTGTCGGCGAGCGTCCGGTTTCCGGCCGATGCGATCACCTCGCCTTCGCACACGATCACAGCGCCCACCGGCACCTCTCCGCGCGCGGCGGCAGCTTCGGCCTCTTTCAGGGCTTCGTCCATGAAAGACAGGGGGCGGGTGCGTGTCATGGCGACCAAGCTAATGCCGCGCGCCGCCTCTGCAAAGCTTCGCAAGGGCGCTCCTTGCCATAATCCGCAAGTTTCGCGCCGATTTCTGCGCATCATGCGCGCTATTTCGTTTCCGTGTGCCGCGTCCTCTGCTATCACCCGCTGCATGTCCAAGGAAACACCGAAATCCATCGACCAGTCCGCTGCGTCCGATGCCGAAAAGGGCGAACGCATCGCGAAAGTCATGGCGCGCGCAGGGCTGTGCTCGCGCCGCGAAGCCGAGAGCTGGATCGCCGCCGGGCGCGTCGAACTCAACGGTCGCAAGCTGACAACCCCCGCCGTGACCGTCACGGGTAAGGATCGCGTCGTGGTGGACGGCGCGGCGCTGCCGACGCGCGAGCGCACGCGGCTGTGGCTCTACAACAAGCCCAAGGGCATCGTGACGACCAACCGCGATCCGGAAGGTCGCCCGACCGTGTTCGACCGGCTGCCCAAGGATCTGCCGCGGGTGATGAGCGTCGGGCGTCTCGACATCAACACCGAAGGCCTGCTGCTGCTTACCAACGATGGCGGTCTGGCGCGTGTGCTGGAATTGCCCGCCACCGGCTGGCTGCGCCGCTACCGTGTGCGCGCCCATGGCAAGGTTACACAGGCGGACCTTGATGCGCTGCGCAATGGCATCGCCATCGACGGGGTTTTCTATGGCTCCATCGAGGCCGAGCTCGACCGCGAGCAGGGGTCCAACATGTGGATGACGCTTGCGCTGCGCGAAGGCAAGAACCGCGAAGTGAAGCGCGTGCTGGAGCATCTGGGCCTTTCGGTGAACCGTCTGATCCGCGTCTCCTTCGGCCCGTTCCAGCTGGCAGACCTGCCCGAAGGCACCGTGCGCGAAATTCGCGGACGTGTGCTGCGAGAACAGCTCGGCGAGAAGCTTGCCAAGGAAGCAGGGGCCGATTTCGAGGCCCCTGTCACTCAGCGCCAACCGCAGGAGAAAAAACCCGCGGCCAAGAAGGCAACTGGCGGCAAGCCCGGTGGCGGATCAAAGAAAGCCGGTCCGGCCAAACCCGGCTGGATCAGCACCCGCCACGGTGAGGAAGCCCACGACAAGGCGCAGGCGCGCAAGCGGCAAGGTCCGCAGGGCCGTTCCGGCAAGCCTGCCACAGCCGGCAAGCCAATGGGGGCGGGCAAGCCTGCCGCTGCAGGTGCAAAGCCAGCGGGACCCAGGCCAGCAAGTGCTGCGGGCGGACCGAAGGGGCGCGGGGCCGGATCCAAGCTTCCGGCCAATGCGCGGCCCGGCGGCACAGGCGGGCGAGGCCGGCGCGGCCGCACTCCGAAATCGTAAGACCAGCCTTCAGGATCTGATTTTCCATGCGCATCGTCTCGGGCCGTTTTCGCGGCACCCAGCTTGCAACACCCAAGGGGGACGGCACCCGTCCGACCTCCGACCGGCTGCGTGAGACCATCTTCAACATTCTCGCCCACGGACATGACGATGCGGTCGAGGGCGCGCGGGTTCTGGATCTCTTCGCAGGCACCGGCGCGCTCGGGCTTGAGGCGCTGAGCCGGGGCGCGAAGGCGTGTGTCTTTGTGGAAGAGGCTGTGGAGCCTCGCGGACTGATCCGGCGCAACGTTGAGGCCATGGGGCTGACCGGGACGACCAAGATCTTCCGCCGGGACGCCACGAGCCTTGGCAGCGCAGGCACCATCGAGCCCTTCGATCTTGTGTTTCTCGACCCGCCCTATCGCAAGGGATTGGGCGAGAAGGCACTGGCCTCGGCAGCCGCGGGCGGATGGATGAAACCGGACGCGCTGTGTGTCTGGGAAGAAGCCGCGGATGCGGCCATCGAGGTGCCTTCCGGGTTCACGCTTCTCGATGAACGTGTGGCGGGCGACAGCAAGATCGTGTTTCTGCGCGCCCCCTCAGCCTGACGTCCGCCCGCCCCTCGCCTCAGTTCACACGCAGAGCTTCGATGCCACGGGCGATGTCGTCCGCCAGATAGGGCACGCGATCAGCCGCATCGGTGCGCTGGGCGTAAGTGCGCAGGCCGAAGATATCCGCCTGCAAGCGCCATGCGAGGCGTTCTGGATCGGCATCGGCGGGAAGCTCTCCAGCCTCACGCGCGGTATGAAAAGCGTCTTTGAACACCCCCTCCATCGCCCGCATCATGTCTTCCGCCAGACGGCGCAACTTCGGATCTTCGTCCGGAGTTTCCAGAAGCGTCTTCACAAGCATGCAGGCGCGCGCTGGCGCGTCATCGCCTGCCGGACGCCCGATGCCACGAATATGCGCGGCAAGCCCGGACAAGGTGGTCCCGCCTCGCGCAACCGTTTCCTCGAAATTGCGGCGCGCAGCTTCGCTGTAGGCCCTGAGCGCCTCGCAGAACAACTCTTCCTTTGAGCCGAAGGCCGCGTAGATCGAGCCCGGGCGTAGATCGAGTGCTTTTTCCAGATCCTTCAGTGACGTGCCCTGATAGCCCTTCGCCCAGAAAAGCCGGAGCGCCTTCTGGAGCGTTTCCTGACGGTCGAATGCTGCATGCCGGGCCATATGGCGAGTCTCTCGGATAAATTTTGAGTGATTGCTCAAATATTATCTTGAGCGATCACTCAAGTAAAGCTACATCGCTTCCATCATTCTTGAACGCTCGCTCAATATTTAAGAAGGAAGCCGTAATGACCGATTTCACGATCCACACGCTGGACAGCGCACCTGAGGAAAGCCGCCCGTTTCTGGAAGACAGTCTGAAGAGTTTTAGCCGTGTGCCGGGCCTTCATGGGGTGATGGCGGAAGCGCCTGCGCTACTGGAAGGCTACAAGGCGCTGCACAAGCTCTTTGCCCAAGACACCTCCTTCGACAAGGACGAACTGACTGTCGTCTGGCAGGCCATCAACGTGGAGCACGAATGCCACTATTGCGTCCCGGCTCACACCGGCATTGCAAAGATGATGAAGGTGGACGACGCCATTTCCGACGCGCTGCGCAACGAGACCCCGCTGTCCAACGCCCGACTGGAAGCACTCAGAACCTTCACGCTTCAGGTCGTGCGCCAACGCGGCGACGTGACGGACCGACAAGTCCAGACCTTCCTCGACGCAGGCTTCACCAGGCGCCAGATCCTGGAGGTCATTCTGGGTGTTTCTCAGAAGGTAATGTCGAACTACACGAACCACCTGGCGCACACTCCGGTGGACAAGCCGATGCAGGCCTTTGCCTGGAAAAAGCGGCTCGAAGCCGCCGAGTGATAAGATTGGCGGCCGGGTGCGGACAGCCCGGCCGCCATTGGTTTTGCAGACGGGCACGCATAGCAACCAGGATCGATGGGAAAAAACGCCTCCAGATTGCATTGCCTTTCCCCTCTGTAGCCCCACATGTGCGAGATGCCGTCCGCGCGACGGCCGCAATCCCATTCTCGCACCCGGTGCTGATCCCACATGCCGTCCATCATCGAAATCTCCGGCCTGTCCAAGACCTATGAAGGCGGCTTCGCCGCCCTGAAGTCGATCGATCTTCAGATCGAGAAAGGCGAGATCTTCGCGCTCCTCGGCCCGAACGGCGCCGGCAAGACGACGCTCATCTCCATCATCTGCGGACTGGTCAATCCGACCGCCGGCACGGTGACGGCAGGCGGGCATGACGTCATCCGCGATTATCGCGCCGCACGCTCCATCATCGGGCTTGTGCCGCAGGAGCTGACCACCGATTCCTTCGAGACCGTCTGGGCGACGGTCAGTTACTCCCGCGGGCTTTTCGGCAAGCCGAAGGATCCCGGCCATATCGAGAAGGTGCTGCGCGCCCTCAGTCTCTACGACAAGCGCGATTCCAAGCTGATGACGCTTTCCGGCGGAATGAAGCGGCGCGTTCTGATCGCCAAGGCTCTGTCGCACGAGCCGGACATCCTGTTCCTCGATGAACCGACCGCAGGCGTGGACGTGGAACTCCGCCGCGACATGTGGAACGTGGTGCGCGACCTCGCGGACCAGGGCGTCACAATTATTCTCACCACCCACTACATCGAAGAAGCCGAGGAGATGGCCGACCGGGTCGGCATCATCAACAAGGGCGAACTCGTGCTGGTGGAGAGAAAAACGGAACTGATGCGCAAGCTCGGACGCAAGGAACTTCGCCTCTCCCTGACGGAGCCGCTGACGGCCCTGCCCGATGGGCTCACGAATGAGGGCCTTGCCCTGTCTGAGGACGGCTTGGAACTGATCTACACCTACGATACACAGGCCGAGCGCACCGGGATCACGCGTCTGCTCTCGGAGCTTTCCGACAATGGTGTCCGCTTCCGCGATCTGGCAACCAGCCAGAGCTCGCTGGAGGACATTTTCGTCAATCTGGTGAGGAACCAGCAATGAACCTGCACGCCATCCGCGCGATCTACTCTTACGAGATGGCCCGCACCTTCCGTACGCTGCTTCAAAGCATCGTCTCGCCGGTCATCTCCACATCGCTCTATTTCGTCGTCTTCGGCGCGGCCATAGGCTCGCGCATCCAGGAAATCGGCGGTGTGAGCTATGGCGCGTTCATCGTGCCCGGCCTGATCATGCTGTCGCTGCTGACCCAGAGTGTCTCCAACGCAGCCTTCGGGATCTATTTTCCGAAATTCGCCGGCACGATCTACGAGGTACTGACGGCACCGCTGTCGGTTCTGGAAATCGTGATCGCCTATGTGGGGGCGGCGGCGACCAAGTCGATCATGCTCGGATTGATCATATTGGCGACGGCCAGCCTCTTCGTGGACATCCGGATCGAGCATCCCTTCATCATGCTCGCCTTCCTCGTGCTCACCGGTCTCACCTTCGCGCTTCTGGGCTTCATCATCGGTATCTGGGCGGACAGCTTCGAGAAGCTCCAGCTCGTACCGCTCCTTATCGTCACACCTCTGACGTTCCTTGGTGGCAGCTTCTATTCCATCGATATGCTTCCACCATTCTGGCGAACCGTGACGCTGTTCAACCCAGTCGTCTATCTGGTGTCAGGCTTCCGCTGGAGCTTTTACGGCGTTTCCGATGTTTCTGTCTGGGTCTCGCTTGCCATGACCGGCCTGTTCCTGATGGCTTGCATGACGGCTGTCTGGTGGATTTTCAAGACCGGCTGGCGGCTCAAGACATAGAGCCGTCAAACCGGCAGTATTTCCCCGCACAGAACAACGACAGTCGTAATACCAACAATGTTGACGTACGGATAAGTTCATCTAACCTTGAGACATAATTTAAAAACTCTCGCTCAGCAATGCGAGCGCGCAGGTGGCGGCACATGAATTGATTGGTTATACCAATACATGGGGCTGATAATCTGAAATGCTACCCGAAAAAAAGACTGTGAATCACAGCCGAGTGATGATCGTTGATGACGATGAGGACGACATCTACCTTATGAAAAGGGCGCTCAATCGCCTGCAGGAAAGCGCCCGCATGAATCTCGACCTGACATTCGTCTGCTCAGGTTCGGAAGCTCTGGGAGAGATCGACCGTCGCCTCGTCGACAACTCGCTTCCCTCGAAGATCTTTCTTGACCTCAACATGCCGGGCATCAATGGACTGGATGTCCTCAGCCACTGCATGGCTCAGAACATTCTGAACGAGGTGGAGGTCGTCGTCATAACGACGGCTTCGGACCCCGACACCCACAATCTGGCACTCGCAAATGGCGCGCGGACCGTTTGCGTGAAGCCAGATAGCCTGAAGGAAATGTCAGACCTTCTCTCCTCCTTGCTGGCAGCAGAATAACGTCGCTCAGGCGGTCAAGAGCTTGTCGCGCCGGTTTCTGGCGCGGTCGAGGCTCCCCGGTCATGTGAAGTCCCGCATTTGAGATGCCTACGCTTTTTCACCGTATCGACACGACGCGTGGCTGGGGCATAAACTTGATTTATTGGTGAGTTTGAACATTCACCCTTGCGCCCAGCAGAACCGGATCCTCTTCTCTTCAAGGCCCATCCGGCCGGGATCGGGCCTGAGCACGATGATGCGGGCGCGCCTTCGCGGCCGAGGAGGGACCGCGGCAATGCTGTCAGAATTCGATCGACTTCTGGAAACATCAACGTTTTCCGGCGAGGGAAGCGGGTGGCTGTTCGGCAAAGATCCGATAATCCTGCACGTAGCATCCGATCTTATGGTCCTGTTTGCCTTCGTCCTGGTTCCCGGTCTCCTTCTCTATTTTGTCAGACATCATCCCCGCTCCGCGCAAAGACGGGCCCTCCCCCACCTTCTCGCCTTCATCCTGATCTTCGGCATCGCTCATACATGCTTGATGATTACCTTCTGGAACCCCCTGCCAGCGATTTATGGCCCGGTGCAGCTTTTCACCATCGCAGTGACGCTTCTGGCCTTCGCAGTTGCTTGGTTCACGCTGCCGCGAATCCTCAAGCTCCCGAGCCCGTCCAGACTTCAGGCGGCAAACCGTGCATTGGCGAACGAAGTGGAGAAACACAGCCGCACCAGTCGCGCGCTTACGCTCATTCAGGACAAACTGCGCGAGAACCTTAGCTTGCGCGCACGGGAAATCGAGAACAAGACCGCGGAACTCGAACGCGCCAACGAGAGCCTGCGCCGGTTCGCTCATATTGCCTCTCACGACCTGCAGGAGCCGTTGCGCAAGATCGCGGCCTATGCCGACATTCTGGAAGAGGCAATCGCGGAGAAAGATGCGGAGGAAGCCTCCCGTGCGATGGAGCGGCTTCGCGCAATGTCCTCGCAGGCCCGCATCATGGTCTCCGACCTGCTGCGCTTTTCGAAGATGAGCCAATACCAGCCCGTGCGCGAGCCCATCGACCTCCAGGCGGCGGTCGATGAGATCGCCGAGATCTTCGAACAGACGATTTCAGGACGCAGCGGGTCGCTGGAGATTTCGCTTCCCGCCCTGTGCGTCCACGCGGACCCGCTTCTGCTGCGCCAGATCTTTCAGAACATGCTCGCAAACGCGGTCAAATATGTACCTCAGACCCGCGCGCCCCACATCATCATCAAAGCAAAAGAAGGCGAGGACAACTGGAAGATCACGATTGAGGATAATGGCATTGGCTTCGATCCGACCCTGAAGTCCAAGATCTTCGAACCTTTCACGCGCCTTCACGGCCGCAAGATCGCTGACGGGTCCGGCATCGGGCTCGCCATCGTCTACCGCGCCGTCCATGCCATGGAATGGGCAATCGACGTGGAAACCCAACTCGATATCGGCACCACCTTCTGCCTGTGGATCCCAAAACGGGATCTGCGCCAGGAGGGGGCGACGGCAGAGAAAACGGCAGCGGCAGGCGCAGTGTCGTGAAATGAAAAAGGCGCCCGAGAGGCGCCTAATCCAATATCCCACGCAATGAACGAACCTCAGCCGTGGCGAGCCTTCTCGGTCGCCCTGAGGGCCCGCTGCAGATACATGTCACGATCATACATATCCGCGAAGAACTTGACATTGCCCGTCTTCTCATCCGGCCAAGCCGTGAAGTAGGAGACATAGACGGGGACGTCGCTGGTCACGGAATCGGACTCGTTCTTGCCCTGTGCAATGCGGCCCGCAATGTAGGTTTTGTCCTTGCCGAGCACCGCAGCTGCCATGCCGCGCGGATCCTGCAGACGTACGCAACCGTGGCTGAACGCGCGCGCATCGCGCTTGAACAGCGCCTTGGCCGGCGTGTCATGCATGTAGATATGGTGCTTGTTCGGGAAGAGGATCTTCAACTCACCCAGCGCATTGGACGCACCGGGGAGCTGACGCACGTTGACGGACTGCTGCTTGCTGGCGACCGCATGCCAATCCACGGATGCGGAAGACACCGTCCGACCATTGACCGTCGACACCTCGTACCCCCTGTCATCGAGATAATAGGGGTTCTTGTTGAGGTGCGGGATCATCTCGTTGACGATGATCGAATAGGGAACGCCCCAATAGGGGTTGTATTCCACGGTCTTGATCTTGTCGTAGAAGAAGTTGGTCTGGTTGGACTTCCTGCCGACCACCGCACGCATCTTGAGCGGCTCCTGTCCGTCCTGGACGTAGGTTGCGGTGAAAGCGGGCTGGTTGATGAAGACATGGCGGGCGCCAAGGTCGCGCGGCAGCCAACGCAGGCGCTCCATCGACAGCTTGATCTTTTCGATCTTGGAGCCGAGCGACATGCCGACCATGCCACGCACCGTGTTTCGACCGACAACGCCATCGGACGTCAGCCCCGCCTCACGCTGGAAGTCTTTCACCAGCGCAACCAGCTCGGGTGTGTATTCATCGCCACCGTCATAGGCATCAAACGTAGCCGCGTGCTTGGCCTTGAGTTCGTCGGAAGCCTTCAGGTCGATCGCCTTCACGACATTGGCCATTTCGGCACTGCTCTGACCCGGTTTGATCAGCGTGCCGGTTGCGATGGTCACCGGCTTTTCCTCGCTCTGATCTTGCAGGATGGCGAGTTTCGTCATCAACGCCTTGAACTCGCCATTGGTCGGATTGAGGTCGAGCATCGCGGTGGCGATGTCCGCATCGGACTTCGCTGAAAGCTCGTTGAGGATCGCGGCCAGGTCGACCTTGTGGCGCGGCAGATCGTGATAACCGGAGATGCGGTCCGGATCGACCCGCCCGCGCTGCGCATCCAGCGCGTAAGTCAGCACCGCCTTGGTCAGATCGATTTCGAAACGCATGAGATCGCGCGCTTCGGAACTCGTGCCGAGCGTCCCGCCTGCCAAGGGTGCGGTGGCGTCGGTGGCAATGCTGTCATCGCCAGCGTTGTTGCTCGCAACTTCCACATCACCGCCGGTCATCGAGACGGTCTCGTGGGGCAGGTTCACGTGATAGTCGCGCGCATCCAGGCCGACGGCTCCGGCATCAGCCAACGTTTCCATGACAGCACGGGCACGAGCCGTGACCTTACCGTCCTTCACCCAAAGATAGTCGGGGGTGGCTGCGTAATGAGCCTCAAGCGCCTCGATGACTTCCGGCAAGGCACGGACGCGCATGCCGTTCAGCAAATCGGCCTGACGCGCAAACTCGCTCGGGCCTGCCGCGACGGCCGGCTGCTCGACTTCGACCGCAGGCGCCACGGCAGTTTCGGGATCGCTCGCGTTCTCGGCAGGGGCAACGGCAGTTTCAGGGGCGCTCGTGTCCTCTGTTGCCGCCTCTTCCGTGGTGGTCGCTTCCCTCGACACAGCATCATTCGCGGCCTGGCCGGTGCTGTCGAGCGCATCGGCAGTCCCCTCGCCTTCAGACGCGGCGGGCGCCTCGACGACACCGGTGGAATCGACGGCTTCGGAAGCATCGGCATTTTCCGGAAGCTGCGCGGGCTGAGGCGTGGATGCCTCGCCCGTAGCCACATCGGATACCGGCGCCTCGCTCGCCAGGTCCTGGGATGCAGGAGCCGTTTCGGCCTCCACATCGTTGACCGGCTTGTCGCCCGAGGTGGCGATGGATCCCGTCACGCGGATGCCATCGTCATGCTCGCTCGACACATTGGCAGCGGCGCGCCGTTCAGCCTCCAGACGGGCCGCTTCCGCTTCGGCGCGACGCTGTGCGGCGGCCTCGGCAACAACGCGTGACAAATCGTCCAGCGTCACCGTCTTCAGCGTATCGGGCTTGTATGTATGATACTTTGGAGCAGAGACGTAGGCTTTCACCGGTTCCGGATCATACCGATCATAATCGGCATCGGAGTTCCAACCGCCCCAGCCGAAGAACCCGCCGCCACGGCGCTCGCCGCGCGGGGAGCGGGCGCCACGCGGATCGCGGGAGACCTGGCCCCGGTCGGAAGGTTCTCCGCGCAGACGTTCCACGCTCCGCATGCCGGCAAAGCGATCGGCATCGGCGGCGGCCGGCTGGTTCGTTACCAGCACTGTCGTGGCCATTACCGTCGTGGCGAGAAGTGCGGGTAAAAAGGCCGCCTTGTGGCTGCGCTTCCAGAACGTCATTCGGAACCTACCAGATTTCTATATCGTCGAGCAGGTGACGAGAATCACCTGAACGAAGTTAACCAAACACTACGTCGGTCACGTTTGGACTTCACGTTCGAGCGAGCCCCTACGAAACCGGCGCCCTCTCCCGGGATTGGCTGCCCCAAAACGGGCTCTCCAACGAATTCCGGTCTACACCTGTAACGCGCATACAATGTGGCAATCAGGCCAAAGTTCCGGTGACGTATATCACTGTTTGTGCAGCCCTGAAGTCGGCGAAACAGGGTTGCCCCCCGAAATGTGGCTGTTTTCGGCCGATCACGACTGCCCAATTCTATTGACATACCAAGCACCCGCGCTTCCAAAAGTTGCACTATCAGCATTAGACCGGATGCCGGTGGCCTCAGCGGCGTCCGAACAATTTCTCGATATCGTTGAGCTTCAACTCGATCCAGGTCGGACGCCCGTGGTTGCACTGACCGGAAAGCGGCGTCGCTTCCATCTCACGTAACAGGGCGTTCATTTCCTGAGGCCTCAGCCGTCGACCGGAACGCACAGACCCGTGACACGCCATGGTTGCAGCAACATGGTCGAGTTTTTCTCGAAGCCGCGTCGCTTCGTTCAGATCGGCAATGTCGTCGGCGAGATCGCGGACTAGACCACGAATGTCGGTGTCGCCCAGAAGGGCGGGTGTCTCCCGCACCGCGACCGCGCCGGGACCGAAACCCTCCAGAACCAGACCGCATTCCGCCAACTCGTCCGCCCGCTCCATGAGCCGGTCGACATCGTCCTGCGCCAGTTCCACCACTTCGGGAATGAGCAGCATCTGGCTCGCCACCCCCTTTGCCGCCAGCGCCTCCTTGAGCCGTTCATAGACAAGCCGTTCGTGGGCGGCGTGCTGATCGACGATCACAAGGCCGTCCTCGGTCTGCGCGACGATGTAATTGGCATGGATCTGCGCTCTTGCCGCCCCCAGAGGCCGGGCCTGCATGGCTTCGTCCACCGGCTCCGCGTTGGCACGCGCATCGGCCGACGGCGCCTCAAAGCCCGCCAGGGGGGGCTGCGTCTGCGCCGGGCGGGAGGTTGCGCCATAATTCGCGCTGCCTTCGAACGCAGTTGCGGCTACGTGCTCGCCGCGCGCATCTGCGGTGCTTGCCGATCCCTCGAAGGGACGGAACGCGGAGGTCCGCCAGTCCTGAGCATCCCCTGAGGGGCGCGGCGGCGGGGTATAGGAACCGCCAGCATAGGAACCACTCGGGTAGCCAGAGGCTGGGCGACGCGGATCCAGCCCATTGGGTCGAGCGAAGTCAAGCGCCTCCCGCGCACCCGTCGATGAGGCCCGGTGTCCGGCCTCCACCAGGGCCCGCTTGATAGATCCCACCAGCAGGCCGCGCACAAGCTGGCCGTCTCGGAAGCGCACATCAGCCTTGGCCGGATGCACGTTCACGTCCACCTGGTGCGGATCGAGATCGATATCGAGCACGACGACCGCGGAACGGTCGCGCGCCAACACATCGGCATAGGCCCCGCGGATCGCACCCAGCAACATCTTGTCGCGAACCGGGCGTCCATTGACGAAAAAGAACTGTTGCAGGGCATTCGCGCGATGGAAAGTGGGCAGACCGGCGAACCCGACGAGGCGGACGCCTTCGCGCTCCGCTTCGATCGCCATGGCGTTGTCGACGAAATCGTCACCCAGCACCTGCGCAATACGGGCCATGCGAGCATCAGGACCGGTGGCAGCGGGAAAATCGAGGGGCTGACGGCGGTCGGGACCGGACAGCGAGAACCGAACATGGGGGTGAGCAAGCGCGATACGCTTGATCACATCGGAAATCGCGGTTGCTTCGGCCCGGTCGGTCTTGAGGAATTTCAGCCGGGCGGGCGTGGCGAAGAAGAGGTCGCGCACTTCAACCCGCGTGCCACGATTGAGCGCACTGGGCGCGACCTCGCCCTTGGCTCCACCATCGACCGTGATTTCCCAGCCGTGGGGCTCGTCGGCATTGCGGGTCGCAATGGTCAGGCGGGCAACGGCTCCGATGGAGGGAAGCGCCTCGCCACGAAAGCCCAGCGTACGAATGTCCATCAGGTCGTCTTCAGCCAGTTTGGAGGTACAATGGCGCTCCACGGCCAGCGCAAGGTCGTTGGCCGTCATGCCCTTGCCGTCATCGGTGACCCGCATCAGGGTCTTGCCGCCAGCCGCCGTCACGACCTCGATCCGGCTGGCGCCCGCATCGAGCGCGTTTTCCACCAGTTCCTTCACTACGGACGCGGGACGTTCGATGACCTCGCCCGCCGCGATGCGGTTGATGACGGTTTCTGAAAGCTGCCTGACTGACACGCCTTGGTGTTCCTGCATTTGTCGTTGATTGCACGGTCGCGCCGGACCGGATCCACCGGTTGCGGCCTCGCGGACAACTGAAAGCTTGCGGGCGCAGGACGTTCGATTATGGTGCGCCGCGCAGCCGCCCGTCGCCGCGCTGTCACAGTTCTGTGCTTTGCGTCCTAGTCACAGATCGAATCCCATCGAACCAACATTTTAGCAGATCCGAGACCCGATGAACGCCGACAGCCTGATCCTTCCCGGACTTTCCAACATTGCCGCAGACTATGACGGCATCCTTTGCGATGTGTGGGGGGTGATCCACAATGGCGTTCGCGTCAACCCCGGCGCCACAGAGGCGCTGTCGCGATTTCGTGACAAGGGCGGACGGGTGGTTCTGATCACCAATGCGCCACGTCCCAATCCGCCGATCTACGAGCAGCTGGAAGCCCTCGGCTTTCCCCGTCATGCCTTTGACAGCATCGTGACCTCCGGCGACGTCACCTATGCGCTTCTCCAGGCCCATGAAGGCGACACGGTCCTGCATATCGGTCCGGATCGCGATTATTCGCTTTACGAAGGCACCGGCCTCAAGGTTTCAGTGGATGCCCGTGAGGTTCCAGATGGCGGATTGATCGTCTGTACGGGCCTGTTTGACGACACGAGCGAGACGCCCGAAGACTATCACGCCCGTTTCGAGGCGTTGATCGCACGCGGCTTTTCCATGGTCTGCGCAAATCCCGATCTCGTGGTGGAACGTGGAGACAGCCTGATCTGGTGCGCGGGCGCTCTGGCGCGCGACTATGCGGCCATGGGCGGCAAGGTTCAGATCCTCGGAAAGCCGTACAAACCGATTTACGATCAGGCGCTGGGCGAGCTTGAGAAGCTCACCGGCGGCCCCGCAGACAAGTCCCGTGTCCTCGCCATCGGTGACGGCCTGCCGACCGACATTCGCGGGGCTCATGAGCAGGGCCTCGACGTGCTGTTCATCACCGCCGGCATCCACGGTGCCGATTTCGGCGAGACGGAAGCTCCCGAAGAAAAACTCGTGAAGAAGCGGCTGGCGGAGGAAGGCCTGACGGCGCGCGCCGCCATGCCAAGGCTTGCCTGGTAGGCGCCTTTCAGCCTCTTTCCCGACGCGCAACAAAAAAAGGCGGTGGCCATAGGCCCCGCCTGTTTTTATTCGATCCCAGCGAATAATCGCCCGACCGACACAGCAAAAGCCTTTCTAGTCGAAAAGCTTGTCGATATCGGCCTGATCGCTTCCACCCATCATGGCGTCGATCTCGTCCTGGGAAACACCTTCACCGGCATGCTGGGGCCCGTGCAGGATCAGCTCGCGTGCGCGACGCTCTTCCTCGGTCTCCTCGACCTCGGTTTCTTCCGTTTCCATGATACGCAGGCGCTCGACGAAGCTGGTCACGCGTTCATCGATATAGGAAAGCGTCTTCACAACCTTGGAGATGCGCTGACCGGTAATGTCCTGAAAGGCGCAAGCCTCGAAGATCTCGATCATCTTGTCGCCGACCATGGTCTGGTAGGCTGTCGCATCAGCGGCATCGGCGGCCATGATCTCTTCCGCCGCCTGCATGATCGTCTGGGTCGCGGCTTCGGTCGATTCCACGATAGCATCAAGCTCGCGCCCGGCTTCGGGAATACGATTGTGCTTCATGTCAGCCGCGCGCAATTGCAGGACTTCCTGCTTCATGCTCGCGATTTCAGTTGCGATATCTTCCAATTCCTGACGCATGGAAGGCGCGGACGCATGAAGCACGCCCTTGAAATCACCAACCATTATTTCCGCAAGGCGCATGACGTCGCTCAACGACACATCGCCGCCGCGCGCCTTGTTGTCTTCAAGAAACTTGATAACGCCCGAGACGTCGTGGTTCGTCATCGGAATCATGGAATTCCCCTGTCTGCCGCCTGATTCGCCCCGCCCTCACGACAGGACGCGATTTTCTGATCAGCGGCTCTGATTGCCCTATGAGCGAAACGCTCCGGCATGCCCCCTGGGTGCACTGCCGAATCGGCCCGCATGGCATCCCACAGCTGCGCTGAAGCGTCCGCGTTGAACCGCGGAGCGCCGGATCCATGACAATCGGTCGACCAGCAAACGGCGATCCCGAAGCGTTCGCCCGACGACGGTCAGTCGTTGAACACCGCGTCGATCTTGCCCTTGAGGGTCTGCGCGTTGAACGGCTTCACGATGTAGTTGTTCACACCGGCCTTTTTCGCGGCGATCACGTTCTCGGTCTTGGATTCCGCGGTCACCATGATGAATGGCGTCTTGCAGAGGCCAGAATCGGAACGAACCTGCTTGAGAAGCTCGTACCCGGTCATCGGCTCCATGTTCCAGTCCGAAATCACCAGACCGTATTTGCGCGCCTTCATTTTTTCCAGCGCCTCGGTGCCATCCGCAGCGTCATCAATGTCGCTGAAGCCAAGCTGCTTGAGCAGATTGCGAATGATGCGGATCATCGTCTTGTAGTCGTCAACCACAAGAACCGGCATCGAAAGATCAAGGGCCATATTCTACTCCATACACTCGCCTGAACAGCCATTACCAACGAGGCCGATCATACGTTGAGACAATCCAGGAAAGAGATCTGCCGGTACCCCCGGCTCCCCATATGTGCCGACACAGTAGGCAGAAGGGGCTGAAAAGAGAGTTAAAATTCGAAGGCTCAACCAACAAGAGCGTTCAAATGCTCCCAAAGCCGAATTGAGTGCACTCAGATGCCCCCCTATTTTGCTGCCCCCATCCGAGTTTTGCGGGAGCAAACGAATGTCTCTTCCTCCACTGCGCACACTCTATTTCGAAGACCTGTCGGTCGGCATGAGCGAAACACTCGTTAAGACCGTTCGCAGCGACGACGTGGTTGGGTTTGCGGAAGTTTCGGGGGACCGGAATCCGATTCACTTGTCCGAACATTTCGCGGCCAGAACGCCTTTCCGCACCCGCATTGCCCACGGTCTTTACACAGCCAGTCTGATTTCCGCCGTCCTCGGCACGCGCCTTCCTGGCCCCGGCGCAATCTATCTCTCGCAAACGCTGAACTTCATGGCGCCGGTGCGCATCGACGACGAGTTGAAGGTGACGGTGACCGTTTCGGAACTCGTGGAGCGCGGGCGCAAGGCGCGCCTTTCCTGCAGCGCCAGCGTTGGCGACACGGTTGTTCTTGAGGGAGAGGCGGTTGTCAAGGTGCCAGGACGCGGCGAACCGGGCGGCGTGGAATAAGCAGTCAGGAAATGGCACGCAATTGAAAACAAACCGGGACCGATGCGTGACCATCTGCCACGCCCCGGCCTTGCGCGCGCATGACGCTTGACCTATGCAAATCGAGGCGGCACGGTCCGCCAACCTTTTCTTGAAGCCTCACTGCCTATCGGGACCCGACCGCATGTCGCATTCCGCCGAACCGGCGCAGAAAGCGTTTCAGCTTGCCACTTCGCTCGATGAGTTTCCAGACACCCTGAAGGGTGGCGTGGTCGGAATCGGCAATTTCGACGGCGTCCACCGCGGGCATCAGGCGGTGCTTGAACGGGTCATGGAAGAAGCCGCGAGCCTTGGCGTTCCCGGATATCTCATGACCTTCGAGCCGCATCCGCGCGCCTTCTTTACCCCGCAAAAGCCATTCTTCCGCCTGACGCCGCCCCACGCGAAGGCGGAGATCGTGCAAGCCTTCGGTCTGGACGGGATGCTGATCCTGCCCTTCGACGCCGCTTTCGCCGCGCGCGAGGCCAGCGAGTTCGTGGAAGATATCCTTGCGCGGCGGCTGGGCATTGTCCACGCGGTGACGGGCTATGACTTCCATTTCGGTCGCAAGCGCGCCGGCTCGCCGGACTATCTGCGCAGCTCCGGTGAGGCGCTCGGCTTCGGCGTCTCCATCGTCGAGCGGGTGCATGACGAAGGCGGTCAGACCATCTCCTCTAGCCGCATCCGCGACGCCATCGCGAAAGGCGAGACGGTGGAGGCCAATGCGCTGCTCGGCTATCGCTGGTTCGTCGAGGGCACAGTTCAGGACGGAGACAAGCGTGGTCGCGAGCTTGGTTATCCCACCGCCAATATCGCCCTTGATCCCGATTGCGAGATCGCGCACGGCATCTATGCGGTGCGCGTCGTCATTGACGGTGTGCTGCATGACGGGGTTGCGAACTACGGACGCAGGCCGACATTCGACAACGGCGCGGTGGTGCTGGAAGTGCACGTCTTCGACTTCAAGGGCGACCTTTATGGCAAGACGCTTGAGGTCTCTCTGGTGAGCTATCTGCGCGGCGAAGAGAAGTTCGACTCCATCGAGGCGCTGATCGCGCAAATGGATATCGACAGCGCCCAAGCACGCGCCGCGATCGCCTCCCTTCGTCCGCTTTCCCCACTCGATCGGGCGCTTTACGACATTCCCCATGCGCAAGATGCCCCTACCCGCAATGCGGCGGATGGCGAGGGCAATGCGTAGCAGCCACACGCGCGCGCCTCGCAAACCTCTTTATTCAACGCGCGTCTGCTGGTAAGACCGCGCCCATGTTTGGTTCGATGCCGATGACACTGCGCCACGCACTGCCGCAGAACATACGAATTACCGGCCCGGCCTTCGGCTGAAGCGACTGTAGCGCTCAGCCCAGGGACCGGGACGAAGAGCCTGCACGATTTGCCGGCCGCTCCACCTTATCTTACGCGTTCGCGCCGACGCGGGTCCCCTTTGCGGTTCAACTTCACCGCCTTCCCGCGTTCCGGCTCAACCAGCAGATCCGATCAATGACCGAAACACGCGACTATTCGAAAACCCTCTTCCTGCCCCAGACCGACTATCCCATGCGCGCCGGGCTCCCCAAGAAGGAGCCTGAAATCCTGGCGCGCTGGAAGGCTCTCGACCTTTACAAGCGCTTGCGCGAGGACTCGCAAGGCAAGAAGAAGTTCGTGTTGCACGACGGCCCTCCCTATGCCAATGGCAACGTCCACATCGGCACCGCGCTGAACAAGACGCTGAAGGACATCATCACCCGCTCGATGCAGATGACGGGGTGGGATTCCAATTACGTGCCCGGCTGGGACTGCCACGGCCTGCCCATTGAATGGAAGGTCGAGGAAGAGAACTACCGCTCCAAGGGCAAGCAGAAGCCCGACCTAACCGACCCGGACGCGATGGTCGCCTTCCGCCAGGAATGCCGCGCCTATGCGGAGCACTGGATCGGTGTGCAGCGCGAGGAATTCAAGCGCCTCGGCATCGAGGGGGACTGGGACAATCCCTACCTGACGATGCGCTACGAATCCGAAGCCATCATCGCTTCCGAACTGATGAAGTTCGCACGCACCGGCCAGCTCTATCGCGGGTCCAAGCCGATCATGTGGTCGGTGGTGGAGAAAACCGCGCTGGCGGAAGCCGAGATCGAATATTACGACTACGAGTCGGACACGATCTGGGTGAAGTTCCCGGTGACGGAGGTCGGCGGCACCGACGAAGCGGCGGCCGAGGAACTGCTCGACGCTTCGATCGTCATCTGGACGACAACGCCCTGGACAATGCCCGGCAACCGCGCGGTCTGCTTTTCCTCGCACATCTCTTACGGCCTTTATGAGGTGAGCGCGGCGGAGAACGATTTCGGCCCGCAACCGGGCGAGAAGCTCGTCTTCGCCGACAGCCTGGCGGAAGAATGCGCGGCCAAGGCCAAGGTGACCTTCAAACGCCTGCGCGACGTCACAGCCGACGAGCTTGGTGCTCTTACCCTCGCTCATCCGCTCGCCGATCTCGGCTACGATTTCGACGTTCCGCTTCTCGACGGCGACCACGTCACTGACGATGCGGGCACGGGTTTCGTGCACACCGCACCCAGCCACGGTGCGGATGACTTCGAGATCTGGATGGCGAAGCGCGCAGAGATCGAGGCGCGCGGCATCTCCTCGGAAATCCCCTTCACGGTGGACGACGCCGGCTATTACACCGAACACGCGCCGGGCTTCGGCCCGGATGCGGAAGGCGGTGCGGCTCAGGTCATCACCGCCAAGGGTGCCAAGGGCGATGCCAACAAGCGCGTCATCGCGGCGCTGATTGCGGCCGACAATCTGTTCGCACGCGGCCGTCTCAAGCACCAGTATCCCCATTCCTGGCGCTCCAAGAAGCCGATCATCTTCCGCAACACGCCGCAGTGGTTTGTCTACATGGACAAGGAGCTTTCCGACGGCTCCACCTTGCGCGCGCGCGCATTGAAGGCCATCGACGGGACCCGTTTCGTGCCCGCATCTGGCCAGAACCGTCTGCGCTCGATGATCGAGCACCGGCCGGACTGGGTGCTGTCGCGCCAGCGCGCCTGGGGCGTGCCGATCACCGTCTTCCGTCATGAGGACGGGCGACTGGCGCCGGGGCCCGATTTTGACAAGTCCGACGAACTGGTCGCGCGCATCTCCGACGCCTTCAAGGCGGAAGGTGCGGATGCCTGGTACAAGGAAGGAGCAAGCGAGCGCTTCCTTGGCGGTCTGGTCGACGACATGGACGGCTGGACCCAGGTCACCGACATTCTCGACGTGTGGTTCGATTCAGGCTCCACCCACGCCTTCTGCCTGGAAAAGCGCCCCGACCTCTCGCCGAAACGTACGGTCGATGGCGGCGAGGACTATGTCCTTTATCTGGAAGGGTCCGACCAGCATCGCGGCTGGTTCCATTCCTCGCTTCTGGAAAGCTGCGGAACGCGGGGCCGGGCTCCTTATGACGCCGTCGTCACCCATGGCTTCACCATGGCGGAAGACGGGCGCAAGATGTCGAAGTCGCTCGGCAACCAGACCTTCCCGCAGGACGTCATCAAGCAATATGGCGCCGATATCCTGCGTCTGTGGGTGGCGGCTGGCGACTACACCGACGACCAGCGCATTGGTGCGGAAATCCTCAAGACCAATGCGGACGCCTATCGCAAGATGCGCAACACGATCCGCTGGATGCTGGGCTCGCTTGCCCATGCCAAGGGCGAGGATGTCGCCTATGCGGACATGCCCGAGCTGGAGCGGCTGATGCTGCACCGGCTCGCCGAACTCGACGGCGTGGTGCGCGCGGCCTATGACGCCTTCGACTTCAAGCGCGTCTTCTCGCAGGTCTTCAACTTCCTGACGGTGGATCTGTCGGCCTTCTATTTCGACATCCGCAAGGATGCGCTCTACTGCGATCCGATCTCCTCCACCCGGCGCAAGGCTGCGCTTTCGGTGATCGAGAAGCTGTTCGATGCTGTGGTCACATGGCTCGCGCCCATCCTGCCCTTCACCATGGAAGAAAGCTGGTGGTCGCGCCACGGCGAGGAAGCCGGTTCGGTGCATCTCAGGCAGTTCCCGACCTTCCCCGGCGAATGGCGCGATGACGTGCTGGCGGATCGCTGGGCGAAGATCCGCGCGGTGCGCCGCGTGGTCACCGGCGCGCTGGAACTTGAGCGGGCGGAAAAGCGCATCGGGTCGTCGCTCGAGGCTCATCCGACCGTCTATATCGAGGATGCGGAGCTGCTTGCCTCTGTGGAAGGCCGCGACATGGAGGATATTTGCATCACCAGCCAGCTCACCATCGTTGCCGGAGAGGCACCGGAAGGCGCCTTCACGCTCGATGACGTCGCTGGCGTTGGCGTCGTGCCGGGTCTTGCGGAAGGCACCAAATGCGCGCGCTCCTGGAAGGTACTTCCGGAAGTGGGCACGGATGCCGACTATCCCGACCTGACGCTTCGCGACGCGCAAGCCATGCGCGAACTCGACGCGCTGGGCGCAACGGCCTGAGGCGGGAGCTGTTGGGCAAGATGACCCTTTGGGGCCGGCATAGCGGCGCGGTCGCGCTGATCGCGCTTGTCGGCCTCATTCTCGATCAGGCCAGCAAGCTCTGGTTTCTGTACGGATTCGACCTGGGCGCGAACGGTCCAGTGACCGTTGCGCCCTTTCTCGATTTCGTGCTGGTTTGGAACCGTGGCATTTCCTATGGCCTGTTCCAGCAGCACAGCGAGATCGGGCGCTGGCTTCTGGCGGGTTTCACGGTGGTGGCGGCCGTATTCATCTGGGTATGGGCAGCTGGAACCACGCGCAAGATAACGCTTCTCGCGTTGTCGCTGCTGCTTGCCGGGGCCATCGGCAACGGCATCGACCGGCTGGTCTTCGGCGCTGTCGTCGATTTCGTCCATTTTCACGTCGGGTCGTTTTCATGGTACGTCTTCAATCTTGCAGACGTATGGATCGTTGCAGGCGCTGTCGGCCTTCTGTATGACTGGCTGACCGATCGCGGCCCGAACGCCGCAAAATAGGCGTTATTACCCGCTAACCGCTCAGACGATATGAGGATTTGCGACCCCTCCTGTCGACAAGCCAAGCAGGAAACCTGAGGACAACCGTCGTGCCGAGTTCCCGACCGCGTTCGATCGCCCACATCGCCGTACTCGCGAGCCTGGGCTTTGCCCTTGCCGGCTGCGTCTCGTCTGAGGGCATGTACGGCTCCGATGGCGATGCCCCGGATACGGCCCTTGTGAAGGGCATCATGAAGACGCTGGGCGCTGTCGATCCAGACGAAAAGCCCATTGCCTACGAGCCGCGCGCACCGCTGGCCATGCCTGGTGACCATGCGGATCTGCCCGCGCCGGAGACCGCTTCGGCCACGCCGGAAAACTGGCCGCGCGATCGCGATGCGGAACTTGCCGATATCCGGCGTGAAGCCGACCGCCGTGCCGCGGATGGCAAGGAGCGGCTGGAAAAGGCCAATCCGCGCCTCGGCATCGAAGAGGTCAAACAGGGTACGGTCATCGGAGAGGCTCCGGCCTCTTCCGGTCCCAACTACGACAAGAACGATGCCAACTGGGAAAATTCCCATAACCGTCTGACGCTTGATCAGATGAAGGGACAGAATTCGATCGCCCGCCCGAAAGCGGAAGCGAGCCTGTTCGATGCCCAGGGCAACCCGCGTCGCCGTTATCTCGTGGAACCGCCGGTGGAGTATTCGACGCCCGCCGCAACCGCGGCCATGCCGGACATCAAGGCGATCGAGACGGAAGCCGACAAGCCCATGGTGGACACGATCGACGGTTACGACGCCCGGCGCGACAAGCCGCGCTGATTCTGTCGGCAAGCTGCGCAGTTTCACTTGAACCGCGCAGACAAAGAGGTTTTCAAGGCGGGCCCAATGGCCCGCCTTTTTTATGTGTTTCCAGACAATTGGAGACGCCCGGATGCTTGTTCCCGATGCTGTTCCATGGGCCGCGGGCGTAACAACGCGCACCCCAGGGCGGGTATCCTTACCGATAATTCATTCGCCTCGTTGCCCGCAAAGCGCCTATATCCTTGGCCAAAGTTCGCTAGCGACAAGCGAAGGAGCTTCAGTCCGTGACTTTCATAAAAAGCCGTTTGATACGGGCAGGATACACATCCGCTCTGGCCCTGGCGCTTTGCGCCGGCACCGCCCTGACCAGTCGGGCGGAGACCGCCCCGCCTGCCCCAAAACCCGCAAAGACAACCGCCGAACAGCCGACGAAGGCGACCGCTGACGCATTCGAAAACGTGCGGATCGGAGCCAATGTGTCGAGTTTCATGCTCGATAACGGGCTTGAGGTCGTCGTGATCCCCGATCACCGGGCGCCTGTTGCCACGCAGATGATCTGGTACAAGGTCGGATCCGCCGACGAGGCGCCAGGCAAGTCCGGTATCGCCCATTTTCTCGAACACCTGATGTTCAAGGGCACCAAGACCCACCCTGAAGGCGAGTTCTCTGCCGTGGTCGCGGAGCTGGGTGGCTCGGAAAACGCCTTCACCTCTTCCGACTACACCGCCTATTTCCAGCGGATCGCCAAGGAGCATCTGAAGACGGTCATGTCCTTTGAGGCGGACCGGATGGAAAACCTCGTGCTCAGCGATGATGTTGTTGCGCCGGAGCGCAAGGTTATTCTGGAAGAGCGCGCCATGCGCGTGGACAACGATCCCGGCTCCCGCCTGAGCGAAACGATGAACGCGGTGCTTTATGCCAATAACAGCGGCTACAGCATTCCCATCATCGGCTGGGAAAAGGAGATGGAAGGCCTGACGACCGAGGACGCCATCGCCTTCTATGACAAATACTACACGCCCAACAATGCAGTGCTGGTGATCGCGGGCGATGTGAGCGCGGATGAAGTGAAGGCGCTGGCCGAAGAGACCTATGGCAAGGTCGCGCGCCGCGCGGAGCCAAGCCCCCGCACCCGCGATCCGGAACCCCCGCTCGCCGGACGCCGCTTCGTCGAGCTATCGGACGAGCGCGTCAAGCAGCCCAGTGTGCGCGATGCTTGGATAGTTCCCAGCTACACCACCGCAAAGCCGGGTGAGGCGGAAGCGCTCGATGTCCTGGCCGACATTCTGGGGGGCGGCGCGACCAGCCGTCTCTACCGCCAGCTCGTCGTCACCGACAAGATCGCAACGAGCGCGGGCAGCTATTACAGCAGCGCCCAGCTCGGCCCCACAGAGTTCACCGTCTACGGTGTGCCGCGCGACGGCGTAAGCCTCGACGACCTGCGTGAGGCCAGCCAGAAGGTGATCGCCGAGATCGCGGAAAACGGCATCACTGATGAGGAACTGACGCGCGCCAAGCGCAAGGTTCTCGCCGATGCGATCTATGCCCAGGACAGCCAGTCCACGCTGGCCCGCATCTTCGGGCGCACACTGACCACCGGCGGCGACATTGCGGATGTCCAGGAATGGCCCGCCCGCATCTCGAAGGTCACGGCCGACGACGTTCAGAAGGCCGCGCAGACCTATCTCGACGCGAACCGCTCCGTGACCGCCTATCTCACGGGCAAGCCAGCCGAAGACGGGAACAAGTCCTGATGACCCATCATCGCTCTTCAAACAGGCGCGCCGCCGCGCGGGCGGTCGCCGTCTCCGCCGCTTCGCGTGAGAATGCGCGCCGTTTCACACTCGCGACGCTTGCGACGTTTCTCGTGCTCTTGGCCTTTGCCTTTCTGGTCCGGCCGGTTCACGCCACCGAAATCCAGCGTGTCGTCAGTCCCGGCGGTATCGAGGCATGGCTCGTGGAAGACCACACCATCCCGCTGATCTCGGTCAATTTCGGCTTTACCGGGGGGGCGGCGCAGGATCCCGAAGGCAAGGAAGGCCTCGCCAACCTGATGTCGACGCTGCTCGACGAGGGCGCCGGCGATCTCGATTCGCAAGCCTTCCAGACACGGCTGGAGGATCTGAATGTCGAACTGGGCTTTTCAGCCGGGCGCGACAGCTTTTCCGGTCAAATGAAAACGCTCACCGCAAACCGCGATGACGCTTTCGATATGCTGCGTCTGGCGATCACGGCCCCCCATTTCGACAAGGAGGCCATCGACCGCATGCGGACCCGGTTGATCGCAGGCATCCGCAATGACAGCCGTGATCCCAATTCGGTGGCGAGCATCACCTGGTCGGCCCTCGCCTTTTCCGACCACCCGTACGGGCGGCGCACAGACGGCACCGAGGAGACCCTGCTTTCCATCACCCATGATGATCTGGCGACTGCCCATGCCCATATACTGGCGCGTGACAACCTGAAGATCGCGGTCGTCGGCGCCATCGATGCCGAAACACTGGCCGGGCTTCTCGACACGACCTTCGGTGGGCTTCCGGAAAAAGCAGAACTTGCCGACATTCCTGATGTCAGCCCGCGCACCGGACTGACAGAGAATATCGACATGGACGTTCCCCAGACGGTGATCCGGCTGGGCCTGCCGGGCATCAAGCGGGACGATCCCGATTTCATGCCCGCCTATATCATGAACCACATTCTCGGCGGCGGGTCCTTCTCCTCCCGGCTCTATCTTGAAGTGCGCGAGAAGCGCGGGCTTGCCTATTCGGTCTGGTCCTATCTCCTGCCGCTCGACCACACCGGAATGCTGCTTGCGGGCACCGCGACGCGTTCGGAAACCGCCGGTCAGACGCTGAAGATCATGGAAGACGAGATCGCGCGCATGGCCAAGGACGGACCAACGCAGGAAGAACTGGACAAGGCGAAGAGCTATCTCACCGGCTCCTATGCCCTGCGCTTCGACACCTCCGGCAAGATCGCCAGCCAACTCGTCGGCATCCAGATGGAAAATCTGGGGATCGACTACATCAACAAGCGCAACGATCTGATCGCAGCGGTCACGCTGGATGACGTCAAACGCGTCGCACGCGAGCTTCTTGCCAGCGACAAGGCGACCATCGTGACTGTCGGACGCGCCGGATCCTGATCCGCATTTCCCGGTCGGGAACAGAAGACTCACGCAAAAAGTCTCAAGACGCCCCGAAACGGGCAAGGCGGAAAACTCCCGCCTTGCCCGTTTTTTTTGATGCGCATACGCACTCCTCCCGACGCGACGGAAAGTCCACCTCCGCCCCGCTCCAGGCCCCCAAAACACGCGGCTAAAGGGCCGGTCCGCTTGGCCGTACAAGCCAAAACAGGCCCGGCAATCAGGAGTCAGATCCGACTTTTTCTAACACCAATTGAAACTCAACCCTTTGTTTAGGATGAAGCAATCGTTAGGTCGGACGTCGGACCCGCGCGGGAGAGGCATTGTTCAGGTCAATCCTCAAGGCCCAAATTGTCGCAGCGGAACCGCAGAAATCCGCCAGTTCCACCATTTTTGCGGGTCTGCCATGCAAAGCCCTGAAACCCCATTTTCGCCACATTTACAACACATTTCGGCCATGATTGAGGATCATCCCCCTGCCTCGTTTTTCACGACCCGAAAAGGTAGAACGTCATGAACCAAGGTGTTGCATTGGGGATCGGGCTCGGCGCGGGTGCCGCGTTCGGCGCCTCCGTCGACAGCCTCATGGAGGCCCTCTTCATCGCTCTTTCCGTTGGCGCCGGCGCCTGCGGGCTGTTCAGCTCCGTCAAGGCCACGACCGACGACGAGGAAGCTTCCTGAGCCACGGCTCCACGGAGCGCACGACCCGGGCCCGCACCAGCAGCCCGCGAGATCGTCCCCGTGACCTGCCCGAGACGGGCACACGTAAACTGGACACGTGAATAGACTTCCCACCTGATCAGCGCCCCATCCTTCGGCACGCCCCAAGAGGCGTTTCGCAGGATGAGCCGCTCACCAGGCCCAAAGATCCAGAACAGATTTCGATAAAATGACCGGGCTGCAGGGCGCCCCTGCTTTCAGGCTCTCCACGGAGCCGCAAACGCCGTATGACCTTGTAAAGGGCCTCACACGGCCGCGCGGCGACGATCCGTGGTTGCCGGGACAGGGCCGCCCTGAAGAACGTCTGCGCGCACCGGGCGCGGCGGGGAGAACAGGAAGCCCTGCCCGAACCCGATCCCGAACTCCAGGATCTCCAGAACCTGGGCCTCGGTCTCGATATGATCGGCCACCAGCTCGATTCCGTAGCGCACCAGAAGGTCCGCGAAGTCGTGCGGATGGATGTCACCAGCCACCGCAGGCGCACGCCCCAGAAGCCGATCTGCCTCGATCTTGGCATGGACGAAGCCACGACGGCTGAGGCTGCGGAAATCCGCCCCCATGTCGGTGATCTGATCGATGGAGAAGCGGAAGCCCAGATCGGCCAGAGCCGACAGGGTTTCAAATTCCAGCGGGCCCATCGCTTCCACGCCTGCCTGCGTGAACTCCAGAATGATCAATTCGGCAAGCTGCCGGTTCTTGTCCATGTAGTCCATGAAGCCGGGAAAGAACTTCTCGTCGGCCAGTGTCATGGGCGAGATGTTGCAGAAGAGGCCCATGGTCTTGTTGCGCGAGGCCAAACGGCGCAGCACCTGCACCGAGCGCAGCAACATCACGTTATCGACCGTCGGCATCACGCCGAGGCTTTCGGCAATCGGCACCGTATGGATCGGCAGCAACACCTCGTCATCGTCGGTGCGAAGCCGGGTCAGCGCCTCGTAATAGCGCACCTGGCGCTGTGGCAACGTGACAATCGGCTGTAGATAGAGATCGATACGACTGGCTTCCACGGCACGCTTGACGGCATCGCGCAGCGCCGGATCCTCGCTGCCAGAGCCCGCCCCCCACAGGGCCGCGCCCGGATCGCGCCAGCCTTCTGCGGTGTTGTAGGCTTGTCGTCCATAGGATGACGACGCGTGACCATTGGCCAGCGCCATGGGTGGCGGGGCAAGGCCCGGCTGGGGGGGCACATAGCCGCCACCGGCGCGCGCATTCATGAGCGCCGGCATCTCGGTGACACGCGTTTCCAGATCGGCCACCGCCTCGGCCATCTGCTTGACCAGCGTACCCAGCACCTCCACCTCGACGAAGACCGGTTCGATCTCGTCACGCGCGCGGGCCGGGAAACCGTTCTCCACCGCGCTCAGCCGGTTTTCGAGGTTCTGAACTTCCTGGTTGATCTGCACCACGCCGCGGCTGACCATGTCGACCTGACGTTGTGTGCTGTTTCGGTCGCGGGTGCGCGCGACCTGCATGTTGACCAGATAGAGCGCAACCAGAATCGCCGTGCCGACGATGGTCGCATCGCCCAGCCCCGTGCCGAACAGGAAATACAGGATCGCGCTCGCCGAGCCGGCGATCACAACCATGCAAACCCCAATGAAAAGCGCCGATAGCCAGGCCATGTCCGCGTCAACCGCCGTCGCAGCTCGAATCAATACCAATTTCGGACAATTCTGCCCGAAAGCGACACCTTAGCCCAAGGACACAACGCCGTCGGCAGCGGAAAAACGTAAATTCGCGTTAAGTATCGCCGTTACTCCACCTTTTCGCGCCATGGAATGCGGGGGAAAACCCGATATCGGCCCCCAATCATCTGTTTCCACAAGCAATATGGCGCCGCATTTTGGCCCTTGACCTTCTCGTGGCTGGAAGGATGAACATGCCTTCGACACCAGATACCGAACCGCATGTCCGGTTGCCCGCGCTCTCTTCGCGCCTTGACGGCCAACCTCCCCCGCCATTTCATCGTAATCAAGACGGCGGAGAAAATGATCCGGCAGTACAGCTCTTCTTACCGGAAAAGAGCCGGGGCAGATTTCGGACCTTACAAAACAAGACTGAAATGACGGAGACGAAAATGATTGTTCTTACCGTGGAAGGCATGTCCTGCGAACACTGCAAGAAGGCTGTCGCCAACGCCGTGTCGGAGATCGATCCCAAGGCCGAATTCAATATCGACCTCGCCAGCGGCAAGGTGGAGGTGACCTCTGGCGAGACCGCGGACAAGTTCGCAACTGCGATCGAAGAGGCGGGTTACGATATCGTCGGAACGGCAACCGCCTGAACGGATCCGGCGGGCAAAGCCGCCTTATCGGAGCGATTGAGGAGCGGGATCCCTGCTCCCGTAAGAGGCGTTTTCCCGCATCGGTCTAAAGCGCGATTTTCCGTAACGGAATTTCTGTCCTATCCTGCTGCCCACAAGAGCCGTCCGCCGCGTCTTCCAGCGCGGCAGGGGCCTCATGCACCGAACAGGTGCCCGTGTGGAGGAAACAGTGAGCGCCAGGAGCGACAGCCAGGGCGACCCGACAGATGGCTGCGGGCATGAGGCCGTGCGCGAGGAACTCGGCCGCGTACTCGCAAGTCCTGGCTTTGCCGCCTCACCGCAATTGCGCGCGTTCCTGAGCTATGTCGTCGAGCACCGCCTTCAGGGGATCGGCGCGCGCATCAAAGGTTACACCATCGCGGTGGAAGCCCTGGGACGGGATCCGTCCTTCGATCCAACCGCCGACCCCATCGTACGGGTGGAGGCCGCGCGACTGCGTCGCCTGCTGGACGACTATTACGTTTCGGACGGCGCTGCCAACCCCATCCGCATCGATCTGCCAAAGGGGGGGTATGTCCCCCGCTTCGCGCATCGTGGCACGGTCCAAACGGCCCCCGCCTCCCCTTCATCGCAGGACGCCACCAGGGAACGTGGTGACCGCACACGCTGGGCCCGGCGCCGACTGGCCTACGGGTTGGGTGCGGTTCTGTCTGTCTTCGCGATTACACTCTATTTCTTTGCCTCGCAGCCCGATCCTCAGCCCACGTCGCCACTTCTATCGACAGACATCGACGAGAGCGGCGTTACAGACCCCGCAATTGCGGGCTTCAAGGGCCACTTGCCCGTGATCCACGTGGCGACGATTTCGCAGGACGCAGCGACCCACTTGCCGCCGGGCTATTCGGGGGCTGCCTTGCGTGACAAACTCACAGGTGCCCTTTCACGCTTCGACGAAATAGAAACCGGGCGGACACCAGAGGAGGCCGACTACAGGCTTGAAGGCCAGATCGCTGCCGACGGCAAACGGTTGCTGCTGAATTTTCGCCTCGTCTATCAGGCGAATAACGAGGTGGTGTGGTCATCCCTGTTTGAAACCTCGGTGGCGGACGAAAGCCCGGATCTGGTTCAGGAGAGGGTCGCGCGCAACGCCGCAACGGCCATTGCCCAACCCTATGGTGTGGTGTTCAACCACGTGGCGTCGCAGGCGCCCTTGCAAGCGCGGTCAGAAGAAGGCGGTCAGACGGAGAATGCACAGGGACTGGCCTGCGTCCTGCGCACCTTCAGCGCCCAGAGGCGGTTTTCTCCCGACACCAATGCGCGCAGCCGCGCCTGCCTTGCAAGCCTTGCCGCGCACGCGCAGGCGCCCGCTGCGGTTCACGCGCTTCTTCCCCTGGCCTATATCGACAACGTGCGGTCCGGCGCAGATCCGGCGCGTCGTGCCGAAGACCTTCAGACCGCACTGAAGCTGGCCGAGCGTGCCGTGGCATTATCGCCAAAAAGCGCGCGTGCGTATCAGGCACTGGAATCCGTGCTGATCTATCTGGGGCGCAATGAGGAGGCGCTGGATGCCGGACGCAGGGCCTTGAGCCTCAATCCCGATGATCCCGACATTCTTGCCGCCCATGGCAGCGCCCTTGTGATGAGTGGTGAGGCAGAAGGAGGATTGGAACTGCTCGTTCGCGCGGCGCGCCTCAGCCCGGACCATCCGGACTGGTACGCCACAATGACGGTCTTTGCTGCCCTTGCCGCACGAAAATCCGATCTTGCCGAAGCAGAGGCAAAAACGCTTGCCCGCTCGACCCGACCGACAAGCTATCTCGCGCGGCTTCTCGTCGCGCACGAACGTGGCGACCGGCCAGCGGCCCGCGCACTTCTCGGCGACTTGCGCGCCGCAAATCCCATATTTCTGAGCGACCCACAGGCTGCATTGCACTCTGCCGTCCCGTCGCCCCTGTTGCGCACACGCCTGCTGGAGGCGGTTTCGCAAGCAGATGGCATTTCCCGTTGAGACGATAGTGGCGCTGACTTGCAGGCATTGTTCTCACCATCATGGGCTGTCTGCCCGTTCCCTTCATTCCGGCTGCGAAACGCCCCTTGTCAGAGGGGCGCTTCTCGTCGAGCGGGTTGCGTGTTGAGGATTTGTCCTGAGCGGTCTATAGCGGTGCCACTCCATGCTGATGACTTTTTGACGGGGACGGTACCATCATGAGGAATTCGATCGCTTTGCGCCGTAAGGCAACGGCAACCGCATTCATGGCGACCGTTCTGGCCGGGGCGGTGGTGATGCCGGTTCGCGCACAGGAACTGCCCGACAACCTGGTGCAAGCGCGCGCGGCCCTCGCGACCGCATGGTCCCAGGCCCCGCTTTCTTTCACCACCACAACCTTCACCACCGGCCCTGCGCGCGGCTTTGGTGACTACGCGCCAAGAGCCGACGCGGTGTTTGCCCCCGGTGAAGCGATCAATGTCTATGCCGAGCCGATCGCATTCGGATATGGCGACAGGGATGGACTGGTGAGCGTGGCGCTGGTGGTCGGTTTTGAACTGCGCAACACCAGCGGCCAGATCCTCGCGAGCAACAGCGATTTCGCTCGACTGACCGCCGAGACCCGCAATCCGGTGCGCGAATTTCCCGCCTCGCTCAGCTACCGCTTTGATGGCCTGAATGTCGGCGACTATGTGCTGGTGACCCATTTCCAAGACGCCAACTCCGACAAGTCCGCGTCCTTCTCCCTGCCCTTCTCGGTAAAAGCCGCGCAGTAACACGCCTTTTTCGAACCTCCGACCGAAACAGCAACGCCTGCCCTTTTCGCAAAAGGCAGGCGTTGCCGGTTGTCGCGTTGGTCCGCCCGAATCCGCAGGGTCTCGACGAAACCGCCGACCCGCGGCATTCGTGTTACCGCGACACCCTCAGCCGAGTGATTTCCTTTGCGATCTGTGAGAACGCGATGGTCAACTCGCTGTTGGATTCGGACTTGTAGGCCATGGACGCCTTCGTGGCGCAATCCTTCAGCATATCAATGGTGTTCTGATCGGAGACCTGGAAAGCGATGGTGTAGATCTCCACGTCACCAAGTTCCTTGGCATTGGCGCAGGCTTCGGCCGTGCGCGCGTTCATGGTCGAGTGCACGACCGAGGAGCTGGAGGTTGTGCCGGCTCGCCCCTCGCGCACATAACCATAGGCATTGTACTTGGAGGTGTTCGGGTTGCGATCATACCACTCGTAAGTGTTGGCGCCGTCGGTCATCAGGATCATGATGCGGCGATGACCGGGATAGGCGGGATCGCCCGTCGGTCGACCGCCCGCGAACGGCTCCTGGGGAGACAATGCGCGCCAGCCCCAGACCACCCCCTGATGAATATTGGTGTAGCCATCGGCCACCATCGCGTTGACCGCGTTTTCCAAAGTGGAGCGGCTGGTGGTCAGCGGCGTGACCGCTTGCGTCTTGCAACCATAGTTCGGCCCTTTGGAGACGCCATTGTCCCACGTGCTCAAAGAAGCATTGTTGTACTTGCACACACGCTTCTGTTTCAGATTGTGGCCGGTCTCTCCGATGTCGCTGATGCTGGTGGAACAGCTGCCGCCATCGTCATCGATCCAGTTGTTGGAATAGCGGTAGGAGTGCCAGTTGCCCCACGAATAGTAGCCCCCCTCATCCGGCTCGTCGGGCGCAAATTGCGGCACAAAGAGCGATTGCGGATCCGCATCGCTGGCCGGGCTGTCGTTGACATCATAGGGGTAAGGACGCGCTTCCACGCAGCCCTGCCAGGACACGCCACTGATCTGGTCGAACAGAGACAGCCGGGAAACGGAGCTCGTGTCCATGTTGTTGGCGTTGAGCGGGGACAGTCCGTTCACATCGAGCCAGTTTGCACTAGCATTGTCAGCGCCCACATTCACGAAGGCCGTGAACGGCACGATGCCAATCTTCACGCGATCCGCCATGGTGCCAGCGGAGTTGGCGTCCAGAAGCGTTGCTGCCAGATCCTTGGCGGAGACTTTCAGGGTTTCGATCTTCGAGCCCCCCATGGAGCCGGAATTGTCCAGCACCATGACGACATCGAAGCTCGCCTCCCCCACACGCGTCTCCGACACGATGTCAAACGTGAACTGATCGATCCCGATCATGGGCGCGAAGGATGTCGGGACGGAAACAGAAGCGGTGAGCTCAACGGTGCCCTCCCCGTCGGAGACGGCCTGGAACCGCGTCACTGCGGCCTCCTGCGCGGTGAAATTGGCATCGAAGGCTACACGGGCGCGGTGGGAAATGGCGTCCGCCGACAGGCCGAATGTCTTCGTATTCGCTGCGAGCGCTGCGGCATCCAGAGCAATCTGGGCGCGCTGCTTCGCCGATACGGCCTCCGCCAGGTCCACACCTGCACCAACGGCAAAAACGACAGGGACGGCAGTAAGACCAAACAACATGGCGACATTGCCACGCCGGTCTCCCAGAAATTTGCGAAACATTTCGTATCCCTCGCAGGAATTGACGATCGATTTTCATATCGAACGCCAGGTGCCGACCTAATTCCTCTCTCACCCCAAGAGCACCACAATAGTTATTTTAGAGTTTTTACTTTTTTCTTTTCGCCGTACGTTTATTTTATTATCTTTTCTTCGTGTTTTTATTTAATTTTTACGCAATTTTTGCCAGATATTTATTTTTGAAGAGATTTCCTTGATTAGTCAGACAACGCACCCCATTTCAGACCATTGGTAATTACTTCATTCCCTGGTGAATAACCCCAGACAATCCGCCTCATGCGGGGAATACGAATGCAAAATGCGAAAGCTCCCGCCGAGCGCCTTTCAGCGCGCCGTCGTCAAGATTCTTTTAACCAAGGGGAACACTCGAACTTGCGGTCGCCACGGCTGCAAAAAATCCATGGCTCAACTCATTGACACGCGCCATAGCGCACCATACATGGAGATCGCTGTTAGCACTCCCTCCGAGGGAGTGCTAACAGATGCAGGAACAAGCCTGCATCCCATTCAGTCTTTAAGGCATCACTGTGGAGCCGCTGCTCAATCCGGAGGGCGCTCCTAAAGAGGAAAGAGCCAGAGAATGACTTTTCGTCCCTTGCATGATCGCGTCGTCGTTCGTCGCGTTGAATCCGTAGAAAAAACGGCCGGTGGCATCATCATCCCCGACACCGCCAAGGAAAAGCCCCAGGAAGGCGAAGTCGTCTCCGTCGGTCCGGGCCTGCGTGATGATTCCGGCAAGGCGATCGCTCTCGACGTCAAGGCCGGCGACCGCGTGTTGTTCGGCAAGTGGTCCGGCACCGAAGTCAAGATCGACGGTGAAGACCTGCTGATCATGAAGGAAACCGACATCATGGGCGTGATCGCCTGATCGGCGCAGCCTTCGATATCGACATCCAGTTTCAATCCAATTTGTGAGACAAGACACGATGAGTGCCAAAGACGTCAAGTTTTCCGCCGACGCGCGCGACCGCATGCTGCGCGGCGTCGACATCCTCGCCAATGCCGTCAAGGTGACGCTCGGCCCGAAGGGTCGCAACGTTGTCATCGACAAGGCCTTCGGCGCGCCCCGCATCACCAAGGACGGCGTCACCGTTGCCAAGGAAATCGAGCTTGAGGACAAGTTCGAGAACATGGGCGCGCAGATGGTGCGCGAAGTCGCTTCCAAGACCAACGATCTGGCTGGCGACGGCACCACCACCGCGACCGTTCTGGCCCAGGCCATCGTCAAGGAAGGCGCCAAGTCGGTTGCTGCCGGCATGAACCCGATGGACCTGAAGCGCGGCGTCGATCTGGCCGTGGCCGAGGTCGTCAAGGACCTGACCGCACGCTCCAAGAAGATCAACAACTCCGCGGAAGTCGCGCAGGTCGGCACCATCTCTGCCAATGGCGAGAAGGAAATCGGCGACATGATCGCCGAGGCCATGCAGAAGGTCGGCAACGAGGGTGTCATCACCGTCGAGGAAGCCAAGACCGCCGAGACCGAGCTTGAGGTCGTCGAGGGCATGCAGTTCGATCGCGGCTACCTGTCGCCGTACTTCGTGACCAACGCCGAGAAGATGATGGCTGACCTTGAGAAGCCGTACATCCTCCTGCACGAGAAGAAGCTCTCCAACCTGCAGGCCATGCTGCCGATCCTTGAGTCGGTCGTGCAGTCCTCGCGTCCGCTGCTGATCATTGCCGAAGACGTGGAAGGCGAAGCCCTCGCCACGCTCGTCGTCAACAAGCTGCGTGGCGGCCTGAAGATCGCCGCCGTCAAGGCACCGGGCTTCGGCGACCGCCGCAAGGCCATGCTGGAGGACATCGCGATCCTCACCGGCGGCACGGTCATCTCCGAAGACCTCGGCATCAAGCTTGAGAGCGTCACGCTCGACATGCTCGGCACCGCCGAGAAGGTCACGATCACCAAGGAAGCCACCACCATCGTTGATGGCGCCGGCTCCAAGGAAGACATCGAAGGCCGCGTCTCCCAGATCAAGGCTCAGATCGAAGAGACCACCTCCGACTACGACCGCGAGAAGCTCCAGGAGCGCCTGGCCAAGCTCGCTGGCGGCGTTGCCGTCCTGCGCGTTGGCGGTTCGACCGAGATCGAGGTCAAGGAGCGCAAGGATCGCGTCGATGACGCCCTGAACGCTACCCGCGCCGCGGTCGAGGAAGGCATCGTGACCGGTGGTGGCACCGCGCTCCTGCGCGCGAAGGCCGCTGTCGAGAAGCTTTCTTCCGACAACGCGGACATTATGGCCGGCATCAAGATCGTGCTGCGCGCGCTTGAGGCCCCGATCCGCCAGATCGCCGAAAACGCCGGCGTGGAAGGCTCGATCGTGGTTGCCAAGGTGCTCGAGTCCGACGACTCCATGGGCTTCAACGCCCAGACGGAAGAGTACGTCAACATGATCGAGACCGGCATCATCGACCCGACCAAGGTCGTTCGCACGGCGATCCAGGACGCGGCTTCCGTCGCTGGCCTGCTGATCACCACCGAGGCGATGGTTGCCGAGCTGCCCAAGAAGGAAGCCGCCGCAATGCCGGGTGGCGACATGGGCGGCATGGGCGGCATGGGCTTCTAAGAAGCCGACGCTCTGTCGAATACGGAAAGGGCGGTCCTCTGGGCCGCCCTTTTTGATTCCGCCCACGGCCTTGGGCGACACGAAAGCGACGTCATCCCGAGGCGGCTCGAAAGGGGCGTCGTGACGGATGAAGCCCAACAGAGCGCGCCCCTTCCCAGACCAGCCACAACAAACTACATCTCGCACCTAATCTTGGAGCGAAGGAGCCATTCATGTCCGCCGACCTTGAATCCCGCATCGCCGATCTGGAAACGCACATCGCGCATCAGGAAAAGCGTATCGAGGATCTCGATACCGTCGTCACCCGACAGGCAGCTGACATCGAGCATCTGCAACGCCATATCAAGGCGCTGGCCGGCCTCGTCGCGGAACTGGAAGAAGCCACGGAAGTACCGATCACCAAGCCGCCGCACTACTGAGCTCGCTTGAAGGATCTTCTTGCCAATCTCTCATATATGAGATAATTTCTCATATATGGACTTTTGCTCAGATCTCGACGACCGAATCGCATCTCGCCTGAAGGCCCTGCGCCAGGAACGCGGCTGGTCGCTGGATGAACTCGCCCAACGCTCCGGCGTATCGCGAGCGACGCTTTCGCGTCTCGAAAAAGGGGAGGTCGGCTCCACCACCGCGATCCTGGGACGGCTGTGCAGCGCGTATGGCATGACATTGTCCCGGTTGATGCTGATGGCGGAAGACACGTTCCAGCCGCTCGTGCCCCATGAAAAACAACCAATCTGGCAAGACGCGGAAAGCGGCTTTCTCCGCCGCTCCCTTTCTCCGCCGTCTCAGGCGCTTGCCGGAGAAGTGCTGGAATGTCGGCTGGAACCAGGAACCGACATTTTCTATGAAGCGCCCCCGCGCCCGGGGCTGGAGCACCATCTGGTGCTTCTGGAGGGGGCCTTGCAGCTGGAGCTCGACGGCGCATCGCACGACCTGAGACCCGGCGACTGTCTACGATATCGGCTTTTCGGCTCAAGCAGCTTCCACACGCCGCCTGAAAGCGCCGCCCGCTACCTGCTGTTCATGGTGTAAGAGACATAGACCAGATGCTGAAATCAGACCTGACGATCACGACCCTTTCCGGCGACGCTTTTGCAAGTCACCTTCCGGCCTTCGCCGAGTTGCTGACCTCTTGCGTAAGGGCCGGCGCGAGCGTCAATTTCGTGATGCCTTTTGAGCCTTGCGAGGCAGAAACCTACTGGCGAGAGAAAATCCTGCCGGGCGTTTGTTCCGGCAAACGGGTGCTGCTCGCCGCATGGCTTGGCGACCAGCTTGCCGGAACGGTCAATCTCGATATTGACATGCCGCCCAACCAGATCCATCGGGCAGAGGTGAGCAAACTGCTCGTCCATCCGCAGTTCCGCCGTCGCGGAATAGCCCGCGCCTTGATGCAGGCTCTTGAGGCGGAAGCAAACGGAGCAGGCCGAACATTGGTGACGCTGGACACGCAGACCGGCGGTGCCGCGGAGCCGCTTTACGGCTCGCTCGGCTATGTCACCGTGGGCATGATTCCGGAGTTCTGCCGCGATGCTTGCGAAGACCGGCTCGGCAGCACGACCATCATGTACAAGCGGCTTTGACCATCAATCCGGCGCGCGCACCCTGCCCTTACCCGGCAATCGGGCACGGCTTGCCGTTTGCATCCACCGCCACATAAGTGAACTGGGCCTGGATCACCTTCTCGCGCTCCTGCTTGAGCGCGCGCAAGGCCCAGGCCTCCACATGCACATTGATGGAGCTGCGACCGGTCTTCGTAACTTCAGTGTAAACGCAAAGCACATCGCCGACCTTGACCGGACGAATGAAGTGCATGGCATCCACTGCCACTGTCACGACACGGCCCTTCGCGGTCTGGTTGGCGGCCAGCCCTCCTGCGATGTCCATCTGCGACATGACCCAGCCGCCAAAGATATCGCCTGCAGGATTGGTATCGGCCGGCATGGCGAGTGTGCGCGTCGTCAGATCCCCGCGCGGCTCTTCCACCTTGTCCATTGCCACCTTTTCATCAACCGCCATTCCCGCTTTCTCCTGTCGTGAGAGCCTCTGCCGGTCGGCACATCCAACCAACAATCAAGAACGTCCCTTTAGCCGCCTCTTGCCGGGCGAAGCAACCGACAACTATGCAATGCTGGCCTGCTTGCGGTTATGGGGCCGAATGCCGATAGTTGCCACTCATCCCTGTTCCGTCGAAAGGTGGGAGCCAATCTCGATGGCCGTTTCTTCGCAGTTTCGCGATTATGTGCTCGACCAGCTTGCCCAACTGGGGCCGCTCGACACCAAACACCTGTTCGGCGGATTGTCTGTGCGCTGCGCCGGACAGCATTTCGGCGCGATCCTGAACGGCGTTTTCTATCTCGTGGCCGATGTGCAACTGCGCGCGGAATTGGAAGAGCTGGGCGGCACACCGTTTTCCTATGCACGCGCGGAGCGGACGATCGAAGTCGGTCGCTTCATTTCTGTGCCTGAAGATGTTCTTGAAGATATTGACACATTTCTGCCATTAGCGCGGCGTTCTCTGCAAATCGCCGAACGCGACGGCTAAACCCTCGGTAAAATTCGGCACCTTGATTTCGCAGGAGGCACATGTCAAAACGCTTCCAACATCAAGAGAAGGGCTGGCGCCCTCGCCAACCTGCCAACCGCGGCAAGGTGGTCCCCTGAGATGATGATCTTGAAACCAGGTCGAAACCTCAGGGATGTGGCCCGCAAAACCGGGCAACACAGCGGTATTCGCCAGTTCTCCTCGGCATTTTGCTGAAGGAGCATGACATGTCTGCCAATCCCTCCACATTTCGCGCACACCAAGGCGCCGCTTCTGCGGTGGCCGTCCCGCTTTGCGTTTCCGCAGACGCCTCTGATCACGTTGCAGGGCTCGTTTTCGATCTGATGCTGGCCTCTGCCGCGCAGGAAACGCGCTGCCGTCCAGTTGCTGTGGTACTGCTGACCGACGAGGAACGCGAGACGCGACGGGCCGTGCTTGTGGAGCTGTGGCGCTCCTGTTCTTCGCGCATCATCGATGAAGGTCTGGTGAGCGATCTTCTGGCCCGCCGCGGCAACAGCTTTCTTGCGCTTGCCGGGGCTATGAGCGGGATCGGGATCTGAGCCACGGGCCGAACAAGCCGGAAGCCCCCCCCTGCGGGCGACTGCTTTCCGCAATGGTTTCCTTGCTCCCTCCCGTTTTCCGGTGAGGTCGAGACAAAACCGCCCCTTACCAACCATTGCAAGGTTGATACCCCCAAGTCTTCACGCTCTACTGTGAATTGAATTGGGGATGGGAACCTTGTTGCTTTGTCTGCGTTTCCTTGCGCAAATGTGCGCTCGCGCGGGCAGGTCATGATCATTGCGCCGGCGCGCTGCGTCACCTGCGCGAAGTTTCATGTTTTCCTGTGTTTCATTCCCGCTGGCGCCCTTTGGCGCTACGTCCTATGCGGTGTGGACGGTCCACCTGCGCGAGATGCCAAGGAGACAGGGAGAACCATGGAAGACCAGATCCTCAAGACCCGCGACCTCATAGAGGTCCAGCTCGCCAACTTCATGGAGCTTGGCACCCTTTACGGCCTGAGCGTCATCTACGCCATCCTCGTGCTGATCGTGGGATGGTGGGCTGCAGGCAAGATATCATCTCTGGTCGCACGTGCATGTGAGCGGTCCGATCATATCGACGCCACGATAGGAGGGTTCGCGACCTCAATCACGCGGTACGTCATTCTGGCGCTGGTGGTCATCACCGTCTTGCAGCTTTTCGGCTTCCAGACGACATCGTTGGTCGCCATCATCGGTGCAGCCTCCCTGGCCATCGGCCTTGCCTTGCAGGGCACGCTTTCCAACCTTGCCGCTGGCGTCATGTTGCTGTTCTTCCGTCCCTTCCGCGTGGGTGATTTCGTCGAACTCGCTGGCAACACGGGCACGGTGAAGAACCTCACGCTGTTCTTCACCGAGCTCGCCACTGCCGACAACGTGATGATCATCATTCCCAATGGCGATGTCTGGGGCTCCGCTGTCACAAACTACTCCGCACATGCGACCCGGCGCTGCGATATCACCGTGGGGATCTCCTACGATGACGACATGGACAAGGCGAAGGAGGTGTTCCGCACTGTGATCGCGGAGGAGACGCGCATTCTCGCCGATCCGGAGCCCTTCGTGGAGATCACCAACCTTGGCGACAGCGCCGTCGATGTCACCTTGCGGGTCTGGGTGCTTTCGTCCGATCTGTGGAGCGTTCGGTGGTTCCTGATCAAGCGGCTGAAGGAGAGCCTCGACGCGGCCGGGATTTGTATTCCCTATCCGCACATGCAGGTTGTCGCGCAGGGCGGAAGCACGCCGCTCAGCGCGAGCTGAACGCATCCGCTGTCAGCTCGCCACCGACGCGAGGCATTGGCGCCTCGCGTCGCTCACGCATCAACTCAGCCGGCTTTCGGCAAGATCGCGGCGTTTACATGCTCGCTTCCTGCTCCAGGCGCCCCATTTTCTCGATACAGTAATAGCCGGAAATCTGGCTGATCGTGCCCGCCCGCTTCCATTCATTCAGGACGCGAGAGACATTCTCACGCGCAGCCCCCGCCATGTTGGCGATATCGGCTTGGGACACCTTGTAGTGGATCAGCGTGCGTCCCTCCTCCACATCCTTGCCGAAACTGTCTGCCAGAAGCAGCAAGGTCTTGGCGACCCTGCCCTGCAGGGGCAGGAAGGAGCGGGCTGCAAGAACGTCGTTCGCCAGGCGCAGACGGCTGCCGATAATGCGCAACATATGGCGATAAAGATCTGGGTTCGCTTCCGCGAAGCGGTCGAAGGCGGCCTTGTCGAAGAAGGCGAGGCGCGCGGGCTTCAAGGCAGTGACGGTGGCGGAGCGCGGTTCGCCGTCAAGCAGCGCCATTTCGCCGACAAGCTGGCCGGGGCCCAGGACTGCGAGAAGTTGTTCGTCGCCTTCCGCCGAGAGCAGCGAAACCCGCAGGGAGCCTTCCAGCACTGCATAGCAGCCGTTTCCGGGATCGCCCGTCTCGAACAGGATCGTGCCCGCCTTGATGGACATGGGACGTGCCAAGGCCTCCAGGCCGGCGGCCAGATCCGGCGTCAGTCCCCCAAGCGAGAGACTGTTTTCCAGTAGTCCTTCAACCTTGGGCACACGCGCTCTCCCCGATAAAGCCCCATGTCAGGCGACCCTGTCTCGACACTATTCCTCCCGCACGCCCCATCCCCGACCATCGAAAGGCAAAACTCCTTGGAACCCAATTCGGGGCGTTGACGTTTACCTGCCAGAACAGACAGCGGCTTCTCGGGCCTGGAAAACGCGGGAAATGGGACGATACGCCCTCCTTCCGCCCCGGTGACCAAGAGTGCCGCATTCGGAGGAAAAGTGAAAGCAGCTGCGTGTGACGGTCATCACAGAAGCATGCCGCCACCTCGATTAAGACTATGGTCGTTGGCTAGCCGACACCAGATCAAAGCACACACGACGTTGCCCGCCGGCATCCCCTTAGTCGCCACTGGGCATCGATAGAACGTTCGCAATACGCCGACTTCCCCGTCGGCAGGATAGTCGAGACCCGCCCCCGCCGGTCTCCCCCCGCGCAGAAACCGCCCCCCCGAACCGGTTTCTGAAGCGTCGGTCGGCTCACAATCCGGCCGAACCAAGAAGCGCCTTCCTGTCCCCCGCAGGAAGGCGTTTTCCGTTTCACGGGGTGTAAAACCGTGGGCAATCGATTAACGCCGCCCTCTTTTCCTCCCTCATTTGCGCATAGCGGCCACGCGTCGCGCCGGATTTAACGCCAATATCGGCCAAGATATAACTCATTATCCAGTACGGGATTGTGTGCAGACAGCCTCCCCTGACCGCACTTCCCGGGTATTGAGCTATCGAAGGTGCGGACCTATGGACCCCTACGAGCACATGTACGATGCAGGTGACGGCAATGACGCCACCACCCTCGTCCTCCTTCATGGCAGCGGCGGCGATGCCGCGCATTTCATGCGAATGGGACGCATGGCCGCGCCACAGGCCGCCCTGCTGGCGGTGGAGGGAAATGTCGATGAACAGGGTGTGGCCCGTTTCTATCGGCGCGTATCGGCGGACGAATATGATCTTGAAGACCTGTTCGATCGCGGTGCCGCGCTTTCCGGTTTTCTCACCGACGTGCTGAGCCGGCATGGACGGGACCCAAGCCGTGCGGTGGGTGTCGGCTATACCAACGGCGCCAACATGCTCGCCTACCTGCTCTTCACCCGGCCGCAATTACTCGGCGGTTACGTGTTGATGCACCCGATGGTTCCCTACAAACCCGCCCCAAACGAGGGCATTGTAAGAAAGCCGGTCCTGATCACCGCAGGCACGGACGATCCGGTGGCAACCGAGGACAATATCCGCAACCTCCAGTCCTGGCTGGAAGGACAAGGGGCCAAGGTCGACGTGATGATGCATGACGGCAAGCGCGAACTGCGTGACGAGGAGGTGGAGCGGCTATCCGCTTGGCTTGACCAGTTAGGCTTCGTTGATCGGGCACGATCACGAGCGATGTCCACCGAGGTCTGAAAGCGCTGACGGCGAACAATGGGCCTCCCCCCTCCGGGACGCTTCAGAAAAGAAAGATGTCCTTTTCCGTCAAAGCGAGAAGGAAATCGGGACTGTTCAGGTAGTTGAACTGGGCCAGACGGGCATGGGCTTCCGAATCGGAGGTCATGCTGCGCAGGTTTTCGTCCGGCTCGGCCGGGGCGCACCAGACGGTTGTACTGTCCCGGCGCCCCTCAAGCGCGCGCCAGAAGAAGCGATGCAACTGGCTGGCTTCCTCCGTTAACGGCAGTGTGACCGCCTCGCGATTGGCTTCCCCACCCAGCTTGCGGATACGGCGCGCCAGAAGACGGCTCCGCACCCGTTCAGGCTCACTGAACAGCAGATCGGGCAAGTTTTCGCCAAAGCGTTCAACCAAGACCTCCACCACCAGTTTGGCGAGCGCGATGTTACGATCCATTTGATCATACATGGCGATAAAGGCGGGTCGACGACCGTAG
Source organism: Breoghania sp. (assembly GCF_963674635.1). Lineage (NCBI taxonomy): Bacteria > Pseudomonadati > Pseudomonadota > Alphaproteobacteria > Hyphomicrobiales > Stappiaceae > Breoghania > Breoghania sp. The sequence goes on from NZ_OY771475.1 coordinate 2,456,790, forward strand.
TAGTCCTCAAAGCACTGAATCTGTGCGGCAATCTCCGCCTTTATGGCGGCTGCGGGCAGCAGGCCGGCAGGCCTGCGCAACGTATAATAGCGCGGTCCCGGCAAGCGCTCCCCGAAGATAGCGCGGGCAGGATCGGACACGGGCGCAAATGGGCGGCAGAATGCTAGCGTCAAACCGATGCGGGTACGTGAACTTTTGTCCTCGACTTGTTCTCGGAGCGGCAAATATTCGCGCGACCAGCGATCGGACGCAGCCAAGCAACCGACCGCCGTCAGGCGGCTATCGGCCAGCAGTGTGCGGATAGCCCTGTCGACACCGAAAGCGATGCCGTAATCCAGCGCGGTCAGGACAATACGTTTCATGGCTCTCGCGCCACCTCGGCCAGGTTTCGAAGCATACGGGGGATAATGCAATTGCTGTGTAGCACGGGTGGGACTTCAACCGCGCGTCAAAGACAATGCGCCGGAAAGCCCCGTTTGCTCAACCCTTAGCCGGAAGAGTCACCTGGTGTCTTGCGAAAAAACCGCGTCCGGCCCGCCCCGCGGCCCGACAAGGCGGTAAATGCGCAGGGTTTCGAGTTTGACACCGCGTACCGTGCGCGCGATCTCGCCAATCCGCTCCACCCGCGCGAAACGTGTGCGCAGCGTGTCGGCATGATCGCGCCGAGCCACAGCAACATAGAGGGCCGGGCGGGCAACGATCGCCGGATCGGGCGCGGGAGCCATGGCGTAGCGGATGCGCTCGTCAAGCTGGTAGACCGCGAGATCGGAGCCCGCCTGTTCAAGCGCAAAGGCGAGCTGTCCCGTCATCCCATAGGCGGACGTCGCCACCCATGCCGCCCCCTCGCGTTGGGCCATATCGCCAAGCTCGCTGGCGATTTCCTGCCAGCCGCGCAGCTGAAAGGTCGGATCCTTGCGCGCCAGCGATCCCGTCAGCGGACTGACTGCGTGAACGTAGATCACAAGCGAGACGGCAACACCCAGCGGCACGCCGAATTTCGAAAGTCCCCGCCAGAGCTTTGTCAAAAGCCCCTCACGCCCCTCCGCATCCGCCGCCACAAAGGCCGCCATCAAAACGAGAGCGGGGAATAGCGGTGCGGGCCAGTTGGCCTGAACCCGCGCATGCAGCGAATGGAAGAGCAGGTAGAAGAAAAATGGCAGCGAGGAACACAGAAGCAGGCTCCAGGCCTCCTCGCGGTTCATCACCGTGCGCTTGACCGCGATGCCAATACCGACCAGCGCAATCAGCGCAATCGCCGGATTGAGAAGGCCCAGTTCCGCACCGATGAATTCCCCGATGAAGCGTCCCGTCCATTGATGCGGCACGGCACGACCGAACTGCTTGACGAAGGAGGCCCAGTCATGGGTCGCGTTCCACCAAATGACGGGTGCGGTGACCAGCATGGCCAGGATGCCACCCGCCCATAGCTGCCATGTGGCAAAGGCCCGCCGCGCGCGTGGGCTCACCAGCAGCCAGAGGATGATACCCGCTCCCAGGAACAGCACCGAATACTTGGAGATGAGGCCAAGCCCGGCGAAAAGGCCGACGGCGAGAAACCAGTTGGCGTTGCCGCGGTCGAGCCATTCCGCCAGCGCCCAGATCGTCAGGCCCCAGAAGAGAACCGAGGGCGTATCGGGCGTGGCGATGAGGCTGCCTATGCCAATCAGGATTGTGGCGTTGAAGAAGAGGACCGCCCAGCCCGCGGCACGGTGACCATGCAACAGCACCCCTGTGCGCCACAGTGCCAGCGAGCCGAGTGCGGTCGCCACAATGCCGAATAGGCGCACACCCAGCGCGGTATCGCCCACGAGCGCCTGGCCTGCGGCGATCCACCAGCCGATCATCGGCGGGTGATCATAATAGCCGGCAGCCGGGTTCAGCCCCCAGAGCCGATAATAGGCTTCATCTTCGGAAAGCCATGCGTGGCCGCCCGCCCAGATGCGGATGGCAGTGAGCGCCAGCACGAAGACGATGAGGGCCGCGGGTTTCAGCCACCACTGGAGCGGCCTCTGGTCGTTCCACTCGCGCCACGCGCGCCTGTCGCTCATCGTGGCTGACAACATGGTTCAGCCCTTGCGCCAGGTAAGAACGGAGCTTGCCGCATAGTTCCACACCGCGCCCATGGCCGCACCTGCGGTGCCTGCCAGCCACCAGGAGGTATCCATGCCATAGATCCAGTCGGCCACGCCCACATTGGCGACAACGCCGACCGAGCACACCAGATAGAAGCTCAGGAGCCCCTTCACCGCGGCAAAGCCCTTGAGGCGGCGGTCGCGATAGGTCAGCTGGTTGTTGAGGAAGAAGTTCCACGTCATGGCAACGACCGTGGCAAACAGCTGAGCCTGGCCGAAGGGCAGCGCGACGAGGGCGGCGCGCAGGCTCGCAAGATGCACGACCACGCCGGAAGCGCCGACAAGCCCGAACATCAGGAAGCGGACGGAGACAATATCGCGGGTGAGCTTGGAGACCAGCAGGCCCAGATATTCCAGTGTGACCAGCGTATCGAGCTTGCTTTCGCCGTGAAGCCTTTCGCGGAAAACGAAGGGCAGTTCTTTCACCCGCAGCGCGCCCTTCGCGGAAGCCGCGATATCGAGCATGATCTTGAAGCCTTGGCTGGAGAGCTTCGGCGCGACCGCATCCACCTTGTCGCGGCGGATGGCGAAAAAGCCGCTCATGGGATCGGAAAGCTCAACGCCCAGCAGCACGCGCGCCAGCGAGTTGGCAACACCGGACCCCCATGCGCGGGTGGCCGAAAGCCCGTCCCCCACCGTGCCGCCTTCCACAAAGCGGCTGGCGACGACGAGGTCGGCCTCGTCCGCTCGCAAGAGGTTCAGCATGCGCGGCAGCAGGCTTTCATCGTGCTGGAGATCGGCGTCCATGACGGCGACGAAAGGCGCTGAGCTTGCCAGCATGCCTTCCACGCAGGCACCCGAGAGCCCGCGCCGCCCGACGCGGCGGATGCAGCGGATGCGCGGATCGCGGCGCGCAATTTCCTTGGCGACGTCTGCCGTGCCGTCGGGCGAATTGTCATCCACGAAGACGGCTTCCCACGCGATGCCGGCAAGGGCGGCATCCAGCTTTTCAACGATCAGCGGAACGTTGGCCTTTTCGTTATAGGTCGGCAGCACGACGGTCAGTTCCGCCGGCTTGAAAGGCAAAGGCGTGGGAGAAGCGGGCATGGAAGAGCCCGACTGCGTCTCGGCCTCGCTGGAGGCTGTCTCGGTCAGTTGCATGAAACGTCCGCTGGTGGCGGCTGCGAGCCTCGCCCGCGCCGGGAACCCAAGTCGCGCGGACCATAGCCAAACGTCGCGCATTTGCAAGGCACCGGATCAGCGCGGGGACAATTCGTGATAGCGACCCAGAAACACAGCATCGCAAGGCCCGGCAAGATTGCCGATGATGACAGTACTCTGGCGCAAATCCATCCCCTGCCCTATATCGCGGGCGCACCCGCCTACGCCGCAAGGTGATCCTCCCGCTCTCCACAAGCCCGGAAAGTCCGCCGCCCATGACCCTGCCCGATATCCGCCCAGCCGTTCAGCGCGTTCCGGCCCACGCTTCCATCACGCGGGAGCAGATCAACGAGCTGGTGGAGAGCTTCTATGGCCGCGTTCAAGGAGATCCCCGGCTCGGCCCCGTCTTTGCCGGACGGATCGAGGATTGGGGCCCGCATCTGGCGAAAATGAAACTCTTCTGGGCCTCCGTTCTGCTGAAGACCGGCGAATACAAGGGCAAGCCGGTGCCCGCCCATTTCGTGATGAAGGAAGTGGTGGAAGACGACTTCCGCATCTGGCTTGAGCATTTCAGGACAACCGTTGCGGAGATTTTCGAGCCCGACGCGCGCCCCGTCATCATCGCGCATGCGGAGCGGATCGCCTCCAGCCTCTGGATGGCAATGTTCGCAAGCCCCTTCGACAAGAAGCCGGACTATCTGAAAACGGTCTAGTCGCCGCTATTCAGCGCCATCTGGCACCCGGTCCAGCCAGTCGATCGCCGCCTCATAGGCAGCGCCAAGCGCCAGAAGCTGTTTTTCCGCGCGCGCGGGCGCTATGAGCTGGAAGCCCATGGGAAGCCCCGCCCCGCCGAAGCCCGCAGGCAATGCCAGCGTCGGCAGGCCCAGAAGACTTACCGGCACAACCACCTCCATCCAGCGATGATAGGTGTCCATGGGACGGCCAGCGACTTCCTTGGGCCATGTCCATTCGGCGGGAAACGGGAAGACCTGTGCAGACGGCAGCACCAGATAATCGTAGCGCGCGAAAAGCCGTAACATCGCGCGCAGCCATGCGGTGCGCTCGGTGGAGGCCGCAAAGACGTCGCTCGCCGACAGCTTCAACCCGTTCTCGATTTCCCAGATGGCTTCCGGCTTCAGCTTTTCGCTCTTTGCCGGATCGGCGTGAAGGCCCTTGAGGTTCGATGCGACGACCGCATGGCGCAGCGTCGTCCACGAGCGCCAGACACGATCCATGGCAAAGCCCGGCCTTGCCTCTTCCACCACACAGCCCATGTCGGAGAAGATGTTCAGCGCATCCCGGCAGAGATCGAGGATACCGGGTTCGAACGGCAGATAACCATCGAGATCTCCCAGCCAACCAATGCGCAAGCCTTCCGGCTCGATTGGCTCCACCGCGCGAAACTCCGAGCCATCGCCCGGCAAGGTCTGGGGCGCGCGTGGGTCATACCCTGCAAGTGTTGAGAACAGAGCCGCCACATCCGCCACGGAACGTCCCATCGGCCCGTCGGTCGCAAGGCCGGGGCCGTAGACATCGGTTGAGGGCAGCGCGGGAACGCGGCCAAAGGTCGGGCGCAGCGAGACGATGTTGTTGAAGGCCGCCGGATTGCGTAACGAGCCCATCATGTCGCTGCCATCGGCAACAGCGACAAGCCGCATGGCGAGCGCCGCCCCCGCGCCGCCGGAGGAGCCGCCCGCCGTCTTCGACGTATCCCAAGGATTGCGCGTCACGCCGAAAACCGGGTTGTAGCTGTGCGATCCGAGACCAAATTCCGGGGTATTCGTCTTGCCGATGATCAACGCGCCGTCAGCCCGCATGCGCGCAACATGGGCATCGTCTTCCAACGGGATATGGCGGGCGAAAAGCGGAGACCCTTGCGTGGTGACAAGGCCCTTGGTATCGGCGAGATCCTTCACCGCCACCGGAATGCCGTGCAACCAGCCGCGCGAACGGCCTGCGGCCAGCTCGACATCGCAGACGCGCGCCTCATCCATCAGCGCATCTGCGTCACGCAGGCTGATCACGGCGTTGATCTTCGGGTTGAGCCGGTCGATGCGGGAAAGCGTCGCCTCCATCACCTCGGCGCAGGAGACCTTCCGGTCATGTATGAGGGCGGAAAGGTCGAGCGCGCCGAGCGATGCGAGGTTCATGATGGCCTATCCCTGAATGCGCGTTACCAGTGGATCGAAGAACGGGTTGGTGGTCTCGAAGACATAGTCGAGCGTGGAGACGACCACAGCCGTCGCCCCCGCATCGCGCAGGTAGGTTGCGCAATCGGCCACATCGGCTGCCGGGCAATGAAGGACAAGCGGCTGCCCCTCCACCGCGCCGAAGGGCGTGGTGCAGCCATAGCTTTCGCCCGCAACGATCGCCACCGCTTTCGGATCTGCCACCAACGCGCGGATTTCCTTCACCGCGCGGGCCTTTTCCTCCGCCGCGATCCGGTCAAGGATCGCGCGCGCGGCGGCCAGAGCCGTGCCGGACCAATGCGCATTCATGGAAGCAACAAGGTGCGCCTTGCTCTTCAGGATCACGCCGTCATCAAGGATTTTCAGATTGTTGGCGACCAGCGTGGACCCCGTCGTCGTGATATCGACGATGAATTCCGCAGAGCCCGCAGCAGGCGCGCCTTCGGTTGCGCCCGCCGATTCCACGATCCGGTAGTCCACGATGCCGTGATCAGCGAAAAAGCCCCGCGTCAGGCGGACATATTTGGTCGCGATCCGCATCCGGCGACCATGACGGCCCCGGAAATCGGAAGCCACATCGGAGAGATCGGCCATGGTGGAAACATCGATCCAGGCCTTCGGCACGGCCACGACCACATCCGCCGGGCCGAAGCCCAGAGAGGCGACAAGATGGGTCATCTCGGCGGGACGGTCGATGCTCTCATGGACGAGATCGAGGCCCGTGACACCCATGTGGACGGAGCCTGCGGAAATCTCGCGCGCGATTTCGGAGGCCGAGAGAAAGGCGATTTCCACGCCGTCGAGCCCCTTGATGCGGCCCCGGTAGTTGCGATCACCGCCCGGGCGTTCGATGGTGAGGCCTGCACGGGCGAAAAAGGCGTGGGTGTTTTCCTGAAGCCGCCCCTTGGAGGGAATGGCGATGATCAGATTGTCGCTCATGCCTTGGCTCCTTGCGCGATACGTTCAATCCAGATCGAAAAGCCGACGGCAGGAACGTCCTCGCCCGCCCCCAAAAGGGCCAGCAGCTTGTCGTAGCGCCCGCCACCGGCAACCGGCGGGTGGGCCATGGCCGCGCCCGCATCATGCAACTCAAAGACAAAGCCGGTGTAATAATCGAGACGCCGCCCGAAATCGGCGGCAAAGGTGATCGCCTCAATCGGCAGGCCACGTTCCGCGATCAGCTTCGCGCGCTCACGGAAATCTGAGATGGGACCGGAAAGATCGAGCCCTGCGTCCTTGGCAAAGGCTTCCAGCGCCGCGCCCGCCTCATCGAGACGTCCCGAGATATCGAGAAAGCGCGTCAGCGTGGCAGCCGTCTGCGGGCCGATGCCCGCGCCCGTGGCCAGCGCCGCCTGTTCCAGAAAACGTTCCGCGATTTCACCGGCAGAGCGTCCCCCGACCGCCTCGATGCCTGCGATTGAGAGAAGATCCTCCACCACGGCATGCGCCGCATCCGGATCCGCGCCTTCCAACGCCGCGAGGAAACCCAGACGGGCGTCCTTTTCCGCCGCCTCGCTGCCCGCCATGCGCGCGATGGCGCGATCGAGGCGTTTGCGGTCGCCGAAGAGATCGCGCAGGCGACGACGCCAGACTTTGGGCAGGCCCAACGCCTCGATCACGCCGATGAAGAGCGCCTCGTCGCCGACGCGGATCGCGGGCGCGCGTCCACCCAGCTTGTCGACGGCCTCAACGGACAGCGCCAGCATGTCGGCATCTGCCGCCAGACGATCGGTACGACCGATGTTTTCCGCCCCCACCTGATGGATCTCGCCCAGTTCATCTGGGCGCTGGCGGAAGACGAGGCCGGAATAGAAGTAAGCCGCCTCGCGCGCCGCAGCGCCTTCGGCCAGATGATTGCGCGCGACCGGAATGGTGAAATCCGGACGCAGGCAGAGGTCGAGACCGTCCTGACCGGAGGTCAGAAACAGACGGCGGCGAATGTCCTCACCGGCCAGATCGAGAAAGACATCCGCCGGTTGCAGGATCGGCGGGGCGATATGGTGATAGCCGCCGGCCTGAAACAGGGGAGCCAGGGCATCCAAGCGGTCATCAGCCATCGTATTCCTCATTCGGTCGCGGTCGCGCGGTCGCGGTCCGCCTTCTGGTCTTCAAGCATCTTCTGCACGGTGGCGACAAGATCGCCCTCCGCCACGGTCACCTGCGCCGGGCGAGCCTCACGCCATTCGGCGTTGTCCTCGATCGTCTCCGAAATGCGCTTGCCCTCGATCAGATCCTTGATCTGGATCTCACCGGCGGCACGTTCGTCGGAGCCCTGAATGATCGCCAGCGGGCAGCCGCGCTTGTCGGCATATTTGAGCTGGTTGCCGAACTTCTTCCAGTTGCCCTGATAAAGCTCCGCGCGGATACCGGCGGAGCGAAGCTGCTGGACGAAATGCTGGTATTTCGCCTGCGCCGCCGCATCATTGCCGTCCATGACGGTGACGAGCACCGGGGCCAGCACATCGTCTACGCCGAGCTTGCCGAGGTTCTTCAGTGCGGTCATCAGGCGCGAGACGCCGATGGAGAAGCCGGTTGCGGGAACGTCCTGCCCGGTAAATCGCTTGACGAGCCCGTCATAGCGCCCGCCGCCACCGACGGAGCCGAACTGCACCTTCTCGCCCTTCTCGTTGGTCACGTCGAAGAGCAGCTCCGCCTCGTAGACGGGACCGGTGTAATATTCGAGACCGCGGATCACGGAGGGGTCGAGTTTCACGCGTTCAACCGTCTCCGCACCCGCCTTGGCGTATCCGGCAACGGCCACCAGACGATGGAGCGTGATCAGCTCGCTCACGCCCGCGGTGAGCGCGGCGCTCTCGCCCAAGAAAGAGAAGCCCTTGAGAACCTCTTCATATCGCGCTTCTGCGGCTGCCGGGTCGCTTGCCAAAAGGCTTGCCGCTTCGGGGAAATAGGTCTCGGCGATCTTGATCGAGTGTTCGCGGAACTGCTGGATGCCTTCGATTTGCGTCTCGCTCAGCTTCGCGCCCGGCGTGAAGTCACCGCTTTCATCCTTGCGACCGTCGCCGAGCAGCTTGGCGACTTCTGGCCAGTCGAACTTGTCGAGCTTGTCGAGGGAGCGCAGCACGACCAGACGGCGCGGCGCATCGGCCTCGTCCGACAGACCGATGGCATCCATCAGGCCGTCGAGCACCTTGCGGTTGTTGACGCGGATCACGTAATCGCCGCGCGCGATGCCGACGGCTTCCATCGCATCGGCCATCATCATGCACATTTCCGCATCCGCCTGAACGGAGGGCGCACCGACGCTGTCTGCGTCGAACTGCATGAACTGGCGGAAACGGCCCGGGCCTGGCTTTTCATTGCGGAACACCCAGCCCGCGCGATAGGTGCGGTAGGGAAGCTGGATCTCGTTGATGTTCTCGGCCACGTGGCGGGCGAGCGGCGCGGTCAGGTCGTAGCGCAAGCTCAGCCACTGCTCGTCGTCGTCCTGAAGCGAGAAGACGCCCTCATTGGGGCGATCCTGATCGGGCAGGAACTTGCCCAGCGCGTCGGTGTACTCGAACATCGGCGTCTCGACCGGATCGAAACCGTAGCGCTCATAGACCTCGCGGATCTTCGCCATCATCGCGTCCGTTGCACGAATATCGGCGGGCGAACGGTCTACGAAACCGCGCGGCAGGCGAGCTTTGAGTTTCTGGGGCTTCTTGGGTTTGGCCATCGCCGTCGGCTTTCCGGGAAAACGCTTGGATTTCAGGGTCGCCCATCGCAGCAGGACAGGCAGCGGTTTCCTAGACAAAAACAAGGATGAGGGCAAGGACAGCCATGCCTCACAAACCGGGAAAGGGCCTATCCTGACGCCCAGGCAGGGCTGAAGTGCCTTACCGGCTCGCCAATCCCCGGGTCAGTTGACCGAGGGCGATCATCGGCACGGCGGCCATCACGATCAGGCCCCAGTCGCCCATTGTGAGCGGCACAGTCGAGAACCACTCATTGAAAAGCGGCACGTGAACCACGGCCACCTGCAATGAAAGCGCGATGAAGATGGCGACCGGCAGCCAGGGGTTTTCGCGAAGCCCTGAGAGCGGCCCATCATCGAGGCGTCGGAAGTTGAAGGCGTTGGCCTTTTCCAGAACGACAAAGGCGGTGAATGCCAGTGTCTGCGCATGCAAGAGTGCCCCGCCTTCTGAGAGGTTCCACCAGAAAAGCCCCATGGCGACGAGCGCAATATAGGATCCGAGGATCGCCACGCGCAGCGCATCGCGATGCCCCAGCAGACGCGCGCCCGGTTTGCGTGGCGGGCGGCGCATCACAGCGCCCTCGGCAGGCTCCGCCCCCAATGCAAGGGCTGTCGGGCCATCAGTGACGAGGTTCATCCAGATGATGTGGATCGGCAGCAGCAGAAGCGGCCAGCCGAAAAGCACCGCCAGAAAGATGCCGATCACCTCGCCCGCATTGGAGGACAGCAGGTAGCCGACGAACTTGCGGATGTTGTCATATTGCCGTCGCCCCTCCTCCACCGCGCCGATGATTGAGGCGAAATTGTCATCGGTGAGCACCATGTCGGAGGCCCCGCGCGCCACATCGGTGCCGCGCCTGCCCATGGCGATGCCGATATCGGCCTGCCGGAGGGCAGGTGCATCATTGACGCCATCACCCGTCATCGCGGCCACGTGACCGGCAGACTGCAGCGCGCTGACGATGCGGATCTTGTCCTGCGGGCGGGCGCGGGCGAAGACCGCTTCTTTCGCGAGAGCTTCAGCCAGCGCCGCATCGTCCATATCGTCCATTTGCGAGCCGGTAACGGTGGTCTTCGCCTCAAGGCCGATGGACCGCGCAATGGCGGTGGCCGTGGGGCCCGCATCGCCGGTGATCATGATCACCCCGATGCCAGCCGCGCGTGCCTGCGCGACCGCGCCCGCGACTTCCTCGCGCGGCGGATCGATAATGCCCACGAGGCCCAGGAAGGTGAGATCGGCTTCCATATCTTCGCAGACATGACGTGTGCCGGAGACAGCGGCTTCGCTCAGCGGGCGGCGCGCCACGGCCAGAACCCGCATGCCCTTCTCCGCCAGGGCCGTGAATTGCGCGTCGATAGCGACACGCGCATTGTTGTCCAGCGCCGTGACACCATCCTGCCCACAGACCTGCGAACAACGCTCCAAGACGATTTCCGGGGCGCCCTTGACGTGCAGGATGAAACTCCCGTCCTCCTCCTTGGCCAGAACGCTCATGCGCTTGCGCGCCGAGGTGAAGGACACCTCTCCTTCGATCAAGGTGTGATCGACACTGAGGCCAGCTTTCGCGCCCGCCACGAGGAAGGCTGCTTCGGTGGGCGCCCCCAACGGCCTGGGGCCGTCCTCGCCGTCGATCATGCTGGTCGCGTTGCACCAGAGCCCGGTCTCCATTAGCGCCTTCAGGCGTGGCTCGGATTTGGGATCGATGGCTTGACCGTCTTTCAGAAACCGGCCTTTCGGCTCATACCCGACACCCTCCACCGCGATGGAAAGGCCGGGCAACTCAATACCGGTGATGGTCATTTCATTGCGGGTAAGGGTGCCGGTCTTGTCGGTGCAGATGGTGCTGGCGGCCCCCAGCGTTTCTGCAGCCACAAGACGGCGCATCAAGGCGCGGCGGCGCGTCATGGCCGCGACCCCGATGGCGAGCGTCACAGTCACCACGGCGGGCAGACCTTCGGGAACGGCGGCGACCGCCAGCGAGATGCCGAAAAGCAGCATCTCCTCGAAGGGATAGCCACGGGCAAGCCCCATGACCGCGACGAGCGCCGCAATCGCCAGCGCAACGCCGCCCAGCATCCGTCCAAGACCGCCAAGCTCGCGCTGGAGCGGGGTTTCCTCGCGGTCGATAGACTGGGCGAGCGCCGCGATCCGCCCGAATTCGGTCCGCATGCCGGTGGCGACCACAAGCCCATTGCCGTGGCCGTTGGTCACCACCGTCCCCATGAAGGCGGAGGGCGCACGTTCGGCGAGCGGCGTATCGGCGGCGACATGCTCCACGGCCTTTTCCACGGGCGCAGATTCGCCCGTCAGCATCGCCTCGTCGATGGAAAGATCGATAGCGGAGACGAGCCTCAGGTCGGCCGGCACCGTGTCGCCGGTTGCCAGCAAGACCAGATCGCCCGGCACAAGCTCCTCTGCGGAGACGCGGATGGGCACGCCGCCCCGCACCACATGCGCCTTGGGCGCGAGCATGCGCGTCAGGGCCTCAAGAGCGCGTTCTGCGCGCGCTTCCTGCAAGAACCCGAGCGCGCCGTTGATCACGACAATGGCGAGGATCACCACCATGTCGGCGACCTCGCCGACCACCGCGGAGAGAAGTGCGGCGGCCACCAGAACGCCGATCAGGGCTGAGCGAAATTGGCGGATGAGCAGCATCCATGCCGAGGGGCGCCCGACCTCGGCCAACCGGTTCGGCCCGGCCTTTTCCAACCGTGTCGCCGCCTCGGCAGCCCTCAGGCCGTCAGAGATCGACGAACCGAGACGGTCCTGCACCTCCCCCAAAGGCAAGGCGTGCCAAAGATCATCATTTGCGTGATTTTCGTCGGTCATCGGATCCGGAACCGGCCCTGGAATGCGCATCAAGTCACGCTGCACTATGCCAAATTCTCAGGTGGGCGCGCGAACTATTTCCGCCGTTCACTTGCGGCTCATCACCTTGTTATTTGACGCTAGGGCCGTTTCGTCGGCATGTCGCAGACAACCTGTCACCAGCCGCAATTCTTGCGGCCATGCCGCGCACCCGGGCTCTTGGTGTCCCGCGTATTGCCAGTGCGAGGCCATTTGGAGAAATTGCCATGACGACCCTTCAGGCGCGCGCCGGCGCGCAACAGCTGTTTCCGCCCCTTACTCTTTTCATGTTCGTAACCGCGATCCTTGCGGGCATCGCAGCCGACCTTGCCTGGGAGGTGTGGGCGCGCGCCATCACGCCCTTGTGGATTGGTGGCCCGCTGGAACCGGCAGCCCTCGTGCAAGGCGTCTTCGGGCTCTCAAGCCGCCCGATCGCGGAAGCCATCCACGCGATTGTCGGCGTGGTCTTCTATCCGCTGGGCTTCCTCTTTATCGCACGTCCCATCGCCCGCGTGATCACGCCCTTCCTGCCGTGGTGGATCGTCGGGCTCGGTTTCGGCGTGGGGCTCTGGATCTTCGCGCTTTACGTGATGGCCCATTTCTTCGCAGGTCAGCCGCCGTTTCTCGGCTTCATTCCGCTGACCTGGGCCTCTCTGATCGGGCACCTGATCTTCGGGCTCGTCTGCGCGGCCGTGGTGCGTTGGCGCGAGGGCGGCTGAGACCCTCAAGAACAAAAAGACCCCGCGCAATCGGCCAGACCGGCTGCGCGGGGTCTCGTCTGGAAGATCTCAGGCTCAGTCCCGCGTATCGGAATAGCGGGCTTCTTCCTCATAGTAAGCGTCGAAACCGACATGGCGGCGCAGCTCGGGGAAGGACAGCAGCTTGCCGTCCGGATGACGCCCGGCCTTCAGATCGGCCAGAGCCTCCACCATGGCGCGTGTGGCCACCGACAGAAGCGTCAGCGGATAGGCCACAATGGAAAAGCCAATTTCCTGCAACTCGGCGGGAGACAACATCGGCGTCTCGCCGCCTTCCAGAAGGTTGGCCATGTGGCACCCCGGCACGTCCTTGCAGATGCGTTCCATCTCCTCACGCGACTTCGGCGCCTCAACGAAGAGAATATCCGCCCCCGCTTCCTTGAAGGCGGCGGCGCGTTCGATCGCTTCGTCGAGACCGTGGGTGTGGCGGGCGTCGGTGCGCGCCAGAATGAGAATGTCGGCCCCTTCCTTGCGCGCATCGACGGCGGCGTGAATGCGCTCCACGGCTTCCGAACGATCGACGACCAGCTTGCCCTTGGTATGACCGCAACGCTTGGGCGCGACCTGATCCTCGATCATGATCGCGGCCATTCCGGCCTGCGCATAACCCTTCACGGTCCGCTTGACGTTCAGCGCGTTGCCATAGCCGGTATCGCCGTCACCAATCACGGGGATGGGGGTGGCGGCGGCCACGTCGCGGGCGCTGTCGAGCATTTCGCCATAGGAGATCAGGCCCGTATCCGGCGCACCGATGCGGGCGGCGGCGGTGGAAAAGCCCGACATGAAGGTAATGTCGAAACCGGCATCGCCGACGAGCTTTGCGGACAGGCCGTCAAAGCAGCAGGGCATCATGTGGATGCGCGGCTCGGCAAGCAGCGCACGCAGACGGGAGGCGGGGGATTGGGACATGGCGTCGAGACCTGTGCAGTGAGACTGTATTTCTTGATTTTTCAGGCTGCCTTCAAGCGAATGCCGGTTACATCTTGAACGGAATCCAGAGCACGATGTCGGGCCAGAAATAGACCGCGGCCACCGAAAGCAGCATCAGGAAGAGGAAGGGCAGCACGCCTATGGTCACCTCTCCCAAATCCGCCTTACCGACCGCCTGGATAACGTAGATATTCATGCCGACCGGCGGCGTGATCAGCGCACATTCCACCATCAGGACAAAGAAGACGCCGAACCAGACCGGATCAAGGCCCAGCATCATCACCGAGCCGGAGAGCACCGGCACCATGATCAGCATCATCGACAGGGATTCCAGGAAGAGCCCCATCAGCAGCAGAACACCGGCTACCAGCAATATGAAGAGGCCCGGCGTATCCACCGCATGGGAGATCGCCATGGAGATGTCCTGAGGGATTCGGTAAAGCGTGATCGCCTTGCCGAACACTTTCGCGCCAGCGACGATCACCAGAATGGAGACCGAGGTCACCATGGATTGCTTGAGCGCGTCCCACAGCTTCCTGATCGTCATCGTGCGAAGCACCACGCCAGTGACGACGAGTGCGCCCAGCAGGCCGATGGCGGAGGCCTCGGTCGGGGTGAAGTAGCCTCGATAGATGCCCAGGATGATGTAGGACGCGAGGAGCACTGTCGGCAGCGCCCGGATGGCCGTGCGGCGTCGGGTCCCCCAGTCGGCCCGAGGGCTGCGCTGGTAGGAAGCGGAAAACGTGGAATAGAGAACCGCGAAAAGGATGAAGAGCCCCATCAGCATGAGACCCGGCATGACACCGGCGAGAAACAGCGAGGTGATCGATTCCTCGGTGATGACGCCATAGACGATCATCGGGATTGAGGGTGGGATCAGAATGCCAAGCGTACCGCCTGCGGCCAGCAGGCCCAGCACGAATTTACGCGGATAGCCACGTTCCGTCATTTCCGGAATGGCCACGGTGCCGATGGTTGCAGCGGTTGCGACCGAGGAGCCGGAAATGGCTGCGAACATGCCACAGGACAGGATCGTGGCAATCGCCAGACCACCCGGCCAGTGGCCGACCCAGGCCTGAACCGCACTGAACAGATCCTTGCCCACACCGCCTTTCAGCAAAACGTTCGACATCAAGATGAAGAGCGGCACGGACAACATGATGAAGCTGTCGACGGAAGACAGCAGGCCCTGCGGCACCATGAGCGGCGAGAACCCACCCACCATCAGAAGCGTCAGTCCCATGCCGCCAAGGGCAAAGGCAATCGGGACACCGGCCAGCAGGAGCGCGAAAAGCCCCAGGAGAATGAAAAGCGTCGTCATTTGGATCTCTTGGTGAGAAGCTCTGGGGATCTCTTGATTGGAGATCCCGGGGCCGGTCAGTGGGCGGCTTCGGCGGGCGAGCCAGGCAATGGCGGGCCCTTCAGGATCGTCCGGGTCGCCTCTACCAGAGCCTGAATACAAAGCAGGGCACAGCCGAGCGGCACGGCGGCCTCGGTCCAGACCATGGGAAGATCCAGCATGCTCCCGGTGGTGCGACCGCGCATCAGGCTTTCATAGGCGAGAGGGGCGCCATACCACGCAACGAGGCCTGCATATCCGGCGACGAACAGCAGAACGAGCGTTTCCTGAATGCGCCGGACACTGCGCGGGAGCCGATCGGTGAGAATCGTGATGCGAATGTGCTGGCGGGTGTGCAGCAACAGGGCTGCGGCCAGCCATGTGCCCCAGATCATGCACAGCTGCGACAGCTCCGCAGCCCAGATTGTGGGTGCGATGAAGACGTAGCGCATGAAGACTTCGTAGGCGAGCATGAGCCCGGTCGCGAAGTAGGCGAGCCCCGCCACCCGTCCCAACACGGTCGACAGACGGTCAATCCAGATCAGCATTTCCTGGCTCCCGATAAGCCTTGAAAGTCGTTTGTCACACCCCGGTCGGTGTTCCGACAATGCCGCAACACCAGAGGCAGATGCCCGGTCTTTTCAGATGAAGGGAATGTGAGGGGCGGGGCTGCATGTGTCCCGGAGGCACCCCGTTACAAGCGCGATGCCCCCACGCGTTTCCGCCTGGGGGCAATTGTCCTTTTCGGCTGGGTCTTACGCGCTCAGTCGCGCAGGGCCATCGCCCCTTCATAGACCTTCTTGCCGAGTTCGCCGGAATTCTGCAGGTAATCGTCGATCACCGGCTGAACGGAGGCGCCCCAGGCAGCGATTTCTTCATCCGTCGGATAGTAGACGGTCATGCCCGCTTTCTCGGCTTCGGCAACCGCAGCCTCCTCGATGGAGGACATCGCGTCACGCACCTGCTTCTCGGCCTTGCGGCCCGCCTCGGCAATCCATTCACGATGCTGCTCCGGCAGCGCCTGCCAGAACTTCTCGTTGATAATGACCACGAATTCGGTGTCGGCGTTGTTGGTCATGGTCATGGTATCCATGACGTCCCACAGACGACGAGACTTGACGCCAGAAGCGCCCGACATACCGATATCGACCGTGCCGCGCTGATAGGCCATGTACTGCTCCGAACCGGAGATCAGCGTCGGCGCACCGCCGGCTGCCTCGATCCACTTGCCGAGCGTCTTGCCGTAAACACGCACCTTCTTGTTCTTCAGATCTGCCGGGCTCTTGATCGGGCCTCCGTTGGACAGCATCACGCTGCCGCCATAGGCCTGCCACCACAGGACACGGGCACCGGTTTCCAACACCGCCTCATCCAGCGGTGCGCGCACGGGGCTGCCGGGCTCGGTCGCCTTGCGAACGAGTTCCTCGGTGTTGAACATGAAGGGCACGTAGAAGATGTCGATCGCGGGCACATCGCCGACAAAACGGCTTGAAGAGGCAGTCCCCATCTCGATGGCGCCGGAGGCGACGGCCTTCGGGATCTCGCTGTCCTTGTAGAGCTGCGCGGAATCATAAATCTCCACGGAGATCTCGCCACCCGAACGCGCTTCCACATCCTTTTTGAAGTCCAGGAGATTCTGACCGATATGGGACTTGATCGGCAGCTGCAGGGTAATGCGCAAGGTGGTCTGTTCCGCCTGCGCGCCAGTCGTGGCCAGCGGCATGGACAATGCGAATGCCACTGCGCCGGCAAGCGCCATGCGAGCAAAAGTCATCGGAGGTCTCCCTAGATCAAACAATCGTTCGGATCATTTTATAGCGTGGACACTCCCTAACCGGAAATATTCTTCCCCGTCAACAGACCAAAACATTCCGATTCTGACTTTTGGACCAAATTCACCCACACCGGTGCAAAGTGCGGCGTTATGTCGAACGTCCCCCTTGGCCAGACTTCGGGCGCTGGAAGACGCCACGGGCGGCTTCAATCCGTGGGCGGCAGCAGCATCCTTCCAGATGATCGTTCACCAACCCCATCGCCTGCATGAAGGCGTAGACCGTGGTCGGGCCGACAAAACTCCATCCCCGCTTCTTGAGATCCTTCGACAGCCTCACAGAGACAGGCGTCGTCGGATTGGCGGCAATCTCATGTCGTGTGACGCAGGCGGGTCGGTCTGCTGCACAGGGCTCAAAAGACCAGAAATAGGCGGCAAGAGACCCGAATTCCTCCACCATTTCCAAGGCCCGTGCCGCGTTGTTGATGGTGGAGACGATCTTTCCCCGGTGACGCACGATGCCCGCGTCATTGACGAGCCGCTCAACATCGCGCTCATCAAAGGCGGCGACCCTGGCGAAATCAAAACCGGCGAACCCCGCGCGAAACGCCTCGCGCTTGCGCAATATGGTCAGCCAGGAAAGCCCTGACTGAAAGCCTTCCAGACAGATCTTTTCAAAAAGCCTGCGATCGTCATCGACCGGCCACCCCCACTCATTGTCGTGATAGGCGACATAATCCGGCAATCCGCCATGCCAGGCGCAACGCACCAGTCCATCCTCACCCCGCACCAGTCCCGGAGCCAATGCCCCGTCACCTTCCCCCGACTGCGCCATTGCCGATCTCTCCGCACAGAATATTGTTTCTGTTTTGTTCCTAGCACCTCCCGCACCGCAAGACCAGTACGAGCGGCAATCGGCGAGCCGGGATGCGCGTGGATGGGATCGAAAGAGGCGAAGCCAGGTGGCGAAGGTCGTCGGGGGAAGGGCTTTTTGACGACCAGAGGACGTCACTCATCTCGGGGAGAAACGCAAAGGCCCAACAGATGCGCAGGCCACCGGGCGGAGCCTGGAAGCCTGCGATCGTTTCAAGCGAGATCCGCCGGTATCAGGCAAACAGCGCGTCGATGTCGTCCTGCGAGGCAACGCCATCGTCGGTTTCAAGCGCCGGTCCGTTGAGCAACGCCGCATCGCCTTCACGCCGCATGCGCTCCTCGACTTCCATATCCTTGAACGACTCCACACCGCCCCAGATATCCATCATGCGGACAATGCGATCCTCGATGAAGGACAAGGTCTTGACGACCTTGGTGATGCGCTGGCCGGTGAGATCCTGAAAGTTGCAGGCTTCGAAGATGGTGAGGACCCGTTCCTGGATTTCCTGGGCGTGGACTTCATCGTCACCAGTCAGGCTGCGTGTCAGAAAACCGGCGTTCTCGTCGATGATTTCCGCGGCCGCGAGGATCTGATCCGTCGCCCCTTCCGTGCCGACGACGATGGCGTCCAGTTCGTTGGTGACGCGCTTCATCTCCTCGCCCTCGAACCCAGAGTGGTGGAGCGTGGCGATCTCGTGCTTCGTCCGGTTGATTGCCTCATAGATCTCGTCGAGCTCGGATTTGAGGCTCAGCGCGGCGGCATGTTCTTTCTTGTACTCTTCCAGAACCGTTTCGCTGACTTGCTGAGTCGGCTGAACGAGCTGGCGAAGAGCTGCCAATTCATCTAGCAATTCGCGGTGACGCGCGCCAGCCAGCGGGTCCACGGCAGTTTGACCTTCGGCTTTGTTCGTGATCAGCGCTGCTTCCACACGAAAGGGCTTTTTCAGACGGCTCATGTATCAGTCCGGTTATCTGGTGTAGATCGTCAGCAACCTACCGACGGCCAATTAAGGAAATGTTTTCAAGCCCCGAAATGGGGCCATATTCAAGCGATAAATCATAATGTTGACTGTTATTTACAGTTAACGCAGCCTCAACATCCTGCGAAAAGCACCAGTTCACACCATGGTAGGCCATTGAAGCTATCCACACACGTCTCACCCCAGACCAGAAACAGACTCAGATACCGCCGCTCCCGGCCGCGGCACCTGACACCATCCGCGTCCCGGGCCACTCAATCGGGAATCGGATCCCGTGTGATTGCGCATGTAGTGCAGGTTCTCGCCATTTCCAGTTGTCTGTTCGTTCTCTCTCAAGTCTCCTTCGCACCCACAGCCGACGCCGCTCCTGCCCGCGCGGCGAAACCCGACTATTCCGATGCAGAGCTCGCGAGCGGCTTCATGAAGACCGTTTTCGGGCTGGAATACCGGATGTGGTCCTGGAAGCCCTATCAGGTGAAAAAATTCGTCCAACCGGTGCTGTTCAAGGTGACGAACCACGCCCAACGCGACCGCTCCGGCGAGGCCGGCGATTTCATAAACAGGCTACCCAAACGAATCCCCGGCCTGAAGGCGCGCCTGGCGACCGGCGGCGAGAAACCCAATTTCCGCCTCTTCATCGTCGACCGGGCGCAATATCGCGAGACGGTATCCCGTGAGATCTATCACCGCGAGACAGCCAAGGTGCCTGGGCGTTGTCTGGTACGAGTGGAGGCAGACAGGCACGGCATCAGCGCCTCCACCGCCGTGATCGTTTCCGACGAGGGCGATCATCTCTTTCGCCGCTGCCTGGTGGAAGAGATTTTGCAGGGCCTCGGCCCGATGAATGACGATGACCGCCTCGATGATTCTGTCTTCAACGACCGGTCGCAACACGACACATTCACGCGCTTTGACCAGTTGATTCTCAACATGCTTTATCACCCGGACATCAAGCCGGGCATGACAGCGCGCGATGTGAAAGCGCTATTGCCGAAGGCGATCCGCGAAGCGCGCCGCATCGTCCAATAAGACAGGATCGGCATAACGCCACGTTTGCGGAACATTCTCCGACTGGGGCCGTTCTTCTACCATGACCGCGCGGGCCGGCTGCCCTGCATCTGGCCTTTGCCGCGCCCTGCCCGTGGAAACGGAGTGCCCATGAACCGCCTGCTCGATCTCGCCAAGGGTCTCCGCGACGACAAGCAGTCGCTGCTCACCGTCGTTCTGATCGGTGTGCTGGCTTTGTCCATATGGGCCTTCGTGGCCATTGCTGCGGAAATGAGCGAGGGAGAGCTTCAACAGTTCGACCGCGACGTGTTCCTGTCCTTGCGCGAAGCGGGCGCCCCGGACCGGCTCCTGGGGCCGGCTTGGCTTGAGGAGGCGGCGGTGGAGATCACCGCGCTTGGCGGCTTTCCCGTGATCGGGCTGCTGATCGTGATGGTGACAGGCGGGCTACTCGCCGCGCGCCTTCCCGGAACCGCGCTCTTTGTCGTTCTTTCCATCAGCAGCGGAGCGGCGCTTTCGACAACACTGAAGCTGCTTTTCGGGCGCGCGAGACCGGATCTCGTGCCGCATCTCGATGTCATTCACACGGCGAGCTTTCCCTCCGGCCACGCCACGATCTCCACGCTCACCTATCTGACGCTTGCCGCACTCGTCGCGCGCGTGGTCGTGCGCAAGCGTGTGCGCGCCTACATTGTCGGCTGCGCGGTGGGGCTTGCGGTTCTCATAGGGATTAGCCGGATCTATCTTGGTGTTCACTGGCCAAGCGACGTTCTGGCCGGATGGTCGCTGGGCACCGCCTGGGCCGCGCTGTCCTTCCTTGTCCTGTCCATTCTCCAGATTCGCCGTCAACGCGACACTGCCCGTGAGCGCGCGCGCCGAGAGCGCCCGCACCAATGAGGGGGGCGCGCAGAACAGCCGGATTTCGCCGTTCTGATCCCCTCATTCGCGAGGCGATAACGCTCTGCTAACCAGCCTTGCCAACCGGCTGCTAACCAGCTTTCGCGGTTTTACGGTCCGCAAGGGTGCGGATTCACCAATTCACGATCCATTTTCGGCAAATTCGACGCAAATGATCCGCAAAGGACGTTTGGAAGCAACAGCCCCGGACGGATAACAGGGCCGGACCGGGGCTACCGCAGAACGCCGACGAACGGCGCAGGACGGCACGAATGCCAACTTCACAAAGGGCAGTGAGGATGTCGATGACCCGTTTTCCGATCTATCTCGCACTTGCGGCAGGCGTGATCGCCGCCGCCATTTCTCCCGTTTCCGCAGGCTCGCGCGCGGCTCCGCCGCCCTATGTCAGCAGCCCGAACCTTCCCGATGGCTGGCGTTACAACAACCTGCCAGGCGCGCGCGCAGCCGCGCCGGGATCACAAGGGGATACCGCCCCGATCTGGCGCAATCGTGGGCTCTTCGGCAGCTCAAGCCGCGCCACCGCGCCGGACATGAGCGCACGACGGAGCTATGCCGCACCTTCCACCGCGCGCCGGACCACAACCGCGCCACGCCGCCGTCAGGCCGCCGTGCATCCGGCCCCGCGCAAACAGCGCAGAATGGATCCGGCCTTCCTGCCCACCGTCGTGGATTATGACGGCGCAGAAACGCCCGGCACCATCATCATCGATACGCCGTCTCGCTATCTCTACCTGGTGGAAGCAGGCGGCAAGGCCCGGCGCTACGGTGTCGGCGTCGGTCGCCCCGGTTTCCAGTGGGCCGGCGTCCACAAGGTGACCCGCAAGGCGGAATGGCCGGACTGGCGTCCGCCTGCCGAAATGCGCAAGCGCCAGCCGAACCTGCCCGCGCATATGCCGGGCGGCCCGCGCAATCCGCTGGGCGCGCGCGCTCTCTATCTGGGCTCCACGCTCTATCGCATCCACGGCTCCAACGAACCGTGGTCCATCGGACGCGCCGTATCTTCCGGCTGCATCCGCATGCGCAACGAGGACGTGCAGGATCTTTACGCCCGCGTCGATGTGGGAACCCGCGTCATCGTGAACTGAAAAAGGCGCATCTGAACACGCAAAAGGGGAGCCCGCGTTTTACATGCGGGCTCCCCTTTTCATGTTCGCTCGATGGAGGCCGTCAGCCGCGCGCTGCGTTGATGCGCGCCATGAGATCGCGGGCGGCAGCTTCCGGATCGGGGGCTGCGCAAATGGCGGAGACCACCGCCACGCCGTCGGCCCCGCCTGCGATCAGTTCGCCCGCATGTTCGGCCTTGATACCGCCAATGGCAACGGCGGGGAGATCGATCTTTTCCCGCACAGTCCGGAACCCGGAAAGCCCGATCGCTTCGCCCGCGTCCTGCTTGGTCGCGGTGCCGCGATAGGGCCCGATGCCCACATAATCGACGGGGGCGAGATCGGAGACAGCGAGTTCCTCCAGCGACCCGACCGACAGGCCCAGAACCGCATCTGCCCCCAGAAGCGCGCGGGCGTCAGCGGGTGCCATGTCCTTCTGGCCGATATGGACGCCCTCAGCCCCTGACGCCAGCGCCACGTCGATGCGATCATTGACGATGAGCGGCAAGCGGAAAGGTTCAAGCGCCGCCTTCAAGGCGCGGGCAAGCTCCACCAGCTCGCGTGTCTTGGCGAGGGGATCGCGAAGCTGGACGAGCGTCGCCCCGCCGCGCGCGGCAGCCGCCGCCGTTTCCGCCACCCCGCGCGCGCCGCAAAGGGCGGTGTCGGTGACAAGATAGAGCGACAGGTCAAAGGCGGGTCTGGTCATGATGTCTCCGTGAGCGATCAGAGTGCGCGGATGGCGGAATTGGCGCGCAGTTCCTCCCGGTCGAGGCGGTAGAGCGCGTTGCACAGGCGGGCGGGAATATCCCCCGGCCCACCAGCCCCGCGCGCGGCGATGCTGCCTGCGGAGGCATAAACGGCCATCGCGCCGACGGTCGCGCCAAATGCACTGGGCAAGGCCGCAAGGAATGCGCCGCACAGCGCGCTGAGCGCACAGCCGACGCCGGTGGAGGCCGTCATCAACACGTCGCCGCCCACGATTGCCGCCGTGCGGCTGGCGCTGACCACGTAATCGGTCTCGCCCGTCACCGCGACGATGCCGCCGGTCTCACGCGCAAGGCCGCGCGCGGATTCAATCGCCTCGTGCGAGCCCGCGGCGCTGTCCACGCCCTTGGGCGCAGCCCCGGCAGCGCCCGCAAGCGCCATGATTTCAGACGCATTGCCGCGAATGAGCGTGGGCTTCAAGGCCGTCAGACGACGGGCCACGTCGGTGCGATAAGGGGTTGCGCCGCAGCCCACCGGATCGAGCACCCAGGGCTTGCCCGCCTTCCCCGCTGCCGTGGCCGCGATTTCCATGCCCGCCACCCATGAGGGCGAGAGCGTTCCGATATTGACGACGAGCGCGGAGGCGATGGCGACGAAATCGGCCACTTCTTCTTCCGAGTGCACCATGGCGGGGGAGGCGCCTGCGGCCAGCAGCACGTTGGCGGAAATCGTCATCGCCACGTAATTGGTGATGTTCTGGACCAACGGGCCCTGACGGCGCACCTCTTCGAGCATGATGCTCGCGTCATCAAGGCTTGGCAGGACGGGTGCAAGGTCTGCGGCGCTGGAAAAATCGGGGGTCTTGTCGGTCACTGCATTCTCCTGGAACCAGACGGAGGATGCGCGGCAAAGGGCAAAATACGCCCGGCGCTCAATCCCTCCGCCGGCATGATCCGGATCAGGTTATACGGGTTGGCGGATGCCTCTCAGCCCGCCCAAGTCGGACAGGCACCCCGTTGAGTCGTTCCGGAGTTTAGGGCAAAGCCGCCGCAGGGCAAGGTTTGTGAGCCGAACAAAACCTCACGCAGCGTTTTCGCGCTTTTGGTATGGGGAAAGCGCGCGCCCCCGCGCCCCGCGCTGCCGCCAGCGCTGCCCAATCGACTGGACAGGGGCGCGGCGGCGCGCGAAAATTCTTCCATGACTCACCCCCACCGCGCCCCCGTTCTTCCCGGCGAACAAGCAGATCTCTTCCCGCAAGAGCCCGCCCGCGGAAGCGATCTTCAGGAAGGCGACACAGGCGCGCTGGACGCCCTGTTCGGACGGTTGTCGCGCTCGGCCTTTCGCGCGCGCTTCACGCTCGATGCGAAGGAGCGCGCCTATGCGCTCACCAAGGGCCGCGATGCGCTGCGCCGTCATGCGGGCGACTTCATCGCCAAGCGGCTTGCGCCTGCGCAACCCGCCAATGACGGCAAGCAGACGCCGATGCGCGGGCACCCGGTTTTCGTCGCCCAGCACGCCACGGCCACCTGTTGCCGGGGCTGCCTTGCCAAGTGGCACGGAATGGAACCGGGCCGCTCTTTAAGCGAAGCCGAACAGCTTTATGTGGTGGAGGTGGTAATGGCCTGGATTACGCGCGATCTGGAGACACAACGTTGAGCACCGGCACCCCCGCAACCCAGATGCTGAAAAAGGCGAAGATCGCCTTTCGCACGCATGAATATGACTTCGTCGCGGGCCAGCATCAGATTGGCCTTCACGCGGCAGAGGCCGTCGGCCTTCCGCCCGATCAGGTGTTCAAGACGCTGATGATCGAGGTGGATGGCAAGCCTGCCTGCGCGGTCATCCCCTCCGACCACAGCCTTTCCATGAAAAAGGTGGCCGCAGCACTTGGCGGAAAGTCGGCCTCGATGATGGACACGGCCAAGGCGGAAAAGCTGACGGGCTACCACAAGGGCGGCATCAGCCCCTTCGGCCAGCGCCGCAAATGCCCGACGGTGATGGACGCCAGCATCGAGGGTTTTGAGGAAGTCGTCATCAACGGCGGCAAGCGCGGGCTGATGGTGATCCTGGCCCCGGCTGATGCGGTATGCGTGATCGGCGCGACGACGGCGGGGGTTTGTGCGTGATAGGATGCATTCGAACTGTATCTGTGTCGAGGCGAATTTATTATTCTGAATTTCTATTATTATTGAAATTTTTACAACCACTTTTCTTTATCCACAATATAAATATATTACTATTTGTTCTGCAACAACAACGCAGATTATATATATTTGACAGTTTTATTTTATTCATGCCATATTTCTCAAATTAATAACTCACTAATTTACGGAGGATTTGGGTTTGGCATTATCCCTTGCTCTAGTTGAGGAATTGATCTCAGCGCGCCGCAATCTACATGGAGGCGATAGGGGGGCGCCAAGACGCCTCGAAGATGGCAATCACGAAGGCCGTGCATTGAATCGGGCATGTGTGGTGATGTTGACATCCGCAATGCAAGCATACGTGGGTGAAGTATTTGTTGCCTGCTCTGAGAAAGCCTTCGGTCGAGTTTTGACCCCTGATGAACGGAAGAATTACGATAGCACTTGGTCAAGATGGGGAAATCCAAGCGACAAAAACATTATAAACCTCTTTAGGAGACTAGGTATAAACGATGTTTTTGATGGGCTCTCTTGGCAGGGACAATCAACGCCAACGTTGAAGAAAAATCTAGATAAAATGAATCAAGTGAGAAATTGCATTGCTCACGGTAGTGTAATTGCTATCGATGGGGCCGCTTTTTCACTAACGCTGAGTTGGATTAATCGATGGAAAAAAGTGTCCGAAAGCTTCGGATCCCGTTTCGAAGGCCATGCGTTAGGTAAAATTATCGCATAGACCATACCGAGATAATTATCGTCACCACCACAAAGATCATATATTAGCTATGAAAGAAGAATACCACATCAGACAAAACTTATACGTCCGTTGTTCAATGTTCACTTCCGACGAACTTCGACGACAAAAGCGCCTTGGCCTGAATAAAATAGATAAAGACGTTCTTGATGGTTTGATTAAACAGAAGTCAACCCTCGAGTCTCAGCAAACCTCAACAGCTCGCACACTTATAATATTCCTCTTTTTGTCATTTGTCTCTTGGAAGGGAGGGAACTTTAAAATTCCAGGTACCGGAGCTACAATTGAGGATATTCCTGCATTTCTAGAAATTAGCCTTATAATTTCTTCCTTTAGTGTATTGTTTATTTCATATTTATTTCTCTCTATTCACCTATATAGCGCCATGATTTCCGCCACTGCGCAAACTGTGATGGCGGAGGATAAGCTTGATACTGACATTTTCGTCGCCTCAAGAGAACCAATGTGGCTATTCATAAAATACGCACGCAACTCTCCGGTAAACGGAAGATCCCCCGGATATGTGATATCAAAACTCGGCTCTGCGTATAACTACTTTCTGGTATCATCAGCTTCTATTGTCATATCTATTTCATGGTTCCTTTCTATATTTTGCATTCTGTATCTTTGCCATGTAGGCCTATCAGATTCTTTTGCTGGCTGGATCGTCTACGCATTTTGTATTTTACTAATATTTATATCCATTACAACAATGCTTGCAATGCATATAAGCTTTAAAACCAAACTAGATTTCGAGCACCTAGAACACATAGAATCAAACAATTTTGACTCTTAGGATTTCGGCACAATTAATTTCAGAGAATAGAACAAAGTGATTACCTCACCCCCTCCGGCACAGGCCCGCCCGTGGCCCAATCCAGCAGTTCCGCCGTGTGGATGACGGGCACGTCCGAGCCTGAGGCGAGTTGGGTCATGCAGCCGATGTTGCCGGTGGCGATGATGTCCGGGGAAACCTTCGCGATGTTCGCAAGCTTGCGCTCTTTCAGGCGGGTCGCCAGCTCCGGCTGGAGGATGTTGTAGGTGCCCGCGGAGCCGCAGCACATGTGGCCTTCGGGGACGTCATGCACCGAAAAGCCCGCGTTGGTGAGAAGCGTCTTCGGTTCCTGTTTGATCTTCTGGCCGTGCTGCATGGAACAGGCGGAGTGATAGGCCACCTTCAGGGATGCGGGCGAAACGCCTTCCTTCGCGGAAGCGGGCACCGGGGCGGGCAGGATTTCCGGGGCAAGGCCGGTCAGATATTCGGTCACATCCTTGGCCAGGGCCGCCACGGCCTTGGCCTTTTCTGCGTAAGCCTCATCCTCGCGCAGCAGGAAGCCGTAGTCCTTGATGGTCGTGCCGCAGCCGGACGCGGTGATGACGATGGCGTCCAGCCCCTCTCCTTGCAGTTCCGCCCACCAGGCATCCACATTGGCCCGCGCGGCATCCATCGCGTTGTGCTCGCGGCCCATGTGGTGGACCAGCGCGCCGCAGCAGCCCTCGCCCTTGGGCAGCACGACCTCGATGCCCGCCCGGTTCAGGAGGCGGATGGTGGCGTCGTTGATGTTCGCGCCCATAACCGATTGCGCGCAGCCGGAAAGAAGCGCCACGCGGCCACGGCGGACGGGCGCTTCCGCCTCCCCTGCCGGTTGCGGCGGCGGATAAGTGCCGGGGGCGACATGCAGCGCGCGCGCCGGGGCTTTGGCGGGCGCGAGTTCCAGAAGGGCTGAAAGCCTGCGCCCGTGCGGGCCGAAGCGTTTGAGGACCGGGGCCAGCGGCTTTGCCCAGAAGGCGGCCATGAGGCTTGCGCGAAAGCGCGCCGGATAGGGCAGGATCATCGCCAGAATGCGCCGGAGCCAACGGTCGGCCAGCGGGCGCTTTGCGGTCTGTTCGATATAGGTGCGCGCGTGATCGACCAGATGCATGTAGTTCACGCCGGAGGGGCAGGTCGTCATGCAGGAGAGGCAGGAGAGGCAACGGTCGATATGTTTGATGGTGCGGGGATCGGCGGGCCGGTCGTTTTCCAGCATGTCCTTGATCAGGTAGATGCGCCCGCGCGGGCTGTCGAGTTCGTCGCCCAGCATCTGGAAGGTCGGACAGGTCGCCGTGCAGAAGCCACAATGAACGCATTTGCGCAGGATCGCTTCGGATTCCGCCGTGGCTGCGTCTGCGAGTTGGGCAAGGGAGAAATTCGTCTGCATGGAAGTGTCCGGTCTTTTTTCAGCATTCCCGGCAGGGGCGGCATGGCAGCCGCCCTGCACGTTGAACGGGGACGGCTAGAACAGCCAGGTTTGGGGATCGGGGATCGGTTCGCCCCGGCTGATGGACTGAAGGCCCTTCACCGAGCGGATGATCAGCCACACCGCAACCACGATGAACAGCAGGAAGCCGATGCCGACAAAGGTCAGCAATGTGGAGACGGCGGTGTAGAGCAGGCCGATCCAGAAGGTGCGGATCTGAAAGGTGTAGTGGGTGTCGGCAAGTGCCCCGCCCTTGCCCCGGTTGATATAGGCGAAGACAAGCCCCACCAGCCCCGTCAGGCCGACGAAGAAGGCGACCAGATAAAGGATGTAGATGAGCTTGACGTTGTTTGCGCCCGGCTCGATGTAGCTGTCCGCGCCACCACTGCTCTGCATGCTCATTTGCAATATCTCCCGTCTTCGCAACTGAAATCATGAGCCCTTGCGGGCCCGCGCCGGTAAAATTCCGTCAGACCCCGGCTACCATGCGACCCGGGTTCAGGATGCCGGAGGGATCGAACTGCGCCTTGAGCCGCCGCGAAAGAGCGGAAAGCGCAGGGTCCTGCGGCTGGAAGACATCCACGCCCGCCCGTGTCGCCGCATCAGCGCGGATGAGCGTGGCGTGACCGCCGCCCGTCTCTGTCACCGCTGCGCGCACCTCCTCGGCATGCGCCTCGCCATCGGCAAAGCGCAGCCAGATCAGCCCGCCCGACCAGTCGTAATAGGCACTGAAATCGGCGGAGCGGCGCAGCGCGGCCACGAAACAGGCCCCGGAGGCGGGCGCGACCGAGACCCGCCACACCGGCGTCTCATCGCCCCAGAAGGGTTCCACATCGCGGATCGCCCGCCACAGGGCGCGTGAGGCGTCGCCGTCGATGCGCTGTACGGGGCCGGTCTCGCGGGCGAGTTTGGCGAGCTTTTCGAACCGATAGTCGACCGACGGCGCAAAGCCCTCAAGCCGCACCAGCGTTACGGGCGTCTGTCCGGTTACGCCGGCCTCGGAAATAGCGGGATCGGCGAAGCCTTTCGCAAGCCCCACGGGCAGATGCGCGGCGGAGGCCGCTTCCGCAGAGGTTCCCATCGCGCGGCAGAGCATGTCGATGGCGGCGTCATCGGCAAGCCCCTCGATGAGGACGCTCGTCTCCGTCGGTGGGGCGGGCAGCACTTTCAGGGACAGGGCGGTGGTGACGGCAAGCGTGCCCCATGAGCCTGCAAGACCGCGCGAAAGATCGTAGCCGGTGACGTTTTTCACCACCGTGCCGCCGGACTTGAAGACCTCGCCGCGCCCCGAGACCGCGTGAATGCCCAGCACATGATCGCGCGCCGCGCCATGCTTCAGCCGTTTGGGGCCGGAAAGGTTCGCCGCCAGCATGCCCCCCAGCGTCGCCTTGCCGGGCTCACCGCCTAACAGCGGGCCATAATCCATCGGCTCGAAGGCGAATTCCTGCCCGCTTTCGGCAAGCAGTTTCTCCACCTCGGCAAGCGGCGTTGCGGCCCTGGCGGTGATCACCAGCTCTTCCGGCTCGTAAGTCTCGACGCCGGAAAGACCCGAAACATCAAGCACCTGCGCCGCCTGCACGGGGCGGCCCAGCTTGCGCTTGGAGCCGCCGCCCAGGATTTCCAGCGGCTGGCTTTCGGCCGCCGCCCAGGCGACGACCTCACGCACCTCGTCTGCATCGGTGGGGTGGAAATGGCGGTCAGTCATCCAGAACCTCTGGCATCTAGAACCTTGGAATATCCGGGAATGGCAGCTGGCCACCATGAACATGCATGCGGCCAAGCTCGGCGCAGCGGTGGAGCTGGGGGAACACCTTGCCCGGATTGAGCAGCTGCTTGTCGTCGAAGGCGCATTTCACGCGCTGCTGATGCGCGAGATCGACCTCGTTGAACATCTCGCCCATGAGATCGCGCTTTTCCACGCCCACGCCGTGTTCGCCGGTCAGCACACCGCCCACCGCCACGCAGAGACGCAGGATATCCGCGCCGAATTCCTCCGCGCGCTCCAGTTCGCCCGGGTTGTTCGCATCATAGAGAATGAGAGGGTGCATGTTGCCGTCCCCCGCGTGGAAGACATTGGCGACGCGCAAGCCGTGCTTTTTCGAAAGCTCCTGCATGCGCTCCAGCACTTCCGGCAGTGCTTTGCGCGGAATGGTGCCATCCATGCAGAGATAGTCGGGCGAGATGCGCCCCACAGCGGGAAAGGCCGCCTTGCGCCCCGCCCAGAAGGTGGCGCGTTCCTCTTCCGAACGCGACACCCGAGACGAGGTGCAGCCATTGCGCCCGGCAATCGCGGCGACCTCTTCCAAAAGGTGATCGACTTCCGCCTCCGGGCCGTCCAGTTCCACAATCAGCAGCGCCTCGGCATCGAGCGGATAGTCGGCGTGGACGAAATCCTCCGCCGCGTGGATGGCGGGCTTGTCCATCATCTCCATGCCTGCCGGGATGATGCCCGCGCCGATGATGTCGGCAACGCATTGTCCAGCGCTTTGCGAGGAGGAAAAGCCCACCAGCACGGCGCGCGCGGTTTCCGGCTTTTGCAGGATGCGTACCGTCACCTCGGTGACGACGGCCAGAAGGCCCTCCGATCCGGTCATGATGCCGAGAAGGTCGTAAGCCTCGCTATCCAGATGCTTGCCGCCGAGCCGGATCACCTCGCCGGTGATCAGCACCATTTCGATCCCCAGCACGTTGTTGGTGGTGAGGCCGTATTTCAACGAGTGAACGCCGCCGGAATTTTCCGCGATGTTTCCGCCGATGGAACAGGCGATCTGGGAGGACGGATCCGGCGCGTAATAAAACCCCTCATGCTCCACTGCGCGGGTAATGCCCAGATTGGTGACGCCAGGCTGCGTGACGACGGCGCGGTTGGGGTAATCGATATCGAGGATGCGGTTGAACTTCATCATCGACAGCAGAACGCCGTCTTCCAGCGGCAGCGCGCCGCCGGACAGCGACGTGCCCGCCCCGCGCGGCACGACCTTGACGTCGTTGTCATGGCAATATTTCAAAACGGCGGAGACCTGCTCCACCGTGGAGGGCAGAACCACCACCATCGGCATCTGCCGATAGGCGGTCAGCGCGTCCGTTTCATAGGCGCGCATCTCCTCCTCGCGGGCGATCACGCCCTCCCCCGGCACGATCTTTCGCAACGCCGACACGATTTCCGCGCGGCGCGCAAGAACGGCCTTGTCGGCCTCGGGCATTACTAGCCCCGACATGGCATCCTCCCTGCCTCGTCGTCACCGGCTCGCATATGGCGCGAACCAGCCTCCCACTTTCCTCACACATACTATCTTTCGCTTGCCGCGTTGAGCGGATAATCCGCACTTTCATATATTCCCCAGCGTTGAAAGTGACCGCGCCGCCCCTGCCGCCCCGCAAACGAGCGTAAAGCGACAGCGTCTGCAGGCAAAAACCTCTCGGCAATGTCGTCGGTGAAACCGGTCGAAGGCGCGCGACAAGCGGAGAGCCTTGCGCTTATTCTTGCCGCCAAATTGAAAATGCCGGGCGGTGGCGTTGGTGAGGCGCTGTCGCGAACCGGCCTTCTTTCGGGAGCAGACGGAGCCGCATGAACGATTTCGCGGATATGGAGATCTTTGCAAGGGTGGTCACCGCAGGCAGCATGTCGGCTGCAGGGCGTGAGATGGGGCTTTCGCCCGCCGTCGTCTCAAAACGGCTGCGACGTCTTGAGGACCGGCTCGGCACCCGGCTACTTCAACGCACCACGCGCCAGATTGCGCTGACCGAGGCGGGCCAGGGCTATTTCGAACGCGTGACCGCCATCCTCACACAGGTGGAGGAGGCAGAATCCTTCGTGACCCGGCGTTCCGGCATCGCCAAGGGACGTCTCAAGGTTGCGGCTCCCACCTCGTTTGGCCGAAAGCACATTGCACCGCACCTGTTGCCGTTTCTCGACGCCAACCCGGACCTTTCCGTCGACCTGGAACTGTCGGACAACTTCGTCGATATCGTTGGAGAAGGCTACGACCTCGCCATCAGGATTGCCGAGCTTTCCGATTCAAGCCTTGTGGCGAAGCGGCTCGCGCGCATTCATCGCGTCTTGTGCGCCAGCCCGACCTATCTGGAGCGTCACGGAACGCCGCGCACGATTGCTGATCTCGCCGGACACACCTGCCTTGCCGCGGCCAATCAGGATCCGTGGCGGCTCGACGGGCCGGACGGACCTGTCATTGTTCGCGCACACGGGCGGCTTGCCACCAATTCCAACGAGGTTGTGCTGCAGGCGGTGCGCGCGGGTGTCGGCGTGGCGCTGCGCTCCACATGGGACGTGGGCGCGGATCTTCGCGAGGGAAGGCTCCAGGTGGTGCTTCCCGAATACCGCGCCTCGCGACATGTGGCTATCTACGCCGTCTATCCTTCGCGCCGCTTTCTGCCCGCCAAGGTCCGCGTCTTCATCGACTATCTGGCCGCGCTCTACGGGCCCGAGCCCTATTGGGACGAAGGACTGGACGAAACGCTCGCACAGGCTCCCGTTTCTTCCAACGCACCATGACTTGGGCTACGTCATATCACTGGCAACGTTCATTGGTACCATTGCCGGTTGGGGTCTGATCTGATTTAGTCGCTCGGTCAGGATGATACCCTGTGGAACTCGGTAACGCGATGCAGCGTTGTTCTGATCATGCGGCCAGGCAGATCCTGCCTTTCGAATACAATATATACATATGTTAATTCATATGTTTGTATGTATTCTGTTCGGCACATCAGCAATGCGACATGCCCGAAATGGAATGGGAGAATTCAATATGAAACGAATGATGGTCATCGCTGGCGCGGCGCTTCTGGCCACGGCCACGGCGGCGCTCGCTGACGGCGATCCGGCAAAGGGTGAGAAGGTCTTCCGCAAGTGCAAGGCCTGCCATGCCATTGGCGAGGGCGCCAAGAACCGCGTGGGCCCCGAGCTGAACGGCATCATCGGTCGCAAGATCGCTTCCGTGGAGAGCTTCAAGTACTCCAAGGGCATGGAAGAGTTCGCGACGACCCACGACGTGTGGTCTGAGGAACTGATGCACGAATATCTGCCCAAGCCGCGCGATCTCGTGAAAGGCACCAAGATGGCCTTTGCCGGGCTGAAGAAGGACGAGGATATTTCGGATCTCGTCGCCTATCTCGCCCAGTTCAACGAAGACGGCAGCATGAAATAGGCCGCAAGCCTTTACCCCCGCTTGCGCCGATCTGAACAAAAGGCCGGACTTTTTGGTCCGGCCTTTTTCTTGTTTCGCTTTCCGGTCCTACCAGCTGCCTGGCGATCAATCAGGAGGCCGCCATCGGCCCGGTCGTTACCCTGCCGTCAACCAGGACGCTCGCGACCGAACCGACCCTGTCAACGACATCCTGGACCGGTGCCGGTTCATCGCAGCCCCCCAGTGGTCGCATGAAGCGATAGAGCCTTTCCGCGGATGCCGGATCCTCGGCTTTCAGACGCCGTCCAACGCGAACGATGGCCGCAAGGGAGCGCGGAGAGCGACCGGCATCGCGCGCGAGGCGGGCGAGCGCGGTTTCAACCGCGCGCTTCGTGCCGCTCGATACTCCCGCCTTTCGGCGCAGGCTCCGCAACAGATAGATCGCATGCCCGAGTGCCAGAACGGCGAGACCTTCCGCCAGCGCGTCGTTGCGCACGGCCGTCGCCTTGCCAGACCAGCGGATCAGCTTCAAAAGCCTCGTGGAAAAGCGCGCCTGCCAGAGCGCGACGTTGCCTTCCACGGCCCGTGCGCCCGCCATCGCGCGCAGTTCCGCGCGCATCACCTTGCCAAGCCCTGCCATGCGCTTTCGCGCGTTCGTGGGATAGATCAGTCGATAGCCGCAAAAGGCGATAAGCGGACCGGAGATCACGGCGAGCGTCTGCTCAAAAGCGGGCAACAAGCTGACCGGATATGGATAGATGGGCTGTGAGATCAGCAGCAGCACCATGGCGTAGTCCATCGATATCGCGCCCGTTCGCCGGTGGCTCATCAGCGGCGCCACCACCAGCAACAAGGGCATGATCATCAGGACCGCTTCCAGCTGAGATCCGGCAAACGGCCACAAGACGAATTTCAAAAAGAGCGAAACGATGCCGGCAAGGATCTGCCACTGCATGAGCTGGCGCATCACCCAGGACGGATCGTCGAAGGTCGAAAAGACGGAGATCATGACCGCGCCGCCGAGCATGAGGTAAGGCCCTGCCTGCCATCCGGTCAACGCCCATGCAGAACCGACACACATGAGCAGAACCAGGGCGCGCAGAGCCGCCTGACGTGCGCCGCTCCAGTCCCAGTGCTCTTCAACGAGCACTTCCCGGCGGGTGATTTCCACTTCGCGCCCAACCGCGGCCGCCATCGTCTTCAACACCCCGGCAAGAAGCGGATCGTCCGTCAACTGCGCGGCGCGCGTGAAGTCGCTAGACTGGTCCACCGGCTCGGCCTCCCGATGCAATCGGTTGGAAAGCTCTTCCAGAACCGAGGCCACGCGCGGATTGCCGACCACCATTGAGGAAGTGCACACGATCAGGAGATCGGAAAGCGCGATCAGTCGGCGATGAAGAATATCGGCCCTCCTGCGGGCACGCAGGGACCCCGACCCATAGGCATTGAGGCCATCCTCGATGACGGCGGCGCGCGCGAGAAGGGCTGCCGGATCCGATGGCTCTCCGCGCAGACCGGCAGCTGCGGCAACCATTGCGTCAGCGCCCAGCCTGCGCAGCTGCCCCAGCGCCTCGCTCTCGCTTGTCGCAGGGGTCATGAGATAGCCGATGACGGTGGCGATGACGACGCCCAGCAATACCGTCAGAACCCGATCGAGCCCGAGCATCAACGGCGTATAGGTATGGGACTGGGCGAGCAGCACCACCATCGCCGCGCTGAACCCGGCCAGCAGCGTGCCATAAGAAAGATAGCCACGCACCAGATTGCCGATACCGACGCAAACGGCGATCCACAGGCTTAGACCGATGACGAGCGGCCATGGTTCGCCCACACTTGCGAAGAGAAGCGCCAGACCGACAAGGGCGCCGATGAACGTCCCAGTGAGTCGAAAGAAACCCTTTTCGAGGATTTGGCCGCGGGTCGGCTGAGAGGCGGCGAAGACCGTCATCGCCGCCCATTGCGGGTGTTCGAGACCAAGTGCCCAGGCCAAGACCAACGCAAGGCAGGCGGAAAGGGCCACGCGCGTGGCATAGCGGAGTTTCGGAATATCGAAGCCGAACGCGATCAGGCGGGCGCTCAAAGATGATGGATCACTTGCCATCGGCAATGCCCTCCCTGGTTTCCATGGCGGAGATACGATTGCCGAGACGCGAAAATGCCTCCAGAAGCTGCGAAAGATCCTCATCGGAAAAATCGGAAAGCAGTTCGAACTCCGCCGAGGACAGTTTCTCGCGGATGTCGGCGGTGGCCGCATGACCGGCTTCGGTCAGATGGATCAGGCGCAGACGACGGTCGCGCGGATCGACCCGTCGTTCGATAAGCCCGCGCTCGGAAAGCGTATCGAGAAGGCGGACAAGCGAGGACCCGTCAAGACCGATGCGTCTTGCAAGCTCCGTCTGGGGCACGCCGTCTCCGGCCCCGGCCAGATGGACAAGCGGCGTCCAGCTTGCATCTGAGAGCCCCAGTTCGGAAAGACGATTATCGATGACGCGCCGCCACTGGCGCGCCAGCACGACAAGCGCGAGCCCGAACCGGACGCGCGGTGAAATGGTTTGATCTGACATGATGTCCGCGTATTGCATAAACTTGGAATGCAAGCAATTTGCATTCCAACGAATGGCTTTTTTGTGTCCACGCCCGCATTTTCCCAAAGGGCACGGTGGATTTTAACTTTTAAAGTCAGCGTCTTGTTTCGCTCCACGCGAGAGCACGGCCGACAACGAAGGACAAAAAGCCCGACCGGGCGAATTGCCGAGCCGGGCTTTCTTTATGCCGCCTGCCGAAAAAAACGTCAGGCTGCCTCTCTCGCTGTGTCCGTTCCGGCGGACACCTGAAGGAGCTGCGCCCTAGTGGGACGCGGATGCCCCCGCCTTGCGCATCGCGGCCACGTCCGCCGCCGTCACGGGCGGCGCCTCGTTGCCCCAGGCAGACCGCACGAAGGTGGCAAGGGCTGCGATTTCCTCGTCCGACATGCGCCTGGCAAAGCCTGGCATGTGCAACCGCTCGGGCCGCTCTTCGGTCGATGGCATCTGCGCACCATAGAGGATCGTGTGCAGAAGCCCTCCGGTCTGGTCGGCAACCACCGTGGCATTGCCCTTCAGTTCGGGGAAGACCTCCGGCGCACCACGCCCGTCAACAAAGTGACAGGCCGCGCAATTGTCCAGGTAGAGGCGTTCGCCCTCGCTGAGATCGACGGCCTTTTTGAGCTTCACCGAGGTCGGATCGTTCGCGGCATCAAGACGAGCGACGGTGCCGCCTGCCTGATCGTCACGCGGGGTGAGCGGTTCGTCATTGGCGGGGCCTTCCGCCCCGATTGCGCGCAGATAGGCGACCATTGCGTTGGCGTCTTCTTCGCTCATGAACTGAAGCGAATGCTCCACCGCCAGCGCCATTTCGCCGCCAACAGCGGCATGGGCGTTGCGCCCTGTCGTGAGATAGGCCTTCAGCTCTTCCGCTGCCCAGGCCTGCGGAGCGGATTTCGGCCCGCGCAGGTCCGGCGCGGACCAACCGCCGATTTCTCCACCCGACAGGAAGCTTGTGTCGGTTTCATTCTTGCCTGCCTGCGCCATAAATACGTTGCGTGGCGTGTGACACGAGCCGCAATGACCCATCACCTGAACCAGATAGGCGCCGCGCGCCAGGTGATCGCTCTCGGCAATCGGCGCGCTCGCTGGCTTGAAGCCCGCATCGCCCAGCGCCATCCAGTTCCAAAGGCGAATGCCCCAACGCTGGTTGAAGGGGAAGGGAAGCGCCGTGTCCTGCACTTTGTTGGAGACCGGCTCCACCCCGTTCATGAAATAGGCATAGAGCGCACGGATATCGGTCTCGTTCATGTGCCGGTAGTTGGCATAGGGCATGGCCGGATAGAGATGGCGGCCCTTGTTATCCACGCCATCGATGAGGGCGGCGCGGAAGTCGTCGAGAGACCATGTGCCGATGCCGGTTTCCTTGTCCGGTGTGATGTTGGTCGTATAGATCGCGCCCATCGGGCTTTCGATGACGCGCCCACCCGCGAAGGGCTTTCCACCCGGTGCTGTGTGGCAGGCGGCGCAGTCGGCCATGAGCGCCGCATAGCGCCCCTGTCCTTCTGCTGGCTGCCAGTCAGCGGCCACGTCCTGCGACGGTGCGGTGCGCTGGACCGGCACGAAGATGATGGCGGCAAGAGCCGCAAGGCCGACGACCACGAGAACGGCGACAATTCTGAACAACGTTTTCATCGCTCAATTCCCCTCAAACCAATGGCCGCGGATTGGCAAGGTAATCCTTGCGGATTGCCGCCGCCGACCAGTAGGCGAGCCCGCCGAGCGCGCCGGTGGGGTTGTACTGCGTGTTCTGCGGATAGGCGGAAGCGCCCATGACGAACAGGTTGTGGCAATCCCAGCTCTGCAGATACTTGTTCAGAACCGAGGTCTTGCGGTCTGCGCCCATGATCGCGCCGCCCACATTGTGGGTGGACTGATAGGGCCGGACGTCATACTGCGCACCGTCCGACTTGAAGCCCGACGCCATCATGTCCGGGTTGAGGCTCTTGCCGATCTCCTCGATGCGCGCCTTCATGAACTGGGTCATGCGGATGTCGTTTTCCTTCCAGTTGAAGGTCATGCGCATGAGCGGACGGCCGAAGCGGTCGGTGTAGGTCGGGTCGAGGTCCAGATAGCAGTCCCGATAGGACATGTTGGAACCGTGCGAGCCGATGGCCATGGAATGGCCATACCATTCCGCCGTCGCTTCCTTCCAGGCCTTGCCCCATTTGGGCGTACCCGGGGGAAGCGGCATGGACTGGATCGGACGCCCATTGGTCTGACCGGCGGTGATGTAGCTTCCGCCGATGAAGCCTTCGGTCGCGAAATCAATCTGGCTGATCGAATAGTCGTCGATGGAAATGCCGTTCGAGCCCGTCCCGATGAAGGGATTGAAGGTCTTGTCCTTGAAGTAGAGCCGGGTGCCGCCGGTCATCTGGTAAGCGTAGTTCTTGCCCACCACGCCTTCGCCGGTCAGCGGGTCGTAGGGCTGGCCGATACCAGAAACCAGCAACAGGTGGACGTTGTGCAGCGAGTAGGCGCACACGATCACCAGATCGGCCGGCTGGAAGACCTCCTCATTGGCCTTCTCGTCGAAATAGGTCACGCCGGTCACGGTCTTGCCGTCGTCGGCCTTCTCGATCTTCAGCACTTCCGAATTGGTCTTGTACTGGAAGTTCGGCTTGCGCTTCAGCGCGTCCAGCACACAGACCTGCGGCGAGGACTTGGAGTAGTTCAGGCAGCCGAAGCGCTCGCAGAAACCACAGAAATTGCAGGGCCCCAACTGCATCCCATAGGGGTTCGTGTAAGCCTGCGAGGCATTGGCGGCAGGTCGGGGGAAAGGATGCAAGCCCTTGGCCTTGGCGGCCTGACGGAAGAGTTCCGCATCATAGGTATGCGGCAACGGCGGCATCGGATATTCCGAAGAACGCGGCGCTTCGAACGGGTTGCCCCCCTCGATGATCTCGCCGTTCAGGTTGCCCGCCTTGCCGGAAATCCCTGCGACCTTCTCGAAACGGTCGAAATAGGGTTCCAGCTCCTCGTAGGTGACGCCCCAATCCTGGATCGTCATGCCTTCGGGGATAACGTCGGCGCCAAAGGTTTCCTCCACATAGGAGCGCAGGCGGTATTCCACTTCCTGCGGACGCCAGTTCTGGCCGTTCCAGTGCGCCCCTGCCCCGCCAACGCCGTCACCGGGCAGGAAGGAGCCCAGATGGCGATAGGGCAGCGCCGTCTCATCGGTGGAGCGGCGCACTGTCAGCGTGGACTTGCGCGGCTTCTGCATCAGCTCGTAGCGAATGCCGTATTTCAGCTCATCGATGATATTGGGGTACTGGAAGTCCGGCACGGTGTCGCGATCGTCGCCGCGTTCCAGCGCCAGAACCTCAAGCCCCTCCTCCGCCATTTCCATGGAGAGGATCGCCCCGGTCCAGCCGAGACCAATGACGACGACGTCTTTTTTCGGATCTTGTCTCGCCATGGGTCAGGCCCTCTCGCCGGAAA
Source organism: Breoghania sp. (assembly GCF_963674635.1). Lineage (NCBI taxonomy): Bacteria > Pseudomonadati > Pseudomonadota > Alphaproteobacteria > Hyphomicrobiales > Stappiaceae > Breoghania > Breoghania sp. Next base: position 2,495,438 of record NZ_OY771475.1, read on the forward strand.
TGGAAACGGGGCCAAGCGGGTATTCCACGTTGTGGTTGTTGACCCACTCCAGATAGCTGCCGCGGGCACCGGGGAAGCCCACATGCACCCAGGCCTGCATCTGGTGGTTGCCGCCATACATCGGATCGGCGAAGTAGCCTTCCTTGGTGTTCTGGAGAAGAAGCGAGAAGAAATCGCGCATCTCGGCGGGGAGCCCGACATTGCCGTCCTGAAGCGCAGTCAGGGCCTTGTCCTGCGTGTCCGCATCCAGCGCCTCAAAGGCCCCGCCATGATTGGCGCGGCACCAGTCCTGAAAAAGCGGGATTGCCTGTCGATAGACCTCGGCAGGCGTAAGCGGGCTCTGGTAACCGAGCTTGGGGTCGGCGGACGCATCATGAGGCCCCGACATGTACCAGTCGGCAGCGGCACCGAAGGGGCCGGCAAGCTGAAGATCAATGAAAACCGGCACCCTTGTCTCGATCGCACCCGGCCCATCTCCCTCCGAAGGGATGAGGCGCGCGCAGGCCGCGAGGACAAAGGTCCATTCAGCAGCGTCGAAATAGGTGGGCTTGTAGTCTTCAAGCGCAGGCAGGTCCTGCGCCTTAGCGGTTTCCGTCCGGAAGGGAATGGTTGCGACAGCCGCACTTGCAGCCGTTGCCTTCAGAAAGCTTCGGCGGGACGGGATCCCGGGAAGATCTGCCATGGGGAGCCTCCTCTCTTTCGAAGATATGACGATTGGTTCGCGCCAAATCGGGACATATGGCAGTGCGCGATGCCGGAGAGGGGGTCGTAGCTCTGGGGCAGGTCGAGACACAATGCGCGACAATTTGACGCCGCTTGTCTAAAGCCCTACTCCCATACCCCCCTCCTTTCAAATCTATTTTTGCCCTGTGTATAACTCCATCCCCTTACTTCGCGTCGACAGTTACTTACCTAAGTATATTGTCATTTTTACTTATAACCATCGACTGCAAGTATTTATCGCAGCGTTCTCCGTGGGAAGCCCAACGCGGATGACAGATCGTCGCGAAGCGATCATTATCCGTCCCCTTCCGCACGACTTTCCGACAAGGGGCTGACGGTGGCCGAACGTATCGAAAACGCTGGTTTTGCACCCCACCCCCTGCGGCGGGCGCTTTTGGGCGAGTTGCACGCACGACCATTCCTGCCGGTACAGACACCGCGGGTCTTTCTCCATTACGCCTTCACCACCGATGAGGAAGCTGCGGCGGCGGATCGGGACTGGTTCGCCGATTTCTGCAAAGCCTATGGGGCTGCAGGCCCCAATGCGGACAGCCGTCACCATGTCCTGGCCTTCGGGGGTGGGGCGCTGCGCTGGGAGAGCCACGCGGAGTTCACCACCTACACCTGGGACGGGGTCGCGCAAAGCGAGGAGCACACGACCAAGGACGTCTCCCCGCCCTTTTCCTTTGACCCGGCAGGCTCCCCATTCGGGCGCGACTTCCGCGCACCGGGGCCGCTTGTCGTTGCAACACGCCTTGATCTGGTGGCGCAGGCGGGATGTCCGGCCCTCACCGACCTCTTCGACGCGACAAGCCTTGTGGCCTCCGAGATCATGGGGGGAAACCTGGTGGCTGCGACGGATTTCCGGGCCGATGGTCATGGCATGACGCGAACGCTCGTGATCGACAAGGGCGCGACGCCGCAAAGCGCGGGGGCTGCCTGCCAGCGGCTTCTGGAGATCGAGACCTACCGCATGCTGGCGCTTCTGGGCTTGCCGGAAGCCCAGCAACAGGCCCCGCTGATCCGGCGCATCGAGACCGGCCTGACGGAAATCGCCTCCGAAATCCGCCAAAGCTCCGGCCTTGCCGCCAACGAGGCCCTGCTACAGCGCCTCACGCAGCTTGCCGCCGACCTTGAGGCAAATGCGGCGGCCTCCGCCTACCGGTTCGGCGCGAGCCGGGCCTATGACGAGATCGTCAGCCAGCGGCTCGCGGCCCTGGGCGAACAGGCCGTTCCGGGACACTCCACCTGGGCGAGCTTCCTCGCCCGGCGACTGCGGCCCGCCATGCGCACGTGCGAAACGACGGAGGAGCGCCAGCATCATCTTTCGCGCAAGCTGGCGCGCGCGGCCACCTTGTTGCGCACACGCGTCGATGTCGAACTGGAAAGCCAGAACCGCAATCTGCTTGAAACCATGAACAAGCGCGCGCGCCAACAGCTTCGCCTGCAACAGACCGTCGAAGGCCTGTCGGTCGCGGCGATCTCCTATTACGTGGTCGGGCTTCTTGGCCATGTGATTGAAGGCGCGCACGAGGCGGGTCTTGAAATCCATGCGGGGCTTGTCACCGCGGCCACCGTGCCCTTCGTGGTCCTGGCCATCTGGTATCTGGTGCGCCGCATCCGTGCGCATCATTCGGCGGACGACTAGCCCGCGCTTGCAGCCGCGCCCCCTAAAGCAAGAAAGGCGAGGCTCCCCTCGCCTTTATCGTTGCGCGCATTTCTATCGGCGTCCGTCTAGCCGTAAACGAGGCGCGGCAGCCAGATGATGATTTCCGGATAGAGCATGCAGAGCACCAGTCCGATGATCTGGATCATCAGGAATGGGATCGCCGCCTTAAAGATCCGGGTCATCGGGATTTCCGGCGGGGCGACACCGCGCAGGTAGAAGAGCGCATAGCCGAAGGGTGGCGACAGGAAGCTCATCTGCATGTTCACCAGATAGAGCACGCCGAACCAGAGCACGAGATCGTCCGGGCTCTCCAGCCCGAAGGCCTGCGCGCCGAGTGCCTTGATGATCGGCACGAAGATCGGCACGCACAGAAGCAAAATGCCGACCCAATCGAGGAACATGCCGAGGAAGACGAGGATCACCTGCATCAGGATCAGGATGCCCCACGGCCCCAGCCCAAGCCCCTGCATCATGTCGGAGACGAATTGCTGCCCGCCCTCCAGAACATAGAGACCGACGAAGATGGTTGCGCCGAACATGATCCAGATGACCATGGCGGACGCCTTCAACGTTGTCAGGCAGGCGGCCTGAATGGTCGCCCAGTCAAGCTTGCGGTGAATGGCGGCGACGATGAACGCGCCGAAGGTGCCGATCCCGGCAGCTTCAACCGGGGTTGCGACACCTGAGAAGATCACGCCCAGCACCACCACGATCAGCGAGATGGGCGCGGACATGCGCGACAGGATACGGACCTTCTCCAGGAAGGAGATCCGTTCCTCCAGGGGGGCTGCTGGCCCGAGCGAGGGATTGAGGGTGCAGCGAGTGATCACATAAAGAACATAGAGCCCGGACAGCAGAAGCCCGGGAAAGACCGCGCCGATGAAGAGTTCACCGACCGACTGCTCCGCGACCACCGCGTAGATGATGGCGAGTATGGAGGGCGGGATCAGGATGCCGAGCGTGCCGCCCGCCATGATCGATCCCATGGCGATCTCCGGATTGTAGTTGCGCTTGAGCATGGCCGGCAGGGCGATGATGCCCATGGTGACGACCGCCGCGCCGATGACGCCGACCATTGCCGCCAGGATGGTGGAGGCGATGATGGTCGCAGCCGCCAGACCGCCGCGCACCCCGCCCAGCACCTTGTAGATGACGTCGAACATCTCGTTGATGATGCCCGCCCGTTCCAGCATCGCCGCCATGAAGATGAAGAGCGGGATCGCCGAAAGCTGGTAGTTGGTCATCAACGGGAAGATGCGGCTTGGCACGATATTGAGCACCTGCCAGCTGTCGCCCAGAATGAACAGGAAGACACAGGCGAGACCGCCGGTCACGAAGGCGAGCGGCAGGCCCGCCATCAGCAGCAGCAAAAGGCTGCCAAACATGATGAGTGTCAGCCACTCGATGGGTATTTCCAGCCCCATGTTTCAGATCCCCCCGGCCGGATTGGCAACCGCGCGCAGGTCCTGCGCCAGTTTCGAAATGCCTTGCAGAACAAGCAGCAACCCGCCCAGCACCATGGCCCACTTGAAGGGCCAGTAGGCGATGGCCCATTCGGTGAAGCTGATCTCACCCACCTGCGTCGCCTGGTAGGCGAAGATCCAGGAGGTCGCGAGAAGCGTGCCTGCAAAGATGAAAAAGAAGACCGAGGTCAGGAGATCGACGACCGCCTTTCCCCGCACCGACAGCGGAGCGTAGAAGACATCGACCCGCACATGGCTTTCGGTCAGCATCGCGTAGGCGCCGGCGATCAGGTACTGCATGCCGAACATCAGGAACATGCCTTCATGCGCCCAGTTGGTGGGCGAGTTGAAGACGTAGCGCGCGATGACCTCGTAGTAGTAGACGAAGACCGCAATCACCGCCCAGTAGGAGGCGAACTCGCCGCAATAGAGCGAGAGCCGGTCTATGGCCCCCGTCCAGCCGGTGGAGGCGTGGCGGAAGTCACCAATGATCTCCTCTTCCTCGTAGGCGTGAATGGCGGCTTCGGCCTCCGCCTCGCGTTCGTTGCGCACTCTTTCCTCCGCCCGCCGCTTCAGCCGCGGCAACAGGGCGGCATCGATCAGAAGAAGCGCCGCGATGCACAGGAAGGCGTAATAGGCGACGGATCCCCAATAGGCCCGCGCTTCTCCGGTTTCCCTCGCGAGCGGTTCATTGGCTTTCAGGTCCGTGTGGGCGCGATCGAGCCGGTCGCGCGAGCTTTGCAGCCGACGCTGCGAGCGCTTGACCTTAAGTTCCGCAGAACGTCGGGAAAGGGACCCTTCCTCCGCGGCCAGAACCGCGGCCTTGAGGTCCGCCAGCTCCTTTTCCGCCTCCGCGATACGCGGACCTTCGCGCGAAATCGTGTCCTGGGAGACGCGCACCATGTTCGCCGCGTCGGAATAGATGGCGCGGGCGTCACGCTGCTGCGCATTGGCGAAAAGGATGGCCAGAAAGATCGGCAGATAGACAAGCCCCAGCAGGCTCTTCAGATAGAACCTGTGAAGGCCCAGCATGCCGCCGGTCACAAGGATCATGTAGCCAAGCGGCAGGGAATAGCCGCGCATGCCGCCACGCTTGCGCGAGCGTCGCGCCAGCACCATGGCGGCAAGTGGAAAGAGAACCAGACCGGACCAGTAGATCCAGTGTGGCAGGACGAATGTAAGGCTCGGCATGAGCGTTACCTCAAATGGCGACGGGTGGACCGCTCGCATGGCTTCCAAGGAGGCGGCGCGAAGCGGGCTCGCGGCCCATCGGCAGGGCATGGCGGGATTGCCGCACCGGGCGGCGACGCGGCCTTGCGTTGCGATTGAAATGTCGATTGCGGATGACGGCCATCGAAGCGACGCCCGCGGGGCGAAACCGCCGCGCGGGCGAACAAAGGGCCTCCGCGTGCCGGGCGGTCGCGCGAAACGTGCCGCCGAGACGTCGCGGAGGTCGCTTTCCGCTCAGAGATCCAGTTCCATGCCTTCCACGATATCGGGCGTCACATAGCCGAGTGAGCCGGACATCATGTAATCGAGCTGGGTCTTGAAGATGCGGGCCGAAGGCTTGTCGCGGTTGGCGTATTTGTACCAGATCGGCACCGCCACCTCGGTCATCAGGGCAACATCGTCCTGCGTCAGGCGTGTCACCTCGGTGCCATCGGCCTCGAACTTCTTCCAGGCTTCCTGATTGGCCTTCTGGATCTTGGCATGATGCTCCAGGGAATAGGAGCGGGTCTCCAGTTCCACGAACTGCTTCATCTGCTGCGAGAGCGCGTTCCACGCATTCATGCCGACGGTGATGTCCATGATATCGACCGGCTGGTAAAGCGACATGAAGCCCGGGGGCCCCATGGAGATGTACTTGGTGACCTGTGAAAAGCCGAGGGCGTAGTTGACCGCCGGGCCGGTATAGTCGGCCACATCAATGGTGCCCTTTTCCAGCGCGGGAAAGATCTCCGAGCCGGGCAGAACCGTGGTCTTGGCACCCAGCCCCTGGAAGACCTCGGCCACCATGCCGCCTGGAAGCCGCATCTTGCGCCCACGGAAGTCGTCCACCGAGCGGATCGGCACCTTGGAGTGGATGATGTTGGCATCGTGATGGACGGGGCCAACGAAATACATGCCCTGCGCCGCATAGAGCTCACGCGCCATCTCTAGCCCGCCGAGACCGTAATAGAAGGTGTCGAATTCGTGCGGGTTCCTGAGGCCCAGCGGATAGGACGTCAGGAAGACACCGGCCGGGATGATGCCCTGCACATAGATGGTGAAGGGGTTCACCGCCTCCAGAACACCATTCTTCACCGCGTCGAAAAGCTGGAAATCGCCCACCACATCGTTTGCCCCGAAGGGCTGGAAGGCCAGCTCACCGCCGGTCTTTTCCTCGATGGTGGCGCACCAGTCCTTGAAGATCTGAAGCCCGACGCCACCCGGCCAGGATGTCTGGATCTTCCAGGTGGTGCCTGCGGCCTTCGCCGTGCCGACATAGGGCGCGCCAAGCGAAGCGGCCCCTGCCAGACCACCCACGATGCCGCCAGCGGCGAGAACGGAGTTCTTCAGAAATTGGCGCCGTGCCGTGACGACGCCTTCAACCGCCTCGCGAAACGGCGTCGTGCGGTCGGCGGCCTCCGGGTGCGCAGCTTGTCTTCGGGCGTCGTGGATATCCGGACCCTTGATGTTGGACATGACTTGTTTTCCTCCCTTGGCAAGCCAGGCCCGTCGCGGGCCCAACCTTGCGACACTCGCACCCCATACGAGAGTTCCGCGCTTCCAACGCGTATTTTTCCAGTTCACGACAAGATGCGAGCTCGCTTCAGTGTATCCCGTCACCCCCTCCAATCAACCACACTGAAGCTCTTTTATTGCTTCCCTTGCGTCCTTGCTGAATTAACACCTTTTCTCCTGAAGCACATAATCGCCCAAAGGGCCCGTTAGTATATTTCTATACATGAAATACAGACCGTTCCACTGCCCACTTTGTCGGCATAGTGTGCACGAACTGCAAGGCTGCCATATCCCCTCGCAAGCAAGCGGCGGACGCTTTTCGCGCCCTGCCGTCCGCGATGTCACCCGACAAGACGGGGCTCGACGGCGCTGGCGTGACGCGCAATAAAGAACCAAAAGGTCCCGACATTACTGAACGGGATCTCCCACCGGAATTTTGAGAGGCATCTAGATGCGCAGCGCCATTCACAAGACATTTGGCAACCCGGCCGAGGTCCTGATCGTCGAAGACCGCCCGTTGCCCGAACCCGGACCCGGCGAGATTCGCGTGAAGATGCGCCTCGCCTCCATCCACAATCACGACCTGCTGACGGTGTCCGGCGACTACGGCTACAAGCCGCCGCTTCCCGCGGTCGCCGGTTCGGAAGCGACCGGCATCATCGACAAACTGGGCGAAGGCGTGGAAGGCCTCAAGGTCGGCCAGCGGGTGGCAGCCACCGGGAGGGGAACCTGGGCGGAGTATTTCATCGCCAAGGCGTCCGGCGCGGTGCTTTTGCCCGACGCGGTGGACGACGAGACCGCTGCCCAGCTCGTCTCCATGCCGATGAGCGCGATGTTCCTGCTTGATTTCGTCCACGCCCACCCGGGCGACTGGATCGTGCAGAACGCAGCAACCGGCGCGGTCGCGAAGGTACTGGCGACAGTTGCAAAGACGCGCGGTATCAACGTGATCAACCTGGTGCGCCGCGACGAGGCAGTCGCAGAACTGGCCGCGCTGGGCATTGGCAACGCCGTTTCAACAAGCGCGGCCAACTGGAAGGAGCAGGTGGAGGCCATTACCGAAGGCGCTCCGATCAAGGCGGCGATCGACGGTGTGGGCGGTCCGCAGGCGGCAGATCTTTGCGCCATTTGCGGCACCGGGGCGACCATCGTTTCCTTCGGGCTGATGTCGGGCAAGCCGATGGAGATCCCCTCCGGGCAGCTCATCTTCCGCGGCATCGAGGTGAAGGGCTTCTGGCTTGCGAAGCTTCTGCCGGAAGCGCCCAAACCGAAAGTGGCGGCACTGATGGGCGAACTGGTCGGGCTGATCGCGTCGGGCAAGCTGTCGCTTCAGGTCGATGCAATCCACGATCTGGCCGATGTCGCGAAGGCGGCAGGAGCCGCCATGCAGGGGCAGCGTATCGGCAAGGTGCTCATCAGGGGATAAACCCGCCAGGGGCATCACCCGGTTCCGGGTCGCGCGCCTGTGGTCTCATTTGGTCACAGGCGCATTGACCGGCCATTCGCGCACTTCTACTGTGCTTGCAAGAAGATATGCGCGACCGACTGAAGTCGCGCACTGCAATACCCCTATCAGGAAATGCCCAATCCATGTCCGATACTCCCCGGGTCGCCCTGTTCGTTACCTGTCTGGCGGATCTTTTCCGCCCCTCCGTCGGGTTTGCTGCGGTAAAGCTTCTGGAGGAAGCCGGCTGTGCCGTAGAGGTGCCGCGCGCCCAGACATGCTGCGGACAGCCCGCCTACAATTCGGGCGACAAGGCGGATGCACGCGGCATCGCCGAAGTGACGATCCGCGCCTTTGAGGGATATGACTACGTGGTGGCCCCGTCGGGCTCCTGTGCGGCGATGGTAAAGAAGCACTATCCGGCGCTCTTCGCGGACGATCCGGTCTGGGGGCCGCGTGCTCAGGAGCTGAGCGCGCGCACCTTCGAACTTGTCAGCTTCCTCACAGACGTCCGCGGCATGAAGAAGGTTGAGGCGAGCTTTGACGGCACCGTCACCTATCACGACAGCTGCTCGGGCCTGCGCGAGCTTGGTATCGCCGCTCAGCCACGCGCCCTTCTTGCCTCCATGGACGGGCTTGAGCTTAAGGAAATGTCAGATTCCGATGTCTGCTGCGGGTTCGGCGGCACGTTTGCCGTCAAATACGCCGACATCTCCAACAAGATGGTTTCCAAGAAGACCGCCAACGTCGCCTCTGCGGAAGCTGACGTTCTTCTGGCGGGAGACCTCGGCTGCCTGATGAACATGGCAGGCAAGCTGAAACGTCAGGGGTCCAAAACGCAAGTTCGGCACGTGGCCGAAGTGCTTGCTGGCATGACGGACCAGCCGCCCATCGGGGAAGGCAAGGGCAAGAAGCCCCGAAACGGGCCGAAGGGATGAAGACGCTCACCCGTCGCGCGGGCTCTACGGAATTGGTGAGTGTTGTCGCCGACATCACGACGCTTGAGGTCGGGGCCATCGTCAATGCAGCAAACGAGACGCTTCTGGGAGGCGGCGGCGTGGACGGGGCCATCCACAGGGCAGCGGGACCAGAGCTTCTGGTGGAATGCCGGGAACTTGGCGGCTGCGCGCCGGGCGACGCCAGGATTACGGCGGGATACAGGCTGCCTGCACCTTGCGTGATCCACACGGTGGGTCCGCGCTGGGCCGGGGGCGCGCAGGGCGAGGATGACGTTCTGGCGAGCTGCTATGCCCGCGCGCTGGAACTGGCCGCAGAGGCGGAGGTTTCAACCGTCGCCTTTCCGGCGATTTCGACGGGAGTTTTCGGCTTTCCGGCCGCGCGCGCAGCGAAGGTGGCGCTGGCGGCGGTTCTGGAAAGCCCGCATCTGGACGCGCTGGAGCAGGTCACCTTCTGCTGTTTCGACCGGGCTTCGCTTGTCCACTACGAGGCGGCCTTCGCCGCATGAATTCACGGGCTGATGGGAGACGGCCATGCGGATGCAATCACCGCGCTTCAAGCAGAACGCCCGCGAGGCGCTCGACGACGCACAGCTTCAGCGCGCGCTTTCCAACGTGGAGCACGGGTTTATCGGCAAGCGTCAGATAGCTGCCGACGCTCTGCCCGAATTCGAGGCGCTGCGCGACAACGCCAAGGCGATCAAGGACCACACCCTCGCCCATCTCGATCTCTATCTGGAGGCCTACGAGGAGAAGGTCATTGCGTCAGGGGGGCATGTTCACTGGGCGCAGACGGCGGAAGATGCCCGCGCCATCATTCTCGATATATGCCGCAAGGCGAACGCGAAGACCGTCACCAAGGGCAAGTCCATTGTCTCGGAGGAAATCGGGCTCAACGAGCACCTCACCGAGAACGGCATTCAACCGGTGGAGACGGATCTTGGCGAGTACATCATCCAGCTTCGCGGCGAGCCGCCTTCCCACATCATCGCGCCTGCGGTGCATGTGAACAAATCGGAAGTCGAGGCAGAGTTCCGCCGCGCCCACACCCATCTTGATCCAAACCGCAATCTGGAAGAGCCGACGACGCTTCTGAACGAGGCGCGCGCGATCCTCCGACAGAAGTATTTCGATGCGGAGGTGGGCATCACGGGAGCGAATTTCCTCATCGCCGAAACCGGCTCCTCCGTGATTGTGACCAACGAAGGCAATGGCGATCTCACCCAGACGCTCGCCCGCGTTCATATCGTGCTGGCCACGCTTGAAAAGATCACGCCGACGCTTGAGGACGTCTCTCAGATCCTGCGCGTTCTGGCGCGGTCCGCGACGGGCCAGGACAGCTCCGTCTACACAACCTTTTCAACCGGCCCCCGACGCCCGGAAGACCCGGATGGGCCGGAGGAATACCACGTCGTCCTGCTCGACAACGGGCGCTCCGCCATGCTGGGCAGCGAATACCAGGAGATGCTGCGCTGCATCCGTTGCGGTGCCTGCATGAACCATTGCCCGGTCTATCACGCCATTGGCGGGCACGCCTATGGCTGGGTCTATCCCGGCCCCATGGGCGCCGTGCTTACCCCTTCGCTTACCTCCATCGACGAGGCGGGGAACCTGCCCAACGCGTCCACGTTCTGCGGGCGGTGCGAGAGCGTGTGCCCGATGCGCATCCCCTTGCCGAAAATGATGCGGCACTGGCGCGAGCGCGAATTTGAACGCCACCTCCAGCCCTCTTCCGCCCGTTTCGGTCTTGGTGCATGGGCCTTTCTGGCAAGGCGACCGGCGCTTTACCGGGCCCTCTTCGGCATGGCCGTTCGCACACTCGGCGCGATGGCGGGCAAAAAGGGACGTTTCGCATCTCTTCCCTTTGCGGGCGGCTGGACGACATACCGGGATCTCCCGGCCCCGGAAGGCCGTACTTTCCAGCAACTGTGGGCCAGCAGAGGTGGGCAGGACGGACGAAAGGATGCAGCATGAGCGGGCGCGCTGAAATACTGGCCGGACTGAAGAAATCTCTTGCCTCCACGGGAGAAGCAGAAACCGCCCGCAAGGACGCGGTCGCGGCACGGCTGAAGGATGCGCCCACGGGCATTATCCCTGCCCGGGGCCAGTTGCCGGCGGACGAGCTTGTCGCGCTTTTCACCCGAATGGCGGAAAGCGTCCAGACAAGTGTGGAACGGGTAACGACCGGTGACGAAGCGCCCGCCGCCATCGCCCGCCTTCTGGCGCGTCGTAACCTGCCTGCCGTGGTACGTATCGGGGAAGACCAGGACCTGGCCGCAATGCCGTGGCAAGCGTATCCCGCTCTGGAGGTCCGTCACGGCCCTTCCGACGGCAAGGATGCTGTGGCCGTGTCTCACGCAATCGGCGCGATTGCGGAAACCGGCACACTCGTCCTGACCTCGGGCACGGACAATCCGACCACGCTCAACTTCCTGCCTGAATTGCACATCATCGTGCTGTCGCAAAAGGACATTCACGGCGACATGGAAACGATCTGGCGCGGCTTGCGAGAGACCTACGGCAAGGCCGAAATGCCGCGAGTTGTGAATATGGTAACCGGTCCCTCGCGGTCAGCGGATATCGAGCAGACGCTCATTCTCGGCGCCCACGGGCCGCGCGCCTTGCATGTGATCATCGTCGAAGGCTAACCCTGCGGCGCGGGCAAGCAATCGCCACCCCTTCCATTCACAAGCGCCTTGAACCCGCAAACCTCGATGCGCGCTACGTTTTTGACAATTGTGAAACGCACAATGGCCTTATTGCGTATACGGCATTATACTTAATTTCTTTTCGGAAGACGCAGGCACGGAATTTGTAACAACCCACGATATACTCGTTTGCATACGAACAATGTGACTCGAAACAGGTCGTTTTGTATTAACTCTATTTCTTTTTTTTCTGAGGGCTGGACTTTCCGAAGCAAGCCGAATAACGAACCCTCGGTTTGCTGTTGAGTTTCCGGCGTTCATCTGCTTTGCCGACTGGTATTCAGCTGGGGCTCGAATGGCACAGACAACCACTAATCCTTGTTTCTACCCCGTCGGGCCTCCATGAGGAGGACCAAGGACCACTGCGTCATGCGCGCGGAAATGCGCGGCGCAGGAACGATCTGTAACCATTGGTCACGCAGGCTTTGTTCTTCGCCTGAAAGCAGGAAGAACCAGGACCACGGCAAACTGGCAGGCCATGGCTCGCGACGACGGCAACACTTTGGCGGATATCTAGAGACAAAATGAACAGCCCGGTACCGGACAGACGCCTGCTTCTGGTCGATGACGAAGTCGAATTCGGCGAGATCATTGAGCGGATAGCCTTGAAACTCGGTTTTTCCGTCTGCAAGACGACGCAGCCGAGCGCGTTTCAGCGCCAATATGACACCTGCAATCCCACCCATATCGTGCTCGACATGATCATGCCAGAAATGGACGGGATTGAGCTTCTGGAATGGCTTGCCCAGCGCGGATGCAAGGCCAAGATCATCGTGATCTCCGGCTACAATTCCCAATATGGAAACACCGCTCGCACCGCCGCCGCCAGCAACGGGTTGAATGTCGTCGCCACCCTTTCCAAACCCTTTAGCGTTTCCGCCGTTCGCTCCATTCTGAGCCTCTGAACAAGGGGCGGATGGAGCCGCCCTTGCCGAAAGGCGCGCCATGGCCCTGCAAAACCGCGTGACCCCCGAAGGCGACATCATCGCCACGCATCATCGCGGCCTCTTCATGGGAAATCGTGGAGGGCGCATTCACGATCCCGAAACGCGCACACTGACAAAGCGCCGCTTCGTGACCCGGCGCTGGATTTGCTGCGCAACCTGTTTCAGGAACCGTCGGCGGGTCGTCATGGGCAAGGGGTATACCGAGCTCTTCTTTCTGGATGAGCCGACCGCCCTTGCCGCGGGGCACCGGCCGTGCTTCGAATGCCGACGCCCTGCAGCGACGCATTTCCAGCGGTGCTGGCAGCTTTCAAAGGCATGGCCTGAGAAGCCGCGAGCGGACGAAATGGACGAGATCCTGCACGACGAAAGGCTCGCCCCGCCCACCGTCATGCCCCTCAGCTGCCTTCCCGACGGAACTGCCCTGCTCCTGCCCGGAAGCGATGGCGCGCGCTCAAAAGGCCGACTGTCCGACCGCATCGCGCTAATTCGTGCAGGACATCTCCTGCCGTGGCGCGCTGAAGGGTATGGTCGGGCTCTTCCCCTGCCTTCGGACCAGCCCGTCACCGTGCTGACGCCTCCATCCATTCTTGGAGCTCTGCAACAGGGTTACCGACCACATTGGCATCCCAGCGCCGGATAAGCCGCCTATTCCGCGGCTGCGCGCATGGGCAGGTTGCCGATGGCGGCGGCGATGTGGTCGTGGAGCGCATCATGGGTGGCATCGACGGCGTTGGGCGCACGAATGAGGGCGATGTTGGCGGGCGGCAGGTCCGGAAACCCGTCGCGCGCGTCGAGAATGCGCAGTCCCGGCCGCAGAGCGCTTTCCGGCACCACCGCAATGGCAAGACCAGCTGCCACGGCGCTGGTGATCGCGGCGGCTGAGCCGCTCGTATAGGCCACCCGGCAAGAACGCCCGACACGGCTCAGCGTATTGATCGCAAGCGAGCGCCAGGCGCAGGTTTCGTGCCCGAGCGCAAGGCGAACCGTTTCCTCATCGTGAATGCAACGACTTTCCGGCCCCACCCAGTACAGCCGCTCGCGGCGCACGATATCTCCGAAGCCATTCAGATCCCCGCAGGAGGTGACGATGCCCAGGTCCAGTTCGTCGCGGCGCACCTTTTCCGACACCCCGATGGAGCCCGTGCATTCCACCACCACTTCCACGGTGGGATTGATGCAGGCAAAGCCCGCCAACACCTGAGGCAACAACCGTTCCGCATAGTCGTCCGGAAGCCCCAGCCTCACCCGTCCCAGCAGTTCCGGTTCCGCAAAGGCCGTCAGGGTCTCGTCATTCAGCCGGATCATGCGCCGCGCGTAGTCCTGCAGGCGATAGCCGGAATCCGTCAGCCGTGACTGGCGACCGTCACGGGTGAAAAGAGCCTGCCCGACCCGCTCCTCAAGCCGTCGCATCTGCATGGAAACAGCCGATTGGGTCCTGTTGACCGCATCCGCAGCACGGGTGAACGAGCCGAGTTCGGCGATCGCGATAAAGGTTCGAAGCTGATCAATATCAAGGCCGTAGCTCATGAATTCACTCTCCAGGCAGGTCGCTGAGATCGTCGAGAACAGCAATCCATCATCAATATCGATGAATAATGATAAAAAACATTCGTTGGATCAATCGATTTCTGACGGGCATCTTACCGAGCGTCAGACGACAACACCGATGCAACGCCCCTTGCCGGGACGCGAAACACAATGACTAACGGACACGGAAAAGCCGCCGTGCGCCGAACGATGGAGTATTGCCATGACGCTGATCTTCAACCAACAGAGCAACCAGGCCTGCAACGGCACAGGACGGAGCGGATCATTTGGTGCCGCCGTCGGGAGGGCTGCCCTTTTCGCGCTGCGCGGCGGCGCGTTCCTCATTGGGCGGATCATACAGGCCTATGCGTCGCGCAGGGAGCTTAACCGCCTGCTCGCCAACGATGACCGCATGTTGCGCGACATCGGCATTACCCGTACCGACATCCACGCAGCCCTCGGCACGTCCTCCGTGCAGGACCCGTCGCTGGTGCTGGCAAATCTGGCCTATGAACGCCGCGATGCGGATTTGCTGACACGTCAGGAACGTCGGGAACGTCGGGAAAGATCACGAAGGGATATGACATGAGGCCACAACCTGAATGGTTCCGGGAAGCGCCGAAACATCCGTGCCCGATGCCGGACACGCTGACCATGCTGGGTCTGAGACGCGACTTCAGCGCCATTGCCATCCTTGTCTGCCGCCTGCGACGGCAGTTCTGCGGAAGACCATAGCGGCTCAGCTCGCATACCTCACGAGAGCCTGATCCCCGGCGTCCCAAGCGTCGGGGATTCTCGTTTGAGCGGGATATTCTATTCAGCTGCCGCGGGCACGGACAGGTTGTCGAGCGATGACGTGATATGTTCCGAAAGCGCATCGATCAGGCGCGAGCTTTTGTGCCAGGATCGCAACAGCGCGATTTCGCACATCGGCAGAACCGGAAAGCCGTCGCGTTCCGACAAGACCCGCATGCCAGGGCGAAGGGCTGATTCCGGAAGGACGGATACCGCGAGCCCCGCCGTAACCGCCGCCCCCACCCCCACAGACGACCAGCTGGAATAGAGCACGCGATAGTCGCGCCCCATCCCTTCCAGCCCGGCAATTGCGTTTTTTCGCCAGTCACAGGTGCGCCGTCCCAAGGCCAGCGGCACCGGCATTTCCTCATGCACACAGTGGCGCGCAGAGGTCACCCACAACAACGGCTCCCGCCGGACCACTTCCTCGCCATGCTTGCCTCCTGCAAGCAACTGGCTGATGATCGCGATATCCAGCCGATTGGCCTTCATGTCCTGCACCAGCAGGGGTGTCGGCGCGCATGTCACCTCGATTTCCGCGCGCGGATTGGAGCGTGCGAACCGCGCCATGATTTCCGGCAGGAAGCGCTCGGCATAATCGTCCGGCGTTCCCAGGCGCACATGCCCGGCAAGCTCTCTCTCGTCGAAAGCCGATAAGGTCTCATCGTTCAACCTCTTCATGCGCCGGGCATATTGCAACAGCCGCTCGCCGTCTTCCGTGAGCCGTGACGACCGCCCTTCGCGCAAAAACAACGGTCGCCCGATCCTCTCCTCAAGACGACGCATCTGCATGGAAACCGCCGATTGGGTCTTGTTCACGACGCCTGCGGCCTGCGTGAAGCTGCCCGCCTCGGCGATGGCAAGGAAGGTGCGGAGCTGATCCAGGTCGAGCATGGGCAACATGGCGTCTCATCACTTTTTGTGATCGGTCTGATGAAAAACATTCGTTGGATTTATTGTAGAATACAAGCGAGATTTCTCTTGCAGCAAGGAGATTTGACGTCCCCGGATGAGCCGGGAACGCAAGGCTACGACCGCGCGCCGGAGGGCCGCGGCCGATGAAGGACCATTGCCATGTTTACGAAGCCCTCGATCAGCCCCGTTGGACTTGCAGCCCTTGCGGCGCGGGCCGCGCGCGCACTGTTTTCAGGGGCTTCCAGCTATAATCGCCGCAGGCGGGGCCGGATCGCGGCACAGCAGCTTCTCGGCTGGAGCGATCACATGCTGAATGATATCGGCCTGAACAGGGCGGATGTTCGAAGTGCATTGCGCGATCACCGAAAGACAGAAGCTTCCTCCCGCCTCACGGTTCTTGCCGTAGAACGCCACGGGCTCGCCCTGCGCAACGCGCGTGAGCAGTTTGATCGTGCAAGCACGGATGATGCGAACAATTCAGGCAATGCGGCCAGCGTCGTGGATGCAGCGAACAGAAACGCGGACCGCATCAAAAGGCGCGCAGCCTGATCCGATCATTAAATCCTTTTGCCCGGCAGTCAGCCCCCGCTGACACCGCAACTGGCCCGCCACTTCTCAACAGTGGCGGGCATTTTTGTGCCCGCCTGCCAGCAGCAGTCTTTCGACACGCCTATCCCGGCTGTTCGCCAGGCACCAGCGTTTCGAAAAGTTGTTCGAAAACGCGGATCTGGTTTTCTTGAACCGAGCGCCCGGCAGCCAGGATACCTTCAAGGAAGTGTGCTTGGTCGCCACCGGCAGAACGCTTCGTGGCCGCATCCTGTCCCGTCCCCTCCGCTCCCGTCGTTTCGCTCGGGTCAGCCTCCTCAACCTCCTCGCCATCCGGCGCATCGCTCTCATCCTCATAAAAGGATGACTGCTTTTCCGCCGCTTCCGGCGCTCCTGCGCGCATGAAGCCGGTAAAGAAGGCCGACATGGCTTCCGCAAACGGCGCCATCAGATCGGCCGGTGTCGGTTGCGGTGCAGGCCTGCCACGGGCGAAACCCGCCATAAAGGCGTCGAGAAGGTCGCGCGCCGGACCGACGGCGAAATTGCGCGCGATCTGCCCCATCATCAGGGTCGCTGCCACCGGCATCAGCGCGTTCAGCGCATCCGGGCGAATGCCCGTGGTCGCCGCAACCTGATCGAGAACGGCCCGGCGGATGGCGTCATTGGGGAATATCCGGGCAAGAAAAGCCCCCACCGGCCCATAGACGGGAGCGGCTTGCGCATTGCCCCAGTCGAATGACGCCCAATCGAAAGCCCCCCAATCAACTTTCGTCATGTCTCCGGGCGCCCAGGCCCCAAAGGCCTGCCAGGGATTGGCCGGTTTGGATCGCGAAGACTGAAAAGCGGGCGGCGTGAATGCGCGCATCACCGCTTCAAGTCCATCTGGAGACCCGGCATTGCGCCGCAAACCGGCCCAAAAGGCTGGCATCAGGGCTTCCGTCGCCCGTCGTGCCTCGTCCTCATCCAGGCCGAAATGCTTCTGCGTTTGCGCCATCAGCGCAAAGGGATCGAGCGGAAAATAACTCTCGGTCATGTGAGCCCCAAAAGTGGTCAATGGCTCTCGCCTGAATGAGCTCCGACACCCGCCAGCAGGCGTTCTTGCCGGGTCGACGGATCAACCGTCACGGTGCATGATCCGGTGCATTCGTCGTAAGGTCAATGACTTGTCGAAGAGAGGCTGGTTTTCAGCCACCACAGGGCCGGCTGCACTCAACGCTTCGGCACCTTGACGAGAGGTAAATTGACACCGCATTTCCGGATCGGAATATCGATATTTTTTACCATAACCTGAAGTTCTGATTATGCTCTCGCATACGAACCCTCCCCTTCCCTAACGCTAGTAACCATTCTTTCGCAGACTTCTGCGCCTAATGACATGCGTAAAACACGGAAGTTCGCCGCATGTCGATACGTCACCGTCTGAACATCATCGTCGTCACCTTGTTCTCCGCGCTTGTCGTTGCGCTCGTGGTTCTGGAGATCGAAACCTGGCGTGAACTGGACGGCACGACGAAAAGCACCGAACAACTGATCCGTTTATCCAAGATATGGGACGTCGCCCAACAGGCGGCCCGCAATCCGGACGATGCAACCCCTGTGCGATCGCGCGCCCGCATGCGCCTGACGACGCTGGAATCCGCGGGTACGCGCTCCGGCGAACTGACCGAGGCCCTGCGACGGCTTTCAACTGTCCAAAGCAGCACGGCTGCATTGCGGCAGATCAGGACAGATCTCCCCCATATCACTGCTGGAATGGGCGCCCAAGGCTCCAGCGGCGGCGTGGATACGCGCTTGGCGCATCTCGTCGCGATCCAGATCCCCGAAATGCTGATGCGGCTTGCCCAGTTGCGCGCCGATGTTCATGCGATCCGCGCAAAAGCGGCGCTGACCGCCGATGACCGGATGCTCTTTCTGGTCAATGCAGGACAGTTCAAGGCCTCGGCCGACACAATCGATGTCGTGTTCGACATCCCGTCCCAATCGAGCCAGACCATCACCTCACGCTCCGACGAGAAAGCCTTTTCCGAAGCAAACTGGGCCTTCCAGAAGGCTGCCGCGAGCATGGCGGAGCGGATCAATGTGTCGGTGGCAGACACGCCGTTCCTTGCCATTGACACGCAACCACTTGATGAGGCTTACACGCATCTGGTGGAAACCGCATTGGCGCTGCACCACAAGACGCTGGCTGAGCTCATTGTACGCGCCGACGGCGAATTGGCGGACAAGCGCCGGACACTCCTGGTCGTGACCGCGCTGGTCGTGCTGTCCACGCTCCTGGCAATTTCCTTCGCCTTGTCGCTCAGCCGGTCGATTGTAAATGCCCTGGCCGCACTGGAGAGCAGAATACGCGCCATCGGTGATGACGAGGCGCTTGATAAGGAAGACGCGACGGTCGGGGAAGAGGAAACCTATGAGGAACTCACCCGCATAAGGCAGGCCGTCCTCCATTGCCGGGACCGGGTTGCGGAACGGGTCGCGGAAGCCGAGCAGGACGAAATGCGACGCGATCTTGAGCTCATCTTCGAGAGCAATCCGCTGCCTCTCTTCGTACAGGATCCGAACACCAGGATGATCCTCAAGTGCAACAGCACGGCCATGGAGCATTACGGATACACTAATGAAGAGTTCAGGCAGCTGCACCTTCACGATCTCGTCGCCCCTTGCCCGGGGGGGGATGTAGAGACTGGCAGCCAGCGCTCGGTCGTGCGCCATAGCAAAGCAAATGGCGAGGTCATCGAGGTTCTGCCCTTCGAACGCGACATCCGCTTCGAGGGCAAGCGCATGATCCTGACCTCCATCGTCGACATCACGGCGCGCCGGCAGGCGGAAGCCCAGCTGGCCTTTCTTGCCCATTTCGATCCGCTGACCCATCTGGCGAACCGCGTTCTGATGCAGCGAAGCCTGATCGAGGAAATCCATCGCGCGCGGAAGGCAGGCAATTATGCCTTCTCACTGCTCTGCCTCGATCTCGATCGGTTCAAGATGGTGAACGACACGCTGGGCCATGATGCGGGTGACAGTGTGCTGAGGATCGTGGCGGACCGTCTGGCGGCGCTTGCGGGAGCCGACGACATGGTCGCCCGGCTGGGCGGCGACGAATTCGCCGTTCTTGTGCGTGGCCCGGATGGCCCGTCGCGTGCTCAGGCGATGGCGGAGCGGATGCGCGATGCACTTGGCGAGACTTGCTCGGTCGACGGGGCGCGGCTGGCCATGGGAGGCTCGGTGGGCGTGGGCCATTATCCGGCTCATGGCGAAGACGCCAGTACGCTGATGAAACATACGGATCTCGCGCTCCATCAGGCGAAGGTCGACGGGCGCGGGCTGGTGCGGATCTTCGAACCCTATATGGATGAGGCGTTGCGCCGCCGTCAGACATTGGAGGCGGACCTGCGCGAGGCGCTCGAACAGGACCGCTTCGAAATCCATTATCAGCCGCTTATCGAGATGGAGACCCAGACAGTTTCCGGCTTCGAGGCGCTGTTACGCTGGAACGACCCGGTGCGCGGGCGTGTCCCTCCGGCAGAGTTCATTCCAATCGCAGAAGAAGTCGGCCTGATCGACAAGATCGGCACATGGGTGCTGAACACGGCTTGCCGCGAGGTGGCGGACTGGCCCAACAGGGTCAAGATCGCGGTGAATGTCTCCTCCTACCAGTTCAGGTCGGGCAATCTGGTCGATCGCGTTCGCGAAGCGCTCGATGCTTCGGGGCTGGAACCGGATCGCCTCGAACTGGAAATCACCGAAAGCGTGTTGTTGGCCGACAGTGCGGCAACGATCGAGACCCTGCACGAGATCCGCGCCCTCGGCGTACGCATTGCCATGGACGATTTCGGAACCGGCTATTCCTCGCTCAGCTACCTGCGTTCGTTCCCCTTCGACAAGGTCAAGATCGACCGTTCCTTCGTCAGTGACCTTGGAAACAAGGCGGAGGCCAACGCCATTGTGCGCGCCATTGCCGGCCTGTCCAAGGAATTGGGCATGACGACCACGGCCGAAGGCATCGAGACGGAAGAGCAGTATCGCCATATCCGCGAACATGGCTGTTCGCAGGCGCAAGGGTTCCTCACCGGCCGCCCGTTGCCCGCCGTCCAGGCGCGCGCCTATGCATCCGGCCAGGCGGAGATGCTGCGTGACGTTCTGGAACGCATGCGTGAGAAAAGCCGCGACGCCAAGCCGAAACTGGTCAGCTGCGCCGCAAGCTAGGCGGCGCTGTCGCCGGGTTCCAGGCGGGAGAGGAAGGTCCTAATAGGCGTACTCCGTATAGGCGTGCGTGAGGTCGCCCTTCCATTCGCCCTCATATTTCATGAGCATCTGCTCTGCGGGCGTCAGGCCGCTGGCAACTGTTTCCTTGACCGGTTCAAGGAAGGTGCGCTCATCGACGCCCCCTTCGTTCATGCGAGCGCGGCGTTTAAGACCCTCGCTCGACAGCGCAACCGCCTCGCGCGCAAGATCGAGAACGGTGCGATTGCGGAACTTCGTCTTGAGCGCGGTACGCGGGACCTCCGTGCGCAGGGCGGCGCGCTCCTCTTCGGTCCAGTCCTGCACCATTTCCCAAGCCTGCTCAAGAATACCGTCGTCGTAAAGCAGACCGACCCAGAAGGCAGGAAGCGCGCAAATCCGCCGCCACGGACCGGCATCGGCTCCGCGCATCTCGATGTAGCGCTTCAGGCGCACATCCGGGAACAGCGTGGAAAGATGGTTGTTCCAGTCGCCCATGGTCGGTTCGGCATCCGGAATGACGTCCTTCAAGGCGCCGTTCATGAAGTCGCGGAAGGTGGTGCCGGTGACATCGTGATACCGATCGCCACGCTTGACGAAATACATCGGTACGTCGAGGCCCCACTCCACGTAGGCGCGGAAGCTGAAATCGTCCTTGAAGGCGATCGGCAGCGAACTTACGCGGTCATTGTCGGTATCGAGCCAGATATGGGCGCGGTTGGACAAGAAGCCATTGGGTTTGCCTTCCACGAAGGGCGAATTCGCGAATATGGCCGTGGCAATGGGCTGGAGAGCGAGGCCGACGCGCATCTTGCGCACCATGTCGGCCTCATCGCGGAAGTCGAGGTTCACCTGCACCGTGGAGGTGCGGTACATCATATCGAGCCCACGGGTGCCCACCTTGGGCATGTAGGCAGTCATGATGTCATAGCGTGATTTGGGCATGCGGGGCATGTCCGCGCGGCTCCATGTGGGCGTCATGCCGAGACCCAGAAAGCCGACGCCCATCGGCTCCGCAACCTGACGGACCTGCGCCAGATGGGCGTTGGTCTCGCGGCAGGTTTGGTGGATGTTGTCCAGCGGCCCCCCGGAAAGCTCGAACTGTCCGCCCGGCTCGATCGAGATGGCCCCGCCTCCGACAGGATCGGCAAGCCCGATGATGTTGCCCGCGTCCTCAATGCGTTCCCAGCCCAGGAGCCCTTCCATGCCTTCCAGCACGGCCTTCACACCATGCAGACCCTCATAGGGGATCGGCTTGAGGTCTCTGGTGCAAAAACCGAACTTCTCGTGCTCGGTGCCAATGCGAAATTGATCCGGGGTCTTGCAGCCTTCGGCCAGGGTATCCACGAGATCGGAAGTGCTTCCGATCGGCGTCGAATCGACGGTATCGCGAGCCATGCGTAATTCCTTGGGCGGGCCGGTGCAGGGCAATCCCTCCCGACGCGCCGTGCGATTTCGTGATGCGTTCGCCCGCGTTGCCCGGCCCAGACGGGCAGTCTTGCAGCGCAGGTCGCCTGCGTTTGTTGGAAACTCACATAGCGCCGCAACGCGGCGAATGCCAGTCGCCATTTGGTGCGAGACACCTCCCGCAAGGTTCTTCCGTACGCGCAGGCAAGACATGGCTGGCGGCTTGTCAGCGCCAGTCGCCCAGCTTCGCCTGCATGATCGCCAGGGCGGCAACAGCGGCCGTATCTGCACGCAGGACCCGCGGCCCCAGAGGCATGGGCGTGACGTAATCCTGCCTGCGCAACAAATCCCGTTCCTCTTCCGCAAAACCGCCTTCCGGGCCGATCAGCACCGCCAGAGGGCCAGGTCCAAGGCCGGTGAGCGCGTCAAGCGGGTTCTGGCTCTCCTCTCCCTCGTCGCAGAAGACGAGGCGGCGGCCAGGATCCGTTTGCTGCCAGCCGGAGACAAGACGGTCAAGTGTTACCGGCTCACGGACGTCCGGCACGGCGATGACGCCGCATTGCTCGCAGGCTTCGATCACGTTTGCGCGAGCCCGATCCAGATTGATCCGCCCCGACTGGGTGAACCGCGTCATGACTGGCAGCAGCGCCCCCGCCCCCATCTCTGTTGCCTTCTGGACCATGTAGTCGAGCCGCGCGTGTTTCAGCGGAGCAAAGCAATAGACCAGATCCGGCAATGGGGTCTGCGCACGCGTCTGCTCGCGAGGCGTCAACAGGCAGGCCTTGCGTCCGCTTTGCGCGATCTCGGCGCGCCATTCGCCGTCGCGTCCGTTGAAGACGAGAACACCCGCACCATCCTTCAGACGCATCACATTCAGGAGATAGTTAGACTGTGCCCGATCGAGCTCGATCGCGCTGCTCTCAGCGAGATCGGCCTGATGGTAGAGACGGGGCATTCGGAAATCATATCGAGGCATGGCGCGGACGGTAGGCGGCTCGGGTTTTCTTGGCAACGGGCATTGCGTAATACCCCCCTGTTAAGGTTTCATTAAACCTCGTACAAATGACGATGCATTCTGACAAGATGGGACATCTGCGCTTGTCGGGAGCGAAAACACGGGAGGTGAGGTGCTCCGAAGGACGGTGTTGGCGCGTCTTGCGGCAAGGCCTCTGGCCATGGCCGCCTTGGTAATATGCGTGGCAGGCCCTGCCTTGCTGCAGGGGGGGACCGTCAACGCGGCGGAAAAACGCCCCTACGCCGACCACCGCCCCCGGTTTGAAATCGGCATCGGCTATGCGCATCGCCCCGGCGCCATTCATTCGGCTCCCGAAGTCTCCATACCCTTTCGCCGGGAGAGTTTCTTCTCCGATTCGGTCGATCTGGTCTTTGAGGGGTGGGCCGGGTATTCGCGCCACACCGGCCTAGATGCCTTCGGCCTGCAGATCGCACCGGGCTTTTCCTACTGGCTCGACAGCACGACCCGGATCACACCACAAGTCCGGCTCGGCTTCGACTATCTGACCGACCTCACCGCCTTTCAGGCAAGCGGCAAGACCGTGCTGATTGCCGGTGCGGATGTCCGCGCGGAACAGTTCGCCTCGCTCCACCCTGATCGGCCTTATGAACGGCAGGATTTCCTAATTCCGGGCCTGAAACTCGGCGGGCTTTCGCGGATCGACCCGACGGGTTCCGACTATTCCTATTTGATGGCAGGCGCATCCCTGGCCTATGAGCGCGGCATCCCTCTTGCCGATGACGCCCCCTTTCATTTCCGCGCCAAGCTGATGGCGGAGAGTGAGATGCAAATGAACACAGAGGGGACCCTCGACATCTACACGACGGGGCTTCTTGAGTTGCGTGCGGTCAGGCCCGACGGCCGCCTGATCGCCAAGGGTGAAATCGGGGTGACGAGCGACTTCGGCGATTACAACAGGATCAGCGTCACGTTTGCACGTGGCTTCTGACCAGCTCTATTGCACATCGCCTTCCCCGTCCGGCGCACCTTTGGCATCGGCCGTGCCGGCATCGTAAAGCGCGGCTTCTTCGTTGCGGCCGAGTTTCTTCAGCGCCCTTACCAGCCCCGTTCGAGCGCGCGCGGCGTCGGGCTCGATAATGAGCGCCTGTCTGAATACTTCCGCCGCGGCCAGCCAGTTTCCGCGTTCCATCTCCAGCTCGCCGATCAGCCGGTGCGCGGTCCACATGTTGAAGCGGGCAGCGATCGCCTTGCGCGCCATGGCGATCGCGTCGTCTGCGCGGCCCTGATCGCGGTACATGACGGCAAGCTGGTAATGGGCCAGCGGAAGATCCGCACGCCCGGCCACCAGCGCCTCCATGCGCTTGAGCCCCAGCGCCTGGCTGCCCGTCGCATAAAGGGCCACCGCCTCCATGGCCCTGATGCCCGGGTGCTTCGGCGCACGCAGGATGGCTTGCGCAACGGGCTCAAGAGCCCCTGCGAAATCGCGGCGCTTCATGTGACTGTCGGCTAGCACATACCAGGGCTCGAAATAGCGCATTGGAGCGGCATCCAGCACAGCGGCCAGCGCATCGGCGGCGTATCCGGCCTTTCCAGCGGTGTATTGCAGCACACCCATGGCCCGTGCCATCAGCGCCTCTTCTTCCGAAAGCCCTGCGTGGGCGCGCAGCATCTCGATGCCCGCCACCTCATTGACCCGCTTTTCGAGGGGCGCGGTCAGATCGCCGGGACCTGGATCGCGGGTGATCCGGTGATCGGTCATGGTGACCTCGATGACATCCTGTGTGCGGCGCTGCGGCATGTGGCAGACGGTGCAATCCGCTCCCTCGTCTATCCCCGGATGCGTGGAGACCTTCCCGGCGGGCGCGGTTGTCGGCAACGGCAAGCCTGCCGCGTCGGTTGTGTGGCAGGTGAGGCAGGCGGCGCGGTAATGGGCGGGCCTTTCTTCCGGTGTGCGCTTCACATGCGGGTCATGACAGGTCAGGCAGCCAAGCTCTCCCTTGCTTTCGATGAAGCAGACGCTCTGTTCCAGACGGTAGGGATGGTGGTTGATCTCGAAACGCTCCGCGCGTGGCATGCCGGGATCGGTCATGTCGAGCTGGATACGCAAGTCATCAAGAAGCTCGCCGGGGCGGAAGGAATAGGCGTTGCGCCCGAACCGGCGGATACCCGTCACCGCCAAGGTCGGCTGCATATGACACCCGTAGCAGATGGAATAGAGCCGATCCTTCGGCAGACTTGCAGGGTTCACGATGGCCGCGCGCACGCTCGGCTCATCCTCCCCCGCCATGGCCTTGCCCGCATGGGCCGCGCCCGGTCCATGACAACGCTGACAGCCAATTCCCTGCGGCAGATCCTTCGGGAAAACCTCCGGCATGCCATGAGCATCCGATCCTTCGGCGACCTGCGGATAGGCGTTGTGGCAGAACATGCAGTTGCGGCGGACCTGCCGCCCCACGCCCAGATGGAGCGCGAATTCGAAGCCCGGCGCCATGCCCCAGCGCCCGCCTTCTTGCGTGTACCAGGCGAGCGGCAGCTGGTAGAGCCCGCCGTCCTCTGTCTGGTAGATATAGATGCGCGCGTGATTGCCGGAGCCGAGAATCCAGTCGACCTTGCGCTCAAAAACAAGGATCCGGCGGCCGTCAGAGGCGAGCTTGTAGCGGCGGAAGAGGTAGGCTCCGTCCTGCAACGCCATTTCGTAATGACGATCGGACGGCACGTGATAAAAGCCTTTCGAGAAATCCTCTATGACGGGCCGGGAGAGCGGGCGATAGAAGCTGCGGCTCATGGCAACATGGGAAAAGCTCTCCGCCTTTTCCTCATGACAGAGCGCACAAGTCGCATCCGGCACATATCCTGCTGCCGCTCCAGTGGTGACCGGAACATCGAATTCCGCCAGGGCTTCGCTGGCTGAAAGCGTTTTGTTGGCGGCGTCAAGAGCGGCGACAGGATCGTCGGCGGCCTGCGCCATTCCCCCCATGAGAACGGGTAGCAGCAGGAGCGCTGCAAGGGCGGATCGGCACAGGACAAGTCGCATCGAACGGCCCTCCCCCTCAAGATCGACCACTGCGTTTGAGAGGGAAGCCTAGGGGAAGGGTCCCCTTGCGGCAACGTCCGGTTTCAGGCCGCCACACTCTTCAACAGCTCAGATCGCTTTCATCACCTCACGCGCGATGATCAGGCGCTGGATCTCGCTGGTGCCCTCGTAGATTGTGGTGATACGGGCATCCCTGGCGTAGCGCTCAAGCGCATAGTCCTGGATGTAGCCCGCTCCGCCATGAAGCTGAAGCGCGGTGTAGGTTGCCTTTTGTGCAGCTTCGCTGGCAAAGAGCTTCGCCATGGAGGCCTCGCGGGCGAAGGGCTTTTTCTGCTCTTTCAGCCAGGCGGCCTGAAGGACGAGCAGGCGAGCCGCTTCAAGCTCGGTCTCCCGGTCGGCGATCATCCACTGGATGCCCTGCATGTCGGCGATCGCCTTGCCGAACTGACGGCGCTCCTTAACATAGGCCTTGGCCTCATCCATCGCGGCGCGCGCAACACCCAGCGCCAGCGAGGCAATGCCGATGCGCCCGCCCGCAAGCTCGCCCACTGCCACGCGGAAGCCATCGTTCTCCTTGCCCATCAAGGCCGAACCCGGCACCCGGCAATTCTCGAAAAGCACCTCGTTGGTGGCCGAGCCCGTCTGACCCATTTTCTTTTCCGCCTTGCCGATGACAAGCCCGGGGGTGCCCGCCTCGACAAGGAAACAGGAGATGCCCTTGCCGGGCCTTGCATCCGGATCCGTCACCGCCCAGACGACGAAAACGCCCGCATAGTCGCCGGAGGTAATGTAGAGCTTGGAGCCGTCGATGATCCAGTCATCGCCGTCCTTGCGCGCGCGGGTCCGCATGGAGGCAGGATCTGATCCGGCCCCGGTTTCCGTCAGGCAAAAACCGCCTGCCGCATAGCCCCCACCGGTCAGGCGCGGCAGGTAGGTTTCCTTCTGCGCTTCGCTTCCCACCGCTTCGATCACCTCGCCCACCATGTTGGTGACCGAGGTGGTGACCGCCGTGGACGCGCAGGCGCGCGCGAGCGCCTCCACCGTCAGCGCGAAAGCGACGGACCCCGCTTCCGTTCCGCCATATTGCGCGGAAATGCTCAATCCCATGAAGCCGTTTTCGGCCAGGACCTTCAGATTGGCGAGGAACGCGTCGCGCCCCTCGCCCCGATCAAGCCGTTCTGCCAGCGGGGCAAGGCGATCCTGCGCCAACCGGGTTGCGGTTTCGGCAATCATCTGCTGCTCGTCGGTGAGCGCAAAATCCATGGGCGACATCCTCCTCAGGCATTCCTCCGCGGAGCCGACGCTTATCCGGTATCGGTCCCGTCTCCTTTCGCGCACAAGACCACATTCCGTTCAGGCAGAGAAGCCATCTGAGGTCCTTTCCTCGCTCTGACGCATGCCCGGCAGAGATTGCGGGACGCACCGCGCGCGCTCTACGGCGCCCAAGGCAATGCCGCGCGAACTCCCCCTCATGGAGGCCCCGTGCCGGTGGGGCAGGACCGCGTCGTGAACATATTTTTCATGATAATTATCAAGTTAATTATCATGAAAAACTCTGTTCAAATAACAATTTGGCCCGACATTCCGCGGCATTCGGATCGTCACAACCGGCTTTTTGGGAATTTAGGGATGGAATTCATTTTGTTTTTGTCGCAATAGCCTTGCAGCATGATAGAAATGCTCTTTCATCTTGAGCTGACGTTCGGGCGACCGGGAACGACGGCAAAGCAATTGGGAGGCCGGTCGCAGCTGTGATCTGGGAGGACACCTGATGATCAAAGCCCACAAGCTGGCGCTTGCCGCCACTCTGGGAGCCATGACCTTCGGCATCGCCGGAGAGGCCCTTGCCGCAGACGTCACGTGGAATGTCTCGTTGTGGGGCAACCGCCGGGCCTTCACCGAACATGTGGAGTACCTGGCCGAACGGGTGGCCAAGGAATCCAATGGCCGTTTCGAAATCAAGCTCGGCTATGGCGCCTCTCTTTCCAAGGCGCGCGAGAATCTCGATGGCATCGCGATCGGCGCCTTCGAAATGGCGCAGATCTGCGCATCCTACCACGCAGACAAGAACCCAAGCCTGACCGTTCTGGAACTGCCGTTCCTCGGCGTGAAGGATCTGGAGACCGAGGCCAAGCTCTCGTTCAAGCTCTACGAGCACCCGGCGGTCAAGAAGGATCTGGCGCGCTGGAACGCGCAGGCCCTGATGCCCTCGCCCATGCCGCAGTATAACTTCCTCGGCAAGGGCGACGCACCGACCTCACTCAAGGATTTCGACGGCATGCGTGTGCGTGCGCTGGGCGGTATCGGCGAGCTGATGCGTGCCATCGGCGCGGTCCCGACTTCTGTCACCGCTTCGGAAACCTATCAGGCCATTGAGTCCGGCACCGTGCGCGCCGCCTCTTTTGCGCCTCATGCCCATCTTTCCTTCAAGACCGTGGAAGTTGGGGACTGGTGGATCAACAACATGAACCCCGGCACCGTTCAGTGCCCGGTGATCATGAACACCGACGCCTATGCCGCGCTGCCCGACGACCTGAAGAAGATCCTCGATGACGCTGTCCAGCCGGCCGTGGATCACTACCTGGCCACCTACGCCAAGGTCTATGATCGCTGGTGGCCGACGCTGAAGGAGCAGGAGATCGAACAGGTCGAACTGCCCGCAAGCGAACTGGAAGCACTGCGCAAGAAGGCCGAGCCGATCTGGGAAGCCTGGGTCGAGAAGGTCAACGCCCAGGGCATTCCCGGCCAGGAACTGCTCGACATGGTGCAGGGCGAGATCGCCGGCTAAGTCGCGTTGAAATGAGCGGAGCCAGCATCTCAATTGTTGGCCCCGCGCATTCCGCTACAGGACGGGTCCTTTTCCCGTCAGGCATGCTTTCGAGTTGCCTTTTTGCCCTGCAGTGACGGGCGAAAGGCTAGCGCGATCCGGCGTCCGCTGCGCCGTAGCCCCCTTCCCTCCGCCCATTTGTGTGACGCGTCCAGGGACGCGCGGACGATGGTGTGAGAACGGGTTCGAAAACAGCACAAGCAGACTGCAAAACACTGAGAGATGCGGCCAACGCATCCCTCCAGATCCGTAAAGTCCGGTGCACCGGGAGCCTGCTGCTCCCGGCTGACAAACCGGACAGGAAAACAGGCAACTCTTCGGGCACACATCCAGCATGACATCACCAGACAAGCCGATGAGAGACGCGAATGCGTCGCAAGAGGCTCCCGTCTACAGCGTGCTTTCCGGCTCGCTCGGGAAAATCGAAAACGTTTTCAATCTGATCGCCGCCAGTTCCATCATGATCCTGATGCTGCTGGCTGTCGTGCAGATCTTCGCGCGTACACTTTTCAACCAACCGGTGCCGGGCTTCATCGACATCACAGAACAGGCGATGGCGGTTTTCACCTTTCTTGGCATCGCCTATTGCCAGCGCGTGGGCGGCCACATCCGCATGGAAATGCTGCTGGGGGTCTTGAGCGGACGGGCCCTGTGGATCGCCGAATTCATCGGTGTCCTGGTCATTCTCACCGTAGTCGTGGCGCTGACCTACGGTTCCTGGTTCCACTTCGACCGCGCCTGGTCGATCGGCGACAGCACGATCGATATCGGTTTGCCGACATGGCCCTCCAAGCTTGTGGTGCCGGTGGCGCTGACATTGCTGGCGCTCCGGCTCATTCTCCAGCTCGTCGGCTATGCCCGCCTGATCGCGGATCCCTCCAGCGCACCCATCGACGTGCCTGTGGTGGAAGACGTCACCGAGCACGCGCGTCACGAGATCGAGGATACGCTGGGTGATGAGGAAACTGAAACGTTGCGCGACGGGGGGGCTGCACGATGACGCCGTTCGAAGTTGGACTGATCATGACCGGCCTCCTGCTGGTCCTCGTGGTAATTGGCGTACGCGTTGCCTTCGCCGCAGCCTTTGTGGGCGTCACCGGCCTCATCATCATCTTTTCCATGCGCATGGGATTTGAGCGGGGCGTCATCACCGCGTTGAAGATGGCGGGAACCGTTCCGCATTCCAAATCCGTCACCTACTCGCTGTCCGTTCTGCCGACCTTCATTCTCATCGGCTTCCTGGCCTTCTATGCAGGTCTGACGCGCCAGCTCTTTGAAGCTTCCAAGCGCTGGCTTGGATGGCTGCCGGGCGGCATGGCGGTGGGCACCATTTTCGCAACCGCCGGGTTTGCAGCCGTTTCCGGCGCCAGCGTCGCCACAGCCGCCGTTTTTGCCCGCGTCGCCATTCCGGAAATGCTGGCGGTGGGCTATTCCAAGCGCCTGTCCGCCGCCGTTGTGGCCGCAGGCGGAACGCTCGCCTCGCTCATCCCGCCGTCGGCCATCCTGGTCATCTACGCCATTCTGGTGGAGCAGTCGGTCGGCAAGCTCCTGATCGCGGGCTTCGTACCCGGCATCTACTCCGCCTTCATCTATGTCGCGATCATCGTCGGCATGGCGGCATGGCGCGGAGATGCACCGCCGATCCGTGGCTTCACATGGGGCGAACGCTTCGCCTCCATTCCCGGCACCCTGCCGATCATTGCCGTGGTGCTGATCATCTTCATCAGCCTGTTCGGCGTGGAAATCGGCGACTTCAACTTCTCCGCGACGCCCACGGAAGCCGGATCGCTCGGTGCTTTCGTCGTGCTGGTGACAGCCATCTGGAAAGGCATGCGCCTGAAGCAGCTCGGTCAGGCCCTGCATGAGACGGCAAAACTGGCGGTCATGATCTTCACGCTGATCTGGGGCGTTCTCTGCTACGTGCGCTTTCTGGGCTTTGCCGGGCTGCCTGATGCCTTCCGCGACTTCATCGTCACACTGCCGCATGATCCGATGCTGACGCTGGTGCTGATCCTGTGCGCCTACGCGGTGTTGGGCATGTTCATCGACGCCATCGGCATGCTGATCCTGACGCTGCCGGTCGTCTATCCGGCGGTGATCGCGCTCAATGGCGGTGAGTTCGTCTCCGCTGCCGACAGCGCCTTCGGCATGTCGGGTGAGGCCTGCGCGATCTGGTTCGGCATCCTGGTCGTGAAAATGGCGGAGCTCTGTCTCATCACGCCACCCATCGGGCTCAACTGCTTCGTGGTTTCCGGTGTAAGGCCGGACATCCCGGTGCAGGAAGTGTTCCGTGGCTGCATCCCGTTCTTCATCGCGGACATCGTGACGATAGCGGGCCTGCTGGCCTTCCCGGCCATCGTGACCTGGCTGCCATCGATGATGTGACGAACAGGAGAATGGGCCCGCAAGGGCCCATTCTTTTATGCGGGACGGTCGGGACGGTTCGTTTCCGCGTTCACGGAGCGGGCCCATCCTTCGAGACGCCGTCTTGCGACGGCTCCTCAGGATGACGTTGTGGGTGGGGCGAACCTCTCCAGGATATCAACACGACAACGTCATCCTGAGGAGGCCTGAAAGGCCGTCTCGAAGGATGGGCCGCGCACTCGAATTCCACGCAGTCGTATCCACGAGAGAACCCATCCCCTCACCCCAGCCCTCTCCCCATGGGAGAGGGGGCGGAGTGCCCGTGTTGCGGGATCGCGGGATTACGGCTCTCGCGGAATTGAAGGTCGCGCTTTCGAGCAAACGTCCCGACGAAGAAGAGCCCGGCCCATTTACCTCTCCCATGGGGAGAGGTCGGAGCGAAGCTCCGGGTGAGGGGTGTCCGGGCCCGCCGTATCCACGTGAGATCACATCTCCTCTCCCCAACCCTCTCCCCATGGGAGAGGGGGCGGATTGCGCGTGTTGCGGGATTGCGGATAAACGACAGGCTCAGGATGAAGCCCGGCCCTACTCCGCCAACACCCGCTGCGAGGGAAAGGTAATTTCCACCATCGTTCCCTGATTGGGCTCGCTGTCGATGGAGAAACCCGCACGGTTCGCCTCCACCAGCGCCTTGGTGAGCGGCAGGCCGAGGCCCGTTCCGCCGCCCAGTCGCGCGGTGTGAAGTTGCCGGAAGGGCTCCAACGCCGCCTCGATGTCCTTGCGCGACATGCCCATGCCGGTATCGCGAACACGGAGCACCACCTCGCCCGTGGGTTCCAGTGCGGTGGAGACGATAACCTGCCCACCCGCATGATTGAACTTGATGGCGTTGGAGAGAAGGTTCAGCACGATCTGACGCACGGAGCGCGGGTCGGCCACCACCTTGGGCACGGATGTGGGAAGGCTGGCGCGGATGATTACCCGATCGCGATTGGCCTGCGGCTGCATCAAGGCCACGCAGTCGCGCAACACATCGTTGATGGGCACGGCCTCGAAGGCCAGTTCGAACTTGCCGGCCTCCACCTTGGACAGATCAAGCAGGTCGTTGATCAGGCTGAGCAGATGCGAGCCGGATGCGTGGATATCCTTCAGGTAATCCTTGTAGCGCTCGTTGCCGACCGCCCCGAAACGCTCGTCCATCATCACTTCGGAAAACCCGATGATGGCGTTGAGCGGGGTGCGGATCTCGTGGCTGATCTTGGCCAGGAAGTCGGATTTCTGAGAAGACGCGTTTTCCGCCTGCCGCTTGGCGGAGGTCAGTTCCTCCTCCGCCTTCTTCCACTGGGTGATATCGCGCAGCACCGCGCAGAATTTGGTGTTTTCCCTGTTCGTGTGCTGGCCAATGCGCCCGATTGTCATGAAAAGCGGAATGAGCCCGCCATCACTGAGCTGACCGATCACCTCGCGCCCATCATTGAGCACACTGGCGACCCCATTGCGGGCAAGCCCGTCCAGATAATCGAGCGCGGAGCGGTGGCTTTCCGGAGCCAGATAATCCGTGATCAACGCCCCTGTCATGCGCTGGCGCGATGCGTTGAACAGCGCCTCGCCGGAGCGGTTGACCGACAGGATGCGGCCATGCGCATCCAGAACCATCACACCATCGGTCGCGGTTTCCAGAATGGCCTCAAGCTCGGCCACCCTCTCGTTCGCCGCCTCCACCTCGTCCGTTGACACGGCCGTTGTCTTCGGCGCATCCGATTTTTCGCGCAGGGAAATCATCAGGGCGCTGGCGCTTTTCCACGGTACCGTGTGCATGAAGGCATCGACCGGGTGGAGCGCGCCGTCGCTGCCGCGCACACAGAGCGATTGCTCGATGGTGGCGCTGCCCGCGGGCTTGGGCGGCCATTCGTCAGGCGCGGCGAACAGGGCTTCCAGCCCACCGGCTTCCGCCAGCGCCTCCAGATCGGCATAGCCCAGCATCTTCAGAAGCGAGCGATTTGCGTATTCCACATCGCGATCGCGCACGATCGCCACGCCTATGGGCAGGCGATCGAGAAGACGCGGATGAATCGCTGCGGCCTTTTCTTCCGCCGTCTCCTCCCGGTTCTCGGGCGCGCGCGGCTGCGGGCGCGGTGCAATCGGCATGGGGATCGGAGGCACGGCCTTGGCCGCAATCTCGTCCTCATCATCCGAAGGCTCGTTGGTCTCGTCGATCCGCGCGCCAAGGGCCTCGGCGATCTTACGGAAGGCTTCGCGCTCCGGTCGGGTCAACTGGCTGTCGGGCGGAATAACCTGCCTCTCCGCCAGTCGCACAACTGTTTCGGTGAAACTCTCTCCAGCCTCAGCCTGGGCCCCGTCCCCGGTTTCGCCACCGGTTCCGTCAACCGCGATCGGGTCTTCTCCGATTTCGTCGGCATCATCGCGCGCGACTGCGTCGCCCTCGGTGGAGGGTTCCTCAGGCGCAGACACCGACATGCCTTCCATCGGCAGGAACGGTTCGGCCTCCTGTGTCGCGTCATGCTCCCGACTGGCGGCATCCTCCTCGCCGGACGCTTCCTTGACCGTGTCATCACCGCCAGAGGCATCCGTGGCATCCGCACTGGATACGGAGCCGTGGCTTTCGTCCTCGGCAACCGGTTCCGGCTCTGTCTCGGGCTCAGGCTCCGTTGCCAGTTCGGGCCCGGCGGCCAGTTCAGGGTCCGGCTCGCCCTGCAGGGCCTCGGATTCGTCTTCCGGCTCGCCCCTTGTTTCATCCGGCTCAGCCATTTCCGAAAGGTCATCCGCAACCGCAGCAACCTCACCTTCGGCAAGCTCGACCGGCTCGTCGCGCACTTCGTCGACATCATCGGACGCCAGAGCGTCGTCGCTTTCATCCATCCCCGCCGCCGTATTGTCGGAATTGGCTTCATCGCGCGGGACGGCATTTTCCTCATCCCGTGCGGAGGAGGGGGAGTTTTCGGAGTGATCCTGGGAATTCGCGGCCTCCGGCAAGCCCCAATCGGGCATGTGTCCGGCATTCGGCGAATAATGGGCATAGGCCGGAGCTGGCTGTGAGAGCTTCGGCATATCGGTGACGCTGCCAGCCCCTTGCGGATCCTTCGGCTCCGCCGCCTCAAGATCCGTTTCCGTGTCAGAGGCACTTTCCTGCGCTTCGCTTAGCCGCTTGGGGTTCTCAGGCACCGGCGCTTCATGGCGGGCGGTGTCCGGTTCGCGACTTTCGGTTTCCCCTTCATTATCAACCTCAGCGTCAGCCAGAAGCTCTGCACCTGCAATTGCGGCGGCGGAAGCGGCCATGGCAACAGCTTCGCTTCGCGCAGGCGCTGCCGCCTCACGCGTCAGATCCGCGTCAAGGGGGGCCTTGATATTGGGCGCCTCCTCTTCTTCCGCAAGGAAGGCGGGAATTTGGTGCATCCGCTCCATCGTGACGGCATCGGCGGGACGGCAGACACCGAACCCGCGATAACCCTCGAACTGGCGGAAGCGATCAAAGGCGGGCAAAGCCGCCAGATCGACCGGCACGACAACGGGATTGTCCGTCACCGGCCATTCCACCGTCAGCCCGCTCCATGTGTCGCGGCGCGAAAGTGCGGCCGCCACACGGCCTTCCGGATCGAGATCGAGGCGTTCGGCGACCTCAGGCCAGCTCCGGCCGACAATATCGGCCGCTTCCTCGCCGATCACATGGGCGAGTTCCGGCGACACGCCGGTGAAGACATGGCTGGCATTCATCTGCCAGACAAAGCGCACCGGGCGCCCATCACTGTCGAAGGCAAATGCCGGAGTTGGTTGTTCCTCGGGCTCCACCAGGCTCTCCGACGGCGTACGACCTTCGGCGTCTACGCCTTCACGGTCATCGATGGGGAGATCCTTGCCATCATGATCAAGCACAGCCACGTCAGGCTCCGCCTCGGTATCGGGCGAAGGTGCAGCAAAGACATCGGCCACGCCTTCATCGTCGGGCGCGTCCGAAGCTCCGGACATCGCCGGTGCGCCAGTGTCTGCAAGCGTCACCGTCTCGCCGGTTTCGGCATCGGCTGACTGAAGACCATCCCGCTCCTCGACCTCGGAACCGGGGGTCTCGAAGATGGCGACCTCGTCCACTTCCTGTGCGTCACGAGGCTCTTGCGGCGCATCCTCAAGAGCTGGCCCGTCCTCATGCGGATCATCCGCTGGCTGGTCCTCGCTCCCTTTTGCGGAAACTTCTTCGAGACGTTCCGTGGCGACGAGTTGCTGCTCGTGTTCGCGATCGATCAGTATCTGCTTGGCCGCACGCGCCTGGGCGATCAGATCGGTGGCGGGCCGATCTGCGTCAGGTTCGGCAAGCGCCACCTGAGCCGCGGAGGACGCAACATCCCGGGGGTGCCCGCGCCCCTTCAGAAAGCGCGGCCAAGGGAAGAAATTGCGCGGGAAACTGGATGTGGCCACGGCTTCAGTCTCCTCACCTGGGATCGCATGCGCGCGCATCGGAACCACTTCGGCTTCGATATCGTCTTCGGGCACGATCCCCGCATCAGGCCCGGCGCTTTCTTCGTCTTGTGAAAGCGCGACATCCTCTTCGGACCCCAAACCATCCACGGACGGCGCGTCGTGTGCGGCCTCATCTTCCGACTGGGCCTCTTCCTCCGGACTACCCGCTGTTTCGACCCCAGCCTCGCCAGGGACAGTGGCGACTTCCGGCGCGACCGGTTCGGCTTCGATCTCGTCCGGTTCCTGCGCACTCGCCTGCGCGACATCATCCCAGGCAATGATCAGACAGGCGGCAGGCGCCGGATCGCTTAATTGCGCCATCCGAGCGGCGTGAAGGTCGTCGGCGATGCGCACCAGCACATCAATCTCGTCATCCGCCTCTTCCAGCGAGACAATGCCCGGCTCGATCGCGCCCGCGCTTGCCAGGACCTTTCCGTCCTCGTCCGTCAGGAAGGCCGAATATCCCTCGCCCGCCAGCAACCGGCAAAACTCCGCAAGCGGGTCTTCGATGTCGAGCCTGGTATCGGTGGCGACGACCAGCGCCGCCTGTTCGCCATTTGTCAGCGTAAGCGCGCGGGCATGCGCGGTTACCTGGACGGCCCGGACACCAATGAAGAAACGAAGTCTTTCAAGGGTTTCGCGGTCCTGCGGGGCATGCGCCAGACGTTCCAGATGACGACGCGCAGGTGCCGTGTCGGCCAAGGACCGCCCCAGAAGCTCGGCCATGGAGGCGGCGCGGAAAAACCGGACGCCGGCGGCGTTGGCCCAAAGCACACGCCGCCCATCGGCCGACCATAGCCAGGCAGGCTGTTTTTCGCCCAAATGCCCGGCCAAAGCCGGCATGGCGCAGAATTCGAAAAAGGTCCGGCCGTACGCGCTCATCGCTGTAGCAACTCCGCCCCTGCCCTTCGCTGGATGCATATCCGTCCGAGGTCTCGCTCATAATCCTTAAAAGATTGTACGGCGGTCCCTTTTTTCCCCGGAACCATCCGTCATGCGATCACCCAACGCATCCTTTCCCCCGCCGAAAGGACAGGACTGCGAGACGGCCCGGCACAAGCCGGATTAACACCTTGTTAATAACCGGAATTCCAATCAGCGTCCATGCGCAGATGTCCGATCCCTCCCCCTCGTTGACAGCGTGGTTAACCCGTATTCGTCGCAATGCGCCTTGCTTATGGTAACATATGCCAATTGTGACGATACGCAGGAACCATGCGCGCATCGCGCTTGCAGCGCTTCGCAGCAAGACGTTTGTTTTTGCCGGAGACAGTTACCGTCCGGCACCACGCGACAGTTGTCGTATGGTAATGTGTTTGTCATTGTGTTCGCATTAAGATCCATACCTGCAGAGGGCAAGCTGTGGATTTGCGGTTATCCGATGCCACAACGCCTGTCGAGGCGGAATCAAGGAGCCTTTCATGACGACGTCGAAATCCAATTTCGAGATTCCCGAGCAGATGCGTGAATTTGCCGAGAAAAGCGTGGACCAGGCACGCAAGGCCTTCGACAGCTTCATGGACGCCACCCAGAAAGCCATGACGACCGTGGAAGGGCAGACGAACGCCGCTCAGTCCGGCTCGCTCGACATGAACAAGAAGGTACTCGACTACGCGGAAGAGCATGTCGACGCCGCCTTCCAGCTTGCCCAGAAGATCGTGCGCGCAGGCGACATGCAGGAAATTCTCCGGCTGCAGAGCGAGTATCTGAAGGGCCAGATGGAGGCCCTGGGCGAGCAGGCACGCGAATTGAGCGAGAGCGCCTCGCGCACCGCATCCGATGTCACCAGAAAGGGGACTGACAAGTAGCGTCCCCGCCCCAAAACGCCTCTTGCGGTGCGCCACGCCACGTCAGGGCGCACCCGCTTGGGCTGCCGCGCGTCTGGATGGATACGGACCAGCTGGCTCGCGTTTCCATCTTGCGTCTTTGACCGGGGCTGTTGGACAGGCCCCGAATTTCGTTTCCTTTCAAGACCTTCGAAAATATTTATGGTGCATCGCAATATTTATGTTGCAATGCAACAAAAACTCCCTATTCTATGCGGTGTAGAAACGCTGGGCACGCCATCCGATCTCTGATCGACGCTTAAGTGCCTGAATTGATTTTGTGACTGCCGGATTGGGACCTTTCGGGCCGAATTATCGCCTGAGCGATGTTGTCTCCCGAACAACCCCGGCCAGAAAGACGTACCGGTCCGCCAATCGCTCCGAAGGATGGATTGCTGACGATGTGCAGCAGTCAGGTCGCTCCGGGGCCGGAAACCCATAGGAGAGAATTCATGACCACTGCGAAGTCCACGACCGCCAAGCCGACCTCTAGCGCCAAGCCGTCCGCCGCCATGCCGAATTTCGAGGCTTTCTCCATGCCCAAGATGGAAATGCCTGCGGCCGTGCGCGAGATGACGGAAAAGGGGCTCAACCAGTCCCGCGAAGCCTACGAGAAATTCAAGTCTGCAGCCGAGGAGGCAACCGACATGATCGAAGACAGCTACGAAACCACCCGCCAGGGCGTGATGGACATCAACCTGTGCGCCCTTGAAGCCGCCAAGACCAACACCGACGCCACCTACGACTTCATGAAGTCGCTGTTCGGCGTCAAGTCCGTGTCGGAGGCGATTGAGCTTCAGACCGCTTTTGCGCGCAACCAGTTCGACGCGCTCACCAAGCAGACCAAGGACATGCAGGAACTGAGCACCAAGCTCGCCAGCGACCTCGGTGAGCCGATGAAGGACGCGTTCGGCAAGGCCTTCAAGGACATGAAGGCTGCGTAAAGCGCCGCCTGCGCGCGGCTGGCACCTGCCAGTCGCCAGAAGATCGCCCGGATAGCCCCGCAAAAGCGGTGGTTTTCCGGGCGTTTTCGTTTCGAGATCAAGCTGTGCACAGGCGACGCAAAAACGCCGCCATGGGCACTTGAAATCGAAATCGAAAATCCATATGGTCCGCTCACTTCGCGCCGCCTTAGCTCAGTTGGTTAGAGCGCTAGATTGTGGATCTAGAGGTCCCCCGTTCGAACCGGGGAGGCGGTACCATTCCCCTTCAAGGGGTTTTCCTGACAATTTGACGATATCAGGCTCTCACGGGGCACGCCTTGTCGTGCGCGCGGCGAAGAAGAGACCGACCCAAGCACCTCTCTCCAGGGGAGAGATCGGAGCGAAGCTCCGAGTAAGCGTGTCGAGCTCAACCGTATCCACGAGAATTCGATACCCCTCACCCCAACCCTCTCCCCATGGGAGAGAGGGGCGAATTGGTCGTGTTGAGGGGCGGGGGATTGCCCGTTTGATTTGCGCGGGAGAGACGTTGCGGGGCGCGGCCGATCCTTCGAGACGCCTGCTTCTCGCAGGCTCCTCAGGATGACGTTGTGGGTGGGGAAAGCTCTTCAATCTCTCTACATTTACAACGTCATCCTGAGGAGCGACCGCAGGCGCGTCTCGAAGGATCGGCCCCACACTCGGGCGACACGGCGAACACACCTGCCCCCGCATATGAAAAAGGCGGCCCCGAAGCGCCGCCCTTTCCATTTCGACGTCTGAGCGGCTTTAACGCCTCATCCCTTCACCTTCGCCAGCGAGTTTTCCCGGATGGCGGAGAGCGTCGTCACGGGGGAAATGATCTCGGGGTCCAGATGCAGGTGCAGCAGCGACAGCTTGCCGGACGCTCGCGCACGCTCGAAAGCGGGCCCGAACTCCGATGTCTCGCGCACCGTCTCGCCGTGTCCGCCATAGGCGCGGATCAGGTCGGCGAAATCAGGATTGGCCATCATGGTCGCCGAAATCCGGCCCGGATATTCGCGTTCCTGATGCATGCGGATGGTGCCGTAGATCCCGTTATCGATACACAGGATGATCACCGCGGCCTCTGCCTGCATCGCGGTGCCCAGCTCGTTCATGGTCATCTGCAGGCATCCGTCCCCGGCGAAACAGACGACGTCGCGTTCGGGATGACGGATCTTGGCGGCAACCGCCGCCGGCAAACCGTACCCCATGGAGCCGCATGTCGGCGCAAGCTGGGTACCGAACCGCTGGAAACGGTGGAAACGGTGCAACCAGGTGGCGTAGTTACCCGCACCGTTGGTCATGATGGCGTCGGGCTTCAGATTGTGCCGGAGCCAGGTCATCACCTCCCCCATCTGCAATGGGCCTTGCGTCGCGGGCGGCTGATCCGACCAGGCGTGATACGCTTCGTTGGCGGCCCGCGTCTCATTCGACCAGACGATCTCGTTGGGCGGCTGAAGACCTTCAAGCGCGGCTGTGAAGGTTTCCGGCGAGGCGTGAATGGCAAGACTGGGCTGATAAACGCGGCCAAGCTCTTCCGCAGCGGCATGAACGTGAACGAAGGTCTGCGCAGGCGCGGGAATATCGAGAAGCGTATAGGACTGGCTCGGCACTTCCGAAAGCCGTCCGCCCGCCAACAGGATCAGGTCCGCATCGCGGATGCGTTCAACCAGCTTCGGATTGACGCCAAGCCCCAGATCTCCCGCATAGTTGGGGTGGTTGTGATCGAACAGCATCTGGCGCCGGAAGGAACAGGCGACCGGAAGGTCGAAACGCTCGGCAAACCGTGCAAGCCGGGCGGTCGCAGCTTCCGACCAGCCACTGCCGCCCGCGATCACGACGGGACGTTTTGCGGCCCACAGCATCTTCTGAAGATCCGCCATCTGACCGAGGCCGGGGTGGGTTTCCACGTGGCAGGCCGGCTTCGGGGCGGCGACATCCGCCTCTTCCACCAGCATGTCTTCCGGCAGCGCCAGCACAACCGGCCCGGGGCGACCGGAACACGCAACGGAGAAGGCCCGCGCGATGATCTCCGGCACCCGTTCGGCGTCCTCGATTTCGGCGACCCACTTGGCAATCGAGCCGAACATCTTGGTGTAATCGACTTCCTGGAAAGCGTCGCGCCCGCGCATCCCGCGTTCGATCTGGCCGATAAAGAGGATCATCGGCGTGGAATCCTGCTGCGCGACATGGATCCCTGCAGACGCATTGGTCGCTCCGGGCCCGCGCGTTACCATGCAAATGCCGGGCTTGCCCGACATCTTGCCCCAGGCCTCGGCCATCATCGCCGCGCCGCCTTCCTGACGACACACCGTCACCGGAAGGGAGGCATCGTGAAGTGCGTCCAACACGGCCAGATAGCTTTCACCGGGAACGCAGAAAACACGTTCCGCGCCATTTGCCTCAAGCGCATCGACGAGGAGTTGCCCTCCGGTCTTCTTTTTTTGCGCTGCTACGTCAGTCATGAATCACCCTCTGTGCACATTTTTGCGCGATCATAGAGGGCGAAAGTCGGAGAGGGAATCGCAACGGCATGTGAAGTTTTGCGTTTTCACCGCTACGTAAACACCGAAATGCGACCGGGAATGTTAGATCGACTGAACGGTCACCACCTGAAACGTGTGCATTTCGCCATCATCATCGCGGATGGAGACATATTCGCCAGGCCTGAATGGATGGGCCGCGAAGCGATAACCCGCCTCATCATCCTCGTCGCCGTCAATGTCATAGCGAAACGCCCAGGAGCCGCCAGGGCGATGGACGAGATGGCCAATATCGTCCTGTTCGTCCCCCCAGAAACGCCGCACCCGACACTTGTCGCGATGGGTTTTCCATATGGCGGGATCGATTTCCCCGGCCTCCGTCAGGGGCGCAACGAACTCATATCCGTGGCGATTGGAGCCGTTGGGGTGTTCTTTCGTACGCGCCAGATTGAGCCGTATTTTCTTGAGTTCCGAAAGGTCACCCATGGCGTTCATCTCCTCCGCGCCAACTCATTCAAATTTTACGTAATGTTGTAAGATACAATTATCACATCACCATTCCGTTGGGGAAATTCTCATTCTCTTCCCTCAAGACTGCCTTAAATTGCGACCAGTTCATTGATTGAAGTCAACGCCCCCGTACGATCAACGAATAGAATGCAGAATGACTATCCTTTTCCCGACAACACTTGCCTGGACGGTATCTGAACGTGACTGACGACATGCAGCCCCGAGTTCTTGCCATGCTGGAGGATCCGGTTACCCACGGGACAGGCGGTGAGGTCACGCGTATCGACACACATGCGGCGGTGGTGATTCTGGCAGGTGACAACGCATGGAAAATGAAACGTGCGGTGCGTTTTCCCTTTCTCGATTACTCAACGCTTGAAAAACGGGAAGCGGCCTGCAAACGCGAGATAGAGGTCAACCAAACGAATGCCCCCCGGATCTATCGCGGCGCAGTGCCCGTGACGCAGGACGCGGATGGCAGTCTGGCGCTTGGCGGCC
Organism: Breoghania sp.; assembly: GCF_963674635.1. Taxonomy (NCBI): domain Bacteria; kingdom Pseudomonadati; phylum Pseudomonadota; class Alphaproteobacteria; order Hyphomicrobiales; family Stappiaceae; genus Breoghania; species Breoghania sp. Next base: position 2,537,412 of record NZ_OY771475.1, read on the forward strand.
ACGGCGAGCCTGTGGAATGGCTAGTGCACATGACGCGGTTCGATGAGACCCGCACACTCGATATCCTCGCTGAAAAGGGCCCCCTTCCCGCAGGGATGGCGGATCAACTTGCGGAGATATTCGCCGCCGCGCATGCGGCAGCCCCGCAGGTCGACGAAGCGGCTGCGGCCGACTGGATTGACGATCTGGAAGCCTATGTGGACCAAAACCGGGCGGCGTTTCTGGCCAGTCCGGATTTATTCCCCCCCGAGCGGGTGCGCATGCTGAACGCGGAGGCGAACGCCATGCTCACCTGGATTCGCCCCCTTCTGGCCCAGCGTGGCCGCACCGGCTCCATTCGGCGCTGTCACGGCGATGCGCATCTGGGCAATATCGTGCTGATCGACGAAAAGCCCGTGCTCTTCGACGCCATCGAATTCGACGACCGCATTGCAACCGGCGACGTGCTCTACGACCTTGCCTTTCCGCTTATGGACCTTGTCATGCATGGACAAGAGAGCGCTGCAAACAGGCTGCTGAACCGATATCTTGCAGAAACCCAATGCCTTGCAAATCTGGAGGATCTGGCGGCACTTCCGTTCTTCATGCTGATGCGCGCCTGTATCCGAGCGAAGGTGGCCGCCGCACGCGCCGCCAACCTTTCAGGGCAGGATCGTCAGGCGGCCAATGATGACGCCATCCGTCACTTTCAGCTTGCCGAGCGCTTCCTGGACTCGCCCGAGCCCCGGCTGATCGCGGTGGGCGGGCTTTCGGGCACGGGAAAGTCGTCGCTTGCGCGTGCGTTGGCGCCGGAATTGGGCATGCCTCCGGGGGCGGTCGTCCTGCGCTCGGATGTCGAACGCAAACTGCTCTTCAACGCGAAGATGACCGAGCAGCTGCCGACGGAAGCTTATACGGACACGATCACGCAGGAAGTCTATGCCCGGTTGTGCGAAAAGGCCGAGGTGGCGCTGGCCGCGGGGCAAAACGTGATCGTCGACGCCGTTTTCGCCAGGCCGCGTGAGCGCGACGGTATTGCGAAACTCGCCACGATACTGGACGTTCCCTTCCGCGGCCTTTGGCTGGAAGCCAATCCGAAGCTCATGGAAGAGCGCGTGGATACGCGCGTCAACGATGCGTCCGACGCTGACATCGCAGTGGTGCGTTTCCAGTTACGCCTCGACCTTGGGCCGATCGGCTGGCCACGCGTCGATGCCTCGGGATCACCTGAGGATACCAAGGCCAATGCGCTGGACACCCTGGCCGCATTCGAGACCTCCGACGTTCGAGCCCCCTGTGCCTGATCCCTCCCCGTCGCGGGTGGCCGCCTTGCGACAGGACGCTTCTGCCACCTTGGAAGATCAACTATGCTTTGCGGATCCGGCAATACGGAATCATGGCTGGAAGAAGGGGCGGAAAATGGGTTTCAGGCGGGGCGTTGCATCCGGGCAGCCGGGGCTTTGCAGACTGACTATCGGTGTTCTTTTCGCCGTTTTCGCGAGCCTTTTGGCCGGGCTCGCGGAGGCCGCCGATGAAGACCGGGCAACTCTTTCCGATAAGCTTCCACAGGTGGCCCTGACCCGCGACGGCATTACTGCGAAGCTCTTCATGGCTTATCCGGAAAACGACGCCACGTTGAAAGCGCCGAAGCTGGAAATCAGCGTCGAAGGCAAGCGCGTGGTGGAGCTGTTTGGCGAAGCGAATGGCTGGGAGACCCCGCAAGGCACCGTCGGCTTCTACGAGATCGACCCCACCAACAACACGCCCGAGATTGTCTTCACATCCTTTTCCGGTGGCGCGCATTGCTGCACCCAGATCTACGTGATGAGCACAGATGCTTCGGGCGCGTGGCAGACGATCGACTTCGGCATGTATGACGGCGAGGGCGGGGACTTCTCCGATATCGACGGCGACGGCCTGGTCGAGATGTCGACCTATGACAACGCATTTCTCTATGCCTTCGATTGCTATGCCTGTTCCACCGCGCCGCTGATGATCCTGACGGCGCGGAGCGGTCAGCGGGTCGACATCACGCGCGAACCGAAATTCGCGCAGGCCCATCGGACGCGATTGAGCTCGATGAACGAGGGACTGGAGGCCGCGCGCGCGGAATTTTCTCCCGGCTTCTTTGCAGGCTGGGTCGCGCAGAAGGCGCTGTTGGGAGAAGGCTATGACGCCTGGGAGACCATGAAACGCGCCTATCGCGGCTACCGCGATGAAGGCTTCGAAAGCTGCCCGACGGAGAAGCCGAACTGCTCTGAAAGCGAGCGGGGCACCTACCCCTTCCCCACGGCGCTAACAGTCTTCCTCAAGGAACAAGGCTATCTTTGACGCCTGCCGGGCGCCATGGAACCGGAAGAAACCGGCCCCGCGGCGACGGGGTGTGGGTCCGCGAAGGAGATAGACACCTGTTCGTTGAGCAGGCAGAAGCCCGCTCAGCCCGTCTGTCTTGCATCTCTTCGCCATTCGACGCCAGTTCTGGCCCAGTCGTGCGGCTATGAGGCGGCCTCTTGGGGGCTCTCGCCGGGGTCTTTCGCGTCGGAGCGCACTTCGGCCACCGACAGCGTGACCACAGAGACGGATTCGTCATCCGAGGACGGCCGGATCTTGAAGCCAAGCGACCGGCACATATCGAGCATGGTGGTGTTTTCCTTCAACACCTCTCCCGTGATTGTCTCGATGCCGTCGCCTTCCGCATATTCGATAATGAGGTTCATCAGCATCCAGCCGAGACCTTTGCCCTTCAGATCCGACTGCACCATGATGGCGTATTCGCCGGTCTTGTGATCGGGATCGGCATGCAGGCGCACCGCCCCCACCATGACGCCGGTGGAGACGTCGAAGGCGGCGAAGGCCATGGCGCGCGAATAATCGAGCTGGGTCAGCCGCGCGAGAAAGGCGTGGGAGAAATCGCGCACCGGCGCAAAGAACCGCAAGCGGAGATCCTCCGCACTCACCGCCTCGAAGAAAGCCTTGAAGCTGTCTTCGTCGTCCGGACGCACGGGACGCACGAAGAAGCGGCGGCCATCCTTGAGCTGCAGTGTGCGCTCCCATTCCTTCGGATAGGGACGGATTGCAAGACGCGAGGTCGCCATGCGGCCGGGCACGATCTTGGGCGGAGCGATCGCGATGCGCATGTCCGTGATCGTGACGACGCCGTCCTCGTCCACATAAAAGGGGTTGAGGTCGATTTCGCGGATCTCGGGGATATCGACGGCGAGCTGGGCGAGCTTGACCAGCACCATCGCGATGGCATGACGGATATGGCGCGATTGTTCGTTCTCGTCCGCGTCGTGGAAAAGACGGGAAATGCGGGTGCGCGCGATCAGGGCCTCGGCGAGGTTGAGATCGAGCGGTGCGAGATCGAGACCGTAATCGCCTGCGTAATCGACTGCGGAACCGCCCTGTCCGAACACGATCACGGGCCCGAAGGTGGGGTTGTCGGCAAGGCCGGCGAAGAGTTCACCCGGCACCTTGCTGCCCGCCTTGCGCGGGATGGACGGCGCCGGACCGAAATTGAGGCCATAGGCCGTCAGCACATCGCGGCACTCCGAATGGTCGAGCCAGTCACGAGGTTCCGCCAGCGCATTGGTCACGATCGCGCGGGCCACTTCCATCTGAGGAGTGAAATCGTCCGGAAGGCTGGGCGGGTTCGCCATCAGGAGTTTCTTGCCCTCGCTGTAGCGCGCCACATACATGAAGGCGCGCACGGCTTCCGCCGACGTGCGATAGCAGGGAATTCCGGCAGCCTCCAGCATGCGCTGCGGCGCCTGTTCGGCCGTTGCGAGCGCCGCAATCACGGCCTTCTTGGCGCGCGGCTGGCCCACCTGGCGTCCCGCGGCCGCCACGATGGCTGCCGCCGTACCCATGGGCTGGGCGAAAGCGGTGGGCGCGGAGACGACCACGATCCCGTCCACGTTGCGGTCCGCCAACAGAAGCCGGATCAACTCCTGATAGCTCTCCGGCGGGGCATTGGAGGGGATTATCAACGGGTTTTCGGGGGCCACAAAGGAGCGCAGCATCGGCTGCACGGCCTCCTCCGTCACCGCGGAAATCTGCGCGATCTCGCCGCCAAGCGCAGCCACACGGTCGGCGGCGAGGGTCGCGAGAGACCGGCTGTTGGCAATGATCGCCAAACGGCGACCGAGGTTCGGGTGCACACGGGTCACCGTCTCCGCAGCATCGAACATGTCGTCGAGACCGGTCACACGCAGCACACCCGCACGCATCAGCGCCGCATCATAGACCGCATCCATGGTGGCAAGACGCCCGGCTGCGGTCAGCGAGCTCGCCTGGGGATCGGTGCTGACGCCGGTGCGGATGAGGACGACCGGCTTCGCCCTTGCCGCCGCCCGCGCAGCCGACAGGAACTTGCGCGCATTGGTCACCGTTTCCAGCTGGACCATGATGGCACGGGTTTCCACATCGCTGGTGAACCAGTCGAGGAGGTCGGCGATATCGACGTCCACCCGGTCGCCGAGCGAGACAACGTGGGAGAACCCGACCCCATGCGCCGCGGCCCAGGAAAGGGTGGCGTTCATGATGATGCCGGACCGGCAGACCATTGCCAGATCCCCGCCCGGCACCGTTTCCACCGACAGGTGCACCTGCATGCGGTGACTGGGAGACGAGATGCCGAGACTGCCCGGACCAATGAGGCGAAGATTGTAAGGGCGCGCGGCGTCCAGCATGGCTTGCAACGTTTCCGACGGCCACACCTCGAAACCGGACGCGATCATTACCGCTGCGCGCGTGCCTCCGGCTCCCAGCCTTGCGATGGTCTCCACGGCGTGGTCCGGCCCGCAGGCCAGCACCGCCAAATCTGGCATCTGGCCCATGTCGTCCAGACTGTCCGCCTCGGAAAACGCGCCATGTGTGTCGTGAAAGCCAACAAGCGTCGTCGGCGAGAGATATCCGCTGTCGGCCATGCGCTCCAGCAGAGAACTCAGCTCGTCTTCGCCCAAATAATTGGGGCCGATCAGCGCGATCGATTTGGGCTTGAGCAATCCGTCAAGGTTGATGATGGTCATGATGGGGTGTGGGACAGCGGTCTTGCGGTTGTTATGGAAGTTCGAGGCGTATTCCCGCTCGCGCGACAAACCGGGAGAGCGGGCTTTTATCTGGTTTACAACGTACACAAACATACTTGCGCCGGAGGAAGGCCGCCCTTCAACCAGTTTTTCATGATGCGCAGGCTCCGCCGAACTCGCAACTGCAAAAGTCCCTACGAAAGATCAACTTGTGGACGGCATGGGCACGCAGCCCGTGATTGCATTCCCGTTTCCCCCGGCAGATGAGCGACATCGGCTCATTGTGCGCCGAAAACAAAACAGCCCGCAGAAACGAAACGGACTGTCCGTTCATTTCTGCGGGCCGCCATTTTCTCATCCCCTCCCATCGCATGAGAGAGGAGGATCCGTCTCGTTAGTGAGCCATGACAACCGGCACGGTCATCGACTTCAGCATTCCATAGGTCGCGCCGCCCAGAACGAATTCTCGCATGCGCGAGTGGCCGTAGCCACCCATGACGACCATGTCGATGCCGTTGTCCGACACATAGTTGAGAAGCGCATCGGAAACGGAGGTTTCCGGCGAAGAGACCATCTCCAACGTGACGTTAAGGCCGTGCCGCGCCATGTAGGTCGCGACCTCTGCGCCCGGCTCTCCCGTCTTGATCTGGCCACGATCGACCATGACGACGGTGATCTTGCCGGCAAGCTTGAGCAGCGGCATTGCAGCGCGGATCGCGCGCACGGCCGTGGCGCTGCCGTCCCATGCAACCATCACATTGTCGGTCGCCAGCTTCGGCTTTCCCGCATAGGGCACGATCATGATCGGCACACCGGAATCGAACAGCGCCGCCTCGATCAGCACCTCGCCGATCGCATCTCCACGCTCTGAATCATACTGGCCGATGACGATGAGATCCGACAGGCGGCACTGCGCGATGAAGGGATCGGCGGCGCCGCCACCGGCCATCTGCACGACCCGGCTTTCAAAACGCACGTCATTTCGCTCCGCAATCCCCTCGAATTCCTTCAGAGCGGCCCTGGCGTCGTCCTGTGACTGCTTGCGCGCCTGCTCCAGATAGTCCGCAGGCATGGGCGCGATCAGGTAGCCTGGCATGACCGGATTGTAGGCGAGTGACACGCCAGTCACATGCGCTTCCGTCTTCGACGCCAGGTCAACCGCAACGCTCATCGCATTCTTGGGACCATGCAGGTCAACAAGAGCAGTAATGTCTTTCAGTGCCATGATCTTTTACCTCCTCGACCATAAGGGCGCGCCATGGCGTCGCCCTCAGGCAGCTCAACTGTGCATCCCGTTGACACCCCCCACATTGACCGTGATCAATTGGCAGACACAGCGATGTGAAGCGGCATAATGGGAGCGTCAGGTAAGCATGTCGAATCGCGTGACGTAAACGCCTCATGCTGGCTCGCCTCATTGAAGGACCCGATGGGCGCGGACTGGCGCCCCGGTGCCTGAAGATGCGAGAAAGGCTTGAAAGGACAAGGGGATAGGTGGCATACACCGCCTTATGGGCCGCGTTGCCGGCTGAAGTACACTTCTTCAGTTTCCCGCGGTTTTCCGGCCTTTGACGCGACCGGACGGTTGCTCCGCTTTTTTTACGAAGGGATGCTCGATCTTGAGCGAAGTACGCACCAATGCCGCGGAGTTCACCGTCACGGAGATTTCCGGCGCGATCAAACGCACCGTGGAAGACACGTTCGGCTATGTGCGTGTGCGTGGCGAGATCTCCGGCTATCGTGGTCCGCACTCCTCCGGCCACTGCTATTTCGCGCTGAAGGATGAAAAAGCACGGATTGAGGCCGTGATCTGGCGCGGGGCCTTTTCCAAACTCAAGTTCCGCCCGGAGGAGGGCCTTGAGGTCATTGCCACTGGCCGCATCACCACCTTCCCCGGCTCCTCCAAATACCAGATCGTCATCGACAGTCTTGAGCCTGCGGGCGTCGGCGCGCTCATGGCGCTACTGGAAGAGCGGCGCAGAAAGCTCACGGCGGAAGGTCTGTTCGATGCGACCCGCAAGCGCCCCCTCCCCTTTCTCCCGCGGGTCATCGGCGTCGTGACCTCGCCGACGGGAGCCGTGATCCGCGACATCCTTCACAGGATCAATGACCGCTTCCCGCTGCACGTCCTTGTCTGGCCGGTGCGTGTTCAGGGCGACACCTGTGGCCAGGAAGTGGCAGAGGGCATTCGCGGCTTCAACGCCCTTCAGCCCGGAGGCGCGATCCCGCGGCCCGATGTGCTCATCGTTGCACGCGGCGGCGGTTCGCTTGAGGACCTGTGGGGCTTCAACGACGAGGTGGTAGTGCGCGCGGCGGCAGAAAGCGCCATTCCGCTCATCTCCGCCGTGGGCCATGAGACCGACTGGACGCTGATCGATCACGCCGCCGATGTTCGCGCACCGACGCCGACGGGGGCTGCGGAAATCGCCGTGCCTGTAAAGGCGGACCTCCTTGCAACCGTCGACGACCTCGCCCGCCGTAACCGGACGGGTCTCCTGCGCCTCATTCAGGGTCGACGCACGGAACTCAGGGCGGCGGCCGCAAGCCTGCCGCGCGATCTGATCGCACTTCCCCGCCAGCGCTTCGACATGGTGGCAGGCGCGCTGGGTCAGGCGCTGCGCACCAACACCGCCACCCATCGCGGACGACTTCAGACAGTGGGCGGCCGGCTTCAGCCGGGCATGCTGCAGCAGGGCATCCGGGTCGGGCGCGAACGGCTTGTCGGCCTTTCACAGCGAAGCGGCCGCGCCTTCGACGTCACCGCTCAACGACAGCGTGCAAGGCTCGACGGGTTGGCACAGATGCTGGATGCGCTCTCCTACAAGAGCGTTCTGAACCGCGGCTATGCGGTGGTGCGCGACGCGGAAGGCACGCCCCTGCCGCGCGCCAGGCTCGTTTCACCCGGCATGACGCTTCAGATCGAGTTTGCCGACGGTCGCGTTCAGCTCGGCGGGATCGATGACGGTTCCGCCACAGGCGCACCAAATGCTGCACCGACGGAACCCGCCCGCGCCCAACGCAAGCCGACGAAGCGCAAGAACGCCCCCAAAGGTGCGCCTGAGCAGGGCGATCTCTTTTGAACGATCGGGATCTGGAACATCCCGATCGTTCAAGACAGGCGTGCGTGCGACGAGGAAGCATCCCTCTGCGCCACAATCGCTCCACTTAAATCTCGCGCCCTAATTAAATCTTGAGCCTGATAGTTTAGAATTATTCTAACATATTGTAATATATAGTAAAATCGTTGACTGCGGGGTTCAATTGGATAAACTGCCGCACCACTCGGGAGGGTGACTTCCCGGGCGTTCCAAGCGCTTTCGGTGTGTACGATCCGCAGTTATCCGAGCCGAACACCCGAGAGCATCCGCACGACGATTTGCCCGCTCAAGCGCAAGTGCCGACCGACGGGTCCGGCGGCGGGCAAACCCCAAAACGGCAGACCTTGACCCTGCCGCCCGGAGGATGCACATGCTGAATTTCGATCGCTCTGGCAGTCTTGCCACCGCGGCGCGGCGCCTGTTTTCGACACGCGCCCTTTCTGCTTCCTGTTTGACACTCAGCCTCGCGCTCGTCGCGGGCAGCCTCGGCACAACGACGGCGAAGGCCGACGGTGAGGTCAATATCTATTCCTACCGCCAGCCCTACCTGATCCAGCCAATGCTCGACCGCTTCACGCAAGAGACCGGCATCAAGACCAATATCGTCTATGCCTCCAAGGGGCTGGGCGAACGCATCCGCGCGGAGGGCACCAACTCGCCGGCCGACATCATGCTGACGGTCGATATCGGACGGCTTGAGCGGTCCAAGGAACTGGATTTCGCGGCCCCCCTCGATAGCGGGACGATCGAGGCCAACATCCCGGAGAACTTCCGCGATCCCGACAATCGCTGGTTCGGCCTGACGGGCCGTGCGCGCGTCGTTTACGCGTCACGCGAGCGCGTTTCGCAGGACAATATCACCTATGCAGAGCTTGCCGATCCAAAGTGGAAAGGCCGCCTTTGCACCCGATCGGGCCAGCACGATTACACGATCGGACTGATCGCCTCGATCATCGCCCATGAGGGGCGTGAAAAAGCAAAGGCGTGGCTTTCGGCGGTAAAGGAAAACCTTGCGCGCAAGCCGACCGGCAACGACCGGGCCCAGGTTCAGGCCATCTATGCAGGCGAATGCGACATCGCATTGGGCAACACCTACTACATGGGCAAGATGCTCACCAACGACAAGGAACCGGAACAGGAGACCTGGGCCCGTTCGGTGAAGATCCTCTTCCCCAACGCCGAGGAACGCGGCAGCCACGTCAACATCTCCGGCATGGTGCTGACCAAGCACGCGCCGAACCGCGAGAACGCGGTGAAGCTCATGGAGTTCCTCACCTCGGACGAGGCGCAAGGGCTCTATGCGGAAATCAATTTCGAATATCCGCTGAACCCGCATGTCCAGCCGTCGGAGCTGGTCTCCTCCTGGGGCAAGCTTCATCCCGACAGCCTTCCGCTGATCGAGATCGCAAGGCACCGTCAGGAAGCCAGCGAACTCGTCGATGAAGTCGCCTTCGACGACGGGCCTTCCAGCTAGGCAAAGCCCGTAAGCCGGTGGGCAAGGGAGAGCGGTTCACAATGAGCATGGGGGCGGCGTCGCAGGCCGACGCCCAAATCGAAAATGGCCCGGGCATGGCAGGCCAGAGCGTCAGCGGTCAGGCCGCAGGGCGCGGCTGGCTGGTGACCATCCTGTTCGTTGCCGCCCTCGTCCTCGCCCCCATCGGATCGCTGTTCTTCATTGCGCTGGGCCCGGCGGAAGGTGTCTGGCACCATCTGGCGACGACCGTGCTGCCACGCGCCGTCGCCACCACCGCCTGGCTCATGCTGGGCGTCGGCATCCTGACGGCGCTTGTGGGGGTCGGCACCGCGTGGCTCGTCACCATGTGCCGGTTCCCCGGCCGCGGCTTCTTCGACTGGGCGCTGCTGGTGCCCCTCGCAGTCCCCACCTATATCGTCGCCTACGCCTATGTGGACATCCTGAACTACACAGGCCCCGTGCAGAGCGCGCTGCGCGCGATCTTTGGCTTCCAGACCTCGCGGGACTACTGGTTTCCTGAAATCCGCTCCCTTCCAGGCGCCATCTTTGTCATGTCGATGGTGCTCTATCCATATGTGTATCTGACTGCCCGCGCGAGCTTCCTGATGCAGTCGACCTGCGTGCTCGATGTATCCCGCACACTGGGCTCCGGGCCCTGGCGCGTCTTCTTCCGCGTGGCGCTTCCCATGGCGCGCCCCGCCATCGCCGTCGGCGTTTCGCTGGCACTGATGGAATGCCTCAACGACATCGGAGCCGTGGAGTTTTTCGGCGTCAAGACACTGACCTTCTCCGTCTATGACACGTGGCTCAATCGAGGCTCCCTGCCTGGGGCTGCCCAGATCGCCTGCGCCATGCTCGTCGCCGTGTTCGCGTTGTTGTGGGTGGAAAGATACGGGCGGCGCAATCAGCGCTTCCACCATTCCTCATCGCGTTACCGCGCACTGCCTGGCTACCACCTTTCCCCCTACCAGGCAGCCGGCGCGATGGTCGCCTGCGCGCTTCCAGTCCTTCTCGGCTTTATCGCCCCGTCGCTCTTGCTCGCGGATTTCGCGAGCCGGCGCCTGGAAGATCTCTCCAGTCCCGATTTTCTGGCTGCGGCGACCAATTCCCTCACACTGGCGAGCGTGGCCGCCCTCATCACAGTGGGTATTGGCGTCGTGATCGCCTATGGCCAACGGGTTCGCCGGTCCGCGCTTTTGCAGGCGGTCGCGCGGGTCGCCGCCATAGGTTATGCGGTGCCCGGCACCATTCTGGCCGTCGGCATCCTCGTGCCCCTTGCCGCTTTCGACAATATGGTCGACGGCTTCGCCCGCGAGACATTCGGCTTTGCAACAGGCCTGCTCTTCACCGGCTCTGGCGCGGCCCTGGTCTATGCCTATTCCACGCGCTTTCTGGCTGCCGCCAGCGGCTCCATCGAGGCGGGCCTTGCCAAGGTCTCGCCCCATCTGGACATGGCCGCCCGCACACTCGGGCGCACCTCGCTCAGAACGCTGATTGAAGTCGACCTGCCGATCATCCGCCCGATCCTGCTGTCGGCAGCACTTCTGGTCTTCGTGGATTGCATGAAGGAACTGCCGGCAACGATCCTCTTGCGTCCCTTCAATTTCGAGACACTGTCCACCGTGGTCTATGCGGCGGCCTCGCACGAAGTGTTCGAGGATGCCTCGCTGCCTGCCCTTGCAATCGTCCTGACAGGCCTTATCCCGGTGATGTTGCTGGCGCGCACCAGCCGGGCGACTTTCCGCACCCGTTCTTCTGACAGGCAACCTTTGTTCGACAGATAAAAGCAGTGGCCCGGCTGCGCCAGGTCAGCTAGCCGCAAGTCGCCGTACAGCGCGCCGTCTCACCATCCGCCGGCCCCGCATCAACGTCTTCGCCGGGGCCTCTCGATGCAGCGCATGCCTCCATCCAGCTTTCGAAACTGTCAAATGTCATCGGCTTCCCGATCAGGTAGCCTTGCGCCATCGTACAGCCGTGGTCCTTCAAGAAAGCGAGCTGCTCACGGGTTTCCACGCCTTCGGCCACGGTATCATAGTGCAGGCTCCCCGCCATGGCGAGGATGGTCTGGACGATGACCTCTGCACTCTTGTCTTCACCGATACCGGCGATGAAGTTCTGATCGATCTTGAAGATGTCAAAAGGCAGCCGGGTGAGATGCGCGAGGCTTGAATAGCCGGTCCCGAAATCGTCGATGGCGAAGCGGATGCCTGCATCGCGCAAAGGATCGATGATGCGCGCAATCTCGTTTGGATCCCGCATGGCCATGGACTCGGTGATCTCCAGCTCCAGGAACGCGGGTGAAAAACCGGTCTCGTCGAGGATCGCCATGACCGTGTTGGCGAACCCATCCGGATCGCGGAACTGGGCCTGCGAGATGTTGACCGCGATACGAACTTTCATCCCCCGCCGGTGCCAATCGGCCGCCTGACGACAGGACTCGTGCAGCACCCAACGGCCAATCTCCACAATCAGCCCGGTTTCCTCCGCAAGACTGATAAAGGCACCCGGCGCGATAAGCCCACGTTCGGGATGATTCCAGCGAAGAAGAGCTTCCGCGCCGACAAGCGCGTTCGATCCGGTTGAAATCTGCGGCTGGTAGTGCAGCAAGAGCTCGTCGCGTGCCACCGCTTGCTTCAGTTCCGTTTCCATCCGCATGCGTTCCGCCGCCGCGCGGTCTGCCTCGGCATTGTAGAAGGCGTAACCCAGCCCCCCGGCGGTCTTGGCCGCATACATGGCGATATCGGCATTCTTCATCAGCGTCATATGACTGTCGCCGTCCAGCGGATAGATCGCGATGCCAATGCTTGCGCCAATCGAGACGGGGATACCGTCCACCGATGAAATGCCGCGCACGGCTCCCAATGCCACCTGCGCAACGCAGGCCGCAGCCGCGCGCGAGGCACAGCCTGGAAGCAGCACCGCGAATTCGTCCCCTCCCAGCCGCGCGATCAACGGCAAGGCCTCCTCGCCTTGCCCATTGGCGGCGTTGGGCTGGCCAAGGCCGTCAATACGCCTGTCCTGTCCACAAAGCTCAAGCGTGAGCCGACGCGCGACATGCGTCAGCAACTTGTCGCCGACATCGTGGCCATAGGTGTCGTTGATGCGCTTGAACCGGTCCAGGTCGATGTAGAGAACCGCAAAGCCCTTCTTCTCGGAACCCGCAGTCGAAACGACCTTTTCCGTCTCCACACGAAAGCTCTCGCGATTGGCGAGGCGGGTCACGCTGTCGATGAAGGCGAGCTGGTGGATACGATCAAGATTGCCGCGAATGGTGCGAACCATGTCGGAATAGGCGCGCGCGAGCACGCCGATCTCGTCGCGACGTTCAACCGGGAAAGGCGCGTTGAAATCCCCAGCGCTGACCCGGTGCGCAACATGGGTCAATTCCCGGATCGGGCGCAGGAACCCATTGCCGAAATGAACCGTCAGGGGCATCGCGCCTGCGATCAGGAAGACAGCGATCAGCGCGCTACGGAACCAAATTCGCTCAACGACCTCCGACGCATAGGGGCGCGCATAGGTAACGAGAGCAACGCCCGCAGGAACGCGGTTGCCGCTGACGAGGATCGGGACGGCGACTTCAACCTCGCCTTCTTCGAGCATTACCTTGCGCCGCCCCGACGCCAGAACCTCGTCAATCAGCGAGCGCGGGATCTCCTTTGCCTCCGACGAGGCGTCAACGCCACTATCAACATCCACCGCACTTATGGCGTCATAGACATGGACGCGCAGCACAAGCGGATCGGAGGCGATGCCGCGAAGCAGGTTTTCCAGCGGCGTGTGGCGGGCATTGACGATTTCAGGAGCGGCCAGACGACCGACGGTTCGCGCGATGACCGTGGCCATGTCCAGCGTTTTGCGATCATCATCGCGCAGATCGAGATAACTGGCCGTGGCGACCATGGTGAGGGTCAAGCTAACAAAAAGCCCGACAACCAGAAGGATGAACCGCGCGCGCAAACTGATTGCGAACGGTCCCGGCGCGCGCGTGCGCCTGCCCGTGCGGGTGGCACTGCGCGCGTGGAAAGCATCGCGCGGCGTCAAAGCGAGCGCGATCTTTTGTTTGAGAGCCCGTTTCCAAGTGGAGGACAACGCAATAATCCATACCGTTCTGGTCGAAGGTATTGTGTTCCGCAGGGCGTTTACAGGTGGTTGATGGATCCGTTGTTACACGCAACAGGTCATGCTGCACGTGCTAACAGACTTTAGAAAAGATGAACTGCAGTCCTCCCCTGCGCCAGGCGCGAACGGCATCCGGGGCCGCGGGGTCATACCGCCGCAGCCCTCCGCCCCTCCACTTTCCCGGAACAGCTTTCTAGTCGTTCAACTGCGGAAGATCGCGATAAAGATCAAGAGCTTCGGGGTTGGCCAGCGCTTCCTTGTTCTTGACGTCGCGTCCGTGCACGACGTCGCGAACGGCAAGCTCGGTTATCTTTCCGGACTTTGTGCGCGGGATGTCGTCGACCGCAACAATGCGTGCAGGCACATGGCGGGGCGACGCACCGGTGCGTATGCGGGCCTTGATCGATTTTTCCATTGCCTCGTCAAGCTCCACGCCCTCCGCCAGCCGCACGAAGAGAACGACCCGCACGTCTCCATCCCAGCTCTGGCCAATGGCGAGGGATTCAATCACCTCCGGCATCTGCTCCACCTGGTTGTAGATCTCCGCCGTGCCAATGCGCACACCGCCGGGATTGAGCGTCGCGTCCGAACGACCATGAATGATCATCCCGCCGTGTTCGGTCCATTCCGCGAAATCGCCGTGACACCAGACATTGTCGAAACGTTCGAAATAGGCAGCGTGGTACTTTCGGCCGTCCGGATCGTTCCAGAATTTCACAGGCATGGAGGGGAAGGGGCGTGTGCACACCAATTCGCCCTTTTCGCCCCGCACCGGCTTTCCATCGTCATCCCAAACATCCACTGCCATGCCCAGGCCAGGCCCCTGAATCTCGCCCTTCCAGACAGGCTTGGTCGGAATACCGATCACGAAACAGGACGCGATATCGGTGCCACCGGAAATGGAGGCCAGATGGATGTCGGATTTGATGTGCTCGTAGACGTAGTCGAAGCTCTCCGGCGCCAACGGCGAGCCGGTGGAGGTGATCACCTTCAGGCTGCTCAGATCGTGCGTCTCACAGGGCTTCAGCCCTTCCTTTCGCAGTGCGTCGATATATTTCGCAGACGTGCCCAACATGGTCATGCGCTCGGCCTGCGCATAGTCGAAGAGCACAGACGGCGTCGGCGCGAAGGGTGAGCCATCGAAGAGCAGGAGCGTCAGTTCGCAAGCCAGTCCCGTCACCAGCCAGTTCCACATCATCCAGCCGCAGGTGGTGAAATAGAACAACCTGTCGCCCGGGTTAAGATCGCAGTTGAGCCTGTGTTCCTTCAGATGCTGCAGAAGGACGCCGCCCGCGCAATGGACGATACATTTCGGAATGCCCGTCGTCCCGGAAGAGAACAGGATGTAGAGCGGATGGGCCGCGGCCACACGTTCATAGGTGATCGGACCTGCTTCATAAGGTGCGATGAGATCGTCCAGCGCCACGGCCCGCGGCAAGCCGGCCGCCATTTCCTGCGCGATGTCCAGATAGGGCACGATCACGACGGTTGATGCGCTTTGCAGCTTCGGCACGATTTCACCGAGCTTTTCTGCGATCTCGATGCGTTTGCCGGCATACCAATAGCCATCGCAAGCAATGAAGACCTTCGGCTCGATCTGGCCGAACCGGTCGAGCACGCCCTGCGGCCCGAAATCCGGCGAGCACGAGGACCAGATGCCGCCCAGAGAGACCGTGGCAAGCATGGCGGCGATGGTCTCCGGCATGTTCGGCATCATCGCAGCGACCCGATCGCCCACGCCGACGCCCGCAGCTTTCAGCGCCTGCTGCAAGCGGGAAACAAGTGCATGGAGGTCATCCCATGACACGCGCTTTTCGACCTTGTCCTCGCCGCGGAAGACGAGCGCATCCTCGCTACCGGTGCGACGCAGGAGGTTTTCGGCGAAATTCAACCGCGCATCGGGAAAAAAGACCGCACCGGGCATGGCGTCGCCGTTCTCAATAAGGCGCTCCCCCTTCTCCCCGACGACACCGCAAAAATCCCAGATCGCATCCCAGAAAGCGCCCGGCTCGGCGACCGACCAGGCATGCAACGCATCATAATCGGCAAGGGCGGGGGCCCCGCGATCCATGACGAACCCTATGAACTTGTGGATAGCGGAGGCTTCGACGCGCGCACGCGACGGAGCCCACAGCGGCTGCTTCTGATTCATGCAATCCTCCCGGTGTGCCGACTCGATCTGTCGTCCGGGGCCATTGCCCTGCCGCTCGGTCCGAGTTGAAGCCGCGACCAGAATTCTGGCACAACGCTTCGACTGAACCCCGATGCCGGCGACCCCGCTCACATCCCGTAGCGACAGATCTTTCGCTCATGCACAATACGCTTCGATTAGCATTGTAAAATCAAGCGGACAAGCGCGCAGCGCCACAACAAACCGCTTGCGGTTCCTCACGGGACTTCCTATGCCGCCCAACGGGGTGACTGTCTCGTGCGATAGCAAGGAAAACCAATGAAACGCTGGCTCATACTCGCCAGTCTTGCCGTATTGCTCGTCGCCGCCTTCTTCGCGGCGCTGCCACTGCTTGTCTCAACAGAAATCGCCAAGGACCGCATTGCCGCTGTCCTGTCGGACTGGCTGGGCGCAGATGTGGAAGTGGAAGGACGGCCCCATGTGACCTTCACGTCCGGGCTTTCCGTCGTCCTGCCCGATGTGCGCGCCGCCAATCGCGATCAGAAGATGCGGGCCCATTTCGAGGCCGTGGAGGCTGAGGTCAAATGGCTCCCGCTTCTCACCGGCGATATCGAGCTGTCGCGTTTCCTGCTCCGCAAACCGCAGATCATTGCCGAAGCGGCATCCTCCGCCTTCGCGGTTTCGACCCTTCGCCGCGACCCCACGCAATGGCCATTCGCCACCAACGAGTTGCGCATCGAGGACGGCAGTTTTCTCATCCTGCATGACGGTCTGCCTGACGGACGTGAGAACGAACGTGTCACGGGCATCAACGGCACGCTGACATGGCCCGGCGCGCGCGGAGAAGCCGTCCTTTCCGCCGCCTTCATCTGGCATGGCGAGGCGATGGAGGTGCGTGCAGGGCTTTCTGATACAGCGGTCTTTGCGGGAGCGGCACAGAAGGCGTCGCTGAACCTGAAGCTGACCTCCACGCCCTTGCGGATGAATTTCGAGGGCGTTCTGCTGGGGCCGACCAATTTGCAGGCGAACGGCAAGGCCTCGCTGACCATGCCGAACCTTCGCCGGGCGCTTGCCTGGGTGGGACGCGATCCGGGAGAAGGCGCGACGCTTGGCCCCTTCTCGGCCGAATTCCAGGCCCGCGCAAATGCCTCCGGCCTCGTGATGGATCAGGCGACGCTGGAGCTTGACGGCAATATTGGCACCGGCCTTATCGCGCTCGGATGGCGCGATCAAAGACCATCCGTTCAAGCGACACTGGATTTCGAGAAGCTCGACCTGTCCGGCTATATCTCGGAATGGCTGCGCGCCGAACCCTTGCCGAAAGGCGGCAATGTCGCCATGCCAGTCGAAACGATGGCGGCGGCCGATATCGACGTTCAGCTGTCCGCCCGCCAGGTGCGCATCGGTGCGGCCCGTATCGGGCGCACCGCGACCTCCTTCCTCCTGAAGAACGGCAACATCGCTTTCGACATAAGCGAGGCGGTGCTTTATGGCGGCACCCTCACCGCCCGTCTCTCCTCCCATATGGACCGCACGGACGGAACCGCTCCGAAGGATGGTTCGCCGCTGTCGGCCAAGGCCATGGCAGTGACCGGCGACGTGCGTGTTCAAAACATCGATCTGGGCGCGCTGCCTCTGGAAGACACGCGCATGCGGCCGACATCCGGCGTTGCGCGCGGCAGTCTCAATCTGATGGCTTCAGGTCTCGATCTCGATGCGCTGGCGAGCTCCGCCAAGGGCCATTTCGATCTCACGGTGGACGGGCTCACACTCTCCCAGGTCGACATCGCCCGCGCCATTGAGACCTTCACCATGAAGGCTGACGAAGCGTCCGGCGCGCCGACGGACGCTGGGGAAAAGGGTGATCCGTTGCCCGCCCCCACCGCCGACACGCAACGCGCAGCGGCGGAAACCGGCCGCACGAGCCTGGACACGCTGGAACTCGCGGCAACGGTCGAAAACGGCACCGCCAGTTTCACCAAGGTCAGTGCGGCGAGCAAGGAACTCGCGATCAACGCGCAGGGGCGCGCCTCCCTGCCAGAACGCACCATCGCGCTTACCGGACAGGCCACACGCAAGGGCGATCCGGCAGCCACGGTGCTCTTTCTCGTGCGAGGCCCCCTGCTCAACCCGCAATTCCTGCCCGACGTCAACCGGATGATCGAGCAGCGCAAGGCCACGGAAGCAAAGACGCACGGGTCTGAGGAGATACAGGCCGCAACCGGCGGTGCAAGCGGAGCCTCCACCGTCCAGCAGCCGCCCGTCCAGCAGGCACCCCGCCAGAAGGCGCCCGCCCTTCCGGCAACGCCCCCCGCAGCGCAATAGGCTTCGCCCCGCCTGATCCGGGGCGCCCTGCCCGATTGACAGGAAGACGCCTCGGACCGTCAGCTCAGGCTGAGGCAGCAGCCATCTGCTCATCGCGCAGACGGGAAACCTCGCGCCGCTTCGTCACCAACGAGGCCACGATTACGCCAACCGTCACCAGCATGACGAGGATTGTGCAGACCGCGTTAATTTCCGGCGTCACCCCAAGGCGGACCTGACTGTAGATCTTCATCGGTAGCGTGGTTGCACCCGGCCCGGTCGTGAAACTGGCGATGACGAGGTCGTCAAGTGACAGGGTGAAGGCCAGCATCCAGCCCGCCAGAACACCCGGCAGGATGAGTGGCAGGGTGATGCGGAAGAAGGTCTTGAGCGGAGGGCAACCTAGGTCCATCGCCGCCTCTTCCAGCGATCGGTCGAAGCCGACGAGACGTGACTGGACCACCACCGCCACGTAGCACATGCAGAACGTGGTATGCGCCAGTATTACCGTCCAGAAGCCTCGATCCTGATTGATCGCCACGAAGAGCAAGAGCAGCGACAGGCCAAGGATCACGTCGGGCATGACCAGCGGCGCGTAGATCATGCCGGAAAACAGCGAACGCCCCCAGAACCGGCCCATGCGCGCCAGAACCAGTGCGCCGATCGTGCCGAGTACGGTCGCGACGGAGGCTGAGACGAAAGCCACGCGCAGGGTCACCCAGGCGGCATCGAGGAGCTGCTTGTTGTTCAGCATCTCCCCATACCATTTGGTGGAAAAACCGCCCCAGACGGTGACCAGCCGCGATTCATTGAACGAGAAGATCACGAGGATCACGATCGGCAGGTAGAGGAATGAAAAGCCGATCACGATCGATGTGACATTGAACCAGGAAGCGCCGCGTCTCATGCCCGGGTCTCCTTTCGGTCAGTTCCACAGATCCTCACATCCAGCTTCATTTGTCGCGCTCCTGCATCTTTTGCTGCTGGTTCTGGAAGAGCACGATGGGCACAACCAGAATGAGCAGGAGAATGACCGCCACGGCCGAAGAGACCGGCCAGTCACGGTTTGCGAAGAACTCCACCCACAGCGTCTTGCCGATCATCAGCGTGTTGGAACCGCCCAGAAGATCGGGAATGACGAACTCTCCCACCGCCGGGATAAAGACGAGAAAGGAGCCAGCCAACACGCCCGGCAGCGACAGCGGCAAGGTGATCTGCCAGAAGGCTTTCCACGGCGGGCAGCCCAGGTCCTCAGCCGCTTCAAGCAGGGAATCGTCCATCTTCTCCAGCGTCGCATAGAGCGGCAGAACCATGAAGGGGAGATAGGAATAGACGATGCCGACATAGACCGCCCAATTGGTGTTCAAAATGATCAGCGGCTCGTCGATCACGCCCACCCAGAGCAGGAACTGGTTCAAAAGACCCTCGTTCTTCAGGATCCCGATCCACGCATAGACGCGGATCAGAAACGAGGTCCAGAAGGGCAGGATCACAAGCATGACAAGCGTGGGGCGCCAATGGGACGGCACGCGCGTCATGCCATAGGCAAGCGGGTAGCCCGCCAGCAACGTGATGAGCGTCGATATGGCCGCAATCTGAATGGAGGAGAGATACGACTTCCAATAAAGATCGTCTTCTGTCAGCCAGATGTAATTGTCGAAAGAAAAGGCCGAAATCGCGTCGCGAATACTCGACCAGCCCTCCGCCAGATCAATGGTCGGCAGATAGGGCGGCATGGCGATCGTGACTTCCGACAGGGAAATCTTGATGACGATCAGGAAGGGCACAAGGAAGAAGAACAGCAACCACGCATAGGGGATGCCGATAACGGCCCACCGTCCCGCCAGACGCTTGCCTGCCTTTGCAAGAATATTGCTCATCTGCAGCCCCCCGCTCCTGCCCCGGTTCCTGCCCTAGTCAATCAGAATAACGCCCGCGTCGCGCCCCCAGGTGAGCCAGACCTTGTCGTCCCAGGCGATCGGGCGTTCGACCAGACGCGTCACGTTGGCAACCGAAGCGCGCAAGGCCACCTCGTTCGCCGTCTGACAATGCAAGGTGGAGATGTCGCCCAGATAGCCGATATCCCAGACCAGCGCCTCCACGACGAAATCCGTCTCCGGCTTGTCGAGGGACACGGAGATCTTTTCCGGACGGATGCCGAAGCCGACCATGTCACCGACATTCGCCGATGTCGTCTGGCCAACATCGAATTCCACGCCGAGATCGAGAGCGTGAAGCCGCGTAGCTTCGGCGGACTTGGCCACCACCTTGCTCTCGAAGATGTTGATATCGCCAATGAAATCAGCCACGAAACGCGAATTGGGACCTTCATAGATTTCCGGCGGGGTCGCGACCTGAATGATCCGGCCGCTGTCCATGACCGCAATCCGGTCGGCCACCGTCATGGCCTCCTCCTGGTCGTGGGTCACGATCAGGAAGGTGAGCCCCATGTCCATCTGGAGGTCCATCAGCTCAAACTGGGTATCCTCGCGCAGCTTCTTGTCGAGGGCGGCGAGCGGTTCATCCAGCAACAGCACCTTGGGCCGTTTGGCAAGAGAACGGGCCAGCGCCACACGCTGACGCTGACCGCCGGAAAGCTGGTGCGGCTTGCGCTTGCCGAAGGCGTCCAGCTTCACCAGCCGCAACATCTCCGTCACGCGCTCCGCGATTTCCGCTTTGGGCACACCGTCCTGCTTGAGACCGAAGGCGATGTTGTCCGCGACGCTCATATGCGGAAACAGCGCATAGGACTGAAACATCATGTTGACCGGGCGGTGATAGGGCGGCACGCCCTTCAGGCTCTTGCCTTCGAGAAAGATCTCGCCCTCGGTGGGCGTCTCGAAGCCGGCGAGCATCCGCATCAAGGTGGTCTTGCCGCAGCCCGACCCGCCGAGCAGCGCAAAGAATTCGCGCTCGTAGATTGTCTGACTCAGATTGTCGACTGCGGTGAAATCTCCGAACCGCTTGGTGACATTGCGGAATTCGATGAAAGGACGCAGCTCGGGATCATCCCACGGCGCGAATTTTCGCCGGATCGGACCGATCGGTTTTTTAGCCAAAACCCCCACCCCTGTCGCAAACCGGCATCGGGGCATCCGTCATGGCCCCTGCCGAACTCTTCACAATGACGGTGACGTTGTCCTCACCACCAATCCCCAGTTCCTCCACACTTTGCGTGTGGTCCGCCCCCTATCCGGCGCGGTCATTTCCGTCATGTCGGCAAGTCGGGCTCTTCGGACCGATCCGGCCGCAGTCCGAACCACCGGCGGGATGCCGCCGGTGGTCGTCTTGTCAGGCGTGATGCGGGCTCAATTGCCGCTCTTCACCGAGGTCCATTCGCGGGTGACGACGCGGGTCACCTTCGGCGAATAGGCGGTCACGGTGTAGAGGTTCTTCATTGTCTCAGCCGACGGATAGATCGCCGGATCGCCGATCACGTCCTTTTCCAGGAACTTCTGCGAGGCGAGGTTGCCGTTGGCGTAGTAGACGTAGTTCGACGCCTTCGCCATGACCTCCGGACGCATGATGTAGTTGAGGAAGATATGCGCATTGTCCGGGTGTGGCGCATCCGCCGGGATCGCCATCTGGTCGAACCACATCAGCGCGCCTTCCTTGGGGATGGAATATTCAACCGTCACGCCGTTATCGGCCTCCGCGGCGCGATCGCGGGCCTGGAGCATGTCACCCGACCAGCCATGCGCGAGGCAGATATCGCCGTTGGCGAGCGCGTTGATGTTCTCCGAATTGTGGAACTTTCGGATATAGGGGCGGATTTTCTTCCACAGGTCCGCCGCTTCACGGAGCTGGTCCACATCCTTGCTGTCGGGATCGTAACCGAGATAGTTGAGCGCCGCGGGGAAGACCTCTGTCGGCGCATCGAGGACGTAGACGCCGCAATCGGCAAGCTTGGAAACGTATTTCGGATCGAACAGCAGGTCCCAGCTGTCAACCGGAGCATCGTCGCCCAGCGCAGCCTTGATCTTCTCGGGATTGTAGGCGAGCCCGGTGGTGCCCCACATGTAATTGATGGAGTAGTCGTTGCCCGGATCGTATTTGTCGGTGCGCTCCTGGATCTCGGGCCACATGTTTTCCAGGTTGGGAAGCTTGTCCTTGTCGAGCTTCATGAAGACGCCGGCCTTGATCTGGCGCGACAGGAACGATCCGGTGGGAACCACGACATCGTAGCCTGTTCCGCCCGCCAGCAGCTTGGTTTCGAGAACCTCGTTGGAATCAAAGACGTCGTAGACGACCTTGATACCCGTCTCCTTGGTGAAGTCCTCCAGAATGGAATCGTCGATATAATCCGACCAGTTGAAGACGTTGACGACTTTCTCTTCCTGCGCAAGCGCGTTGCCGGCGACGAGCGCCACGGCAGCCACGGTTGCGGTAAATAGGATGCGCATGTCTGAATGCTCCCGTTCAGCCAATTTCCCAAACCCGGCACGGCTTTAGCCATAATGGCCAGCGGTCCCTCCCGGGGTTCGAAGGTCAGTTCGATCCGCCATAAGTAGATCAACCGGGGCGCTGATTAAATGACCCGTCCCCCGATTTCCATGGCGATTTTGTCCGACGATGTGGACTCTTTGCGGCCCGTCTTTGCAGTCAGAGATATGTTTCGCGCTCAAGCGTCGAAATCTCGCGCCCGAACGCGGCAAGTTCCTCGCGTTTGATGGCGGTGAGCGTCTTGTGCATTTCCTTGCCCACGGCCCGTTTCATCCGCTTCGATTTCTCAAAGGCGTCAATGGCCTCGTCCATCCACGGCGTCAATCGCCGCGACCGCCCCTGATAGGCATTTCCCGAGATGGCGCGGGGCGGATCCTTGCGTCTCTCAAGCCCCTCCAGCATGCCGGCCAGAACGCCGGTCAGCACCAGATAGGGGTTGGCATCGGCACCTGCGATACGATGTTCGACACGGCGCGCATTCGGCCCACCCGGCGGCACGCGCAGCGCGACAGACCGGTTGTCGTGGCCCCACGTGATCGATGTCGGCGCGTAGGAGCCGGGCTGCATGCGGCGGAAGCCGTTAAAAGTGGAAATATAGAGAAGTTGACTTTCCTGCATTGTCTCCAGAAGACCGGCAATGGCGTAGCCAAGAAGCTCCTCGCCGTTTTCCGGATTGGCGAAAATGTTGCCATGCGCATTTTCCAAAGAGACATGCACATGCATGCCATTGCCGGGCCACTCCACAAAGGGCTTTGCCATGAAGGAGGCTTTGAGCCCGTGCTTGCGCGCCACCCCTGTGACCAGACGGCGCAGAAGAACCGCATCGTCGGCGGCGGTGAGCGGATTGCTGCGATGGTGCAGGTTCAGCTCGAATTGGCCGGGCGCGGCCTCGGAGACGGCCGCATCGGCGGCAATATTCTGCTCGTCCGCACCGCGGCGGATCTCGTCAACCAGCGGCATGAAGGCTTCCAGATCGGAGAGCGCATACATGTTCTGACGTGCGGGCCCGCGATGGGTGGAAAAGACGGGGCGCGGCTGGCGGCCGTCCGGGTCTTCCTCGAAGAGATAGAATTCAAGCTCGAAGGCGCAGGTGGCCGTGACACCATAGTCGGCGAGCCGGTCCACCATGCCTGACAGGACATGGCGGGGATCGATCAGGAAGGGGGTGCCCTCCCGATCATACATGGAAAGCAGAACCTGTGCCGTCTTGCGTTCCGCCCAGGGGACGAGTTGCAGGGTCTCCATGACCGGCCAGCACAGACCGTCCTTGTCGCCGGTCTCTATGTGAAGACCGGTCTCCTCAACCTCACGCCCCCAGACGTCGAGGCCGAACAGCGAATAGGGGAAGGCGACGCCCCCCTCGAAAATCTTCGGCAGCGCCGTGCCCGGCAGCCACTTGCCGCGCAGGACACCATTCGTATCGGGCAGGATGACCTCGACAGTGTCGAGATCGGGATGGGCGGCAAGAAACCTCTCCACCGCTTCCGTCATGTCGCCATCCGGCGTCAGAAACTCAACGCGGGCCACTGGACCCATTTAACACCCCCCAACATGACCGTCATCTCGCGCTCCGCCGCCTTCGCCGTTCCCGGCGTATCGTGTTTTCGGGCGGGGCAGACCCACTTTGAAGATCGCCGAGAGCGCATCCGAAGTTCCCGGCCTCGCAAATCGGACTGATATTCCATGAAACGACCCGACATGAGTTCGGGTTCCATGGGCGCAGATGACGTGACGCAGGCATTCTCTGGACAATGATCTGGCGCCCGATGCGAGCATGACGTTGCAAGCGCCGACCATCTGTTTTCATCGAACCGGTTCGATGCGGCATGACACCGACATCGCACCCTGTCGATTGCTGTTGCGGTAAAAATGTGATCACGTATCGATAAGCCTGTCAACTACTGCACACCGCAGAGGCACGATCAAAAGACATGCAGAATATGGACGCAACGCGGGCAACCAACCAGAGAATGCGACCATCGCACAGGGCGCGCGGCGCGGCATGAGCGAGGTTTCATCCGGCCGCCCCCCCTCGTCTGGCGCCACATCGCCCAACGCCCCCTCTTCAGGGGCCCTTGAAGACGGCTCCGCCAGGGAGGCCGATCCCTCCGTACGCGTGGTGACCCGCGACCGGGTGGAGGCCGCGGTGCGCGACGCGCTGCTGACCGGCCAGTTCGTGCCCGGCCACGCTGTGACGCTGCGCGGCCTGGCGGGCCAGCTGGGCGTATCTCCCATGCCCGTTCGTGAGGCGATCCGCGGGCTTTCGGCAGCGAACGCACTGGACGTCCTGCCCAATGGGCGCATCCGCGTGCCCACCATGACGCGCCAGCGGTTCGACGAGCTGTTGCATGCCCGCGTGCTGCTGGAGCCGCATCTGGCCATGTTGGCGCTGCCCAATCTGGTCGAGTTGGCAGACGACCTCACCCGCATCGATGATGCCATCGATATCAGCCTCGTGACCGGCGATGTCACCACCTATATGCGCCGCAATCACGAGTTCCATTTCCGGATTTACCGAGCCTCCGCGTCCCAGATCATTCTTCCTCTGGTGGAACATGTCTGGCTGCAATTCGCGCCCTTCATGCGCACCGCCTATGGGCGGGTCGGCACATCGGCACTGGAAGACCAGCACAAGGAGGCCATTGCCGCGATCCGCGAAAACGAGCCGGAAAAGCTGCGCGTGGCGATCGAACGGGACATCCTCGACGGGATGGGGTTGATTGGTCACTCGGTACTGGAAGACCCTCCGGCCGCAACCGCGTTTCCTGACGGCGACGGCAAGACAGGTGCGATCACCACGCTCCAACCGCAGGCCGGCTCCCGTTCCGAAAGGTCCACCAGGAGCCGCGATTGACAAATTTCAGAATGTGATCACAATTTGCCCGCATCGCTCCCCGAGGCGCCCCGTCTTGCCGACAAGAGGCGCTTGCAAGACCTGTCGAGCGCAATTCCCTGCGCCAACACCTGACGTTCCTTCTTCGGGGACCTCCCCCAAGACAGGGACCAACGCTTAAGGACTTCACGTGACGGATACGTCTGACAACGCCGGGAAGCAGAACGAGCCCCTCATTCGCGGCGTGGCGACGATGGAGGAGGCCCGCGCGTGGCTGCGCCATCGTCAGATCCAGGACATCGAGTGCATCGTGCCGGACCTTGCCGGTGTTGCCCGCGGCAAGATGATGCCGACGGAGAAATTCTTCTCCGGACCGGTGATGAGCATGCCCGCCTCGATCTTCGCCCAGACCATTTCCGGCGATTACCCCCCCGAGGACGACCGTTTCCATCACAACCCGACCGATGGCGATCTGTTCTTCGAGGCCGACTATTCCACCCTTGCGGTGGTGCCATGGGAAACCGACCCCACCGCCCAGCTGATCCATGATGCGATCACACAGGAAGGCGCGCCGGTGGAAACCGCGCCGCGCAACGTTCTGAAACGCGTCCTGTCTCTTTATGAAAAGGAAGGCTGGAAGCCGGTCGTCGCGCCGGAGATCGAGTTCTATCTCGTCAAGCCGAACACGGACCCGGACTATCCGCTGACCCCGCCGGTTGGCCGTTCGGGCCGCCCGGAGGTGGGCCGCCAGTCCTACTCGATCTCCGCGCTCAACGAATTCGACGATCTCATCGACGATATCTACGACCTGTCGGAAGCGCAGGGCCTCGAAATCGACACGCTCATCCATGAGGAGGGGGCGGCGCAGATGGAGATCAACCTGCGCCATGGTGCGCCGCTGGAACTGGCAGACCAAGTGTTCCTGTTCAAGCGCACCATCCGCGAAGCCGCGCTTCGCCACGACATGTACGCGACCTTCATGGCCAAGCCGATGAGCGGACAGCCGGGCTCTGCCATGCATATCCACCAGTCGGTGATCGACATCGAGACGGGCCAGAACATCTTTTCCGGCAAAGATGGCGAGGCGACACCGAAATTCCTGTCCTTCATCGCGGGACACCAGGAATATCTGCCCGCCGTGACCTGCATCATGGCGCCCTACGTCAACTCCTATCGCCGCTTCGTGCGCCATTCGACTGCGCCCTGCAATGTTTACTGGGGGTACGACAACCGCACGGTCGCGCTGCGGGTGCCCAATTCCAAGCCGTCCGCAAGGCGGCTCGAAAACCGCGTGCCGGGATCGGACGCCAACCCCTATCTCGCCATCGCCGCCTCGCTCGCCTGCGGCTATCTTGGCATCAAGAACGCGATGAAGCCGGAACCGCCGCGTACGGGCTATTCCTCCGACGGCCCTTATACGCTGCCGCGCGGCCTCACCGAGGCGCTGACGCTGTTTGAAGAGTGCGAGGAACTGGTCGACGTGTTCGGAGAACGCTTCGTCGCCACCTACCGGGCAATCAAGCAGGAGGAATTCGAAACCTTCATGAGTGTTATCAGCGCATGGGAGCGCGAATACCTGCTGCTGAACGTCTAGCGCAGCCGCGCCCCCCCTTTCCCGTCGCTGACTGGCCAAGGCCGGAGCGCGGGACATCGACCCGATCAAAACAAGACAAAGATCATCTTTCTCGGAGTGCCCTTTCCATGACCCTCACGTCCAACGTCTACCCCACCAGGGCGCTGCAGGAGGCTGACGCCGCCCATCACCTCCATCCCTTCTCCGAACACCGCACGCTGAACGCCGAAGGCTCGCGCGTCATCGTTGCCGCCGAGGGCGTATGGCTCACCGATTCAGACGGCAACCGCATCATGGACGGCATGGCCGGTCTTTGGTGCACCCAGATCGGGCATGGTCGCCAGGAGGTCGTGGAGGCCGTTCACCGGCAGATGCAGGAGCTGGATTACTACAATCTCTTCTTCAAGACGACGCATCCTCCCGCCGTGGCTCTGGCCGAAAGGCTCGCCAGGCTGACGCCTGCCCAGTTCAACCATGTCTTCTTCGTCGGCTCCGGTTCGGAAGCCAATGACACGGTCTTCCGGATGGTCCGCTACTACTGGGACCTGATGGGCAAGCCGGAGAAGAAGCACATCATCGGACGCTGGAACGGCTATCATGGCTCCACGCTCGCGGGCACCAGTCTTGGCGGCATGACGGGCATGCACGAGCAGGGCGACCTGCCGGTGCCCGGCGTCAGTCACATCGCCCAGCCCTATTGGTATGGCGAGGGCGGCGACATGAGCCCAGACGAGTTTGGCCTCTGGGCGGCCAACCAGCTGGCGGAGGAGATCGACCGCATTGGCGAGGACAAGGTGGCGGCCTTCATCGCCGAACCCATTCAGGGCGCGGGCGGCGTCATCATCCCGCCCGACACCTACTGGCCGGAGGTCTCCCGCATCCTGAAGGAACGCGACATTCTCTTCGTTGCGGATGAGGTCATTACCGGCTTCGGACGCACGGGTGAATGGTTCGGCTCCACCTTCTATGGCATCGAGCCCGACCTGATGCCCATCGCCAAGGGCCTTTCCTCCGGTTACCTGCCCATTGGCGGGGTCATGGTCTCGGACAAGGTGGCGGATGTCGTCATTAACAAGGGGGGCGAATTCTATCACGGCTACACCTATTCCGGTCATCCGGCCTGCTGCGCGGCCGCGCTCGCCAATCTCTCCATCATGGAAAACGAGAAGATCGTGGACCGGGTGCGCGATGATATCGGCCCCTATCTCCAAAAGAAGTGGATCGCACTTGGCGAGCATCCGCTGGTCGGAGAGGCCCGCATGGTCGGCCTCGTTGGCGCGCTGGAACTGGCACCCGCCAAGGGCGACAGAAAACAGAAGTTCGCCAATGAGGGCGCGGTCGGCACCCTTGCGCGTGACACGTCGTTTGCCAATGGCCTCGTCATGCGGGCGGTGCGCGACAGCCTGATCCTGTCGCCCCCGCTGGTGCTTTCGCACGAGGAAGCGGACGAACTTGTGCGAATTGCGGAAAAAACGCTCGACGACACCTACGCCACATTGAAACGGGACGGCAAACTCGGCTAGCCGACGGTTTGAAATACCGATTAATCGATTAATCTCCTGCAGGTCTTACGCCTGCGCCATGGCGGCCTGTCCGTCGCCATGGCGCACGCAAGCAAGACCTTCCCGGAAAGCGTTGCGCCCCATGACCGTTCCCGCCTACGACCCCACCTCCTATTACACGGCCACCATCAACGATGATCGGCCGCGCCCGGCCCTCACCGAAAGCCTGACGGCCGATGTCTGTATTGTCGGCGGCGGCTTCACAGGTGTTTCCGCCGCACTTCATCTGGCCGAACAGGGGCTGTCGGTGGTGCTTTGCGAGGCAAAGCGCATTGGCTGGGGCGCATCGGGGCGCAATGGCGGACAATTGCATTCCGGCCAGCGCCGGGACCAACAATGGCTCATCTCCCATGTCGGCAAGGCGCAGGCCCGCGTCTTCTGGGACATGGCGGAGGAGGCCAAGACCCTGATCAAGGAGCGCATCGAACGCCATTCCATAGATTGCGACTGGGCCGACGGCCTCATCCACGCCGTTCACAAGAAGGGCTGGCTAGAAGACGTGCAGGAAGAGGCGGAAACGCTGGCGCGCGAGTTCGACTACGACGCCATCTCGCCTCTGGACAATGACGAACTGGCGGCCAAAATCGGCACCGACGTCTATTACGGGGGCTACCGGGATGCGCGCGCCGGGCATCTGCATCCGCTGAATTTCGTGCTCGGAATGGCCAGGGCGGCGGAGGAGGCAGGCGCGCGGATCTTTGAAGGCACGGCCGTTACCGAAATCGGCAAGGGCCAGCCCATCGTGGTCAAGACCGCAAATGGAGAGGTGCGCGCCAGGAACGTGGTGCTTGCGGCCAATGGCTATCTCGACGGCCTCGATCCGACAACGGAGGCCCGCGTGTTGCCGATCAACAATTACATTCTGGCGACCGAGCCGCTGGGCGAGCGCGATCCCATTCCGGACAACGAGGCGGTGGCCGACACGCGCTGGGTGGTCCACTACTGGCGCATGAGCCCGGATCGGCGGCTGATCTTTGGCGGCGGAGAGACCTACACCCGCAGCTACCCGGCCGATGTCGAAGGCTTCGTGCGCAAGCACATGGCCAAGATCTATCCGCAACTGGCGGATGTCCGCATCGACCATGCCTGGGGGGGCACACTGGCGATCACCGCCAACCGGATGCCCTATTTCCGCAGACCGCGCCCCGGCTTCTATATCGTGTGCGGCTTCTCCGGGCACGGTGTCGGAATCGCGAATTTGGCCGGACGATTGATCGGAGAAGCGGTGGCCGGAGATGCGGGGCGTTTCGATACCTTCGCACGCCTGCCGATGATGCCATTTCCAGGTGGCAAGTGGCTGCGCACTCCCATCCAGGCGCTCGCCATGTCCTGGTTCGCCCTACGGGACCGATTATAGCACTGCCCGTCGCGCAAGATTGTGCCTACTGTGCGTCACTCGTAATTTGTACGATCCTATTAATACCTATTTAAGGCGCCTGTGTTTTTACATAGTCAGCAATACAGACCAACCCAAATAGTTTTCGCAAGGCGGATAGTTAACATTTCGAGGCTGCTCAGATTGAAAGCCACGTCAGGTCCCCAGGAGCCTTTACGTGAGCTTCATTCCGTCTTTGGGGAAGAGCGCAAGCTCGGCTTGCGTCAATGGCTGGTTTAAACGATTCCCAGGCCTGACTTCGTGTTCGGCGGAGTGTCGGGCCATGTTCGGCGCGGGGCCCACATATGGACACGATACTTCTCGTCGAGGACTCGAGCTTTTTCGAAAAGGCGGTATCCCGCAGTTTCCGCAGATCCGACGGGTTTGAGCTGATCGTTGGGAGGACTTGCGCGGAAGCAGCCAGCATTCTGAAGGAACACGCCGCCAAGATTTCAGTCGCGCTGGTCGACCTTTCCCTTCCCGACACCACGGATGTGGAAACGGTGGACCTGACCACCCACCACAAGGTGCCGACCATCGTCTTCACCAGCCGGTTCGACCCGGACCTGCAAACCCGGCTCTACGGCAAGGGCATTGTCGACTACGTTCTGAAAGACAGCCCGGCAAGCCTGTCCTATCTGCGTGAACTCGTGCTGCGTCTGCGTGCAAACCGCGGCATCGGCGCGCTGATGCTGCAGCACCCGGACAGGCCGATGAAAGACGTGGAGGAGCAACTGCGGCGCCTGCAGCTTTCGCTCGTGCACGCCTCCACAGCGAAGGAAGCGATTAGCGAGATCACCGACAACGAATATATCCGCCTTCTCGTGGTGGATAGCGACATTCCGGATATCAGCACGATGGAGCTGATAAAGCAGGTTCGCCTGCGACGCGGGCCGGAGGCGGTGGCCATTTTCGCACTCTCGAAAACCCTGAAACGCACGGACATGGTTCGGCTCTTGAAGAGCGGGGCGAACGAGGTGCTAGCCAAGGATTGCGCTCCGGAGGAATTTCTCCTGCGCACCGGACAAAACCTCGACACGATCGATCGCATCCTCAAGCTGACGGATGCCGCGAACAATGATGCGATGACCGGCCTCTATAATCGCCGTTTCCTGTTCGAGGCAGGAACACACGTTTTCGCGGAATGTCGGCGCAGCAACCAGCCGATCCCGGTCGCTCTGCTCGACATCGATCGCTTCAAGCAGGTCAATGACCAGTATGGTCACGAGGTGGGCGATGCAGTCATCAAGCACCTTGCCAACGATATTGCCAGCATCTGTGACGGCAACATCCTGACAGTCCGCCTGGGCGGCGACGAGTTCTGTCTGCTGATGCCGGGCAGCACACTGGACGCTGCCAAGGAGCGATGCGGCGCGCTCGTGTCGCGTTTCCACCGGCACGTTCACACGGTGGATGGAAGCCCACTGGACGTGACGCTCTCCATCGGCCTTTCCTCCGGTTATGAGGACAAGCTTTCCGATGCCCTGCGCGTGGCGGACGAACGCATGTACGCCGCCAAGAACCTCGGTCGAGACCGCATCATCTCAGAAGACTACGAGATGGTGGAGGATCAGGTGGTAGAACACGTGCTGCTCGACGTCTAGCCGGGGCCGGACAGCCGCTCTCCCGCCTGCACCCGCCGGAAATGCCCGGCGGGGATCTCACTTCCCGCACAAATGCGGAAATCTTTTTCCCGTATCGATTTCGCCTTGAAACCCCATGCCCGGCATTTCCCCGGCGTCACGCCTACCTTCAAAGCCACGAACGCAATTGAAGCGCGGAGTGGCTCATGGCCCGGCAACACGATCAAAACGGCAAAGACCGCCTCGACGTATTTCCCACCTTTCACAAGGTCGCGGGGCGGCGCGTGGTGGTGGTTGGGGCCGGCGAGGAAGCCGCGGCCAAGGTCCGGCTCATTGGCGAAACCAATGCGTTGATCGAGATCCTCTGCCCCGAGATGGAGCCCGCGCTCGCCCGCGCCGCACACCGCGTCGGTGCGCGTCACGTCGCGCGGGAATTTACCCCCGAGATGATCGAAGGCGCCGCCCTCGTCTTTTCCGCGCGCGAGGACGAGGCGCTTGATCGCGCCGTCGTGAATGCGGCCCGCGCGCTCGGCATTCCCGTCAACGCGGTCGACCGGCCGGAGATGTGCGATTTCTATACTGGCGCGCTGGTCAACCGCGCGCCCGTTGCGGTGGCCATCACGTCGACCGGGGTCGGTCCTGTTCTGGCGCGTCATATCCGGGCGCGCGTCGAGGCGCTTTTGCCGCGCGAAACGGGCACGCTCGCCCGCCTTGCGGAAAGCTTCCGCGAGACGGTCGCCCGCCTCGTGCCGACAAGCGAGGGTCGCCGCCGCCTCTGGGCCACGTTCTTTTCCGGTCCGGTCGCGCACGAAACCTATGCAGGGCGCATCGAAGCGGCGCGTGCTGCCGCCAACCGGCTGGTCAATGGCGCTGCCGATGAAGCCGGTTTCGTATGGCTGATCGGTGCTGGCCCCGGTGCGGAAGACCTTCTGACGCTTCGTGCCCAACGTCTCTTGCAGGAAGCGGACGTGATCGTTCACGACCGGCTCGTGCCGGAGGCTGTCGTCGCCATGGGGCGGCGCGATGCGCGGCGCGTTTCCGTCGGCAAGGCCAAGGGCGCGCATTCGGTTTCACAAGACCGCATCAACGAAATCCTGGTCGAGGAAGCGGCACAAGGGCAGCGCGTGGTACGTCTGAAATCCGGCGACCCTATGGTTTTTGGGCGCGCGGGCGAGGAGATCGCGGCCCTTCGTAAAGCCAATGTCGCCTATGAAATCGTGCCGGGTGTGACCGCGGCCTTCGCGGCCGCGGCTTCCGCGGAAATCCCGCTCACCCTTCGTGACGTCGCCTCCAGTCTTGTCTTTGCCACGGGGCACGACAGGCAGGGCGAGACCCTGCCCGACTGGGCGGGCCTTGCGCTGACAGGTTCCACGGTCGCCGTCTACATGGGCCGCAGCGTTGCGGGCCAGGTTGCAGAGCGCCTGATGGAAGCAGGCCTTGCCACCGGCACCCCGGTCATGGCGATCGAGAATGCCGCGCGGCGCGAAGAGCGCGTCTTCAGCGGGAACCTGGACGATCTTTCCGCATTCGCCGGGCGTATGGACGTGCGAGGCCCGGTGCTGATCGTCATCGGCGCCGTCGTCGCCCATGCGGCCATCGAACGGGCCGAGCCGCTCTCCCCCCTCTCCGCCTCCCAAGTTCAAGCCGCCTGAGGAGCCAGCCCCCATGCCCGCTCACGCAAAAGCAACGTTCAAGATCGTCACCGCCAACCGCCTCGCGGATGGCGAGGTCGTGTGGCTCGGTCAAAACGAGGTCTGGGTTGAGACCATCGAAAGCGCCTGGCTTCTGGAAGATGAAACCGATCTTGAGGCCGGGGAAGCGGCAGCGGTCCGCGCCATGGCGCTCAACCGGATTGTCGATGTCGATGTGATCGAGGCGAGGCGCGAGGGTGGGGCAATCGTGCCGGTGCGGCTGCGCGAACGTATCCGCGCCGCAGGTCCGACCTTCCGCAAGGATCTCGGCAAACAGTCCCGGCGGGCATCCGACGCCGCCTGAAGGCGCGCCCCGCAAAGCCAGCAACAAAAAGCCAATCGTCAGGAGCGAGCCCCGTGTATCGTTACGATGAATTCGACCGGGAATTCGTGGATCAGCGCATCGCACAGTTTTCCGACCAGGTCCGCCGCCGTCTTGCCGGAGACTTGAACGAGGAGCAGTTCAAGCCCCTGCGCCTGATGAACGGCGTCTATCTCCAGCTTCATGCCTATATGCTGCGCGTGTGTGTGCCATATGGCACGATGAACAGCGCCCAGATGCGCATGCTCGCCCATGTCGCGCGCAAGTATGACCGCGGCTACGGCCATTTCACCACGCGCCAGAACATCCAGTTCAACTGGCCGAGCCTCTCCGACATTCCGGCGATCCTGGAAGATCTGGCCTCCGTGGAGATGCATGCGATCCAAACCTCGGGCAACTGCATTCGCAACACCACCGCCGACCATTTTGCGGGCGCCGCCGCCGACGAGATCGCCGATCCTCGCCCCTATGCGGAAATCATCCGCCAGTGGTCGTCGCTGCACCCGGAATTCACCTTCCTGCCGCGCAAGTTCAAGTTCGCCATCACCGGCGCGCCGCATGACCGTGCGGCCATTCAGGTGCATGACATCGGCATGCAGGTCGTGCGCGGCGAAGACGGCGGCATCGGGTTCAAGGTCTATGTGGGCGGCGGCCAGGGCCGTACGCCGATGATCGCCAAGCTCGTGCGCGAGTTTCTGCCCGAAGAGGATCTGCTGGCCTATTCGGAGGCGATCCTGCGCGTATACAACCGCTATGGCCGTCGCGACAACAAATACAAGGCGCGCATCAAGATCCTTGTCCATGAAACCGGGATCGAGGCGTTGCGCGCCGATATCGAGGCAGAATTCGAGAAGATCCGCCACGGCGTTCTGCAACTGCCTGCCGAAGAGGTTCGCCGCATCGAGGCCTATTTCCAACCGCCTGCCTTCGATCCGTCCGCCAACGGCGCACGCTACGAGGCGAAGCGCGCGGGAGATCCCGCCTTCGCCGCTTGGGCGGAGCGGAACGTCCATCCTCACAAGGTGGCCGGTCATGCCTCGGTGACGATCTCGCTCAAGCCCATTGGCGGTGTACCGGGTGATGCGTCGGCCGATCAGATGGATGCGATCGCAGATCTGGCCGAAACCTTCGGCTTCGACGAATTGCGTGTCAGCCACGAGCAGAACCTGATCCTGCCGCATGTGCGGCTCGACGATCTGGACAAGATCCACGCAGCCTTGGTCGATCTGGGACTGGCGGAGGGCAATTGCGGGCTCATCACCGACATCATCGCCTGCCCGGGGCTCGATTATTGTGCGCTCGCCAATGCGCGCTCCATCCCGCTTGCGCAGGAGATTTCGAACCGCTTTGGCTCGTCCGCCCGCCAGCGCGAGATCGGAGAACTGAAGATCAAGATCTCCGGCTGCATCAACGCCTGCGGCCATCACCATGTGGGCCATATTGGCATTCTCGGCGTGGAGAAGAAGGGCGAGGAACTCTACCAGCTCACCCTTGGCGGCTCCGCCGATGAGCACACCTCCATCGGCTCCATCGTCGGGCGCGGCTTCGACGGTGAGAAGATCATCGATGCGGTGGAAACGGTTGTGGAGACCTACCTGAAGCTTCGCGCCAACGACAACGAGACCTTTCTCGCAGCCTATCGCAGGGTGGGCGACGGCCCCTTCAAGGAGGCACTTTATGGCACCGCGTGACGCGACAGCCCTCGCGCTCGATCCAGAAAACGCGCTGAGGTCGGAAGCTCAGGCTCTCAATGCGCAGTATGGCGAGCTGGACACCCCTAAGCTGCTGGAGACGGCACTTCACCGGCTCTATCCCGGCAAGGTCGCGCTTGTTTCGTCCTTTGGGGCGGAATCCGCTGTTCTGCTGCATCTGTTCAGCGAGGTGGACGCCTCCGCGCCGGTTCTCTTCGTCGATACGCGCAAGCTTTTCGGCGAGACGCTGCGCTACCGCGAGACGCTTGTCGCACGCTTCGGTCTGACCGGGGTTCGCACCATCACGCCCGATGCCGACGAACTGGCTGAAGCCGATCCGCAAGGCGCGCTCTGGCTCAAGGACCCGGACCGCTGCTGCCACCTGCGCAAGGTATTGCCACTGGACCGCGCACTCGACGGCTTCGATGCCTGGATGACAGGGCGCAAGCGCTTCCAGAGTTCGACGCGTTCGAAGCTGGAGCTCTTCGAGGTGGCCGACGGGCGCATCAAGATCAATCCGCTGGCCAACTGGTCGGTGGAGGATCTGAAGGACTACGCGGCCCGCCTCGACCTGCCGCCTCATCCGCTGGTGGCGCAAGGGTTCCCCTCCATCGGCTGCATGCCCTGCACCGACAAGGTGGCGCCGGCGAGGATGCGCGCGCCGGACGCTGGCGCGGCGCCGACAAGGTGGAATGCGGCATTCATCTGCCCACGCATGGGCGCGAAATCGACGGAAGCGGGATCTGATCCATGAGCGGCATGCAACTGGACGCCAAATCGGCAAACGACATCTACAAGGACGGCCGTTTCCAGGCCTGCGATTGGACCTTTCTTGGCGAGGATGAGGCCCTGCCCGCTGCGGGGCCAGTGTTTGTGCCGCTGGAGGTCTGGCGCGCATCGGCAGACGCCTTGAGAGGTCGCAACGCGCCAACCGGCGTGGTGGTGGAGGCTGGCGAGGATATTCGCGCCCTCGCCGCCGATATCGCGCATGTGGCGGCGGTCGCTGTACGTTTTCCGAAATTCTCCGACGGACGCGGCTATTCGACTGCGCGTATCCTGCGCGAAGAACTCAGCTTCACCGGCGAGATCCGGGCGATCGGCGATGTGCTGATCGACCAGATTGCCCTTATGCGCCGCTGCGGCTTCGATGCCTTCGCGGTCACCCATGTACCGACCCGCGCAAGCCTTGAGGGCAACGGCGTGCCGGATGTCGTTCTCCATTACCAACCCGTCGAGAGCGCGAAGGAAATCCCGGCGGGGGCCCGCCCATGGATGCGTCGTCAGGCGTGAGCCTTCAAGGATCGCGTCAATGTTGCCGACGGCCCGTCGCCCAGGCAACAAACCGGGCTTCCGTTACGAGCCTTTCCTGTTCAAGACCATCCGAACGCCCTAAGTGTGCGGGCGTTCTTGCGCGCAACACTTCAAGGTTGCACACCTGTCCACCGCTTAATTGCAATGCGTACCATTTAACCACACACCGGAACCCTCGGGGACCGCTGCGTCACCCGTGCGGTCGAGGTGCGGACGATTGACGCACACTGTCTTTTCTCACTATCGCCATGCGCCGCCGCTTGCGCCTAACCTCTCGTTTCATACTCCCCCTTTCATGGATGGTGACAGTATGAAATCAAAACTCATTTTTGCAACGAGCCTTCTGGCAGCAACAATGCTGTCTGGAACGGCGATGTCGCGCGTGATCGACTTCAAGATCGAGTCCACTGGACCTGCGATCGAAGGTACAAGTTTCGGTGAAGTCGGCGCCTATGAACGTATCGACGCCATCGCGACGATCGCAGTGAAGCCTGACGATCCGGCCAATGCCGGCATCGTCGGTCTCGACAAGGCTCCGCGCGACAAGCACGGCGATGTTGTTTTCACGTCGGAAGTCTCCATCCTGCGTCCGAGCGACGAGAACTCGCGCTCTCCCGTCCTCTTTTATGAAGTTCCCAATCGTGGTCGCAATCTCAGCTTCATGCTGTTGAATGCCTCCCACTCCTCCGCTGTCCCTACCAAGCCGGAAGACGCCGGTGACGGCTTCCTCCTCTCCCAGGGCGACACGATCGTATGGAACGGCTGGCAGCCTTTCCTGGGCGAAAAGCTGCTCAACGTCACCCTGCCGGTGGAAAAGGGCGTCACCGGGATTTCCCGCGAACAGAAGATCTTCGACAAGCCGGGCGAGACCGGCACGCTGAAGCTCACCTATCCGGCCGCCGATCTTGATCCCGCCAAGGCGAAGATCACGGTCCGCGTCAACGACACGGATGAGGCGACCACGCCGAAAGACCTGTCGTTCAAATATGTCAGCGAGAATGAAGTCGAAATCACCCGCCCGGCTTCCATGCCGGCAGGCGCGATCTATGAGTTCATTTATCCGGCAAAGGATGCCGTCCCGGCAGGCCTCAGCATGGCGGGAATTCGCGACGTCGTGTCGTTCCTGCGCGGCAATCCCGGACATGAGGCGAAGAACCCGCTTTCGGGTATCGAGCACACGGTCGGCATGGGCATTTCCCAGTCCGGTCGCCTGTTGCGCGACATCATTTACCAAGGCTTCAACGCCGACGAGCAGGGCAACAAGGTGTTCGACGGCGCGATGATCCATATTGCTGGTTCGCGCAAGACCTACTCCAACTATGCCTTCGCGCAGCAGGGCCGCTATTCCCGCCAGCATGAAGACCATGACTACCAGGGCGACCAGTTCCCCTTCACCTATGTTTCGATGACCGATCCCGTCTCCGGGGAGACTGGCGGCATTCTGGACACGTGCAAAGCGAGCGAGACCTGCCCGCTGATCATGCAATCGGACACGTCGACGGAATTCTGGCAGGCTCGCGCCTACCTGCTTTCCACCTCGCCCGACGGCAAGGCCCTGACCATGCCGGATAATGTTCGGCTCTACTTCATCGAAGGCACGCAGCACTTCTCGCTGCTGGACGCCAAGCCCGCTGCCAAGGAACCTGCCGCGAACCTGAACAACCCGCTGTCGGGAACCCCTGTCATGCGTGCTCTTTACGAAGACATGAAGGACTGGGTTGCTGAAGGCGTAGAGCCCCCGGCCAGCCGCTATCCCAGCGTCGCCAACGGAACGCTGGTGACACCGGCCAAGCTCAACTTCCCGACGATCTCGGGCAAAGCCACGACGCCGAAATTCAACAAGCTTCAGGTCATGGACTACTCGGTCCAGCCTCCCGCTCGCGGCGCAGCCTATCCCGAGTTCGTCCCCGCACTCGATGTCGACGGCAACGAGCTTGGTGGCGTGGAGCTTCCGCGTCTGGCCGCTCCGCTTGGCACCTATACGGGCTGGAACCCGCGCGCCGAGGGCTTCGCAGCAGGTGAACTCTACACCACGCAGGGCTCGTTCTTCGCCTTCCCGGCCACTGCGGCCGAGGGCGACAGCCGTACGCCGCTGTCTGACCGCTACGCCGACAAGGCTGCCTATCAGGCGGCTGTCAAAGCGGCGGCCGAAGACCTCGTCGACGACCGTCTGATGCGCGCCGAAGACGTGGACCAGGTGGTCGATCTCGCCGGCAAGGACTACGACGCCCTGCACTGATGGGCATCCGTCGTCCTTTTGACAAAGACAGAAACGCCCGCCGGGAGACCGGCGGGCGTTTTTCATTTGATTGACGTGTTGGAAGCGCGCGAACTTATTTCAGGGCTTGCAGGATCGAGACATAGTTGGCGACCGCCGCGCCGCCCATGTTGAAGATGCCGCCGATATCGGCCTTGGGGAGCTGCATGTCCCCGGCTTCGCCGCTCAGCTGCATGGCCGTGATCGCGTGCATGGAGACGCCGGTCGCACCGATCGGGTGCCCCTTGGCCTTCAGCCCTCCAGACACGTTGACCGGCAGCTTGCCGTCCGGCTCCACCCAGCCTTCCATGGCCGCGATCGCGCCCTTGCCTTCCGGCACAAGCCCCATGGCTTCATATTCGATCAGTTCCGCGATGGTGAAGCAGTCATGGGTTTCCACGAAAGAGAGATCCTCGATGGTGAGGTTCGCTGCCGAGAGAGCGCGGTTCCAGGCGGTGCTGCACCCTTCGAATTTAAGGATGTCGCGCTTGGACATGGGCAGGAAATCCTGCGCATGGGCGAGCGAACGGAAGGCGACCGCCTTCTTCATGCCGAGAGCGATCTCGGTGTTGGTCAGCACGATCGCCGCCGCACCATCGGAAACGAGGGAACAGTCCGTCCGCTTCAGCGGGCCGGCCACGAAGGGGTTCTTGTCGCTCTCGGTGCGGCAGAACTCGTAACCGAGATCCTTGCGCATTTGGGCGAAGGGGTTCTTCACGCCGTTGCGATGGTTCTTGGCCGCGATGGTGGCAAGCGCGTCTGACTGATCGCCGTACTTCTGGAAATAGGCGCCTGCGATCTTGCCGAAGACACCGGCAAAGCCGCCGGGAATATCGCCTTCCTCCTCAAGATAGGAGGCACGGAGCAGGTTTTCGCCGATCTGCGGGCCAGGGGTTGTGGTCATTTGCTCCACACCGACCACCAGCACGAAGCGGGCGGAACCGGAATTCACCGCGCGCACCCCCTGATGCACCGCGGCAGAGCCGGTGGCACAGGCGTTCTCAACGCGCGTGGCAGGCTTGAAGCGCAGGTCCGGATCGGCCTGCAACACCAGCGAGGCGGTAAAATCCTGCTGCGAGAAGCCTGCATTGAAATGGCCGAGAATGATCTCGTCGACGTCGCTGGCCTCGATGCCCGCATCGGCCAACGCACCGGCGGCGGCCTTCACGATCAGGCTTTCCACCGTTTCCTCGGACAGTCTGCCGAAAGGCAGGTGTGACCAGCCAACAATAGCAGCACTCATGGATTCCAACCTCTCTTGTGGCCCGCATCGTCTCCAGGGGCGTTCACGTCGCAACCGACCCTAGCGTAACCCGCATATTGCACCAATGAGAAATAGCGCGATCCACCCTGGCAAGACGGCGCCGATTGACGCAATCCGACGTTTTTCCCGTAACGGCATGATGGAAAACCACGCCAGCATCTGCGTCAACGCTCCTGTCGTCGACACGGCACCTTCCGCTCAAGACACCATCGATCGCCCCTTCACGCATGGCTCGCGAAGGTAACAGGGCTATGCGGCCAGCAACGAGGTTATCGCATTCCGGTCTTGCGCCATTTTCCCGACGCGACCGCGGATGGAATCACTTCTGTTTCCACCTCAACAGATCAAAGAAAACTGAAAATCCGTTTCGTCAGGGACGGCAACCTGATCATGCCCGCACATGCCGCCTGCCTGACCGGCACTTAAACGAAATGCGGCAACGCTCCGGCAGGGCCCTGTCACTATCGCTCAGGAATGGGTTGAACGTAGTTCTGCTGCGCCCGAGATATTGCACTGAGAGGCAATTTCCTGATCCCCTGGCAGGATTGAATGCAGGAAAAAACCGGTCGGGGGACAGATGGTGCGCAGCACCATGTAGGTCAGCCCTGCCGGGTCGAGATAGCGGCGCGTCATCACCAGCCGGCAAAGCCCTTCCGGCACGCAGGTCTTGAGGGAGCATGAGGCGGGCGGAAACTGCATGGCAGGCTCCAGATCGGCGACTTCGGCACAAATTGCCTGCAGGATCTGGGCAGGTCGCAAATGATGCATCTCGGCGAGAAGATCCGGAAGACGGCCTTCCGCCAACCGAGGCACCACGTCTCCACAAGCCTCATCCAGAAAGATCAGTGCAGAAACGTCCGCGCTTGAACCCTCGAACTTGAAATGACCGCTCAATCGCAACATGGGGCGCTCATGAGCCGCTTTGGCGATACCGACATCGGCCCGATCATCCGCCGTGACGGTGGAGACCCCCTGAAGACAAAAGGGATAGTCGAAGGGATTGAGCGCAAAACTGCCAATCTGATGTTGGCCCGCTGTTGGCGACCGCTCGCGACTGCTGACGACTTCCGTTCCCCGTCCCTGCCGGGAGTTTACGAGCCCCCGTTCGCGCAGCGAGCGAAGTGCGTGGCGGATGGTATGACGACTGGCATTGAAGCGAGCAGACAGCTGAGCTTCCGTAGGAAGAAGTGACCCTTCAGGATACCGAACCTCTCGGATCTCCTGCGCCAGCGTCTCGGCGACCTGCTCGTATTTGGGAAGTTGCATCTCGGTCTCGTTATCTTGTCTGTAAGGACTGTCGAGCTGGGGAGAATTAGCGCCGGTTCTTGTCACATGTTGCATAGGTTGTTTTATGGCCCGGTTCGATACTGCATGGCGTCTTTGTGGCTTTATGGTTACCGGGCGGGGGATCCTCTTGGTTCTCCTTGGGTTTGCTCCCCGAAGTCATCCACAGGCCAGCATCTACAGATCATGGGCCCATTTCAGAACCGCCTGACCAATCAGCTTCGCTGTCCCGACTCGTGAAAACGGCAACACCGCGCCACCATCATGCTGTTGAACCTTACGCAAGCCTTGTCGGATGAGCCCGGCAAGGGTAAATGCCACCTACCATGGCCCCAACACCGCTCCTCACGCTCCAATCGATCCGGCTGACCTTCGGCGGGACCGCGCTTCTCGAAGATGTCGAGATGGCCGTCTCCCCCGGCGACCGGCTTTGCCTTGTCGGAAGAAACGGCTCCGGCAAGTCGACCCTTTTAAAGATCGTCGCCGGTCTCGTGGAGGCCGATGGCGGACGTCGCTTCGTCCAGCCCGGCGCGACCGTGCGCTATCTTGCGCAGGAGCCGGATCTTTCCGGCTTCGACACCACGCTCGCCTATGTGGAAGACGGGCTCGCGCCCGGCGACGACCACTACCGCGCGCAATATCTGCTGGGCGAACTGGGCCTGAGCGGTCAGGAACATCCCTCAAGGCTTTCCGGCGGGGAGGCGCGGCGGGCAGCCCTTGCCCGCGCCCTTGCGCCGGAACCCGACATCCTGTTGCTGGACGAGCCCACCAACCACCTCGATCTTCCCGCCATCGAATGGCTTGAGGAGGAACTTTCCTCCATGCGCTCCGCGCTGGTCCTGATCTCTCATGACCGGCGTTTCCTGCAAGATCTGGCCCGCTCCACCCTGTGGCTCGACCGCGGTGTATTGCGGCGGATGGATCAGGGCTTCTCCAATTTCGAGACCTGGCGCGACGAGGTGCTGGAACAGGAAGAGCGCGACCGGCACAAGCTCGACCGCAAGATCGTGGCAGAAGAGCACTGGGTGCGTTACGGCGTGACCGCGAGGCGCAAGCGCAATATGGGCCGCATGCGCGCACTCGCCGACCTGCGCACCCAGCGTCGCGAGCAGCGCAAGGCGCAGGGCAACGTCAAGCTTGCCGCCAGTGAGGGCGACACGTCAGGTAAGGTGGTGGCCAAATGCGAAGGGATGTCCAAGAGCTTTGGCGAACGCGTGATCGTCGACACGTTCTCCACCATCATCCAGCGCGGTGATCGGGTCGGCATCATCGGGCCCAACGGCGCGGGCAAGACAACGCTTCTGAACCTGCTGACCGGGGCCCTGGAGCCCGACAGCGGCAAGATCAAGCTTGGCACCAATCTGCAGATGGTCACCCTCGATCAGCGCCGCGCCAGCCTCGACCCAAGCTGGACGCTTCGCGAGGCCCTGACTGATGGGCGCGGCGACAAGGTGGAGGTGGCGGGCGTCACCAAGCACGTGGTCGCCTACATGAAGGACTTCCTGTTCACGCCCGAGCAGGCCGGAACGCCGATCTCGGCACTTTCGGGTGGCGAGCGGGGCCGCCTCATGTTGGCGCGCGCGCTGTCCACGCCTTCCAACCTTCTGGTGCTGGATGAGCCGACCAACGACCTCGATCTTGAAACGCTCGATCTCCTGCAGGAAATGATCGCCGACTATTCCGGCACCGTCATTCTCGTCTCCCATGACCGTGACTTCCTTGACCGGGTGGCGACGTCCGTGATCGCGGGTGAAGGCGACGGGCGGTGGATCGAATATGCGGGCGGATACACCGATATGGTGGCGCAACGCGGCCATGGGGTGCGGGCCCGTTCCGCAACGGAGCCGACGCAGGCGCGCGCGGAGAAGCCGGCACAGTCTGCCCCCAGGGTGGAGACCAGGCCGCAGCAGGCCAAGCGCAAACTCTCCTTCAAGGAGAAGCACGCACTGGAAACCCTGCCCGGCGAGATGGAAGAGCTTCAGAAGAAGATCGCCGGTCATACCAAACGCATGGCCGACCCTGACTTCTACAGCCGCGACCCGGACGGGTTCCAGCGCGTGAGCGGTGAACTGCAGGATCTGGAAGCAAAGCTGGCGGATGCCGAAGAACGCTGGCTTGAACTTGAGATGTTGCGCGAGGAGCTTGAAGGCAAGTGACGAGCCCCGCCCAGCCCCTTCCCGCGCCACAGATCTATGTCGATGCCGATGCCTGCACCGTGAAGGACGAGGTCGTGCGCGTGGGCGAGCGGCACGGGCTCGTCATGCATTTCGTCGCCAACCAGTGGATGCGGCTCGATGACAGTCCGCTGGTGAAGCGCGTCATCGTTCCGGAAGGGCCGGATGCGGCCGATGACTGGATCGCAGACGCCATCACGGCTCGCGATATCTGCGTTACCAACGATATCCCGCTTGCCTCGCGCTGCCTTGAGAAGGGCGCGAAGGCGCTCGGTCAGGCGGGCAAGCCCTTCGATGCTGCCAGCATCGGCATGGCCTTGGCCATGCGCGATCTGAACCGGCACTTGCGCGAGACGGGCGAGATCCGTGGCGGCGGCCGCCCCGTCAGCCGAAAGGACCGCTCCGCCTTTCTCTCGGCACTTGAAAACATGGTTCAAGCCCTGCTGCGCCAAACCTCGTGAGGCAATGACGCAGGAGAACGCCTCATATCTTCTGGACAAACGCCACCAC
Organism: Breoghania sp.; assembly: GCF_963674635.1. Classification (NCBI taxonomy): domain Bacteria; kingdom Pseudomonadati; phylum Pseudomonadota; class Alphaproteobacteria; order Hyphomicrobiales; family Stappiaceae; genus Breoghania; species Breoghania sp. Next base: position 2,581,423 of record NZ_OY771475.1, read on the forward strand.
GCACTCCACACTCTGATCAATGAAATCCGAAAATGCCCCAGTCATAAGGGCAACGGAACAATAATTCTCTGCGCACACTCCCCCAAACATTCCGAATAAATTCAGATGCGTGAATGAGTGGAAGCTGGTGATTGCTCCAGAGATAATTGTTCCAATGACGGGAAACGGCAATACATCAGAACGCCGACAGGTCAGTGTCGTTTTTTTTGACATCGTCCAATCGACGGCGATGTCTTATTCACTCGACCCGGAAGACTTGTGGGCCGTGATGCACAGATATCGCGAGACCGTACGCAGGACGGTGGGGGCGTTTGGCGGGATCATCTGCCACCACAAGGGCGACGGCATTCTGTGCTGCTTCGGCTATCCCGCCTCCCATGAAGACAATGCCTCTCGCGCGGTGATGGCCGCATTGGGCGTGCTTTCGCAGCTTGAGCGCGAGGGCGGCCCCCATGGTGGCGATGGGGCCCCGCTCCGGCTCAGGATCGGCATCGCCACTGGCGAGGTTGCCATTGTCGACAATCGGGCAGCCGACCCGGACGGACTGGAACTGCTCGGCCCGGCACCAAACCTGGCCGCCCGCCTGCAAACCGAAGCGGAAGAGAATGCCGCGCTGGTCGATGCGGCCACCTATCATCTCACACGGGATGACTTCCGCTTCGCCGCCGGTCGCCAGGCCCAGATGCGCGGTTTTCCTGTGCCGGTGACAGCCTACCGCCCCCTTGCCGCTGAAGATGCGCCCACCCGTTTCGAGCGCGCCCGGACCAAGCCGATGTCGGCTTTTGTTAATCGTCATCATGAACTGGCCGAAATGAACTTCGCCTGGCAGAAGACCTGCGCGCGTGAGGGCCAGTCACTGATCCTGACCGGCGACCCCGGCATTGGGAAATCGCGGCTGATCAGCCATTTCCTGAGGCGACTTGAGGATGTGGGCCAGCGGGTGATCAAGTTTCAGTGCTCCGCGTTGCACACCCGCACTTCCCTTCACCCCTTTGCCGCGGGCCTGCAGGACTTCATCGGTCTTGAGAAGGGAAGCTCGGATGAGTCCAAAGTTCGCCATCTCAGGGCCTTTCTGCAGGATCTTGGCATCCGCGACGGATACTCCGTTCCGCTGCTGGCAAATCTCGTTGACCTTCCAGCGGCCCAGTATCTGCCGCTTCTCAGCACATTGAAGCCGGAAGAGGTCCGCATCCGAACGACGATGCTGGTGATTCACTGCCTGAACGCCCTGACCCTTCGCCATCCGCTCATTCTTGTCGCGGAGGACCTGCATTGGGCCGATCCGACCACCCTGTTGCTTCTAAACGATATCGCGCTCTCGCTCGGCAACAAGCAGATGATGCTGATTGCGACCTGCCGTGCGACCACACCGTGGAACGAGAAGGATCCGCTCCGCGATCTGTATGCGCACGACAATTGCCGGGTTATGGCGCTCGACCGACTGAGCCGCCCGCATTCGGTTGAAGTCGCCAGCGACATCGCCTTGCGCACCGATCCCTCCGGGCTTTCCGCAGACTGGATCATGCGGATCGTGGAACGCTCGGACGGGGTTCCCCTGTTCATCGAGGAACTGACGCGCGCGGTCATGGCCCGCAGCAACAAGGATGCGAGCGGGCACACGCCCCACAATGGCCCGTCCGCTGATATGGGGGCCAGCCAATCGCCTTCGCCCGCCGATGACAACGACATTCCCGCGACCTTGCGCGACAGCCTGACCGCCCGCCTGGACGGCTTGCGCCATCCGCCGCCCGGCGCATTTTCTCCCAAACGCGTTGCACAGATCGGCGCCTGTATCGGACGCGAGTTTCCGCTCGACATGCTTGCGCGTGTGGTTACCGCGGAAATGGCGACAGAACTACGCCCTGCATGCGAAACCGGACCGGAGGTATTGCTTATGGTGCAGCAGGCGCTGGAGAAACTCGCGGACGCAGATCTTGTCCATCGTGTCATCGACCCCTTTGGCAGCGATGCCACCACAGGCAAGGTCTCGATGGGCGACATTTCGAATGGAAACGTGGAGGCGCGCGTCCATCGCGCACGCTCCATGCCGGTCTACCGGTTCAAGCACGCGCTCGTGCAAGACGCGGCATATGCGGGCCTGTGGCGACGTGACAAGCGGCAGATCCACGCGTGGTTGTTCGAAATCCTTCAGGAGGAGCGGGCCGCCGGCACACCGGAGGCCCGCCCGGAGCTTCTCGCCCACCACGCCTGTGCAGCGGGCGACATGGAAGCAGCGGCGCGAAACTGGCTAAAGGCCGGCCTACGTGCGACACGCCGTTCGAGCCTGAAGGAGGCGCGCATCGATTTTGAGGAAGTCCTGCGGCTTGCCGACAAGATTTCCACGCCGGAGACACGCGCAGTCGTTCAGCTGGAGGGCCTTATGGCTCTGGGAGCGGCCCATATGGCGGAAAAGGGCTTCGCCGCACCCGAAGTGGAACGGGTTTTTGACAGGGCAGGCAAGATCGCCCAACGCCTGGGACGCGAACACACGCTTTTCCTGCCCACCCAGCTGGGTCGTCATGTCAATCTCCTGGCGCGCGGGCGACACAAGCAGGCCACCCGGCTGGGGCGCGAATGTGTTTCCCTCGCCCGCCAGCGTGGGAGCGTCCCCTTCGAACTTGAGGCGCTGCGCCATCTGGGCGTCTCCCTATTCTGGCTTGGCCAGCCGGAAGAAGCCTGCGAACACCTTTCCCATATCGTGTCGCTTTACGCCCCCTCCCTCCATGGCGACTTGCCCATCTTCTATGGCAGCGATCCGCGTTCGGGCTCGCTTGCCTTTCTTTCCCTCGCACAAGCAATGCTCGGCCGCACGAGAACAGCACGTGAAACGAGCTGGCTTTCCGTGCGTGTGGCCATGGAAGTCAACCATCCGCACAGCATGGCCTACACGCTCGTGTGCCGGGCGACGCTTCTCGACATTCTGGAGGAGACGGAGGCGCACGAGGCCGCCGAACAGGCCAATACGTTCAGCATGGAGCGTGGCCTGCCGTTCTGGGGATACTGGGCGCAGGTACTGCAAGGCCATGCGTTGATCCGCCATGGCGAGACAAATGCAGGATTGCGGCTGGCGGAAGAGGGCATGGCCGCCTTCTGCGGCACGGGAGCGGGCGCGGTGCACCCCTATTTGCGGTCCATCATAGCCCATGGGCACCATATGCTCGGCGACCTGGAAACAGCCATTGCCCATCAGGAAGAGGCGATGCACCTTGCAAGGGCCAACCATGAAGGCGCATTCGAGAGTGAATTATGGCGCGTCCACGCCCTGATGACGGCCCAAAAGACAGGCTTCGAACAGGAAACTGAGGCCGACCTGATGCGGGCGCTGAAGCGTTGCCGCAAGCGGAGCATGTATCTTTTCGAAGCCCGCACCGCACGTGATCTCGGCACATGGCTCCTCGCGCGGCAGCGCATCCCCGAAGCCCGGCGGATCGTCAGCCAAAGCCTGGAACGCTGCCGGGGAATGGAGGACCGAGCCTCCGTAAGCGCCCTCGAAGAGGTTCTTGCACACATACAAGCAGCATCGGCGGACTGAAGGCTGCGCCTCGCTCGCCCCGACCGGCTTCAGCGCTCTTCCCCCACGTTTCCGAGGAACCGGCCTGAGCGTCAAACGCGCCAGTTGGCACGTCCCTTATTCCGCCACTGCGGCGAAATCGTTCCGACGCAGAGCGAAGAGCTCCTTCAAGTGGTGAATGGCGGCTGGAACCGCCTGATCGACGACGGAGCCGATTTCCTCGGCAGGCAGCAGGAAGCCGACGGGACTATCAGGTTCGGGCGGCAATTCGACCGTGAAACAGTAGGTGCCGTATGTCTCGTAGGCCCAATCTGCAATCTCGCCTCCGATATGTCCCGGGTTCGTTCCGCACGACAAACCGTAGACCCAGGGCCCCGCTTCATTGAGCCGGTCCTTCATATCGGCTGCAAATTGCCGGACAAGCTGCCCGTCCACCCCATGAGTGGACGCGTCGATGCAACTCCACGGGTAGAGGATCATTTGCGAGAAGGCATGATAGGAGAGAATGCCGACAAAGGGCCGCTCGGTCTCGTCGATCATTCTTGAAAACAGATCCGCGATTGCCTGGGTCTCCGGCTCCGAAAAGGGCGCAGCCCCGCGGAACCGGCTGGAGGCCGGCGCGACCGACGCGAGGGACGCATCCCAGCCAACGGCATAATTCCGGCTGAGATCCACACCGATACTGCCGTCGCCGTTCACCTGCCGGTTCTTGCGCCACAATCGATCGCAGGTTCGGGAAAATTCATGACCGTCAGGGTTGAGCATGGGCACGATCCACGTGTCGCCGTTTTCCAGCAACGAGGCAACGAGAGGGTCTGCGCGGCGCTCCACCAATGTGCGGGCGAGATGAAACGGCGCCTCCACCGATATCCATTCCCGCGCATGATGACAGCCTGTGACCAGCGCCGCATTGGCGCCGGGCGTCTGCCCGCCGAGCCTCAGGGCGAAGATCCCGCGCCCCTCGACGCTTTGACCTATTGTCTCAAAGGAACAGATATCGGGTGCGCTGTCCGCCAGGGCACGCATGTCCTCTTTCAGCATGGCATGGGAATGATAGGCGCCGGGCGCGCACACAGAAGCTGCCGGAATGAAATCGTCCACATGATCGCAGAGGACTTCGGCGCGCACCCCTTGCGCCGAAGGCAGGTTCGCGACATCCGTTTCCAGCCGCGCGACGATCCAGTCAGGCCCCGCTTTCCAGACCGTGCTCTCGTCGATCAGCGCGTCGATCTCGGCGCGGGCCGTACCGGGTTCCGCGGCAAATCTCACCAATAGCGTCATCGCCTACTCCCGAGCAGTCATGCGATGCGAAACGGGCGAGATCGGCTTGCCTCCCACGCAAGCCGATCCCGCAATGGCAGGTCACCCCTTGCCCGAACCTCCAAGGTGTCCTGTGGCCTAAAAGGCCCCAGCCGGGTTGGGGGGAAAGACGAACGGTACATGGCGTTCGGGTCACCGTGGCGCCTGTCTCACATTCCCGGTCCGATACCCGGCAAGAACGAACATTCAAGCGAGATCCGGGCGCGCGCTGTGGCAATTGCCACAGCCGGGCCGGATTCGCGCCGTTCCCCCAACCTGCCAGTTTTGACCGTGCATTTTTCCCTATAGAAAAAGAGGCTGGCCTGCTCAGGGCCCGGTTCGTGACAGGATCTACTCCGCAGCCGGTGCCTCGACATAGGCAGCCTCTTGGAAATGCTCCTGAGGCGCCATGGTCGGCAGGGCGGGGAGCCCGAGCCGGAGGAGGTCACCGGGAGGTTCCGTTTCTTCCGGGATACGCCACAGGCCGCTCAGCAAAGCAGCTCTGCCCCAGAAGGGCGCGGCTGTGATACGGGTAAAAGGGATGGCAAGGAGCGGTCCGAGAACAACCGGCAATGCGGGCAGGACGGCCAAGGCCGACATGCTGGCGAACCATACCGCCCCCGCCACACCGAAGAGCGTTTGCGGCCACAGGCGCCGAATTGCACTCGCATAGGGCACGGTGTGAAGCTGGCGGGCCTGGGCGGACCATGTCCCTCCACGTCCCATGGCCAGCTTCGCCAGAAAGACCGTGTGGGCGATCGCCATGACCGGGGCAAGCAGCATGGAAAAGACGATTTCCCCTGCAACGCCCGTGACAATCCGGGCAGCGCCGCCAAAGGCCTGCCGCCGTTCGCGTGTCGCCAGAATATCGAAGACGGTCGCAAATTTCGGAGCAAAGACCATGCTCATGACGCTCACGAAGAGGACCGCACCGAGGGCCGGATCGAACTGGTTCAGGTAATCGTCGTGGAGGAGAAACAGCCCGGCACTCAGCACCATGAAGGCGACCCATGCGGGCGAGCCGACGAACATCAGGATAGCCAATACAAGCTGCATCCGGCTGACAGGGCGCAGGCCCTTCATCGTCAACAGTTTCAGATACTGCATGTTGCCGTGGCACCAGCGCAGGTCGCGACGGATGAACTCGACAAGATCCGGCGGGTTTTGCTCGAAACTGCCCCCTTCGACCGGCAGCACCCGCACCTCGTAACCGGCGCGGCGCATCATCACCGCCTCCACCTGATCGTGGCTGAGGATGGGTCCGGAAAGCGGCCCCCTGCCGCCCAGTTCCGGCAAGTGGCAATGTTCCATGAAGGGCTTCAGCCTCAAGAGGGCGTTATGGCCCCAATAGGGACCGCAATCGCCCTGCCACCACGCCGAGCCCAGCGTGTAGGAGCGCATGCCGAGCCGCATTCCAAACTGAAAAATACGGGCGAAAGCGCTCATGGTCGGCAGGCCAACGACAAGGCTCTGCAGAATACCGACGCGTTCGTGACGCTGCATCAGGCGGACAAGGCGCAAGATGGCGGGCGCTTCCATGAAGCTGTCCGCATCCAGCACCAGTGCGAAGTCATGCCCCCGCCCCCAGCGCTGACAGAAGTCCGCGATATTTCCGGACTTGAAGGCGTGATTATCGGCGCGGCGACGATAGGTTACCGCGATATCGCCGCCCCAGCGCGCCTGCAATGAACAGGCAAGCCGTTCCTCCTGCGCGATGATTTCCGGCCATGAACTGTCGGACAGCAGATAGAGGTGGAAGTGAGCAAGCGCGCCTTCGCGCAGCAGGCCTTCCAGCATGGTTTCGACCGAAAGCGCCACACCGTCGATTTCCTCGTTCCGCAGACAAACGAGGATGGCGGTGGATGTCTCCAATGGACTGTCGGAAGCCTCGTCAGCGAGCATCGGATTGACCGCGGCCAGCGGATCACGGGAAAACCGCATGAGGACGAGACCGATCACTGCATTCCAGAAGCCGATGACCAGCCAGGGCAGGGTGACGAGAAAGAGCCCAAGCATGACGCTTTCCAACGGCTGCACGCCCCCTCTACGCATGGCGGCAAACATCAAGGCGGCAAGACCCAGGAAACTGAAGCCGGTCAACGCGGCAAAGACAAGACGGCGGCGGGTGGCGACCGCAGGGGACGACGCGCCGGATTGACCGCGCGAGGAGAAAACAGCACTCATGTCAGGCTCACTCTGCGTGATAGGCGACAGACTTTTTCTGCGGGACGGATCAAGCGGAAAGGACAGACGGGACAATGAACGTGACAGAAATGAAAGACGGGCCCGTCGAGACCGAAGCGCTTTGGTACCTCCGCCGAGGTTGCGCTGCAATACGCAACGGAAACTTGGGCAATATTAAGCCCGGCCAGGTGCGTGTGCGCGCGCTTTTCAGCGCCATCAGCCGTGGAACGGAAAGCCTGGTCTTCGACGGGGCCGTTCCGGAAGCCGAATGGGGCCGGATGCGCGCACCGATGCAGGAAGGGGACTTCCCCTTCCCCGTCAAATATGGCTACCAGAGCGTTGGTCGCGTTATTGTCGGCCCAGAAGACATGCTCGGGCATTGCGTCTTTGCTCTCCATCCTCACCAGACCTCATTTGATGCCTCCATCGACAGCGTCACGGTGGTTCCAGACGAAATCCCCGCGGCCCGCGCCACGCTTGCCGGCAACATGCAGACAGCCCTAACCGGCCTTTGGGATGCCCGGCCAGCACCCGGCGATCACATTGCCGTGGTCGGAGGCGGAGTTGTGGGGCTTCTGACCGCCTGGCTGTGCGCGAAAATCCCGGCAACATCCGTCATGCTCGTCGATACCAACCCCGAAAGGGAGGAGATTGCGCGCGATTTCGGCCTTTCCTTTGCCGCGCCGTCCAAGGCCCGGGGAAATAACGACCTTGTGATACATGCAAGCGCCAGCGAGGCGGGTCTTGAGACAGCGTTGGCGCTGGCGGGCGAAGAAGCGGCCATCGTGGAAATGAGCTGGTATGGCGACAGAGCGGTGAAACTCGCATTGGGCGGCGCGTTCCACAGCCGTCGTTTGCGGCTTGTTGCCAGTCAGGTCGGGCGTATTCCCGACGACCACAAGGCGCGCTGGGATTTCGCGCGACGCAACGAAACCGCCATGCGCCTGCTCGCCGATCCGCGTCTCGATCGTCTTCTGGAAACGCCGATCCCTTTCAGGGACCTTCCGCAGAGACTTCCCGACATCTTCAAAAAGGACAGTGGCATTCTATGCCAGCTTGTGGAATACGGCTGAGAAACGGTTATGAGATGATGGATGCGGAACAGGCAACGCCTTTGCGTCAGCCGACGGACTTTCATGACCTGTTCTGGAAAATAACTGCCACGTCACGAGATTGAGGAGCCATCCCCTTTGTTTGCCGTCGAAGTTCGCGATCACATCATGATCGCCCATTCTTTCCGCGGGGCCATGTTCGGACCAGCCCAGGCCATGCATGGCGCGACCTTTGTTGTGGATGCAGCCTTCTTCGCCAGGACACTCGATGAAAACGGCGTGGTGATCGACATCGGGCGGGCACATGAGGCGCTCAAATCCATCCTCGCGCCGCTGAACTATCGTAACCTCGATGAAGTGGAGGCATTTCGCGGCCTCAACACCACGACCGAATTTCTGACCCGCCATATTCACGAGAAGCTCTCCGCCATCGCACGGACCGACGGACTGGGCCGCGCGGGCGTCGACCTCGACCGCATTCGCGTCACGTTGTCTGAAAGCCATGTCGCGCGCGCCTGGTATGAGGCCGGGATCTTTGACGATGCCGACGCAGGGTAATCCGCATCGGCATCTCGTCTTCGCCTATCCGGGTGACATCGAGACACCGAGCGGCGGCTATGAGTATGACCGCCGCATCATCGCCGGGTTGACGGCCCTTGGTTGGCGTGTGGAGGCTCTTTCACTGGGACCGGGCTTTCCCTTTCCCGGCGCGCAAAGGCGGGATACCGCGCATGCGCAGCTTGGAGGGCTTCCCAAAGATGTGCCGGTGATCATTGACGGTCTCGCGCTGGGTGCGCTGCCTGAAGCTGGCGAGGTTCTCGGTCCCAGGCGCCCGCTGATCGGGCTCGTCCATCATCCACTGGCGCTTGAGAGCGGGCTCTCGCCCGAGGCCGAGAAGGCCTTGCGCGCAAGCGAGCGCGTTGCGCTGTCCCTCGCGCGCGGTGTGATCGTGCCGAGCCCGGCGACGGCGGAGGTTCTGGCGCAAGACTATGCCATTGCGCCCGAGCGCATCGCCATCGTCGAACCGGGCACGGATCGCGCACCGCAGACACCCCGCAATCGCGCACCCGATGCACCGGTCCGGCTTCTGGCGGTCGGCTCGCTGGTGCCGCGCAAGGGACACGAGATGCTGCTTTCTGCCCTGTCCGGCATGAGCGACCTCGCCTGGCATCTCGACATTGCCGGAAGCCCCGACTTCGATCCCGCCTGCGCGGACGGTGTGCGCGTCATGGCGCAAAGCCCGTCGCTTGCGGGGCGGATCACCTTCCATGGCGCGGTGGACCGCGAAACGCTCGACGGGCTTTACGATGCAGCCGATCTCTTCGTGCTGGCCAGCCGCTATGAAGGATACGGGATGGTCTTCGCGGAAGCCGTCGCGCACGGCTTGCCGATCCTGGCAACAGGCGATGGCGCTGTCTCGCGGACGGTCCCGAAGGAGGCAGGCATGGTTTTCGACCCGCTGGATGAGGCTGGCTTTTCGCAGTCCCTGCGCCGTCTGATAATGCAAGCCCCCTTGCGCGAAAGCCTCGCAGCGGGCGCAAGGGAAGCGGCTGAGCGTCTGCAGGACTGGCCGGATGCGGCGCGCGCATTCGCGGCGGCCATCACCCAATTCAGGGAGACTTCGTCATGAGCGGCTTTTCCGCCGATTGGCTTTCCTTGCGCGAACCGGCGGACACCTGCGCCCGCGCGGACGAAATACGCGATGCCGCAATCTCCGTCCTTTCGGGCAAGACGCATCCGGTGATCGTCGATCTGGCCTCCGGCACCGGTTCCACCTTGCGCGCCCTTTCCCCTCATCTGCCGAAAGGACAGAGCTGGCGGCTCATCGATCACGACCCGGCCCTGCTGAAGCGGGCTGAGGCTCTTTGCGCAAACCTGATTGATGCCGACCATCTTGAATGCCTGGAAGCAGATCTCGCCGGAAACATGGATAGCGTGCTCGACCGTGCGTTTGAGGGAGCAGATCTGGTCACCACCTCCGCCTTTCTCGACCTCGTTTCCAAGCCGTGGGCTGAGGCCTTCCTTGCAAAGCTGCTGGAGTGCGGCCTGCCTTTCTATGCCGCACTCACCTATGACGGGCGCACCAGCTGCACCCCCGTCCACCCGCTCGATCAACAGGTCGTCGACGCCGTCAACCTGCACCAGACGAGCGACAAGGGCTTCGGCCCGGCCCTCGGCCCGCATGCGGCCGAATTCGTTCTGGGCGCCTTGCGTGGAGCGGGTTGTCAGGTCATGGACGCACCTTCGGACTGGACTTGTCGGGAAGAGGACCCCATCTTCCAGAGCGAACTTGTCGATGGATGGGCAAATGCAGCGCGGGAAACCGAAGCTCTTTCGCCGGCAGATCTCGATCGATGGCACAGCTTCCGCAGTCAGGCCATCACTGCGAAAAAATCGCAAATTCTGGTCGGGCACGTTGATCTGTTCGCCATCCCCGTACGTATGACATCACGTCAGCGTGTTTGAGAATTGGCTTTAATGCGCAAGGCCCGCTGCTAGGGTGTACCAACTTGATCAAGCCTTTCCGGGCTCTGCGGAAACGCTGCTCGAAGGTCCAAACGTGACGAAGACGCAAACGATGCTTCAGACCCATGCCGCAGATTCTGCCGCCACTTTCGGCGATCCTTTGATCACCGCCGTCCACAGGGCTGTGGGTGAAATGCAAGGCCTGCGGCCGCTGGCGCTTTCCGGCAAGGACGGCGTGCGTTTCGTGTTGGCCATCGACGACCTCGACGACGCGCAGGTCGCCGCTTTCCTTGACGAATTCTGTCAGGGCACCGCCTTGCTGGCGCTGTCAGGGGTCCGCGCACAGGCCATGGGGCTTGGCGCGAGCGCGGAGACTGGCGCGGTCATGACCCCGGTCAGCCCGAAAGCCCTGGCGCAGAGCGCACATGCCCGCCTGATGGAACTGGCCACGGCCACCGAACCGCGCGATGTGCCCGTCTTCACGCCTGCTGGCGAAACCGCAGCGGCGGCGGTGGAGCTTGCCAAGCTTGCCCTGCGGCTGCCCGCTTGCCTGATTTCCTCTCCCATTGATCAGATCGACGAGAACGACACGGTCCTGACCGTGAAGACGCGAGATGTGGAAGCCTTTCGCGCCCGCCTCGCGGCCACTTACAGTCAGGTCAGTCAGGCTCGTGTTCCCATTGCAGATGGCATAGAAACCCGTTTCGCGATCTTCCGAAACGCCATTGGCGGCATTGCGACGGCCATTCTCGTGGGCGAGCCGGAAACCGCCTATGCGTCGGGCGAAAAGCCGGTGCCGGTTCGGGTTCACTCCTCCTGCGCAACGGGAGACATTTTCGGCTCGCGGCGCTGCGATTGCGGCGAACAGCTCCAGCTTGCGCTGCACCGGTTGCGCGATCTGGGCGGCGGCTGCCTGATCTATCTTGATCAGGAAGGCCGGGGCTTGGGTCTTGCGAACAAGATGCACGCCTACACGCTTCAGGACCGCGGCCTCGACACGGTGGATGCCAACAAGATGCTCGGCTTCCACGATGACGAGCGCGACTATCACGCCGCGGGTTTCATGTTGAAGCGACTGGGGTTCGAGCGCGTCACCCTGCTGACGAACAATCCCACCAAGCTTCATGGCCTGGCGACCGCAGGGATCGAGATCGTTGATCGCATGCCGGTTGTTGCGCCCGCCAATGCGGACAATCTGCGCTATCTGACCACCAAGGCGAAGCGCTCCGGCCATCTGCTGAACGATGCAGGGCTGCTGGAACCGCTTTGAAACGGCGACTGCCCCTGGGACATGCGCGCGCCTGGGGCAGCTGCGGCAAACTCAACTTCCCTAACGACAGCTTACGTGCTTTTCGCTAGCATGTGCCTCTTGTTGCATCAGAGAGGGACGTCATGCGGGACGACGGCATTGCCTACGACGCGGTTGCACGAAGCTTTCACTGGGTCACGGCCGCCCTTGTTCTGACGATGATTGCAGCCGGGTTCGTCATGCTGGACGCACCATCGGGCGCGATCCAGAACTTCCTGTTCGACTATCATCGCTCCTGCGGTGTCGTGTTGTTCGTGATTACGCTCGCCCGGCTGCTGTGGCGTTTCAAGACCCCGCCCGCGCCGATGGAAGAAGACATCCCGTTTCCCCAACGCATGGTCGCCCATGCCGTTCACGGCCTGCTCTATCTGTTGCTCCTCGCCCAGCCCATCATCGGCTGGATCGGAACCGCCGCCTTTGGCGCGAAAATCACCGTTTTCTGGCTGTTCGTGCTGCCGCCCATCGTGGACAAGAACAAGGAGATGGCGGACACCTATCTCGAGATCCATGAAGCCATGGGGCTGGTCATCACCGCTCTGGTGGCCATGCATATCGGCGGGGCGCTCTATCACCACTTCATCCGTCGCGACCGTACGCTCATGCGCATGGTTCGCGGCGCCTGAGGCCTGTCAGCCGATCTTTGGACTAGGGCGCGTTCAGCGCGACCCAGCCCCCGGATTTGAGGGGGCAGGCACGTAGGGTGGCGTCGTCCCGGGAGGCACGGACTGGAGGCGTCGGGTTTCATCTGATTTGCGGCGGATCTCATCCATCCGCCGATCCCGGATCTGGTTCTCGCGCTGACGCAACTGATCCTGCAAGGCTCGGTGGGTCTGGTCGTTCTGGCGTTGAAGCAACTCGAACCCGCTCGGCGCGAGTTGGGAAAGCTCAAATCCCGACGCGCCAAGTTCGACGATCGCCAACGAGGCAAGAACGAACGCGGCCAGAACGGGCATGAAAAGGGCGAAGATCGTACGCATGCCGGCCATATAGGAACTGCCGGGCGCATTTTGAATGGGGCAAGAGCTCGCACGTTCATTCCTGTACCGCCAATGGGTTCGGCGCCATTTCGGATACGCACATGCCGTGTCATGCTAGCCCGCGCTCGTGAACCCTCTTTCCCGCTCCAGCCCCCTTTCCTTCTCCAGACCAGCCACCAGGTCGTTGAATTCCTCGCCCTGGATCAGCAGGTGGCTTTTGACAACGCGTTCGGCTTCCTCAGCGCGCTCTCCCCTGATCGCCTCCACAATGGCGCGATGTTCATCGAGCGAGCGGCGCATGCGTCCGCGTACACGCAGCTGCATGCGGCGATAGGGTTTGAGCCGACGATGAAGCGCCATGGCCTGCTTGCTGAGATAGCCATTGCCACAGGCGCGGTAGATCACGAAATGGAAGCGCTCGTTCTCGTAGTAGTAGTCATCCAGTTCGCCACGGGAACACGCCTTCTCGCAAGCCTCCAGTGCCACCTCCAGATCCGATAGCTGTCTGGCGGAGATGCGGCGAGCGGCCAGCCGCCCGCACATGCCCTCAAGCTCCGCCATGACTTCGAACATCTCGAAAATTTCGACCACGGATGGACGGCGCACAAAAGCTCCACGCCGGGGCTTGAGGTCGACCAGCCCGGACGCAGCCAGATGCTGGAATGCTTCGCGGATCGGGGTCCGCGATACGCTGAAACGGGTCGCCAACCGCAATTCGTCAAGCCGGTCGCCGGGCGCATAGACACCGGTCAGAATGTCCTGTTCAAGCTGATCGCGCAGCTTGTCGGCAATACGCTCACCCATGCCAGGCCCACACGATCCGATCTCCGTCTCCCGACCGCTTACGCACTGCGACCTCCAGCGATCTTGCGGAACTTCGTTTTCCCCGTTGCGCAAATATTGCTGCGCGGAGACCTCTCCGACATATCCTTAAAGCCTCTCATTCCCGCCACCAGTCGCCCCGCGCCACCTCACCGATTCTACGATCCCCATGAAATGGATTTGTCCATACCATGCCCATCCGGCACAATATCAACACATACCCTTACGTGAATATACACTATTCTTGTATACAAGAACCTTGACTCTGTGCGCAGCCCTCCGTCAAGCTGCCCTTCCCTTGGGTTATTCCAGATCGGTGAAGACCGGTTATTTGGGAGGAAAAGACATGTTGACGAGCGTTTTTCGAAAAACCGTGACCGCGGCGACCATTGCGGCCGCGCTTGGAGTTGGGGGCATCTGTGTCGCCTCGGCTGCAGACATCACCCTCAAGGCGTCCCATCAGTGGCCCGGAGGCAAGGGTGACGTTCGCGACGAGATGGTCCAGATCCTCGCACGCGAGGTGGAGAAGGCCGATGTCGGGCTCAAGATACAGGTGTATCCGGGCCGTTCGCTGTTCAAGCCGAAGGAACAGTGGGGCGCGATGGTCAAGGGCCAGCTCGATATCTCCGCCTTCCCGCTCGATTACGCCTCAGGGCGCCATCCGGAATTCTCCTCAACCCTGATGCCGGGCCTGGTGCGCAACCATGATCGCGCGCAGCGGCTGAACAATTCCGACTTCATGAAAAGCATCAAGAAGACCATTAACGACGCCGGTGTCGTGGTGCTGGCCGACGCCTGGCTGGCGGGCGCCTTTGCCTCCAAGAAGCAGTGCATTACCTCGCCCGAGAGCATCAAGGGTCAGGTCACCCGCGCCGCCGGTCCGGCCTTCGAGCAGATGCTGGTGGGTGCGGGCGCATCCATCGCCTCCATGCCATCGTCGGAGATCTATACCGGCCTTCAGACAGGCGTTCTCGATGCGGCCAACACCTCGTCCGGCTCCTTCGTTTCATATCGCATTTATGAGCAGGTGACGTGCCTGACGAAGCCGGGCGCGAATGCCCTGTGGTTCATGTATGAGCCGATCCTGATGTCCAAGCGGTCATGGGACAAGCTCAACGACGCGCAGCGCGACGCGCTGATGGCGGCCAGCAAGGTCGCCCAGGACTATTTCGTCGGCGAAGCCAAAGGCCTCGACGACAAACTGGTCAAGGCATTTGCGGACGCGGGCGTTGAGATCGCAGAAATGAGCGCCGATGACTATGCGGCATGGCTGGAGATCGCCAAGAAGACCTCCTACGCGAATTTCGCGGAGAAGGTGCCGGGCGGACAGGCCCTGATCGACGCTGCTCTGGCTGTCCAATAGGTCTCGGATCGTACGAAACCTGAATGGCCGCTCGCGGCTCACCGGCAAAGGACGGCCCTGCGCAATTCTGCAGGGCCGTCGGCCGGTTACCGGATCGACCCCGTGCTCATGCCCCGGCCCCGCGACATTGCACGGCGCGCCGCGCCGCGGCCCGAAGGACACTTGCATGAAAGCCTATATCTCCTTTGTCTCGGCGATCTCGCGCGCCTGCGGCGTCATTGCGATCCTTCTGGTCGCAGCCGCCGCGCTGGTCGTGTGCCACATGGTCTTCATCCGTTATTTCATGAACGGTTCCACCGTCTGGCAAACCGAATTCGTCGTCTATTCACTGGTGGCCGCCACCTTCCTCGGCTCGCCCTTCGTGTTGCTGGAGCGCGGCCACGTCAATGTGGACCTGTTGCCCAACATGATGCCGGAACCAGCCCGCTCGATCATGAACGGGGTGGCCGGGCTCTTCGGCCTCGCCTTTGCCGCTTTGCTGGCCTGGTCGGGGTGGATCTATTTTGAGGAAGCCTGGACCTATGGCTGGACGACCGACACGGTCTGGGCCCCGCCGCTGTGGATCCCGCTCCTGCCGCTGCCGCTCGGCATCGGCATCATGTGCCTTCAATACATCGCCGAAATTCTCCGCCCCTTCGCTGACGGCAACCCGGGAGCCGCCACGCTATGACGCCGCTTGTCATCGGATTGATCGTCCTTGCCGCGCTGTTGGCGCTTCTCGCCATTGGCACACCCATCGCTTTCGCGCTCGGGTTCGTTTCCATCGCCGCGCTGATGATTGTGGAGGGAACAGGCACCCTCTCCATCCTCGGCGAGACCTTTTTCGGTGGGCTCGCCTCCTTCGGGCTCGTCTCCATCCCGATGTTCATCCTGATGGGCGCGGCGGTCGCCTCCTCGCCAGCGGGCAAGGATCTCTATCTCGCGCTCGATCGCTGGTTGAACCGGGTGCCCGGCGGGCTGGTGCTATCCAATCTCGGAGCCTGCTCCATCTTTGCAGCCCTCTCCGGTTCCTCGCCCGCAACCTGCGCCGCCATCGGCAAGATGGGCATTCCGGAGATGACCCAGCGCGGCTATCCGAAGGAAATCGCGGCCGGGTCGATTGCGGCGGGCGGCACGCTCGGCATCCTCATCCCGCCCTCGGTCACCATGATCGTCTACGGCATCGCCACGGAGACCTCCATCGGGCGGCTGTTCCTTGCGGGCATCATTCCCGGCTTCATGCTCACCATGCTCTTCATGGCATGGTCGCTTTATGCCTGCAGTCGGCGCGGGATCGGGCTCTCGGCAGTCACCGAACGCTTCACCATGCGCCAGCGCTTCGAGGTATTGCCCAAGGTCCTGCCATTCCTTGCCATCATCGTCGGCATTCTGTGGGTGCTTTACGGCGGCGTCGCAACGCCGTCGGAGGCCGCAGGCGTCGGCGCGGTCTTCTGCATTATTCTGGTCATGGTCATCTACCGGCTGTGGAAGGCCGCACCGCTCTGGAAAGTGCTGCGCGACACGCTGAAGGAAAGCGTCATGATCATGATGATCATCGGCGCCTCGGAGCTCTTCTCCTTCGCGCTGTCCTCGCTCTTCATCACCCAGTCGATTGCCGCATGGATCGCCGATCTTGAGGTAAACCGCTGGGTTTTGATGGGCGTGATCAACCTGTTCCTGCTGTTTGCGGGCTTCTTCCTGCCGCCGGTCGCCGTCATCCTGATGACCGCGCCGATCCTGCTGCCGATCATCACGCAGGCGGGCTTCGATCCTTACTGGTTCGCCGTCGTGCTCACCATCAACATGGAGATCGGCCTAATCACGCCGCCGGTGGGGCTGAACCTCTATGTCATCAACGGCATCGCGCCGGATATCTCGCTCGGACAGGTTCTTCGCGGGTCTCTGCCCTATGTGTTGTGCATGGTGCTGGGCATTGTCCTGCTGTGCATCTTCCCTCAGATCGCCACGTGGCTGCCCGGCTTCATGATGGGATAGACGGATAGGAAACCTCCATGAGCAACGAACAGCCTAGCGAAACCGGACGCATGACCATGCTTCAGGACATGCTGTCGGCCCTTGTCAGCCGCGGCGCGCGGTTGATGGAGGGACGCGGCGGGGCTCAGAGCCCTCAGGACCTTCACACGCTGTGCGAGGCGCTGCTGTCGTCGCGCGGCGAAGCTTCGGGCGTGGCGCTGGCAAGCGAGATCCTGCGCGGCTTCGACACGTTGGATATCGAGGCCCGCAAGGAGTTCCTGACCGGTCTGGCCGAGCCCTATGACCCGGATGCAGCCCGCGTGGAAAAAGCCGCGGCAAGCTATCGCGAAAACGGCACCAACGAGGCGCTGGCGGAACTGATCGCAGCCAGCGAACCGCCACGTCAGGAGCTTTTGCGCCGGTTGAACCTCGCCCCGGGTGGCACCGCCGCGCTCGTCCATATGCGCGAGACACTTCTGACGCTCCTGCCCGACAATCCAGCGCTTGAGCGCGTGGACGCGGATTTCGGGCGCCTCTTTGCCTCCTGGTTCAACCGGGGCTTTCTCGTGCTACGCCATATCGACTGGCAGACCCCCGCGCATATTCTGGAGAAGATCATCGAATATGAGGCGGTCCACGCCATCGACAACTGGGATGAGTTGCGCCGCCGGGTGCAGCCTGCAGACCGGCGCTGTTTCGCCTTTTTCCACCCTTCCATGCCGGATGAACCGCTGATCTTCGTGGAGGTGGCGCTGTCGCGCGAGATCCCCTCCTCCATCCAGACACTTCTGTCGGAGGACCGGGAAATCCTGAGCCCGGACAAGGCAACGACCGCCACCTTCTATTCCATCTCCAACTGCCAGACAGGCCTGCGCGGGGTTTCCTTCGGCAATTTCCTGATCAAGCAGGTGGCGGAGGATCTGGCACATGAGATCCCGTCTCTTAAAACCTTCGTCACGCTGTCGCCAGTGCCGGGTCTGATGCGCTGGATGCGCCAGCAGGCGGAAACGGACGCGAACGGCCGGGCAGCGCAGGCGCTTGCGGCCATGGCAGCGCCCGCCTGGCATCTCGACGCGGACACCGCAGGCAAGCTCGAACCGCTGATCAAGGGCCTGACGGCGGACTATTTCCTGTCCGCCAAGCGCTCTGACGGCCAGCCGCTCGATCCGGTGGCGCGCTTCCATCTGGGCAATGGCGCAATGCTGAGACAGATCGACTGGCTGGGAGACACCTCACCCAAGGGCCTCACCCAGTCCGCCGGCGTGATGGTCAACTATCTCTACGACCTCTCAGAGGTGGAAACGAACCACGAGGCCTATGCGGCCCGGCGCGAGGTTACGGCGGCGCGCGCTGTGCGCTCGCTCGCCTCCGCCAGTGACAAGAAAGCCCGCAAGGCAGAAAACGGCAAGAAGGACACAGCATGACAACAGGTTCCTCCAACGTGCTCTACGATGCCCTTCTGGGCGGTGCGCGCGATGCGCAAAAGACCCTGATTGCGCGGCCCGGAGGCGCCAGCATCAGCTATGGCGACATGGTCGCGCTGACGGGACGGCTCGCCAATGCGCTGGTCGATCTCGGCGTGAAGCCGGGGGACCGGGTGGCGGTGCAGGTGCAAAAATCCGCCGAGGCGCTCGCGTTCTATCTGGCGACCGTGCGCGCTGGCGGCGTCTTCCTGCCGCTCAACACCGCCTATACGGCCTCGGAGGTTTCCTATTTCGTGAGCGACGCGGAGCCTGCGCTGGTGGTGTGCAGCGGGGCGGCTCTGGATGCGGTGAGCGTGATTGCAGGCAAGAACGGGGCGCGATGCGAGACGCTGGAAGGCGACGGCACCGGCAGCCTCATGGATCGCGCCGCAAGTCAGCCCGATACGTTCGAAACGGTTGCGCGCGGCAACGAGGATCTCGCCGCGATCCTCTATACGTCGGGCACGACAGGCCGCTCCAAGGGGGCGATGCTGAGCCACATGAACCTGCTCGACAACGCGCGTGTACTGGTCGAGACATGGCGTTTCACCGAGGAAGATGTGCTGCTCCATGCTCTGCCGATCTTCCACACGCACGGGCTGTTCGTTGCCTCCAACACGGTGATGCTGTCGGGCGGCACGATGATCTTCCTGCCGAAATTCGATGCCGATGCCATCATCTCGCTGTTGCCGCAGGCGACAACGATGATGGGAGTGCCGACCTTCTACACCCGGCTTCTGGCGCGCAACGATTTCACCCGCGATCTCGTTTCCCACATGCGCCTTTTCACCTCCGGCAGCGCCCCGCTTCTGGCGGAAACGCATGTGGAGTTCGAAGCCCGCACCGGCCATCGTATCCTTGAGCGCTACGGCATGACGGAAACCAACATGAGCACCTCCAACCCGTATGACGGCGAGCGCCGGGCGGGCACGGTAGGCTTTCCGCTTCCCGGCGTTTCCCTGCGTATCGCCAACCCGGAAACGGGCGAGGATATCGGACCGGGCAAGATCGGCATGATCGAGGTGACAGGCCCGAATGTCTTTTCCGGCTATTGGCGGATGCCGGAAAAGACCGCGTCGGAATTCCGCTCCGACGGTTTTTTCATCACCGGGGATCTCGGCCAGATCGATGAGGATGGGTATGTCCATATTGTCGGGCGGCAAAAGGACCTGATCATTTCCGGCGGTTTCAATATTTACCCCAAGGAAATCGAGCTGGTGATCGATGAGCTTGAGGGTGTGAACGAGTCCGCCGTCATCGGCGTGCCGCATCCCGATTTCGGCGAGGGCGTTGTCGCGGTCGTCGTGCCGCTTGAGGGCGCCAACCTCACCGAAGAAGGCGTGAAGGCCGCCATTGCCGACAAGCTTGCCCGGTTCAAGCAGCCCAAGCGGGTGTTTTTCGCCGACGCGCTGCCGCGCAATACCATGGGCAAGGTGCAGAAGAACCTGCTGCGCGACGATCACGGCATGGAATTCGCCGAGAAGATCATGCTGGACTAGATACCGGAAACCGGGGCGGAAGCGGCTCCGCGCCTGCCCTTCCGCCTCTTTTCGCATCCGCCCTTTCCGGATGCCCCTTTCCCGGTGTACCAACCTTGGGCCCACATCACGACCCAAGGATTCGCACAGACACATGGATTGGTCGCCCCAGCAGGAAGAGGCTTTGAGCGCGGTCTCCGCATGGCTTAAAGCCCGCCCGAGCCAGGTCTTCCGCCTGTTCGGCTTTGCCGGAACGGGCAAGACCACGCTTGCACGCCATCTGGCGGAAGGGGTGGAGGGCGATGTCGCCTTCGGCGCCTTCACCGGCAAGGCCGCGCATGTGCTGCGCACCAAGGGCTGTACGGATGCCTCCACAATCCATTCCATGATCTATCGCCCTCGCGGTGGCGACGACGAGGAGGGCGAAGGCCCCTCCTTCACCATCAACCGCGACAGCTCGGCGGCCCGCGCCTCGCTCATCGTGATCGATGAGTGCTCCATGGTGGACGAGGAACTGGGACGCGATCTTCTGTCCTTCGGCACCCCCGTTCTCGTGTTGGGCGATCCCGCCCAGTTGCCGCCGGTCAAGGGCGGCGGCTTCTTCACGGAAGCCGAGCCCGACGTGATGCTGTCGGAGGTTCACCGGCAGGCCGCCGACAATCCGATCATCCGCCTGTCCATGGATATCCGCGAGGGCAAACAGCTCGACTACGGCACCTATGGCGAAAGCCGGGTGATCCATCGCCGCGAGATCGACGCCGACGCCATTCTGGCCGCCGATCAGGTGCTGGTCGGGCGCAACAAGACCCGCCGCCTCTATAATGACCGCATCCGCGAATTGATGGGCTACACGTCGAAAATGCCGGAGGTGGGCGAAAAGCTGGTCTGCCTGCGCAACGACAAGGCCAAGGGGTTGCTGAACGGCGGACTATGGACGGTGAAGGCTGCCCATGCCCCCAAGCGCGGCAAGCTGCAATATGACGTCACGCCGGAGGAAACCCGCCGCAAGCGCACGGTCCGGGTGTCCATCGTGCCGGAGCTTTTCTCCGACGGGGCGGATGACCTGCCCTATGCGCTCAGGCGGCGTTCCGACGAATTTGCCTATGGCTACGCCATGACCGTCCACAAGGCGCAAGGCTCGCAGTGGGACGATATCGTGCTTTTCGATGAAAGCTGGGCCTTTCGCGAGCACAGCACCCGCTGGCTCTACACCGCCGTGACCCGGGCGGCGGAAACGATTTCCATCGTCAAATAGGCGGTCTTGCTCTGGTTCCTGAGCGAATTCTTGTCGCTCAGGCGAAGTCGCCTGAGCGGAACGCGCTCTAGCCTCGATAGGCGACCAGCACCGCGCCCGTGCCGATCAGCACGATGCCGAGCCAGTTGGGCATGGAAAGCCGCTCGCCCAGAAAGACCACGCCGAAAACAGCGACCAGCACCACGGAGAGCTTGTCGATCGGCGCGACGCGGGCCGCATCGCCCAGTTTCAGCGCGCGGAAATAGCAAAGCCAGGAAGCCCCCGTCGCCATGCCCGAGAGGATCAGGAACAGGTAGCTCCTGCCCGAAATCGAGCCCAGAGACTGGAATTGCCCGGTGACGGCGACAATGCCTGCCAGCACGAGGAGGATCACCACCGTGCGGATGAGGGTGGCGAAATCGGAACCGACATTCTCCACGCCGACCTTCGCGAAGATCGCGGTGAGAGCTGCAAAGACCGCCGCCAGCAGTGCCCAGAGCTGCCATGACAGGAACAGACCCTTCATGCGGTTTCCCCCATCTGAGAATGCCCGGCCAACCATGGAAGGTTACGGGCCTAGTCGAGCCCTGCCGCCGTCCTGAGCGCGGCGTTGATGCGGTCCTGCCAGCCGGGGCCGTCTTCCTGGAAATGGGCAATCACATCATTGTCGATGCGGATGGTGACGCTTTCCTTGCCCACCGGAATGGCGTTGCGCTTCACTTCAGGCGTTTGCGGTGCGGGCTTTGCCGTCACCTTCTTGAACATGGCTTCGGCCCTGTCGACCGCAGACGTGTGACGACGGAAAGTCATGGAAATTCCTTTTTCGAAAAAGGGGAGTGTTCGCGCACTATGACACAGTGCGCGCAAAACGTGTGAGGAATTGCAGGCTGTCTTTCAGACGCTCATTTCCGCGACGACCGCTTGCCCCTGTTCCACCACGTCTCGACATCGGCCAGCGCCTGCCAGCGCGCCTGCGCATGGCTCCAGGCGTTTTCAGCATTGGCGAGGTGCCAGCCCATGACAAAACCTGCCGCTTTCAACGCATCGTCGCGATCAGAGCGGGTGCCGGGGTCCATCTCCACCAGCTTTTCCGCCATGGCGACATCATTCAGGTAACCGAAAATCTCCTGAAGCGCCCGCAGTTCGCGGACGAAGGCCTTCATTTTGTAGGGCTTGCCGAGACCGCTGAAGAATTCCGCCGTGTAGCGAAGCGTCTTCAGCTTCTTGCGAAGCGCATGGCGTTCCTCCGCCCCCATGGTATCCAGATTGCGCGCCGCTTTCGCGCAAACCTTCCAGCGCCTTGCAAGCGCACGGGCTGCAAACTCGGTCACCGGACGGGCAAGCCGCCTGGTCTGGCGCGTATCTTCCGACAACCAACCCCGGGTTTCCGCGTAGCGCCCCAGATCAAGCAGGAAGGCATTGATCGCGGGCTTTGAAAGCCCGGACACCACCTCCGCCCTGATCTTGACGCGACGCGCCTCAAGTGTGGCGATGAGCGGCTGCATGTCGACCGGCACACCGTTTGCCGTGGAGCCGGTTTCGGCTTCCACAACAGGGGAAACGATGTCGGCCAACACCACGTCGGCATCGCGAAGCGCGCCCACCAGGAGCCCCATCTCGCGCGCCTCTCTGTCGAGACGCCGGGTCAGCTCGTTGTCAGCAACGGGGCGGAAGATCTTGAAGGCGGAGCGCAGGCGGCGCAACGCAACGCGCAATTGGTGCGGGCCTTCCGGATCGTCGCCCGCGAGGGTCGCCAGCCGGTTGTGGGAAATGGAATCGAGACAGGCGCGCAGGATTTCCCCGAAAGCCTCCTCGGTTGTCATCTTCGCATGGAGCGACAGTGCGAGCTTCTTTTTCGGCGCTGGGTCTTCCGGCGCAACACCGTGCGCAAGCCTGAACCCACGCGCCGCCTTGCTCATTGAGGACAGACGCAAGGGCCCGTCATCGAAGATCAGTCTGGCAGCGTCGTAGAGCGCGCCCAGAGAACCATCCGTCAATTCCAGTTCCGCTTCCATCAAAGGCTGGACCGCTTCGCCGGCAACGATCTCGCCCTGATCGAGCGCGCATTCGATCTTACCTTCTTCCACCTTCAACATGCGGATGGTGCGACGCATGCGGGTTTCAAAGCGCCTGAGCAGAGAACTTTTACCGACCAGCTTTCGGATGGTCTCGGCCAAAGCCGGATCCTCGATGAGATCAAGGCGAGGTTCTGGGCCGGAAACCGGCACTTCCAGTTCCATCGGCGTGGAGAGGCCACCGCGCATCCCCCTGCCCTGCTTGACGGTCTGGATCCAGGATTTTCCGACCTTGCGCACTCTCAGAGCGATCCCCGCGGAGGAGAGAACGTCATCTGCGGTATCGAAATAGATGGACAGGAGGTTCTTCGTCTGGGCGCGTCCGACGGTCAGCGCCTTAAGAGCGGGGTGGGCGCTCAGCCTTTCGAACTCAGCCGGCTGCAGCTCGAACTTCAGTTCGGCTTCCTGCTTTGACGTTGACATGAAAGGCTCCCTCTCCCGGCAGATCGATACGCAACTCTACGACTGATCGACAATCAGCTTTTAGACACTAGTATCGATGATAGCCCTGTCCAGCTTCCCCTTGGCTGAAAACTGGCCAATCCGGCTCGACACCCTGATCTTAAGGCGACCACCTGCCTGCGGAGAGCGCACATGCTGCACGACGAACTCTTCCTCAAACGCGCGATATCCGCTGGCCGGGGGAGCGAACCCGCTGATCTGGTTATCAAAAATGTCCGTTTCCTCGATATCATCGATGGGAGCCTGCCCAGGGGAGATATCGCCATCGTGGGCGACAGGATTGTCGGCACGCATGATGTTTACGAGGGCCTGCGGGAAATCGACGCGGAAGACCGCGTGGCCGTTCCGGGATTCATCGACACGCATCTCCACGTGGAATCGTCGCTCGTCACCCCGCATGAATTCGACCGCTGTGTCCTGCCCCACGGCGTGACCACCGCGATCTGCGATCCGCACGAGATCGCCAACGTTCTGGGCGCCGACGGCATCCGCTATTTCCTCGCTTGCGCGGAGCAAGTCGTCATGGACCTGCGGGTCCAGCTTTCTTCCTGTGTGCCGGCAACCGCCTTCGAGACCTCCGGCGCGCGGCTGGAGATCGCCGATCTTCTGCCCTTCGCGGATCACCCCAAGGTGATCGGCCTGGCCGAATTCATGAACTTTCCGGGCGTTCTGGCCAGCGATCCCGCCGTGCTCGCCAAACTCGCGGCTTTTCAGGGCGGCCACATCGACGGCCATGCACCGCTTCTTTCCGGCATGGACCTCAACGGCTATCTCGCGGCGCGCATCCGCACCGATCACGAGGCAACGAACGCAGTCGAGGGACGCGAGAAGCTCGCCAAGGGCATGAGCCTGCTCATCCGCGAAGGCTCGGTCTCCAAGGATCTCGACGCGCTGAAGGGGCTCGTGAATGCCGACACCTCTTCCTTCATCGCCCTGTGCACCGACGACCGGAACCCGCTCGACATTGCCGAGGAAGGCCATCTCGATCACATGATCGCGCGGCTCATTACCGACCTGAAGGCCCGCAATGTTCCCATCCACCACGCCTATCGGGTGGCGAGCTGGTCTGCGGCCAACGCCTTCGGCCTTCGCGACCGCGGGCTGATTGCGCCGGGCTGGCGAGCCGATATCGTGCTGCTTGACGATCTGGAGACCTGCCAGGTGCATTCCGTGATCGCGGGCGGACGGGCGGTGGACGCGGCCGCTTTCGAGGCGCGCAAACCGGTCGCCCCCGTCGGGCTTGAGAGCATGAAGGCGAAGCCCGTCACCGCGGAGGCCTTTACGGTTCCCGCGCGCAATGGAACCATGCCGGTCATCGGCGTGGAGGCCGGGCTGATCCTCACCGAACATCGCGAAATACACCTGCCGGTGGAAAACGGCGCGTCTGTCATCGATCTGGATCAGGACGCAATCAAGGTCGCGGTCGTGGCGCGGCATGGGATCAACGACAATATCGGGCGCGGCTTCGTCAACGGCTTCGGGTTGCAGCGCGGCGCGATCGCCTCTTCCGTCGGCCATGACAGTCACAACATCTGCGTCGTGGGTGCGAACGAGGCCGACATGGCTGCCGCCGTCAACCGCTTGATAGAACTGAAGGGCGGCTTCGTGGTGGTCGACGGAGGCGAGGTAAAAGCCGAACTGGCGCTTCCCGTGGCCGGGCTGATGTCAGATCACCCCTTCGAACACGTCCATGATGCGTTGATCGTGTTGCGTGAAGCGGCGCGCGCGATCGGCTGCACCCTGCCTGAACCCTTCCTGCAGGTGGCGTTCCTGCCGCTGCCGGTCATTCCGCACCTGAAGATCACCGATTACGGCATGTTCGACGTGAACAATTTCATGCTGATCGAGTGAGATGACGGTGGGAGAGGCTCTGCCTCACTCCGCATCAGAGCCCTTGTCAATCATGGCGCGAAGGCCATCGATGTCGAGCAGCACCAGATCTCGTCCTTCGCGACGCACAATGCCCGCGCGCGCCAGACGGCCCAATTCACGGGTCACCGCCTCTCGATGGGTCGAGACACGTTCTGCGAAATCGCCGTGGGTCGGAAACCCCTTGATACGACAAGGCGCGGCCCCGGCCTCCCGCGCGCCTGCGAGGCGCAGGATTTCGGCCTGAATGCGCGTCTTGACCGAAAGCGTGGAGAAGGAGAAGACCCGCGCCGTCAGCTCGCGGATCTGGGCGACCAGATGGCGCGAGACGGCCTCCATCATGGCAGGCTCCTCGCGCATGAACCTGCGGAAAGTCTCGGCAGTGAGGCGCGCGACCACACATGGCCCGACGGCTTCCACCCGGGCGGAGCGGGGCGCGTGATCGATGGCGGCCAGTTCGCCGAAAAGGCTGCCCGCCTCGATGGTGCGGAAGGCGACCGCCTTGCCGGTGCGCGAATAGAGCATCACCTGCGCACTGCCGTTGACCAGGAAGTAGACGTCGTCGCTTTCGTCGAGATAGGGAACGATCTCCTCGCCACCATGGAACGAGGACCAGTTGCAGGCCTGAGACAGGCGCGCCAGTGCAGCGTCGGAGAGGTCCTTGAAGATCGCGATAGACCTCAGGCTGCAACCATATGTACCCTTCACCGTCAAAACACGCCCCCCCCCGCGCCTATCGCC
This sequence comes from Breoghania sp., assembly GCF_963674635.1. NCBI lineage: Bacteria > Pseudomonadati > Pseudomonadota > Alphaproteobacteria > Hyphomicrobiales > Stappiaceae > Breoghania > Breoghania sp. The sequence goes on from NZ_OY771475.1 coordinate 2,607,681, forward strand.
GCGACGGTGCTCAACCGTCTCAGTACATCTGATGAACCACTAAAGTTAGGGCATTTTTCGACAAGGCGATATTGTTCGCTGGTGACATTGACCGCGGGAGAAGGGTGTGCCCCGTCAGCTCGGGGCCGCCACAACTATTCCGCAGGGGCGGGGGCCCCATGTAATGGCGCGCCCGCCCTGTGCTCCCGAGCCGTCGCGTGCTCAGAATGCGGCTCATGCTTTTGGTGCTTCTTTGCCCAGGGCGCCTGCTTGAACCAGCCCACCACATAGGCAGTCGCGATCAGGATCAAGAAGCCCGTCAGCACCGACAGGGCCTGTCCGAACAATGTGTCGGTGAGGCCTAGATAGTCGCGGACAATGGCAATGGACTGGCAGGCGACCAGGCTTGTCATGAAGACCGCCAGCGACTGTTGGCCAACCTTCTGCACCACCTTGACGAACAGGCCCCAAATGCCGGATCCGCTCAGCCGTGCCCCCGCTTCGCCTGCCGCGATCCACGCCAGATAGGCGAGCGACAGAAAATGGGCGTAGCGCAGGATGCCGAAATGGGTCTTGTCGGTCAGCGGACGGATGGCGGTCGCCATGGCGTTGAATTCCGGCACCGCCTGAAGAATGCGGAAATAGGCGAAGGGCACCGTCACCACCAGGATGAGGGCGGCCAAGATCATGGCGCGTTTCGTGACGGCGGGCGGCGCGATCCAGCTACGCATGAAGGCGAAGCCGGTGAAAAAGCAGAGCTGCCAGGCGAAGGGGTTGAAGAACCACGGGCGATCCGTCCACGGCTCCGCCGGAAGCTCCAGGATGTGGAAGTTCGCCACGAGCCAGGTTACGGCCACTGCCGCCATGGCAAGGCCTGGCCCGCCGATACGCTTCAGGCCCATGACAACCGGGATCATTGCAAGGATCGCGATATACATGGGCAGGATGTCGAAGTAGTTCGGCACATAGGTCAGCGTCAACAGTCCCGGCAGGTTCAACGCAGGGTTGGCGAAGAAATGCTGAAGGTTGAGCTGCGAGGTATAATCGATGGAGAACCAGCCGGTCGCATCCGCCATGGCGAGCAGCGCGGCAATCGCCAGAAACAACCCGATATGTGCCCAGTAGACCTGCCACATCCGGTAGAGAATGCGCGCAGCTCCCATGCGCCAGCCGATATCGTCGAAGATACGGCCAAAGGCGATGGCAGAGGCCATGCCGGAGCAGAAGACAAAGATCTCGGTCGCATCGGAAAAGCCGAAACGGGCAGGGATCCACAAGGTGGCCCATGCCTCCGGCAAATGCGCGATGAAGATGATGAACATGCCGATGCCGCGGAAGAAGTCGAGCCGCGGATCGCGACGTTTCTTTGCCGGACCAGTCGCATGAGGGCCGACGAAAAGGTCCGGCACGGGGCCGGCGGAAGGGTGGGGCTTGTTCATCTTGAGAAACAAAAACCTTGTGTCAATCGGGGGCCATCTGAAGCGCGCCCTGGAACCTGCGCATGTCGGCGCCGGGACGCGCAGGCAACGTCACGGCGGGGCGCATTCTCCTGCCCCACCCGCCTCAACGCGTCAAACGGCGTTTTCGTGATTCTTGCGACTTTCTCATGGCATCACAGGCAGTCTCGCAACAAGACCGGCAAAATCGCGGCGCGCCCTCAAGGCGTCGCCGTCGCGGGAAAAACTTCCGTTGAGGAATTCCCAGCATCATTGAGGGCTTCCGCCAACATGGCAAGCCTTCGCGATGCGAAACCGTCACGTCCGCCACGCCGTTCCAGCCGCTCATCGAGCAAGGTGCGCGCATCATCCAGAAGGCCAGCCCGCATGGCCGCCTCGATCATGATCTGTTCAAATACGTCCCGCTGTGCGTGGCTGCCTCCCACCCGTTGCAGATTGGGGCGCGCCGCCGCCAAACCGCGAAAGGCCGCGCCATAGTTGCCGTGCTGATAGGCATGAAGCGCCTCCGCGCTCTGCACCCCGGCGCTTGCGGTCACGGTATCCATATCGCTTTGACCGCGCGCCCCGCGCTGCTTGAGCTGGCGCAGAAGCTTCTCCACCGCCTCCTCTCGCCGGTCGCCGACCAGCGAGAGCATGTAGTGGAGATCGGCAAAGACCAGGCAATCGTCCTCGGTCCGCCCGGTGGAAATCTCTGCCAGCTCGTGCCAGCGCTCGCCCACATCCACGCCCTCGATTTCCAGACGCGCCAGAAGCGAGGCCCCGTTGGAGATATCGCGATAGTCGTCTGTGTGTTCGTGGCGCACACGGCTGTCATAAAGTGCCAGCACTTCGTCGATCTCGCCCCGATCCAGATGCATCAGCGCCAGATGCCACCACATGTGATAACGGAAATTGTTGCAGTGAGCCCATCCCTGCGGGCGACCGGTCAGCCATGCGATGCCATGTTCGCGTTCGCCGCGCATCTCGTACACGTGGGCGACGGCATGAATACCCCAAGCGTCGTCCGGTGAATGGGCAACCGCGCGCCGCCCGACCGCCTCTGCTGCAGCCAGATCGCCCGTTTCTTCCAGCGCAAAGGCATGACAACCGAGCACATAGCCGTGAGCGGGATGGTCCTCGCCGTAATGAGGCAACACGCGTTCGATGGATAGCCGCATTCCCTTTGCATCCCCCATCATAAAGCGGATCGCATGGACGAGCTTGAGCGCCAACGCATCGGCGGGGAAGTCGGTCAGCACGTCCTCCAGACGAGCGGCTGCGGCGAGCGGACGGCCCTGCAACCAAAGTCCCAGACTGTCAAGATAAAGTGTTTCACGCAGCCCGGCTCCGTTTCGTTGACGCTGAGAGAGAGCCATGCGATGCGCATCTCGGGCCGTTTCCACAAGCTCGCGCCGTCCCAGCAGCAGGCAGAAGAGCCCGCGGGCGACGGTTGCGAGAAGGAAATCCGGCTCGCGGGATATGGCTTGCTGAAGATGATCGGCGGCATCAGCGGAATGGGTCAGGAAACCGAGTACGGTCCTGTTCCACGCCAGGCATGCAGCGCGATCACCTACCGCTAGGTCATAGCCGAACAAATCGGGTTGTGGCATGGTATTCGGATCCTTCAAAGGATGTGCGTCGCCAGCCGCAGCCAGTGTGTTTCGCAACGCTCCACCACATGGGCCTGACGGTTTCCATCGGCGCCGGTCGCCGGGATACAGGCAGGAAATCGGGGGCTGTCAGCCTTCGACATATCGGTGGTCGGAGACTGCTGCCGGATTACTGAAAGCCTCGTAAGATCAATGATTACAAGCAACACACAAGTCCGTGTGCTGGCCGTGTCCAGCGCCGCAATGATCATCGTGACGATCGCCGGCTGGATGGCGGGCGGCTGGCGCGTGGGCACCGGCTCGCTGATCGGCATCGTCGCGGGCTTTGCCCTCTATCACGCGAGCTTCGGCTTCACCGCCGCGTGGCGGCACTTCCTGCGCGAGAGGCGTGGCGCGGGCCTGCGGGCGCAGTTTCTGCTCATCGTGGTGACAATCGCCTTCGCCTTTCCGCTCATGCAGTTCGGGCGCGACTATGGCCTGCCGGTCGGCGGATTCGTTTTTCCCTTCGGCGTTTCGGTTGCCATCGGCGCCTTCATGTTCGGCGTCGGCATGCAGCTCGGCAACGGGTGCGGATCGGGCACGCTCTTTACGCTTGGCGGCGGATCGAGCCGCATGCTTGTCACGCTCGCCGCCTTCATTGCCGGGTCTCTGGCCGCAACCGCGCATCTTCCGTTCTGGAATTCGCTGCCAAAGGAGAAAGGTTTTTCACTTCCCGCGCATTTTGGTGTGGTCGGAGCCTTCATCCTGACAGCCGGCGCGCTCGGCCTGATCGCCCTTTTGAGCATCTGGCTTGAAAAGCGCACCCATGGCGCGCTGGAAACCCCGCGCAAGACGGGTTCGTTTCTAGCCGGTCCCTGGTCGATGGTGCTGGGGGCGCTGATGATTGCGGTCGTCTCAATCGCAACCCTCATCGTGCTGGGCCGACCTTGGGGAATCACCTCGGGCTTTGCCCTGTGGGGCGCCAAGATTGCCCATACGCTCGGCGTCGATGTTCTGTCCTGGGAATATTGGCAGTGGCAAAAGGCAGCCGTGGTGGAACGGTCCGTCTTTGCCGATGCCACCTCCGTGATGAATTTCGGCATCATGGCGGGAGCCATGGCTGCGGCGGCCCTTGCCGGCAAATTCGCGCCCAAGCGCTCCATCACGGCGCGCGAGGCCGCCACCGCGATTGCCGGCGGGCTATTGATGGGCTACGGCGCACGCCTCGCCTTCGGGTGCAACATCGGCGCCTATCTCGGCGGTATCATTTCCGGCTCGGTACATGGCTGGGTCTGGTTCGCCTTCGCGCTGGCAGGGTCTTTCGCCGCGCTGCCGCTTCGCAGGCTTGCAGGCATGGATCCGGCCAAGCCGCCACAGGTTGCCGCACCTGTCATTTCTACCATGCAGAAATAGCACGTTTTTCCCGCAATCTCCGATATATACAGAATCTGCCCGTCTCTCCTCCCCACGGGACGGGCAGATGCTTCTTCTTCGGAGACTCCCATGCGGATCCTGCGCTTCCCCGTCCTCGCCATCGTCCTGATGATGACGGTGGCCGGTTCACTTGCGGTTTCGGCCGCCCCAGTCTGGCCCAATCGCAGTGGCTGGATCATTCAGCCAACCCCCTACACCTTCGACGAACTCACCGCACGCCTGAAGCGCGCAATCGTCGACGAGGACATGAACCTCGTGAGCCAGGCCAGCGCCTCAGCGGGCGCGCAATTGCAGGGCATCAAGATTCCGGGGAACAGTGTCTTCGGCGTCTTCCGCAACGATTTCGCACGCCGCATGCTTGAGGCCTCCCTCGCAGCCGGGATCGAGGCGCCCATCCGCTTCTATGTCACCGAAGACCCGAAGGGCACGGCGACACTGGCCTACAAGACGCCACACATGCTCCTCAAACCCTATTTCGAAGATGGCGGAGACGCGTTGCGCGAACTGGCAGACGAATTGGACGAGGTCTTCAAGACCATCGCCATCCGCGCCATTCGCCCAGAAGGGCCGGACGGAACTTCAGAAAGCTCGCCCTCGCGCGAATAACCGGTAGTTCCGACGTTTCGGGCAAGAGAACCTCTCACGGCAGCTCAGCGGGTCAGATCTTGCCATCATAGGCGCGCCTGCCGATACGGCAGGCGAGAAGGGTGAAGCTGTCGCACCCAAGGGCCGCTTGTGCCTCGCGACGCAGCGTTGCTGCATCTTCTACCCAGACGCCTGCCCCGCCGAACGCGGCTGCCACAGCGGGAAAATCGGTCTCGCCGAAATCGACGCCCGCATTCGGGCGTTGGGAACCTCGCTGCTTCAGCTCGATAAGCGCCAGGGACGCGTCGACCAGAACGACCACGATGAGGGGAAGCTTCAGGTCGCGCACCGTCGCCAGTTCGCCAAGCCCCATTTCCAGTCCCGCGTCGCCAACAAAGACGATGACCGGAGCATCCGGCCTTGCCCGCCTGTGGCCTGCGCCCAGCGGAAGCGCGCAGGCCATGGTGCAAAGACCTGAGGATTGCAAAAGCGCGCGCGGCATCGCACAGCGCCAGATTTGCGACAAAAGGATGCGATGGGCCCCGCTGTCGGCGGTTGCCACTGTCGCGCGCGGCATGACATCACGCAGTACATGAAAGACGGTCGCCGGCCCCCAGCCGTCAGGTTCCGGCGCAAAGGCCCGCGACAAGGCTTCGCGCGCGCTGGCAGGTTCGCAATCGGCCCATGTGGCGCGCGGCTCGATGTCTTGGCCAAGCGCCGCCAATGTGGGAGCAATCCCGCCAATCAGCGTTGTTTCTGACCGGTGCATGCCATGGGTGCGCAGAACGGGAGTGATTTCCACGGCCTTTTCAGCCGCCCAGCGGTCACGCCAGCCAACGCGCATCTCGATAGGGTCATAGCCCGCCAGAAGCACCAGATCGGCGGCCTCAATCAGTGGCATCAAGATACCATCTGCGCGCGGGGAAAGACCCGCCCCGCCGAGGCAGATCGGGTCCTCCTCATCCACGATGCCCTTGGCCTTGTAGGTGGTGATGAGCGGCACGCAAAAGCGGCGGCAGAAGGCTTCCACTTCCCGCGCGGCCCCCTCGTTCAGCGCATCGACGCCAGCGATCATCACCGGGCGTGTCGCTGAGCCGAGACGCGCGCGGGCGGCTTCCAGCGCCCGGCCACCGGCAGCGGTCTCGCTGAGGGTCTGCAGGCGCGGGAAACCTTTCGGGGCCTCGCAGGTCTCCCCTTCCGCAATCGAAATCGGCACATCGATGTGGACGGGGCCGGGCTGCCCCTCCATCGCCAGGATCAGCGCCTTTTCCATCATCCCGGAAATCGCGCCGGGCTCGGCGCGCAAGGATGCCTTGACGATCGGGCGGAGCACGGCCTGGTGATCGAAAACCTGGTGGGTGTAGCGGACCGCTTCCGCGCCATCGACGCAGCCGGTCAGGAAGATCAGCGGAACGCGGTCCTGCATGGCGTTGGCGACCACATTCACCGCATTGGCCATACCGGGCCCAAGCGTCGCAACGAGGATGCCCGGTGCGGCGGCGGCCCCGGCTTCATCCGCCATGGCGTGCCATTCGCCCTCGGCCATGAATCCGGCAGCGTTTTCGTGCTTTGCCAGGACAAAGGAGATCCCCGCCCCCTCCAGCGCCTCAACCAGCGCCAGAACCTCGCCGCCGGGAATACCATAGGCCGTGCGGCAGCCGGCGCCCTTCAGCGCCAGGGCGATAATATCAGCTCCGTTCATGGAAATTCCTGTCCCTATTCGATCCTTGCCGGCACCCGCCAGCCCTTGAGAGCCGCGAGCTCGCGCCAGGCGCGCGCCACCCATACCGCCTTGAAGGCGTGCCCGCCCGGATGGAGGCAAAGCTCCAGTGTCTTGCCGTTGCAGCGCGCACGGCGCTCGCACTCAAGGCCGAGCCTTTCAAGCGAGAAGCTCTCCGGCACTTCACCCGCACAGGCCCCTTTCGTCTCCCACAACTTCCAGCCCTCCATCACGTCGCCTTGGCGGGCGCGATCTCCGATGGCGCGCCCCGCCATCGGCACCACGGTGTCGGAAGTCCCGTGGACGTGAAAGAGGTTCGGCTCCGGACCGGGGCAGCTGTGCGGGAGCGGCTCCCAGAACGCCCCGGCCACGGGCGCAAAGCCCGCGAAGCGGTCGCCCAGATTGCAGGCGAGATACCAGACCATCGATCCGCCAACCGAAAAGCCCGAAGCCATGATCTTGTCCGGATCGATGGGCAGGCGGCGGGTGGCATCATCGAGAACCGCAGCGACAAAGGCGATGTCGTCACGCCGTTCCTGCGGGCTTCCGGGAAAAGACCATGACCTGTCCGCGCCTTGCGGCGCAATCAACGCCACGCCGAGATCGGAAGCCATGCGGACAAGGGCCTTGTTGCGGATGGCGTTTTCCGCCGTGCCGCCATAGCCGTGCAGATAAAGAATCGCGCCGATACGCTCGCTGGGCTTCGCACGCCCCGGCAGGCGGACGCGATATTCACCGCTGGGAACGGTGCAGGCCGCTTCCACACCGCAGGGTTCCGTCGTCCTTGCAGCGGGTTCGGCAGCGCCCGCAGGGCTCAACCCGAACATCAGCGCGGCAAAGCACGCACCGCCGAGAAATCCCCGCAGCACGCACCGGAGACCACCGGCTATGGAGAGACAGCGAGCCGACATCGGGGGAAAGCCCTTTTGAGCACACGGTTTTGCCGAGAGTGCGCCTGCGGAAAGGAAAGTCAATTGCAGTCACCGACACGCGCGCACACACTCGCGTGAGCGCGTTTGGACCCGAAGAAACAGGGCGATACCGGGCTGAATGGCACCCCATCGATCAGACGCGGATTCACATTTCTTCCAGCGCACGGCGCAGATGGCGAATGACGACCTTCTTCGCGCGTTCGTCGGCGGCGGCGTCGATCTGGGCGCGAATATCGAGCAATAGTTGGGCCGCGTCGTTGTGCCAGTCGGGCCGGATGATCGCATCCGGCTCCACGCGGCGCGTCACTGGCTTCCTGTTCACCGAAGGAACCAGCTTCCCGGCCTCGAAATCGTAGCAGTCGTCGATCTGGGGCAGCAGCACCTTGTCGGCTTCCATGCCTTTGGCGATCACTGCCTCGCGCAGGGCCTTGCTCGCTTCCGGGTCGCCATGTGTCAGCAACAGGCAACCAATAGGCTTGCGCTCGTCGATCCACTCCACCAGTTCGCCGTGATCGGCATGGCCGGAATAGACGTCGATCTCGCGGATGCGGGCGCGCACACGAATGGGGTTGCCCTGAATGGTCACCTGCGCCTTGCCCTCGGACAGCATGCGCCCCATGGTGCCCGGCGCCTGATAGCCGACGAGAAGCACGGTTGAATCGGGCCGCCAGAGATGTTGCAGCAGGTGGTGACGGATGCGGCCCGCATCGCACATGCCGCTGGCGGCCAGAATGATCGCCCCGCCCCGGATCCGGTTGATTGCCTTGCTCTCCTCCACCGTCTCGGTGAATCGAATGTTGGGGTTGTCGATCAGGTGCGGCTGTTTGCTGAGTTCTTCCAGCTCATGGGCGTGCTGTTCGAACACCTCCGTGGCGCGGATGGCAAGCGGACTGTCGAGGAAGATCGGCGCATGATTGATGGCGCCGGATTCCTGAAGAAGCGTCAGGTCAGCCAGCAGCTCCTGTGTGCGCTCCACAGCGAAACTCGGGATCAACAGGTTGCCACCCGCCTGAAGGGCGTCACGTACCTCGCGGGCGAGAATTTCACGCCGCTGTTCCGCATTGCGCCGTTCGCGCGGACGTCCGCCATAGGTGGATTCGCAGATCACATAGTCGAAATTGCTGGACGCTTCCGGGTCGGGATGGAAGAGCTTGTGATCGGGGCCGATATCACCGGAAAAGAGCAACCTGAGCGGCGCGGCGCGTCCCGCATCGGCCACCTCCAGCTCAATGGAGGCGGAGCCGAGGATATGCCCCGCATTCCACATGCGGAAACGGATGCCAGGGGCGACATCCACCCAGCGTTCATATTCCACGCAGCGGAACAGCTCCAGGCACTCGGCCGCATCTTCACGGGTATAGGCGGGCTCCACCTGCGGCTTGCCACGCCGCGAATTGCGGCGATTGAGCTGTTCGGTTTCCATTTCCTGAATGAAGGCGCTGTCGGGGAGCATGTAGGAGAGCAGATCCGCAGTGCCGGACGTGGCCCGGATCGGCCCGCGAAAGCCTTCCTTGTAGAGCTTCGGCAAAAGGCCGGAATGATCGATATGAGCGTGCGTCTGGAGCACGAAGTCGATCCGCGCGGCGTCGAAGGGGAAGGGCTCGTAGTTCAAGGCCTGAAGGGTCTTGTTGCCCTGAAACATGCCGCAATCGATGAGGAAGGAGGACTTTTGCGTGCGCAACCAGTAACACGAACCGGTCACGGTTCCGGCCGCCCCGCAAAAACGCATGGTCAACGGCATCGCCCTTCCTCCCTTTCGTTGCCAGAGGCAAGTGATTGTTATGCGATCATTTTCCCGCCATGAAGGCGCAAAGGCAAGAACAACCCTTCCCTTAGGAAGGGAGCGTCAGAGGTGCCGCAACGTCGCATTCCCTTTGGAAGGCGCGGCGGATAGTATCGGCTCAAAGTCCCGGCCCGCTCGCGACCCGGAGCAAAGAGATGGTCCCGCCAAGACAGCCCCCTCCCCGACCGAAAACCCCATCCGGCTTCGCCCCTTCTGCCTTATCCGGACAGGGAACCGCCGCTGCGAACGCCCACCCCCAGCCAGCGCCCCTTGCGGTGTCTTCGTCATGCCAGCCCGGGCCGCATGACCTGAGCGTGAAAAAGAACGGCCTGCCCAACCGAAGCATATCGGGGCTTGTCGGGGACGCGCGGTTCGGACAACGATCCAGAGCCAAGCTGTCTCATGTCCCGGCTGGTACGGACTGGATCTGGGAGGAAAAAGAGGACTTCTTTGAAAGGCGCAGCATGTGCGGCCCGCGTATGAACAGGCTCGAAAGGAATTCCCGTTGATCAGGCCCGAAAAGCACGACTACCCGGTCGAAAAGGCGCTCCAGTTTCTTGAGCCCGGCCCCGTAATGCTGCTGACGTCGCATCACGAGGGGAAATCCAACATCATCACGCTCGGCTGGCACTCCGTCCTTGCGTTCCCCCCCTCGCTTGTCGGCTGCAAGATCGAGGCGCGGACCCACAGTTACCAGATGGTGCTGGCCTCACGTGAATGCGTGATCAATCTGCCGGGCCCGGACATGTTCGAGCTCGCCACCGAGATCGGAACCTGTTCCGGCGCGAATGTGGACAAGTTCGCCCGGTTCGGCCTCACGCAAAAGAAGGCCGATCTTGTCTCCGCTCCGCTGATCGACGAATGCCATGCGTGTTTCGAGTGCCGCATTCACGACGACGCCATGGTGGAGCACTACAACTACTTCATCTTCGAGATCATCAAGGCCCATGTCTCCGACGCCCCGGACGCATCCTCGACCTTCCACTGCACACCGGATGGCGAATATGTGCTCTCCGACGAATTTCTGCGCCGAAAGTGAACGCGCCCCGCGCTGCGGCTGATATCTGGTCAGCCCGGCGCGCCGTTTTCCAAAGGGGTGCCGACCGTGTCGGCCTTGGGAAACAGCGTGACGATCGCCGCGCGCATGACATCTCGCCTGCCTGAAAGGGGCAGCGGGATCGTCTTGCCCGCGCCACTCCCCACCAAGGCCGCAGATCCTTGTGGCAGCTTCAGTTCCGGCGCACCTTTCAGCGCACGTTCACAATCCTCAAGAGCACGCTGCGGATCGCCGAGCCTGAGCCGCAGCCGGGCACGGCCCGCATGGGCATCCGTATCATCGGGATAGGACCGCAGATAGGCGGTGAAGGCGGCTTCCGCATCATCCAGACGGCCCAGCGCCATCAGGCAGGAGGCCTTCTCGAAACGCGCGGCACGGTGATCGGGGTCAAGGGTAAGACAGTCGCGCACGGATCGAAACGCCTCAGCGGGACGGCCCTGCATGTTCAGCACGCGGGCGAGATTACAGTGAAGCGCGGCGTTTCGCGGGTCGGCGAGCAACAGGTCACGCAAGGCCGCTTCCGCCTCCGGCCAGTCCTTGCGGGCGGTTGCCGACATGAAACGCTGACCAGGATTCTCGCTCACCTCGCCTCCTCCGCATGCTGCGAGGCGTCACTCCGGCATCGCCTCAGACCCGTTTTCCCGTCAGTTCCTCCAACGCCGAAACGAGCCGCGCTCCAGCTTCCGCCAGATCACCCGAATTGTCGATCTCAATTACGTCCGCACCGCTCGGACAGGGCTGGTCGCGGTTCAGCCGTGCCTCGATCTCGGAGGCCGTTTCCCGGCCCCGCGCAGCCAGACGACGGGCAACGATCTCACGCGGCGCGGTGACCGATACAATACGGCACGACGCGAATTCCCGTCGGGCGGCCTCGATACTGGCGCGCGAAATATTGGCGATCACCGTGCGTCCACTCGCAAGATCATGGCGGATTTCACCGGGTAGCGCATAACCAAGATCATGCGCGCGCCAGGCGAGCGCGAAACGGCCCGAGCTTCGCGCCTCGTCAAATGCTTCCGGGCTCAGGCTGTCGTGATCCTCAAGGGCAGCATCCGCGATGCGGGTCACGATGCGGCGCACGAAAACGAACCGCCCATCGCGGGAGAGATGTTCGCGGGCATAGGCCAGCAGGCTGTCCTTGCCGACACCGCTCGGTCCCACCACGGCAACGAAACAGCCGGACAATGGAGCCTCCGACGTATCCACTTCGCGCTCAGCCTCGACACTCTCTCCCATCACGAAACCCGCATGCCCTCGCGCCACACAGAGCGTACGACCGGCACATCGTCTTCCGTTGAGACACGCACCAGATCGGCACGGCGGCCGATCGCAATCTCGCCGCGGTCCTCAAGACCGACAGCCTCTGCGGGCGTCTTGGAGACCATGTTGATCGCCTGATTGAGCGACACGCCGTCGACCGTTTCCGCCAGCATGAAGGCGCCCTGGATGAGCGAGAAGGGAATGTAGTCGGAGGAAAGCACGTCCAGGAGGCCCTCTTCGGCGAGGGTTCGCGCCGAGACGTTGCCGGAATGCGAGCCGCCGCGCACCACGTTGGGTGCGCCCATCAGAACCTTCAGCCCCGCCTTGTGCGAGGCGCGCGCCGCTTCCACCGTGGTGGGGAATTCAGCCACCTTGATGCCCTGTTCTTCCGCCTCTGCGACATGTTCGGTGGTCGCATCGTCATGGGAGGCAAGCACGATGCCGCGTGCGTTGCAGGTGTTGGAAATCTGTGCGCGGTGGGTCCCGGAATACTTGCCCGCCAGCGACTGGCGCATGGCTGAGAACTTTTCGAACTCCTCATCCGACATGCCCGTCTTGCCCTGATAATAGATCTTGTAGGCCTCCAGGCTGACGAACTGGCGCTGGCCGGGCGTGTGATCCATCAGCGAGGCGATCTTCACGCGGTCATCGTCTTCGAAAAGCGAGAAGCCCTCCATCACGTCCGGCGAGGAAACCTCGCAGCGCAGGTGCAGGAAGTGATCGGCACGCAACCGGCCCGCCTTCTGCGCATGCTCGATGGCATCGGCCAGAAGCCGCATGTCGGCAGAGGTCACGCGCGCGTCTTCATCCATGCCGACACGCAAGGCATCCAGCACGGTGGTGATGCCGGAAGAGGCGACCTGCGCATCATGCGCCTGAACGGCCGCCATCGGGTTCCAGCGCACCTTGGGGCGCGGCATGTAGTGGCTCTCCAGATGGTCGGTGTGAAGCTCCACGAGCCCCGGCACCAACCAGTCGCCGCCCATGTCCTCTGCCCTGCCCGCACCGCTCGTCGCGCCCGCGCTGTCGATGGCGGCGATCTTGCCGTCTCGGGCCAGAAGGTCGCCATGAATCACGGTGTCGGCCAGCACGAGGCGGGCATTGCGGAAGATCGTTTCAGTCATCGGGGCCTCTTAAGGGACAGTCGGACGCCGTTGCAGCAGTCGGTCTATTGCGAGCGTTCAGGGCTCACGAAGGGTGTGACGGGAAAAGACCGTGAAGTCGGCTCCCGCGGAAGACTCCACACACAGAGCCAGTGCATCGATGGTCAAAGGTTTGCCGATGAATTCGGCGAATTGGCGACCGAGCACCTCCTGGAGGAGCGCCTGCTTCTCCTGCGGCACCGGGCCTGTGAGGGTCATGTGGAAACGAAACTCGTCGAAGACGTAAGGGTAGCCCCATTTACGGACGTTTTCCACCTGACTTTGCGTGAGATCGGCCTTGGTCCTGCGCGCAAATTCAGCTTCGTCCAGCGGCGCACGGAACGGCTCGAAAGCCTTCACCACATCACCTGCAAAGTGTTGCAGGGTCTCGCTCGGCTCGCCCGGTACGAGCGCGAAGAAAGACCCGATGCGGCGCAGCGCAAGAGCTGGCAATTCGAAAGGCGCGGTTTCCGTTGCCCAGGCTTGGATCGCATTGTCGAGCCCGGCCACGGAGCGCGCCGCATCCAGCGAGAACGGCGCCTTCAGCGTGGCGTGAAAGCCGTAGCGGCGCGGGGCTGCGGTCAGCTCCCGCCAGTCTTCCGGCGAAATCCCCTCAAGATCCGGTTTCCCGGCGACATCCTCGCCATGGACGTTGCGGCCAAGCCAGCGGGCAGCAGCAAGCGTCAGCGGATGGTCAGGAGCAGGAGTGAAGTAAATCGCGGTTCGCATGGGCAAAATGGCTTTCAGACAGGTTCATCGATGGAGCATCGTCACGCCAGCCCGCGCCCCCTGACTTCAGCGCAGTGCGGGGCTGTCCGTCATCGTTTTGTGTTGCGGGGCCCGCACTTCAACAATACGGGCTCCGACCTTGGCAAAACGGCAACGCTGCGCCAACGGACCGGCAAATGTCGGCTAGATGGTTATCTTGCGCAGCCGTTGCGAAAGCAGATCGACGAAAGTGACGGTGACGACGACGATCAGAAGGATCGCTGCGGTTTCCGCATAGTAGAAGCCACGGATCGATTCGAACAGGATCTGGCCGATACCGCCTGCGCCCACCATGCCCAGCACGGTCGCGGAGCGCACGTTCGTCTCGAAACGGTAGAGCGCGAAGGAGATCCACAACGGGGCGACCTGAGGGATGATGCCGAAGACGATTTCCTGCAGTTTCGATGCGCCCGTCGCACGAATGCCTTCCACCGGATAGGGATCGATGGCTTCTACCGATTCCGAGAAGAGCTTGGCGATGATGCCGAGATTATGGACGAAGAGCGCCATCACGCCTGCAAACGGCCCCAGGCCCACGGCCACCACGAAGAGAACGGCGAAGACCAGTTCGTTGATGGCGCGGCAGGCGTCCATCAGACGGCGCACCGGCTGGACGATCCAGATCGGGGCGACGTTGGAGGATGACAACAGCGCAAAGGGAATGCCGAAAACGATCGAAAGCACCGTGCCCCAGAGTGCGATCTGAACCGTCAGAACCATTTCTTCCAGATAGTAGCGCCATTCATGGAAGTTGGGGCTCAGGAAGCCGGAAGCGTATTCCGCCATATTGCTGGAATCGGCGAAGAGCAGGACGATGCGGCCCATCTCCGCCGGAGCCCAGCTCCATGCGAGCGCAAGCGCCAGCGCGCCCCACATCAGATAACCGAAGAGCGAGCGCGACAGGTCCTTTGCCGGCAATGCGACAGGGCCGGACATGACGGCAGGGTTCGGGGCAGCAGCGTTCGGGGTCGTCATGGGGTGTTCCGGAGATTGATGTCTGATCGACTAGGTGTTTCGGTCGGGCTCGGGCTCTGAAGTGTTGCTTCGAGCGCGAGGCCCATCCTTCGAGACGGGCCTTCGGCCCTCCTCAGGATGACGTTGAATTTCAGGCGACCTCGAAAGAACCGCTCCACACACTCAACGTCATCCTGAGGAGGACGCGGAGCGGCCGTCTCGAAGGATGGGCCACAACCGCGATATCTGCCCCCAAACCGGCGGCGCACTCATGCGCCGCCGACCGGAGAAAGTGGGATCATCCTGCAGGATCAGACCTGCGGGACGACGTCCATCAGCTTCTGGTACTTGACCTTTTCCGCTTCCAGCTCCTTGAGCTTGGCGGCCTTTTCCTCGGCCGTGAACTTGTCGTCGGCCTCGACCTTGAACATGTCCTTGGTCACCGCCATCACGCGGATCGGGTAGAGCTGCGCATCGGAAGACGGGCGGAACGGAGCCCAGGCCAGACCGGCCAGAACCTTGCGGGCCTCGGCGACCTCTTCCGGCGTGCCGAGACGGCCATAGCTCATGAAGAAGGTGTAGATCTTGTCCTTGGTGGCCTGATCAAGCTCGGACTTCCAGACGATCGGGTCGGACGGGATCAGCGGCGACTTCCAGATCACCTTGATGTTCGCGAAGGCCTTCGGATTGGTCTTCTCGATGCGGGCAAGGTTCTCGGTGTTGTTGGCAGCGACATCCACCTGGCCGTTGGCGACCGCGAGAGCATTGGTCTCGTGGTTGGCGTTGCGCACGGTCTTGAAGCACTTCTTCGGGTCGATGCCGTTCTTGGCAAAGATGAAGGTGGTCGGGACCAGGAAGCCGGAGGTGGAGTTCGGATCGCCGATGCCGAAATCCAGATCCTGGCCGCACTTCAGAACATCGCCGAGCGAGTTGATCGGGCTGTCCTTGTGTGCCAGCAGCAAAGACCAGTAGCCCGGATTGCCTTCAACATCGACGGTCTGGGCAAACACCTCGCCGCCGGAGCGGTCGACGGCTTCCATGGCGGACTTGTTGCCAAACCAGGCAACCTGCACCTTGTTGAAGCGCATGCCCTCGATGACACCCGCATAGTCGGTGGCGAAGAAGGCGTTGACCTTCAGACCCGTCTGCTGCTCCATCGCGGACAGGAAGGGTTCCCACTGCGGCTTCAGGTTCTGCTGGGATTCGGTGGAGATGATGCCGAAGTTGATTTCGGTCGTCTCCGCATAGGCGGCGGTGCCGAGGGAAAGGGCGAGTGCGGCCGCGGCGGCACCCTTCACAAACATGTTCATGCTGTCCTCCATCTGGACGGTTTTGGCAGTCGATTGGCGTGGATCTTCAAAACTCGCTGCCTGGCCGGCTGTGCCGGGCCATGGCGTTTCTTGCCTGCCCGCTGGGGATCAGGCGGTTGCCAGCGCAGCCGCGCCGGAACCGTTGACCACGACAGGGCGCTCGCGAACTGGCACATTGAAAGGCGCGCTGGCCGGGGCGCTGACGGGCGCATCGGGCAGGATCAGTTCCTCTGAGGCTTCGCCGTAGAGTTCCTTCAGAAATTCGGTATTCAGCGCCGTGGAAGGGCCGTCATAGACAACCTCACCGTCCTTCATGGCGATGGTGCGCGGGCAGTAGCGACGCGCATATTCGACCTGGTGGAGCGACACGATGACCGTCATGCCGTCCTCCTTGTTGATGCCGCCGAGGATTTCCATCACGCGGCGCGCAGATGCCGGATCGAGCGAGGCGATGGGTTCGTCAGCCAGCATCAGCTTCGCCCCCTGAACCAGAGCGCGCGCGATGGCCGCGCGCTGCTTCTGGCCGCCCGAAAGCGTTGAAGCACGCTGGCGGGCATGATCTGAAATGCCGACCCGGTGAAGCGCCTGCATCGCGATCTGCTTTTCTTCAGCCGTGAAGAAGCCCAGAGTGCCGCGAACCCGACCGATCTGGCCGAGAAAGCCGATCAGCACGTTGGTGAGAACGGAAAGCCGCCCCACCAGATTGAACTGCTGGAACACCACGCCAATGGAGCGGCGCAGATCGCGCGCATCATTGGCGAGCCGCCCGTTGGACTGGATCTCGCGATCGTGGATCGTGATCCGCCCCTCGTCGCCACGCTCCAGCCCCGCAATATGACGGATGAGCGTGGACTTGCCAGAGCCGGACGCCCCGATCAGCGCAACCATCTCTCCCGCGGGTATTTCAACGCTGACGCCGCGAAGGGCGCGGGTACGGCCGAAGGTTTTCTTCAGGCCATCAATCTTTACGGCAACCATGTGAGCATCCCGTGTTTTGCCCAGTGTGATTACCGCGTCTCTATTGCACTCGTGTCTCGCTTTCGTGACATTTGGGTGACAGCGCGTTCTTTCTGCGCCGCCTAAGTTTTCTTTTTATTTTCAGTATTTTAATTCACTCACTTACTGCCCTGCACCGGGTGTGCAAACGTGCGGCCCCGCAAGGGTTGCTTAGCTGATCACATTGCACGCCCCTCATGACGTTCCAGGAAGGCGTCAATCGACAGATTTCGGAAGTCCTCAAGCGCCGCACGCAGTGCCTCGTGCGACCAGTCCCACCATGCCAGAGCCTCCAGTCGCTCCGCGATTTCTTCGCTGAAACGGCGCCGGATGACCTTCGCGGTCACGCCGCCCACCACGGTGTAGGGCGCGACATCGCGTGTGACCACCGCGCCCGCCGCCACCACCGCACCATTGCCGATGGTGAGGCCGGGAAGGACCGTCACCTTGTGGCCGATCCAGGTGTCATTCCCGACGGTGACACGGGCGGCTCGCCGCGCGGCGAAGAAGTCGGCCTCGTGTTCCGCGTCCTCGAAATAGTCGCCCGCGCGATAGGTGAAGTGATGGAGCGTCGCGCGCTCCATCGGGTGGTTGGTGGCGTTGAGGCGGACATGGCTTGCGATATTCGCGAACTTGCCGATGTCGGTCGCCCAGACCTCGCAGTCCTGCATCAGGTAGGAATAGTCGCCCACCGTGCTCTCGGCGATCTGGCAGCGCCGGCTCACTTCCGTGTAGCGGCCGAGCGTGGAGTTCACGATCTCGGCCCCATCATGAACAAGGGGCGTTTCAGACAGCCGGGTCATGCTGCAGCCCTTCTACGGGAAAAAGCGGTCACATCGATGACCCGGTCGGCCACGACCTCGCGCACGTCGCGGTCGTGGAAAATGCCGAGCATGGCGACGCCCTGGCGTTTCTTTTCCTCGATCAGATCGATCACCACCGCCCGGTTGGTCGCATCGAGCGAGGCGGTCGGTTCATCAAGAAGCAGGATCTCGTGATCGGTGATGAAGCCGCGCGCGATGTTTACGCGCTGCTGTTCGCCGCCGGAAAAGGTGGCGGGTGGCAGGTTCCACAAGGCTTCCGGCAGGTTCAGCCGCGCCAGAAGATCGGCGGCCTTTGTGCGTGCTGCCTCCGGATCCGCCCCTTGCGCTGCCATCGGTTCGGCCACCACGTCGAGCGCGCTCACACGCGGCACGACGCGCAGGAACTGGCTGACATAGCCGATGGTTCGCTTTCGAAGCGCGTGGATGGTGCGCGCATCGGCGGAAGCGATGTCAACGAGCTTGCCGGAGCCGGGCGCACAGATGATCTGGCCCTGCTCCACGCCATAGTTGCCGTAGATCATCTTCAGGATCGAGCTTTTGCCAATGCCGGACGGGCCGCCCAGCACCACGCATTCGCCCGCGTCGAGAGAGAAGGAGACCCCGCCGACGACGGGAATGGCGATCCCGCCGCGCAGGTGCATGACGAAGTTCTTTGCCACATCGGTGAGAATGAGACGGGAGGGCATGGCTACACCTGCAGGATGGAGGAGACGAGAAGCTGGGTATAGGGTTCGCGCGGATCGTCCAGGATGCGATCGGTCAGCCCCTGCTCGATGATCTGGCCCTGCTTCATCACCATCATGCGATGGGACAGAAGCCGGGCGGCCGCGAGATCGTGCGTCACCAGAATGACCGACAGCCCCAGATCCGCGACAAGCTGGCGGATGAGATCGAGAAGCCGCGCCTGTACCGACACATCAAGCCCGCCGGTCGGCTCGTCCATGAAGACGAGACGCGGGCCGGTGACGAGATTGCGGGCGATCTGCAACCGCTGACGCATGCCGCCGGAAAAGGCGCGCGGGTCGTCGTCGATCCGGTCGGCGGCAATTTCCACCTTGTCGAGCCAGCGCAGCGCCTCGCCGCGGATATTGCCGTAGTGACGCGCGCCGACCGCCATCAGCCGTTCGCCGACATTGGCACCGGCGGAGACCGCCATGCGAAGCCCGTCGATGGGGTTCTGGTGGACAAAGCCCCAATCGGTGCGCATCAGCACCCGGCGTTCAGCCTCCGACATGCGGAACAGATCGCGCACCGTGCCATCGCGCATGCGGTATTCGACACACCCAGCGGTGGGGACGAGCCGCGCGGCAAGGCAGTTCAGGAGCGTTGTCTTGCCGGAACCGGATTCGCCCACAATCGCCAGAACCTCGCCCGGCCAGACCGTCAGGTCGATATCGCGACAACCGACGCGGTCGCCATAGAACCGACTGAGACCGGATGCGCGCAGCAGCGGCAGATCCTCGATGGCGACGGGCGGCATTTCAGTGTGATCGCTCATTGTCACTCTCCCCATCCGGCGAGGGCGATATCCGCATCCTCGGGCCGGTGCCGTTCGCAATGGTCGGTATCGGAGCACACGAACATCCGCCCGCCCTTGTCATCGAGGATGACCTCGTCGAGATAGACGCCCGTGGACCCGCACAGCGCGCAGGGCTCGGAAAACTCCTGCGGCTTGAAGGGATGGTCCTCGAAGTCGAGGCTGACGACCGAGGTGTGCGGCGGGACGGCGTAGATGCGCTTTTCGCGGCCGGCTCCGAACAGCTGGAGCGCCTCGCAATCGTCCATCTTCGGATTGTCGAACTTGGGGATCGGCGAGGGATCCATCACATAGCGCCCGTTGACGTTGACCGGATAGGCGTAGGTCGTGGCGATGTGGCCGTGGCGGGCGATGTCCTCGTAGAGCTTCACGTGCATGAGGCCATATTCGGCAAGCCCGTGCATCTTGCGGGTCTCGAGCTCACGCGGTTCCAGATAGCGCAACGGCTCCGGGATCGGCACCTGATAGACGAGGATCTGGTTTTCGGTGAGCGGCGCTTCAGGAATGCGGTGGCGGGTCTGAATGACGGTCGCCTCCTCCGTCACCGTGGTCGTGGCGACACGGGCGGTCTTTTCGAAAAAGCCGCGAATGGCCACCGCGTTGGTGGTGTCGTCCGCGCCCTGATCGATGACCTTGAGCGTGTCCTCAGGGCCCAGCACGGCGGCGGTCACCTGCACGCCACCGGTGCCCCAGCCATAGGGCATGGGCATCTCGCGGCCCGCGAAAGGCACCTGATAGCCGGGAATGGCTACCGCCTTCAAAAGCGCCCGGCGGATCATCCGCTTCGTCTGTTCGTCGAGATAGGCGAAATTGTAGACGGCGGGCTCCGCTGACGCTGACCCTTGCGTGTCGATTGCGGCGCTCACGGTCATTCCGCAGCCTCCCTGTTCTGATCTGAGCCGCTGGCGTCAGCCGCCATGCGGGCTTCATATTCGCCGCGCATACGACGCACGAGATCGAGCTCGGCCTGGAAGTCGACGTAATGGGGCAGTTTCAGGTGTTCCACGAAGCCCGTGGACTGCACGTTGTCGGCGTGGGAGAGGACGAATTCCTCATCCTGTGCGGGCGCGACCACATCCTCGCCGAAGTCGCGGGCTCTGAGCGCGCGGTCCACCAGCGACATGGCCATGGCCTTGCGTTCCGCCTGTCCGAAGACAAGCCCGTAGCCGCGCGTGAACTGCGGCGGGGCCTTGGCGGAGCCGTTGAACTGGGTGATCATCTGGCATTCGGTCACCTGCACCTCGCCGATGGAGACGGAAAAGCCCAGTTCCGGGATCTCCATTTCCACTTCCACCGTGCCAATGCGGATCTCGCCCACAAAGGGGTGTGTGCGCGAATAGCCGCGCTGGGTGGAATAGCCGAGCCCCAGCAGGAAGCCCTCATCGCCACGCGCCAGCGCCTGGAGCCGCAGATCACGCTCTGCGGGGAAGGACAGCGGCTCGCGGGTGAGATCGCCAACTGGTGCCCCCTCTTCGGCCTGTCCATCGCCCTCGATCAGGTCCTCATGGGCCAGAAGATCGGTGACGCGCGGCATGGGTTGGTCTTCATCCGTCACCTCGGCGCGTTCGCCTTCTTCGCAATCCGCGCCTTCTAGCGTCGGGTCGAGCAGGCGGTGGGTGTAGTCGAAGGTGGGGCCCAGAAGCTGGCCGCCGGGCAGATCCTTGAAGGTGGCGGAGATGCGCCGTTCCACGGTCATCTTCGCGGTATCAAGCGGCTCGGAGAAACCGAACCGCGGCGCGGTGGTGCGATAGGCGCGCACGAGGAAGATCGCCTCGATCAAATCCCCGCGCGCCTGTTTCATGGCAAGAGCTGCCAGATCGCGGTCATAGAGCGAGCCTTCCGACATGATGCGATCAACGGAAAGTGCAAGCTGGGTCGCGATCTGTTCCAGCGTGATGTCGGGCAGGGTGCGCGGGCCGCGGCGCTTGTCGGCAAGCAAGCGGTGCGCATTGCGGATGGCGCGCTCGCCACCCTTGACGGCAACATACATGGGTCTCAGCCCTCCGCGGTCTCAATGATGGTGGAACGTGGCAGTCCGGCAATGGCGTCAGGGCCAACGAAAATCACGTCCAGCCCGCGCGGGTAATGCGCATGGTTGGCGACAAGCTGCTGCCACAAGCCCTTCGCGATGCCTTTGGGTGCGAAAGTCACGCTGCCCTTGATACCGGGGCCGGAAAGCGTCACCTCATCGCCGCCCTCAAGGCTCTCCACCGCGATCAGCACCGTGGCGGAGCGGTCGGGATAGTCAGCCGTGCCGATGGAAAACTGCGACAGCGGCGGCAGGACGTCTGGCGCAGATGCAACCACGAAATCGGCCTCCACCGGGTTCGTCACGCAGGGCGCGCCCGTCTGGAAGCGCACCCAGTCTGCAACGCCCCTGGCCCTGGAAAGCGCGGGATCGAAAAAGACGGCACTGTCCTGATCGGCGAGCGCGCACAGGATATCGGCCAGAAGCGGCGACAAAGGCTTTGGCGGACGCGTGCGCAAGGCAAGCGCCTTGGGTTGGCCCGGACGCGAAAGCGCATCAAGAATGACGCGGAACACGCTCTGGGCATCAAAGACAGGCTGCTTGAAGCCGCCGGAAAAGCTGTCGGCATTGGAGGTGAGGGTCATTCGTCCTCTCCGCGAACCATGGTGAAGAAGTTGACCCGGGTGGCCGCCGTTTCTTCCGCCGTCTTCCGGGTCTCGGCGGAAAGGCGCGCGCGCACACCGCGTAGCAGCCGGGCATCGACAGCCTCGGCCTCGCGCTGCCACAGGGCATCGAAGATCGCGGCGAGACGCGCCCTTTCCAGATCGCGGCCCATCACGCAGGAAAAGCCAACCTCGCCGGAGGAGAGCCGCACCGTGGCGCGCGCCACGGTCGCCTCGCCGAGATTGAACGGCGCGCCGCCGCCGCCGGTGCGCCCGCGCAGCATGATCATGCCCGCTTCCGGGCCGCGCAGGATTTCCGCCTCAGGCTTTTCCGGCCAGGCATCCAGCGCACCACGCATTTCATCGCGGCTGGCGCGGGCAATCACACCCATCACGTCCCGCCGCTCCACCTCGTGTTCCATCATCATGAGACCTTCCATCATTCCCGCCTTGAGGCCGCAGATGGGCCTCGCTCTGACCTGTCTCGATTCGCAAATCCGGCCTCCGCCTCGGACGTCACCCGAGCGACACCACGGGAAAACCCGGCTGGCAGCCAACACCTGAAACCTTGGCCTCGTGTCCCGCCGACCAGGGATCCGCGCCCTGCCCCCTCAGCCTTCAAACAGCTTCAGACGCAGGCTCCGTCCTTCCCCTTATTTGTCTATTTATCTATACAAGCATATCTTCAAGCACAAGTCGTATCGAAACTGCATGACGTGGCGATGACACAAACGATCCCGCCACCGGGGACATGACAGGGAGGAAGGCAGCAGCTATGTCGGGAAGACTGGATATCTCGGCGCGGTCCGTTCGGCGCTTTTGCGCGCACGTCGTCGGCTCTGCCGGGATCTGCTCGGACGGCATGGATCATGGCGCGGCAGAGATAACGGCGCGATGACGCCCAACACCAAGAACAGGCAGGCCAAAATGGCGAAGCCGGACATGCAGAAACAGGAAGCCCCCGTGCCCAGAACGCCGTTGGACGAAACAAGCGAGCTGACTTGTGACCTGACAGACCAGGCCTCACTCTCCATGGAGCGCAGCAAGGGCGTCGCGCTCTGGCGGCAGATCGCAGAACAGTTGAAGCGCGACATCCGCTCCGGCGTTTGGGGTCAGGGTGCGAAACTGCCGACCGAATCAGAGCTTTCCGAGCGATTCGGGGTCAACCGCCACACGATTCGCCGCGCGGTCGGCGAGCTCGCCAATGAGGGGATCGTCTCCTCCAGGCAGGGGCGCGGCACTTTCGTGGAAAGCGCGCCGATCAGCTATCCCATCGGCTCGCGCACCCGGTTTTCGGAGATCATTTCGCGGCAGGCCCGCGAACCTGGCGGACGGCTGATCTCGTCTTTTCGCGAGACCGCCGCCCCCTGGCTGACGGAGAAGCTGAAGCTTCCTGCAGGAGCAACCGTGCACCGGCTGGAGACATTGCATGTGGCAGACGGATTGCCGGTCTCCGTCTCCACCGCGTGGTTTCCCGCCGCGCGTTTTCCCGATCTCGTGATGCACTATGCGGAGACCGGCTCGGTGACCAAGGCGCTCGCCGCCCATGGGGTGAGCGACTATTCTCGCGCCCGGACAGACATTTCCGCGCGACTTGCGGAGCCGGACGAGGCCCGTCTTCTGCAAATCGCCCCGACGGCCCCGGTCCTTGTCACCGCTGTCCTCAACACCGACAAGGACGGCCAACCGATCCAGGTCGCGCGAACACGTTTTGCGGCGGAGCGAATCCAGTTGACGGTGGAAAGCTGACGCGGCCAGATCGGCATCGAGGTTCGCAGCAAGGCCGCCCCCGGTGCACTCGCAATCAGGCCGACTTCGCTGCAACCAGGCTGTAACACATGGGGATCTGCGCAGCCCGCCCCTGATAGAGGTCATATTGCGGCTCACGGTTGCTGTGGGGGTATTCCGTCAGCTCGCAGATCTGCAGCCCCGCCTTCGCACAGGCCGTCACGATGGCTCCCATGGTGTGCACGAACCAGTACCCGGTTTCGCCCTTGCCGTGATCCTGTCCGTCATAGGTGATGATCTCTTCGATCTCCTGAGGGCTGCTATCGAAATAGCTGTAGGCCGGCTCATACGGTGTGGCGCTGGCGGGGTCGAAGACCTCCAGAATCGGATGCGTCTCGTAAATGACAAGACGTCCCCCATCTGCCAACAGACCCGCCACGATCCGGAAGAAAGCGGGCAGGTCCGGCATCCAGTTCAGGACGCCGATCGTGATCAGGCCCATATCGAATGTGCCTAGCCCGGACGGGAGGTCATAAATATCGGCTTCGACCAGCTTCACATCGGCCCCGCAGGCCGAAGCCAATCGCGCCCCTTGCGAAAGAAACGCGGCTGACTGGTCAATCCCCAGTTTCGGCACGAGGCCCAAAGCCCGCAGAGACAAAAGCTCGCGCGCATTGTTGCAGCCAACCTGGAATGCAGTTCCCCCTGTGAGGTTCAGGGCACGAATTGTCTCGGTCAGATGGCTGTCCAGCACCGAAAACCCGGGTTCGCCGGCCTGTGCAAGAAGGGCATCCCATTGCGCGCCCTGCTCATGAAGCGGTGCGGAGACCTCCCAAACAGCGCGGTTTGCCGCCGTATAATCGGAGATTTTCTTCGTCATCGGCTCGGCTCCTTGAAGCGCACGCTAAGCCCCGCACACGTCTCTTCTCCACGCTTGATGACGTCGAGAGCGAGTTCGGTTTGCGGGTTAAACAAGGGGAATGCAGGGACCCAGACGGCACTTGAGATTTTGTGGCCAGGCGTGGCGGCCATTGCCGTGAAGGGCAATGGCGCGCCGGGGAGGATTCGAACCCCCGACCCCCAGATTCGTAGTCTGGTGCTCTATCCAGCTGAGCTACCGGCGCCTGCCGTGGGCTTATCGCCCGGGTCGTCGCGGATGGGAGACATCCGCTTTCCGTTCTCTGCGGCCCGTGTGGAACCGTCCCGAACAGGGCGCTACTCCTACTGCCTAAGTTCGAGGAATGCAAGGGCACAAAAACGGAAAAATCCACCTTGTGCAAACTCATCCACCGAACTGTGGAATTCCCCGTCCCCGACCATCGTTCAGTTGAGCGCCGGCCCGTCCGCCCGTTCCGCCGATTTCCCTTCATTTTGCCGCAGCGAACCGCTTGTCCCGCCTTGCGAGGCACGGGCGCGGGCGAGATCAAGCGGTCTGTCGGGCAGGGTGATACGGAACGACGCACCGACCGTGGCGTCCTCCAGAACGATCTCCCCGCCATGGGCGCGCACCAGTTCCGACGCAATCGCGAGTCCCAGTCCCGTCCCGCCCGGACGCGCGGAGGCGCGAAAGGCCTGAAAGAGATTCGGACGAACAGCGGCGGGAACCCCGGGGCCGGTATCGTTGATGCGGATGGTCACCACGGAGCCGTGCCGTTCGGCCTCCACCGCCAACCGCTTGACCACCGCCGGGTCGTCCTCGCCCTTCAGGGCCTGAACCGCATTGCGGCAGATATTCATCAACACGCGGAAAATCTGTTCCGGATCGGCATCGATCTCCATGTCCGCGTCGACGCGGTTTTCCCAGGTGATCGTATCGCTGTCCGACAGCCCCAGGACCTGCGCGACATCGTCAGCGATACGCGACAAGTGCACGAGGCGACGCGCAGGCGGGGCCTCCTGCGCTCGTCCGTAGGAAAGCACCGCACGGGTGTAGCCGACAGCACGATCGAGAGTGGAAACGATCTTGGGTGCGAGACGGGCCGCCAAGGGGTCCGGGCTCGTTTCCAAACGCTCAAGGAAGAGCTGCGCGGAGGCCAGAAGGTTTCGCAGATCATGGTTGATCTTCGAAACGGCAAGACCGAGATCGGCCAGCCTGCGCTGCTGGTGCAAGGTCTGGCCAAGCGTCGTCTGCATGGTCGCAAGGCGCTTTTCCGCATCACCGATTTCATCGGCGCGCCCCGACGGCTCAATGATGCGCGAGGCATCCTGTGGCGCCTCGCCGAAGCGGGCCATATTGGCCGAGAGCCGCTGCAAGGGACGCACGAAAAGCCAACGCAGGCTCACATAGACGAGGGAGGCGGTGACCATGGAGATGACCAGCGACAGGAGGAGAATGCGCCAGGAAAAGCCCAGCATCGCCGCGCGAAGTGGCGCCTCCGGCATGACGATCTCGATATTGCCGCTCATGCCCATTTCCGCCTTTCCGATGGCGCGGAGGGTGCGGTGCTCACCGTAAAGGAGCGTGTCGAAGGACTGCAGGATGGCGGTGGTTGCGTCCATCGTGTTCATGTCGACGAGTTCGTCGACCATGGGCGGCATGGCATTCATGGCGATTAGGCGACGGGCGGGCCCATCATTGAGCGCGATCGCAGATGCGCCGGTCGCCGCCAGAAGACGGGTCTGAAGTGCGGGCGAGATCACATCGGACTCCGCCAGAACCGCGGCGGCGACGGCTGCGGTGCGCAACCTGTCGGACAGCCAGTTATTTCGGAAATTGGCTATCGAGGGAACGAAGATCAGCACTTCGCTGAGCATGACGAAAATGACGGTCAGGATCAGGAGCTTTGCCGACAGGCCAAGCCTGCTCCGTGACGTGACCTCCCCCACATCATCGACAGATCGGCTGTTTTCACTCGTTTCCGGCATCACGGCTTTCAAGCGCATTTCAACTGCTATGGGGGAGCACCTTAGCCGAAGATGCGCAGGAAACGAACAAGTGCGCGAACCCACGGGCTCTCAAGAGAGCCGGAATAGTAGCCGATGGCGGCCCGTTTGCCGGTTTCCGACAGGGTCGGGTAAGGCAATGTCAGCCCCGCGATTGCGGAGACCTTCAGCCGTCGCGACACAGCAAGCGCCCACATGCCGATCAACTCGCCCGCGTTTTCGCCGACAATCGTCACGCCCAGAATACGGCCGCGCTTGTCGGTGAGTATCTTCACGAAGCCCTGAGCGATTCCCTCTGCCCGCGCCCGGTCGTTTTCCGCGAGTTCGGCACGCAGCACCTTCATGCCGTCGCCGTGCGCTTCGCGCGCTTCGGCTTCGCTCAGTCCGACATGGGCAAGCTCCGGATCGCAATAGGTGACACGCGGCACCAGATGCGGCCGATTGCGCACCGGCAGGCGAAACAGAATCGCCCTCACCACAAGCCCAGCATGATAATTGGCGGCATGGGTGAATTGCAGCCCGCCCGCCACGTCGCCAATGGCGTAGACGCGGCGGTTGGACGTCCTGAGATCGGGATCGACGCGAATGCCGCCGCGCTCGAAATCGACACCTGCCGCCTCAAGCCCCAGATCGGCAATGTTGGGACTGCGTCCGACCGCCACCAGAAGATGGGACCCGGTAATACGCTCCTGCGCTTCACCTTCGCGTTCGATGATGACGGTGCGAGCGCTCTCCTGCCCCTCGACCCGCACGACCTTCGCGCCCTCATGGACCGCCACACCCTCCGCGCGCAGGGCAGACAACACCAGCGCGGCGGCTTCCGGATCCTCGCGCGACAGGGCCTTGTTGGCTTCCAGAACGGTCACGCCCGCGCCCAGACGGCGATAGGCCTGAGCGAGTTCGATGCCGATGGGCCCACCCCCGACGATGATCAGGTGATCGGGACGTTGGGTGAGATCAAAGATCGTTTCGTTGGTGAGATAGCCAGTCTCGGCAAGGCCCGGAATGGGCGGGATAGCCGGCGAAGAGCCTGTCGCGATGACGAATCGTCTGGCCTTGATGCGGGTTCCATCCGCCTCCACGGTCTCCGAATCGACAAAACGAGCGTGCGATTGCAGAACGACGACACCGAGATCCTCGAAACGGCCCACCGAATCATGTGGCGCAATGGCGGCGATGACGGAGCGCAGATGCGCCTGCGTCCGAGCGAAATCCATGACCGGCTCCACCGACGCGACGCCAAGCCCCCTGTCGTTGCGCATGATGTGGGCCCGATGCGCTGCGGCGATGAGAGACTTGGAGGGGACGCAGCCGTAATTGAGGCAATCTCCGCCCATCAGCCCCTTTTCGATCAGCACCACTTCCACGCCGAAAGCCGCGGCGGCGGCGGCGACGCTCAAGCCGCCACTGCCGGCACCAATGACGCATATGTCCGGTGTCAGGATATTGCCGGTCATGCCTCGCCTCCCGCCTGTTTCCGCCGCCATTTCTTCAGCACGACCGGAATGAGCGCAGCCCCCCCAAGAGCCAGGAAAGCGACGATCATCTCCCCCGTGATCAACGCGGAAACCTCGATGGAACATGCCCCACGCGCGACACAGCCCGGATCCGCCTCTTCCTGTGCCTCGATCAGGCTGTCGAGGCCGGAGCCCAGGAACGCATAGGCGTAGGTTCCCGGCAGGATTCCGATGAAGGTGGCGAGCGTGTAGGTACGCAATGGCACCTCCACCAACGCGGGCACCACATTGACAAGCCAGAAGGGAAAGATCGGCGTCAGGCGCAGGAACAGGAGATAGTTGAACGCATCCTCACGCAGGCCCCGCGCCAGGCGCCGGGTGGCAGGTCCGGCGCGGCGTTTCAAGGCGCCGCCGAATGAGCTGGAGGCCACGAGAAACACGATCACCGCGCCCGAGGTGGCTGCAAAGGCGGTCATGGTCCCGGCCGAAAGCGCCCCGAAAAGCAATCCGCCCGCAAGGGTGAGCAGGGAAGCTCCTGGAAAGGACAACGCCACGCAGGCTACGTAGACCAAGCAAAAGACGGTCGCCGTCGCCCAGTAATGGGCATCGACCAGCTCATCCAGCTCGTCGCGGTGCCGAATGAGCTCGGTGAGGGTCAGGTATCTGTGCCAGCCCATGGCGTAGCCCAGAACCATGGCCGCGATCAAAAGCGCCAAAGGCAACCAGCGTCGCGCTCTCCCGGCGCGATCTCCCACGCCTGTCTGCGGCGCGTCTCCAGCCGGTTTCTCGCTCGCATCGGCCCTGAGGTTTCCCCGTTGGGGTCTTTGCATTGGGATTCCGTTCTCTGCGCGATTGCCGTTGCCCGGGCACCACACTCTGTCAGGATTCTTGTCATTGAGCTTGGCGTGCGTCCCGACATTTCGGCCGAGAGGTTGGCCTTGTCTGTTGAGGCCTATCTAATCTCTAGATACGGAAAACGCGCAGACTATTCTGTCTTCTCACCCGAAATTGATGACCTGAAACCGATACTTCAAGTCGCTGTGAGCCAGAATGGACGGCATATGGGAGCTGGGCAGACGGGCTTTGCCGACCCGAGGCGATGGCGACCTGCAGCATGGAGATCGGTGTATCGCGAGGATGATTGCGCCGAATGCGTTGACTTAGGCAAACGCCCCCCGTATAAGCGCGCTCCATCAGGACCTGTCGCCCGACCGGTCTCTTTCGGCTGTGGTTTTGCACCTGATGTGCCCATACCTGAAAAGACATGCGCTTGATTGAGCGCGGCGGGCGCAGCCTCAGCCGAACATCGATCGTCAGAAGTCTGTTTAAGTCAAGGGCCGCGTCCGGCGCGGTGGGAAATCATGAAGCGCACGTATCAGCCGAGCCGCCTTGTCCGCAAGCGTCGCCACGGGTTCCGTTCCCGCATGGCCACGAAGAATGGCCGTCAGGTCATCGCCCGTCGGCGCGCCAAGGGCCGCAAGCGCCTGTCCGCATAAGGTACGAATGAGGCGGATGGCACATGAGCACACCGCCCTTTTCCATACCTACGCTTAAAAAGCGCACCGAGTTTCTCGCTGTCGCCAAAGGCACGCGAGCGCCTCGGCGCGCTTTTGTGCTGCAAGCCCTGTGCGGACGTGAAAGCGGCAACTTGCCGCGTGTCGGCTACACCGTCACAAAAAAGACGGGCAATGCTGTAGAACGCAACCGCATAAAGCGCCGCCTGCGGGCCGCCATTCGGGCCGTAGCGCCCGAGGCTGCCCACGAGGCGTGCGACTATGTCCTGATCGGGCGCAAAGCAGCGCTCGACATATCCTTTTCGGACCTGAAAAAGGATCTGGCTGCGGGTTTTGCCCGCGTGCACCGGGACGCAACCGACGCCGTGCGCACGCGCAGCGGCAAGCCCAACACCGCGCCCAAGGCGAAACCAGAGTAACGGTGAGACCAGAGGCATGTTCGAGAACAAGAATTACGTCGTCGCGATCGTGCTCTCATTAGCGATCCTGCTCGGCTGGCAGTATTTTGTCGTCCAGCCAGGCTTGGAGGCGCGTCGCGAAGCACAGGTGGCCGCCCTCAAGGAAGAGGCCGCCAAGCAGGGCGTGACCGCGGTTCTGCCCGGTGAGACCCGCCCCTCTCCTGAAGCTGCTCCGGCCACGGCTCCGCAGGCGACCAGCGAAAAAGCCGTCGCGATGACGCGTGAAGAGGCCATCGCCGCCACGCCGCGGGTCGAGATTAAGACGGAGAGCCTGTCCGGCTCCGTCAATTTGCGCGGCGCGCGCATCGACGATCTTCACCTTTCCAATTATCGCGAGACGGTCGACGACAACAGCCCGACCATCACGCTCCTCTCGCCGTCTGGCTCAGAGCACCCCTATTACGCGGAATTCGACTGGACGACGGATCCGGGGGCCAACGTCACGGTTCCCGACGCCCAGACGGTCTGGACGCAGGAGAGCACCGGCCCGCTGAGCGAGACCAACCCGCTCGTTCTCAGCTGGGACAATGGCGAAGGCCTGACCTTCCGCCGCACGATTTCGGTCGACAAGGACTACATGTTCACCGTTACCCAGTCCGTGGCCAACGCCACCGACCAGGAGGTGAAGCTTTATCCTTACGGACTGATCTCGCGCCACGGCACGCCGGACACCAAGGGCTTCTATATTCTGCATGAGGGGCTGATCGGCGTCTTCGGCGACCAGGGCCTGAAAGAGGTCAAATACGCCGACCTCAAGGAAGAAAAGGCCGTGCGCGGCGATGCGACCAACAACGGTTGGCTTGGCATCACCGACAAGTACTGGGCGACGGCGCTCATTCCGGCAGATGCCAACACCCAGTTCCAGCCGCGCTTTTCCTACATTCCCAACGTTGACGGCTATCAGGCCGACTATCTCGGCAATGCGGTTTCCGTGCCCGCCGGTGGCCAATCGGAAGCCAAGGTCCGCTTGTTCGCAGGCGCCAAGGAAGTCAACGTCATCAACAAGTACGATGATGAGTACTCCATCCACAATTTCGATCTGATGATCGACTGGGGCTGGTTCTATTTCATCACCAAGCCGATGTTCTGGATGATCGATCTCTTCTACAAGATGGTCGGCAACTTCGGCATCGCCATCCTGCTGGCCACCGTGGTGGTTAAGCTCATCTTCTTCCCGCTCGCAAATAAGTCCTATGTTTCGATGAGCCGGATGAAGAAGGTCCAGCCGCAAATGGCTGAGATCCGCGAGCGTTACAAGGACGACAAGGCGCAGCAGCAGAAGGCCATGATGGAGCTGTACAAGACGGAGAAGATCAATCCACTTGCCGGCTGCCTTCCGATGATCATCCAGATCCCGGTGTTCTTCTCGCTCTACAAGGTGCTCTATGTAACCATCGAAATGCGGCACGCGCCGTTCTTTGGATGGATCCACGACCTGTCCGCGCCCGATCCGACTTCGGTGTTCACGCTGTTCGGGCTGGTGCCTTGGGATCACCCGGCCTTCATGTCGATCGGCATCTGGCCGTTGATCATGGGTGTCACCATGTTCCTCCAGATGAAGATGAACCCGACGCCGGCCGAGCCCGCGCAGCAGATGATCTTCAACTGGATGCCGGTGATGTTCACCTTCATGCTGGGTTCGTTCCCCGCCGGCCTCGTGATCTACTGGGCGTGGAACAACTCGCTGTCGATCCTTCAGCAATATGTCATCATGCGCCGTCAGGGCGTGAAGATGGAACTTTTCGACAACGTGCTTGGGACTTTCAAGCGCAAGAAGAGCGAAACATAACGGAGCGGATCGGCGTTTCCGCATCGCTTGAAATCACGGTTGCCGGCCAGATTGTTTCGATCTGGCCGGCAATTTTTATGGTATGCCTGCTGCCTGCCCGCTTAGGGTGAGACATTGCAAGAAACCGGACCAAACCGGCCCTGCGAGACCAGATGACAGATACACCGCCTCTTTCCGACATCGATCCCGCTGATGCAGAGGCCGCGGCCCTTGCCCGGCTCGAAGCAGGACGTTTGCTGTTTGCCCGCCCCTGGGACTTCGTGACCTCGGTTGCGCGCTACCAACAACTGAGCGCGCCGCAAGGCGTGGAGGTGGCCTTTGCGGGCCGCTCCAATGTGGGCAAGTCGAGCCTGATCAACGCGGTAACGGGCCGCAAGGGACTGGCACGCACCTCCAACACGCCGGGCCGCACACAGCTCCTCAACTTCTTCTCAACCCCCGATTTCGGCGGTGCCGAGCCGGTCACGATCGTCGACATGCCGGGCTACGGTTACGCGGAAGCCCCGAAAAAGACGGTGGATGCCTGGACCAACCTGATTTTCGATTACCTGCGCGGTCGTGTGAACCTGCGCCGGGTCTTCGTGCTGGTCGATTCTCGCCATGGCCTGAAGGGCAATGACCTGGCGGCGCTGAAGGCGCTGGACACGGCCGCTGTAACCTACCAGGTCGTGCTCACCAAGGCGGACAAGATCAAGCCTCCGGCCCTTGAGAAGCTGGTGCAGCAGACGCTTGCCGAAATCAGCCGCCGCCCTGCCGCCTTCCCGATCGTCATCACAACATCGAGCGAAAAGGGCGTCGGGATCGACGAGTTGCGCGCAACCATAGCCGAGATCGGCGGATTTTCTGCGCCGGCAGAGAGTTCGGAAAGCTAAGGCAGACTGTGGCCGGGTCGCGCGTCGTCACAATTTCCATGGGCACGGCGTTTACGCTCGGGACCGAATTGGTCTATAGACGCTCTTCAGAATTGGCCGAACCCGCACTGGATCGGGCATTACCGACGAGGCTCCCCCCGCTATGAGCAATCATTCCACGCCCGCGCTGACGCGCGCCACCATCATCTCCGAAGCCCTGCCCTACATGCAGCGCTATGACAACCGGACCGTGGTGGTGAAGTATGGCGGGCATGCTATGGGCGATGAAGAGCTTTCCAAGGCCTTTGCGCGCGACATCACGCTGCTGCGCCAATCCGGGGTTCATCCGGTTGTGGTGCATGGCGGCGGGCCGCAGATCGGTGACATGCTCAAGCGGCTCGGCATCGAGAGCGAGTTCCGCGGCGGGCTTCGTGTCACGGACAAGGCGACCGTCCAGATCGTGGAAATGGTTCTGGCCGGCGGCATCAACAAGGATATCGTCAACACCATCAATAACGAGGGCGGACGCGCCGTCGGGCTGTGCGGCAAGGATGGCCGCATGGTGGTGGTGGACCGGCTGACCCGCACGACGGTCGATCCCGATTCCAATATCGAGAAGATTGTCGATCTGGGCTTCGTGGGCGAACCGAAATCGGTCGACCCGACGGTGTTGAAACTGGTTCTCAAGGAAGACCTGATCCCGGTTGTCGCCCCCGTGGCGCCCGGCGTCGACGGAGAGACCTACAACGTCAACGCGGATACCTTCGCGGGCGCCATCGCCGGTTCTCTCAATGCCTCTCGCCTTATGTTCCTGACCGACGTGCCCGGTGTCCTCGACAAGGATGGCAATCTCTTGAAACGGCTGACGGTCGCCGAAGCGCGTTCGCTGATCCTCGACGGGACGATTTCCGGCGGCATGATCCCGAAGGTGGAGACCTGCATCGACGCGCTCGACCGGGGTGTGGAAGGGGTTGTGATCCTGAACGGCAAGGTGCCGCACGCGGTGCTGCTGGAGCTCTTCACCGAAGGTGGCGCGGGCACACTGATCACGCGCTGATGGCTCGCAGGGCAGACGTTCCCCCGTCTACCCATGTTTACCCACGCGACCTTTCCCGAATTGACCTGCCGAGTGGGCGCCCTTAAACCGGGATGACCCGGCGCGGGCCCCTTCGCCCCATGCCAACGCGCGAAAGTCTTCCTTCATGACCATGGATCCGTTCGGCCCTGTCACTGACTGGGTCTTCGACCTCGACAACACGCTTTATCCGGCCCAAACGAACCTGTTCGCCCAGATCGACGACCGGATTGTCGATTATGTGATCCGTCTGACCGGCTTGAGCGCCGAAGAGGCCCGTACGATCCAGAAGGACTATTACCAGCGCTACGGAACGACGCTGCGCGGTCTGATGATGGAATATGACATCGAGCCCGACGACTTCCTGGAGTTCGTGCATGACATCGACCACGGCGCGCTGAAGCCGGACCCGCGGCTGGGAAATGCGATCCGTCGATTGCCGGGCCGCAAGTTCATCATGACAAACGGCACGCGCCAACATGCCCTTGCCGTGTCAAACAAGCTGGGCATCACCGATTACTTCACCGACATGTTTGGCATCGAGGATGCCGAGCTTGTGCCCAAACCCTTTGCCGAAACCTACGACATCTTCCTCAAGCGTAATACGATCGACCCGACCCGCGCAGCGATGTTTGAGGATCTGGCACGCAACCTGAAAATCCCGCATGACCTTGGCATGCAGACGGTTCTGGTCGTGCCGTCAGGCACCCGCGAGGTGTTTCGTGAGGCCTGGGAGCTTGAAGGCCGCAACGCACCTTACGTGGGTTTCGTAACCGAAGATCTGGCGGGCTTTCTGGAAGGGCTTCTCGAAAAAGTCGCCTGAGGGCGCGGATAACGTCAGAGGAGAGAACGAAGTTCCTCGGATACGGCAAAGCCAGCCCCCCCCCCTCACCCGGCGCATCCGCGCCGACCTCTCCCTGTGGGAGAGGTGATGAGCCGGGCTCTTTTCCAAGGCGACAATCCGAATTTGCTGCCCTTGCGCCCCCCCCCCGGATCAGGGCCCGCTATGTCGCCACATGCGCGATCAAGCTCCCTCTCCCATGGGGAGAGGGGTGGGGTGAGGGGCTGCGATATCTCCGAGGGCACGGCATGGCCTGCCCCCTCACCCGGCGCGATCCGCGCCGACCTCTCCCCATGGGAGAGGTGATAGGCCGGGCTCTTTTCCAAGGCGACAATCCGAATTTGCCGCCCTTGCGCACCCCCGATCAAGACCTGCGGTATCGCCACATCCGCGATCAAGCCCCCTCTCCCATGGGGAGAGGGTTGGGGTGAGGGGATGCGATCTCTCCGGGGATACGGTATGGTCTGCCCCCTCACCCAGCGCGAGCCGCGCCGACCTCTCCCCGTGGGAGAGGTGATGAGCCGGGGTCCGGAATGTCGCTGGCGTGGCTGAGAGCGGGAAATTCGCCGTCCCGCAAATCGTGCCTATTTCGTTCCGTACATGCGGTCGCCCGCATCGCCGAGGCCGGGCACGATATAGGCGTGCTCGTTGAGCTTCTGATCAATCGCCGCGGTGAAGATCGGCACGTCCGGATGGGCCTCGGAGAACTTCTCGATGCCTTCCGGGGCTGCCAGAAGGCAGACGAACCGCAGGTTCTTGGCACCCCGTTCCTTCAGACGATCCAGGGCGACAATGGCGGAGTTGGCAGTGGCCAGCATCGGGTCCACAACGACGATCAGGCGGTCTTCCAGGTCTTCCGGGGCCTTGAAGTAGTATTCCACCGGAATCAGCGTCTTGGGATCGCGGTAAAGGCCGATATGGGCAACGCGGGCCGACGGCACCAAATCCAGCATGCCTTCCAGAAGGCCGTTTCCGGCCCGAAGGATGGAGCAGAAGACCAGCTTCTTGCCAGCCAGCGTCGGGGAGCTCATCTCGGCAATCGGCGTCTCGATGGTGATGGTGGTCAGCTCCAGATCGCGCATGACCTCGTAGCACATCAAATGCGCGATCTCGCGCAGAAGTTGCCGGAAGCTGGACGTGGAGGTTTCCTTGTCACGCATGATGGTGAGCTTGTGCTGCACCAGCGGATGGTCGATGACTGTCGCCGTTCCCATGCCGGAAACTCCTTCTTGTTCTGCTCTGTTGTTTCTTGATCGCGCGGACGACGCTTGCCGGGGCAAGCAGATCCGCGGGGTCGATCAATCTGGCGAAGGCCCCGGCTCCCGGTCGCTTCACCACGCTTTCTGGCGGCTACTTTAGCCCGTCCGGGGCGCCAAACTGAATCATTGGGACCAATGTGCCGCGTTTTTCCAACGCAATCTTGCCGGCAGCGTGCCGGATAGCACCTTCCAGAAGGCCTGCCAGCGGCATTTCTTCCGCACGCACCTCAAATCGCAGGCGCAACTTTTCCGCGAGCCGGTCGAAGAGCGCGACAGTCACGGCCCGCAATTCAACCGCCTGAGGCGCATCAAGGGCGATCACTCCGCCTTGCGGGGGGCCATCACAAAGCGTCACGACACCTGCATCGAGCAACAGTGCTGCCGCAGGTGCATCACTGTTGATGGTCAGATCCTCAAGGCCCGAAATCTCCACTCCCGCCCAGACAAGCGGCTCCACCAGATCCGGAACCAGGCGTTGCAGGCGCGCATGGAACGGCATGAAGGTCTCCGTCCCCTCCTCAATCCCCTCACCGCGCAGGCTCGGGTGAGTGGCGGTGTCGCCAAGCGGAATACCGCCAAGCGCCGGTCCGCCCACCTGCACGATAGCCAGCCCGTCGCACAGGAGTTCCATCACACGGGAGGCGCCCAGCGCGCCCTCCAGACCTTCCTCGAAAAGCAGGTCGAACACCCCACCGGGGCGCGGATCGTCTTTTTGGGCGAAGACATCGTCCCTCAGCCCCACAGCTTCGCCCAGACGCCGAAGAACACGGGCAAGAGGCGCGCAGTCCATCGCCGGATTGTCAGGGTCGATCTGGAGACCCGCCGCGATCTCGTCTTCCGAGACACGCACGAGCTGGCCTGCGTCGGCGCGCAGGGGATCGAGTGGCTGACCAGAGAAAAGACCGCTTGCGATCATGGACAGGCTGGCAATAGCGAGCCCGTCCGCGCCAGGATAACGTTCCCCCGTCAGAGCGTCGGCAAAGCCCCAGCCGTCCGGCGCAGCGGGTCCGATGAACCCGGCGACAAGCGCCATGTCGAAGGCGGCGCGGCCCATCTCGCGCACATCCGGCCATTGCCGTGAGGCGGCAAGACCGGCAAACCGGTCATGACCGCCCGCCTCAAATCGCCGCCAGACGGAATGGAACGGAAGCGCCAGATCCGGCCATTCGGCCCTGATCCGCGCAGCCAGACTGTCAGAAAGGGGATCGAGCGCACCAATATCGACGGCGACATGAGAAAGCTCGCCTTCAAGCGCCTTGTCCAACAACAGGTTTGCACGGGCGCGCACCGCATGCGGGGTCATCAGAATGCGCGCCTTGTGGGCGAGCGCGTCGTCATAGTCGATGGGGAGGTCGGCTTCGCTGCCTTGCCCCAGAAGCGGCTCGGATGGAGAATCGGTTTTGTCGGTCATGGGCACCTTTCAATGGCGGCTGCCTACTGAGTGTCGCCCGCACCCGTCAAGACGGATGGGTTTCGTCGAGACGCGCAAGAAGACGCACCCGGGTCTCCTCGTCGCAAAATGCTGCGCGCAATGCGGTGCGTGTGAGATCCGTCACGGCGGCCGCGTCCCAATGTTGGGCGAGCGCCGTTTCGTCGTAGTCACGCCCCAGAGTCGTGGCGAAGAATGGCGGATCGTCTGAATTGATCGTGACCGGGATACCCGCCTGACGCAAGCGCCCGACCGGATGGGTGGCCCGGTCCGGATAGAGCCCAAGCGCAATGTTGGAGCCGGGGCAAACCTCCAACACAACCTTTTCTTCCGCCATGCGCCGCATCAGATCCGCATCCTCCACCGCTCTGACCCCATGGCCGATACGGGTAACGCGGAGATGATCGAGCACGTCGCGAACGCTTTCCGGCCCGCCAAATTCACCGGCATGGGCCGTGAGCCCGTAGCCCGCCTCACGCGCCATCGCGAAGGCATGGGCAAAATCGGTCGCCATGCCTTGCCGCTCATCGCCAGTAAGACCGAAACCTGTGACGAGCGGATGGGGATGGGCAATCATGGCTTTGGCTGCGCGCGTGACCGCCTCGCGCCCCAGATGGCGCACTCCGACGACGATCATCCGGCCCTCCACGCCGGTCTCATCTCGCGCCTGCTCCATGCCTGCGGCAATGCCTTCAACATAGGTCGCAAAGGACAATCCGGCGGAGGCCGCATGATCGGGCGAAATGAAAACCTCGCCATAGATCATGCCCTCGCGCGCCGCCCCCGCGTAGTGAGCGTGGGCGAGCGCGGCATAGTCTTCCGGTTCGCGAAAGACGGCGGCAGCGCGGTCATAGGCACTCAGAAAGGAGGTGAAGTCGCTCCACGCATAGCTTCCATTGGCGGCAAAAAGGCCTTCGACATCGATGCCGCGACGCAAGGCGAGACTTCGCACCAATTGCGGCGGAGCGGCCCCTTCGATATGGCAATGCAGCTCGGCTGTCAGACGCATGCAAACCCGCGCATCGGCATGTTGGACGGCCTGCGCAGCCAGTTGTCGGCAGACCAGATCGCGGCCCCATCCACCACATGAAGCGCATAGGCGTGGCGCGAACGGGCGGAGCGGTTGGGCGCGGATTTGTGCGGCACACTCCCATGCAGCACCACCAGAGTCCCCTTGGGGGCATTCAGGGCGGCGTGCTCGAAATCCGGCTCGAACGGGGTCTCGTCCAGCGTTTCCATAACCAGATCGCCGCCGGAATAATGGAAGCGTTTGCGCAAGGGCCCCTTGTGGCCGCCGGGCACACCGTAAAGCCCGCCATTGGTGTCGTCGGCATCCTCCAAAGCGAACCAGAAGCCGAGACAGCTCAGAGGCGTGGTATGGAGGAAGCTTGAATCCTGATGGCAGCTCACCTCGCCGCCGATATGCGGTGGCTTGAAAATATACATGGACTGGGCCAGCAACGGCTCTTCATGGCCAAGATCGCGCGCCATGCGGCCAAGCCGGATATCGTAGGAAAAGGCGGAAAAGACCGGGTCGCGATCATGCAGGGCATGGCCAACCTTGTTCAGGGAATGCAGGGTGCCCTTGACGAGATGGCCGTCGGAATCGAAGGCCTCTTCCTCGAAAAAGAAGCGGATCTTGTCGCCGGATGAGCGGAAATACTCCTCTTGCGCATGGGACTGGGCTTTCGTGGAAAAGACCGTGGCAACGCTTTCGGGGTCGAACTCTGCAATGAGTGACGCCATTCGTTCGCGCAGCGCATCGCATGTGGCCGGAGCGACAAACCCTTCCAGAAGCAGGAAGCCGTCCTCGTTGAACGCACTCAGCATTTCATATGTCAGACTGCCGTCGGCCGTCGCCGTAAATCTGCGTGCTTGACGAGTCATGCGCCCATTCCCCCGCTCTTTGTTCCGTTAACGTCTCCGTTTCCGGCCTCCCCAGCTCCTTTTTCAGCATTTCCAGCTCAAAGAAAGCTCTTTCCATATTGCCCCGGATCAAGGCCGAGATGTGCGGCAATCGTTGCCCCGATATCGGCATAGCTTGTCCGTCCGCCGATTGCCCTTGCCGCAAGGCCTGGCCCGAAGCCTATGACTGGCACATGCTCGCGCGTATGGTCCGTGCCGCGCCATGTCGGATCGCAACCATGGTCCGCAGTCAGGATGGCCAGATCGCCGGGCCTGAGGCGAGCTTCGATTTCCGGAAGGCGCCGGTCGAAGGCCTCAAGGGCGGCCGCGTAGCCCGGAACGTCGCGCCGGTGTCCGTAGAGCATGTCGAAATCGACGAAATTCGTGAAGACGATATCACCGTCCCCCGCATCGTCCATGGCTTTCAGGTTCGCCTCGAACAGGGCTTCGTTGCCGCTTGCCTTGATGGCGCGCGTGATGCCCTGATGGGCGAAGATGTCCGAGATCTTGCCGACAGCAATCACCTCGCGGCCCGCTGCCTTGGCGCGGTCCAGAAGCGTGGGAGCAGGCGGCAGAACCGAGTAGTCGCGCCGGTTGCCGGTCCGCGCGAAATCGGTCGCTGTCTCGCCAACAAACGGACGCGCGATGACACGCCCGATATTGTACTCATCAACCAGATCACGCGCGATCTGGCAGATCTCGTAAAGCCGCTCCAGGCCGAAATGCTCTTCATGGGCGGCGATCTGGAAGACGCTGTCGCCGGAGGTGTAACAGATCGGTTTGCCGGAGCGCACATGCTCCTCACCGAGTTCGGCGATAATCTCGGTGCCCGAAGCGTGCTTGTTGCCGAGGATGCCGGGCAGGCCCGCACGTTTCACGAAAGCGGAGATCAGTTCATCGGGAAAGGTCGGGACGATTTCAGGGAAATAGCCCCAGTCGAACAGCACCGGCACGCCCGCGATTTCCCAGTGACCGGATGGCGTGTCCTTGCCATTGGAGACTTCCGCCGCATAGCCCCACAGACCCTCTGGTTCCCCCGCGTGATCGAGACCGGGTGGGCGAATGCCGTTTGAGGCGGCAGCGGCGGCACCGAGGCCGAGCCGGTCCATGTTGGGAAGAGACAAGGGCCCGGAGCGCAGCCCCTCGCGATCGCCGTCTCCGCGTGCGCAGGCCTCCGCAATGTGGCCGAGCGTGTCGGAACCCAGATCGCCGAATTTCTCCGCATCATCGGCGCCGCCGATGCCGAAGGAATCCAGCACCATCAAGATGGCACGGGCCATGGCTTCACCTCTTCCTCTCCACCGGCGTAAAGACCGGTCTGATCGCCCATGTCGGGCGTTATGTCCTTGCAGTTCTTGATGCGCTCCGGTCAGGGCGCGATGCGCTCCGCGATCACATCGTGGTCGGCCATCTCGCCGCCAATGCGGTAGGCGGCACGAATGGCATGTGCCGCCCTGTCTGCAGCGTCTTCATCGGCAGCGTGCACGACGGCCAACGGTTCGTCGTCGGGACCGACCGCCATGCCGACACCCGCAAGCTGGGTGAAGCCGACGCGCGGGTCGATGTCGTCTTCGGCTCGTCTGCGCCCGCCGCCAAGCTCGATAACAGCCACACCGACGGCGCGGGTATCGATGCGCGTGACAAGGCCCTCGCGCTCCGCCAGAATCTGTCGCGTGACGGGGGCCTTGGGCAGATAGGCTTCCGCCTTCTCCAGAAGATCGCGCGGGCCACCCAGCTCTGTAACCATCTTGCCGAAAATTTCCGCCGCGCGCCCGCTTTCGAAGGCTTCACGCATGCGGGTTTCGCCCTCATGCGCATCCTCTGCCAGCCCTCCGGTCGCCAGAACCTCCCCGCCAAGCGCAACGGTCGCATCAAAAAGGCGATTGTCGATGTGACGGCCTGTCAGGAAATCGATCGCGTTCAGGACCTCAACCGCGTTACCCGCCGCACTTGCCAACGGCTCGTTCATGTCGGTGAGAAGAGCGGTCGTCTTCAACCCCGCCCCATTTGCCACATCGACAAGGCTTTGCGCCAGCGCACGGGCCTCCTCCAGTGAGGCCATGAAAGCGCCCGTGCCCCATTTCACATCCAGCACCAGCCCTTGCAGTCCTGCGGCAAGCTTCTTGGACAGGATGGAAGCGGTGATCAGATCGATGCTCTCCACCGTGCCGGTGACATCGCGGATGGCGTAGAGGCGCTTGTCGGCAGGTGCAAGATCCGCCGTCTGGCCGATGATGGCGCAGCCCACATCCGCCACGACCTTGCGAAACAGCTTGTTGTCGGGCTGCGTGGTATAGCCGGGGATGGTATCGAGCTTGTCGAGCGTTCCGCCGGTGTGGCCAAGGCCACGCCCCGAAATCATCGGCACAGCCGCACCGCAAGCGGCAAGCGCAGGCGCCAGCATCAGCGAGACATTATCCCCCACGCCGCCGGTGGAATGCTTGTCGAGGACGGGACGGTCAATTTCCGACCAGTCGAGAACCGTGCCGGAATCACGCATGGCGAGGGTCAGCGCCACACGTTCGTCCACGTTGAGCCCACGAAAGAAGATCGCCATGGCGAGCGCGGAGGCCTGTTCGTCGGCGACAGTCCCATCGGTGAGGCCCGCGATGAAGCCCGCGATCTCTTCTGCCGACAGCGTCTTGCCGTCGCGTTTGCGGCGGATGATTTCCTGCGCCAGCATCAATAGCCCTCTCCCGTTACCGCCAGACCGCCCTCGATGGTCGCCAGCAGCGCATCGAGCAGGCTGGAGGCGCCGAAGCGGAAGGTTTGCAGACTGACCCAACCAGGGCCCATGATCTCGTCAGCAAGGGCGAGATAGGTCGCGGCATCCTCCAGCGTGCGGATGCCGCCAGCGGGCTTGAAGCCGACCGGTGCACCCGAGGCGCGGATCGCCTCCAGCATGATGCGGGCGGCTTCCGGCGTTGCATTGACATCGACCTTGCCGGTCGATGTCTTGATGAAATCGGCACCCGCCGCGATCGCCATGTCGGAGGCTTCGCGGATGAGGGCGGCATCGCCGATGCGGCCCGTCTCCAGAATGACCTTCAGCTTGACTGGATGCGTCGCCGCGGTGCGAACGCGAATGACCGTGGATTCCGCCGTAACCCGATCGCCGCTCATCCATGCTTCGTAGGGCATGACGAGATCGATCTCGTCCGCGCCATGGGAAATCGACTGCTGGGTTTCCTCGATAATGGCCGCGATATCCTGATCGCCGCCGGGA
Organism: Breoghania sp.; assembly: GCF_963674635.1. Lineage (NCBI taxonomy): Bacteria > Pseudomonadati > Pseudomonadota > Alphaproteobacteria > Hyphomicrobiales > Stappiaceae > Breoghania > Breoghania sp. The sequence continues at coordinate 2,650,033 of NZ_OY771475.1, forward strand.
AAGTTCACCACCGTGGCTATGCGCACGTCGGAGCCAGCAAGGAACACGGAGGCATCGCCCACGAAACGCGACCAGATGCACACCGCCGCCACGTGGCCATGGGCGGTCTGCGTGCGCGCGCACAGCGCCTTCACCGCGTCGCGGGAGCTATCGTCGTTCAGGTCGGTCAGATCGAGCAGGGGAAGGGCACGCAGCGCAACCGCGCGCGCATCGAAGTCAAGCATCCGCCACATCCTTGTCGAGGGAAGCCAGGAGGCCGGTGACGAGCGCTGTCAAACGCCCCACGCCTTTCAGGCCCATTTCTTTTGTTTCCACATGCGAGAGTTCCGCCTGCATGCCCGCGGCAAGGTTGGTGATGGTGGAAATGGCCGCGATCCGCAAGCCGAGAAAACGACCGATGATCACCTCAGGTACGGTGGACATGCCCACCGCATCCACCCCCAGTACGCGCGCCATGCGGATCTCCGCGGGCGTCTCGAAGGACGGGCCGGAGAACCAGGCATAGACACCTTCGCCCAGCGGGATCTCGTTATCCGCTGCAATCTTGCGAAGGCTCGCACATAAAGCCTTGTCGTAAGCCGCGCTCATGTCGACGAAGCGGGCCTCGCTTTCCTCTCCGATCAGCGGATTGAGACCGGAGAAATTGATATGATCGGTGATCAGCATCGGAAACCCGGGCGGGACTTCCGGCCTCAGCGACCCGGCGGCGTTGGTCAGTAGCAGGATCTCGCAACCAAGGGCCTTCATCGTCTCAAGGGGCGTGCGCATACGGGTCGGATCGCCGCTTTCATAGTAATGCGCGCGGCCCGCCAGCACGATCACCTCCTGCCCTGCCAGCCGCCCGGCCACCAGTTCCCCCTTGTGGGAGGAGACGGTTGAGACCGGGAAATCCGGGAATTCGGTGTAGGGAATGCGCGCGGCATCCTCGACCGCGTCCGCAAGCGTGCCAAGACCGGAGCCCAGCACCAGCCCGACGCGATACTTGCCTGGACGGGCCGCCTGAACGATGCCTGCGCATTGTTTGCCGGAACCGGTCATGTTCATGCCTCCCCGGCCGCAGCGTTGCCGTCCGGATCAAGATCGAACCCGGCGGGCAGCAATTCGCCCAGCGTGAAGCTGCGACGAAGCCCCTCCGGCCCGGCGATATGAACCGGCGTCTCGGGCCCCGCAAATTCCGCCAACCGCTGACGACAGCCGCCGCAGGGCGTGCACAGCCGCTCGCCACCGGCAAGCACCACCACTTCCACCACCTCGCGTCCGCCGGAAGCGACCATCGCGCCGAGCGCCGTCGTCTCCGCGCACCAGCCTTCCGGATAGGCGGCGTTCTCCACGTTGCAGCCCGCATGGATCGCACCGTCGCGCGTCAGAACCGCCGCGCCCACATGGAAACTCGAATAGGGGGCATGGGCGTTTTCGCGCGCCGCGGATGCCGCTTTGAAAAGCTTGTCGAAGGCGCTCATGTGCGCTCCTTCACATAGGCCACGCCCCCCGCCTTGGGTGGCACGGCCTTGCCAATGAAACCCGCCAGCAGAATGACGGTGAGGATATAGGGCAGCGCCTGGAAGAATTGCACCGGGATCACCGCGGCGCCGGGTACTGACTGGCCCTGCATGCGGATCGCAACCGCATCGAGCAGGCCGAACAGCAGGCAGGCGAACATGACCGGCACCGGCTTCCACTTGGCGAAGATGAGGGCGGCAAGCGCGATATACCCGCGCCCTGCGGTCATGTCACGATTGAAGCCCGCCGACTGCGCGATGGAAAGATAGGTGCCCGCCAGCCCGCACAGGATGCCGGTGCAGATGACCGCCCGGTAGCGCAGCCAGGAGACCGAAATGCCCGCCGTATCCACCGCTGCCGGATTTTCCCCCACCGCGCGAAGGCGCAGCCCGAAGCGTGTGCGGTAGAACACCCACCAACTGAACGGCACAGCCAGAAAGGCGATATAGACGAGGATGTTGTGCCCGGAAATCAGCTCCGCATAGACATGCCCAACAAGGGGCACATCTTTCAGCGCGTCCGCGCCGGGCAGCGTGATCTCGACAAAGCGGCCATCGCGGGAAAGCTGCGGCGTACGTCCGCCCTGGGAAAACCAGGCCTGCCCCAGAAGTGCCGTCAGACCGGCTGCGAAGAAGTTGATCGCAACGCCGGAGACGATCTGATTGCCGCGATGGGTGATCGAGGCGAAGCCATGGACCAGCGCCAGCGCGATGGAGACCGCAATGCCCGCCCCAAGACCGATGAGCGCAGAGCCGGTAACGCCGGCCGCAGCTCCGGCCGCGAAGGCCGCCGCCAGCATCTTGCCCTCAAGACCGATATCGAAGATGCCGGAGCGTTCCGAGAAGAGGCCCGCAAGCGCTGCCAGCAGAAGCGGAGTGGAAAGCCGCACCGCCGCATCCAGTGTGGAGAGGCTGAAAAGGACGTTCAGGACCACATAAAGATAATCGAACATCGCTACCTCCTCACGAGCCTTGCACGACGGGCGCGGGTGCCGAGGCAACGAGCCGTTCAAGGCTCGGACGGAAGACATGCTCCAGCGCGCCCGCGAACAGGATCACCAGCCCCTGAATAACGACAATCATGTCGCGCGAGATTGCCGGGATCTCGAAGGCCAGTTCCGCCCCGCCCTGATAGAGCATGCCGAAAAGGATGGAGGCGAGCAGGATGCCGATGGGGTGGGCGCGCCCCATGAGGGCGACGGCGATGCCGACAAAGCCGTAGCCTGAGGTGAACTCCAGGAGCAGGCGGGTTTGCGAGCCCATCACTTCGTTCACCGCCATGAGACCGGCAAGGGCGCCGGAAATGAGCATGGTGACGATGGTGATGCGAACGGGCGAGATCCCCGCATAGACGGCGGCCGTCGGATTTGCGCCGAAGGTGCGGATTTCATAGCCGAGACGCGTCCGCCAGATCAGCAGCCAGACGAGTACGCTGACGACCAGCGCCAGCACGAAAGCAAGGTTCAGCGGGGCCTGTCCGAGATCGAGATTGGGCAGAAGCTCGCGGATGAGCGGCAGGCGACCGCCGGGCTCGAAAATGCGGGTTTCCGGCTGCATGGAGCCAACTTTGCCCATAATGTTGACGAGCAGATAGACCATCAGCGACGAGGCAATGAAGTTGAACATGATCGTGGTGATCACGATGTGACTGCCGCGCTTTGCCTGAAGGTAGGCCGGGATGAACGCCCATCCCGCCCCAAAAGCAGCCCCGCCCGCGACTGCGACCGGAAAGGTCACCCACCAGGGGACGAAGCGGTCGAGCGCAAGGCAGGCCAGCGCCACGCCGAGCCCGCCCACATAAGCCTGCCCCTCACCGCCGATATTGAAGAGCGAGGCGTGGAAGGCAACCGCCACCGCAAGACCCGTGAAGACGAAATTGGTGGCATAGAAGAGCGTGAAGCCGACGCCCTCGCCGAACCCAAGCGAGCCCCAGACCAGGATTTTCACCGCATCCAGCGGGTTTTCGCCGATGAGCAGCACCACGAGGCCCGCCACCAGAAAGGCGGCGGTGAGATTGATGAGAGGCAAGAGGCCGAAATCGACCCAGGCGGGGAGCTTTCCGCGGCTCATTCGGCAGCCTCCTGCGTAACGCCCGCCATGAGCAGGCCAAATTCCTGTTCACTTGCCTCCGGCGACCGTTCGCCCACGAGCTTTCCGTCGAACATCACCAGCACCCTGTCGGCCAGCATGCGGATCTCATCGAGCTCGACCGATACGAGAAGGACGCCCTTGCCCGCATCGCGCAATTCGATCAGCCGCTTGTGAATGAACTCGATGGCCCCGATATCGACGCCGCGCGTGGGCTGGCCAACGAGCAGAACAACTGGATCGCGCTCGATCTCGCGCGCCAATACAATCTTCTGCTGATTGCCACCGGAAAACATCGAGGTCTTCAGAAGACATGAGGGCGGGCGGATGTCATAGGCTTCGATCTTGGCCATCGCATCGGCGCGCATGGCCGCGATGTCGAGCATCATGCCGGCGGCGTATTTCGGATCACGGTGATAGCCGAGAACGGCGTTTTCATATTCGGCGAAGGCGTTGACGAGGCCCATGCGGTGACGATCCTCCGGCACGTGGGCGACGCCGCGATCGCGGATCTCCGCCGGGTCGACCTTTCCATCGGCCATCACGTCCTCGCCATCGACGAGGACCGTGCCCTTTTCCCATTTGCGGATACCGGCAAGCGCCTCCAGCAATTGCGACTGGCCGTTGCCGGACACGCCCGCAATGCCGACGATTTCGCCCGCATGAACGGTGAAGCTCGCATCATCGACGCGCACCACGCCGCGCGCATCGCGCACCGTGAGGCCGCAGACCTCCAGCACCGCACGGCCTGGATTGGCCGGACCCTTGTTCACATCGAGCAGGACCGAGCGACCGACCATCAGTTCGGCAAGCTGCTCAACAGAGGTCTGGGACGTGGAGCGCGTGGCGACAATCTCACCGCGGCGCATCACCGAGACCTTGTCGGTTACAGCCATGATCTCGCGCAGCTTGTGGGTGATGAGAAGGACCGTCTTTCCCTCATCGCGCAGGGTTCGCAGGATGCGGAAAAGGTGATCGGCTTCGGCCGGCGTCAGCACACCGGTAGGCTCGTCGAGGATCAGGATATCCGCACCGCGGTAAAGGGCTTTGAGAATTTCCACGCGCTGCTGGAGACCGACCGGCAACTCGCCCACTTCCGCGTCGAGATCGACGGTCAGGCCATATTCATCGGCAAGGCGTTTCAGTTCCTTGCGCGCCCTGGCGATGCCGACATTCAGCATCAGCCCGCCTTCCGCGCCCAGCATGACGTTTTCCAGGACGGTGAAATTGTCGACCAGCATGAAGTGCTGGTGAACCATGCCGATGCCGCTGGCGATCGCGGTCTTGGAGTCGGGGATCTTCACCGGCTTGCCCGAGATCCGGATCTCGCCCGCATCGGCGCTGTAGAAGCCGTAGATGATCGACATCAGCGTGGATTTGCCCGCCCCGTTCTCGCCGACGATGCCGTGGATGGAGCCTTTGCCAACCGTGAGATTGATGTCCTTATTGGCCCGCACGGGGCCGAAGCTCTTGTCGATGCCGATCAGTTCCAGCGCCGGTTCACAAGCGGGCGCGGCAGGTCCTGTCTCGATATGGGCTTTGTCCATAGGGCTCACTCCAGCGGGCATGGGCCGTCGGAAACGACGTCATGCACCTTGATCCGGCCTGCCGAGATGTCAGCGACCGCGGCTTCCGCCGCCGCTTTCATTTCCGACGTGATCAGAGACGCGTTGTTCTTGTCCAGAACCCAGTCCATGCCACCATCGGCAACGCCCAAAACGCGGACGCCGGGGCGGAAGCGTCCTTCGCGAACAGCCAGGAAACTCTCAAAGACGGCATTGTCCACACGCTTGCGGATGGAGGTCAGCACATGGCCGGGATAAAGGGCGTTCTGGTTTGAATCCGTACCGATGCCGAGAATGCCCGCATCGGATGCAGCCTGAAGCACGCCGATGCCGGTGCCGCCCGCAGCCTGGATGATGACATCCGCGCCCTGATCGATCTGGGCGCGGGCCAGTTCGTTGCCGCGCGCGGGATCGACAAAGGCGGCGGGCGTATCGCCGGCCATGTTGAAGACGACCTTCACATCGCCGCTGACCGAAGCTGCCCCCGCACGGTAACCGCACAGGAAACGGCGAATGATCGGGATATCCATCCCGCCGACAAAGCCGATCGTGCCGGACTTTGTCGCCATGGCCGCGAGCACGCCCGCGATATAGGCGCCTTCCTGTTCCCTGAAGACATAAGATGCGACATTGGGGGCATCGATCACCATGTCGATGATGGCGAACTTGTTGGCGGGATATTCCTCGGCCGCCTTGTGGATCGCACCTGCCTGATTGAACCCGATGGCGACGATTGGCGCAAATCCGCGGCCTGCGAAGTTGCGCATGGCCTGAAGGCTCTGCGCGTCGCGCGCGATCTCGAATTCGCGCACGTCGGAGCCGGTCTCGTTTTTGAAGCGGGTGACGCCTGCGAAGGCGGACTCGTTGAAGGAGCCGTCGAACTTGCCGCCGACAGAATAAACGATGGCGGGAACCGGAGCTGGGTCGGGGGGCGGAATGGCGGGCGGTGGAGACACCTCGCTTGCGGCGAAGCCTGCAACAGGCACAAGAAATGCCAGCCCGGCAACCAGGGCGCGCACGCGCGCCCTTCCGGACAAGCCCCTTGCGGCTGTCTTTTTCGGCCTGAAGCCTGCCCTGTTCTTCATGAGGCCGTCCCCCCACATCGCCTGGCTCAACTCGTCATGTCTTAGGCTGACGCGCGACACGCAGCTTCACAATGACGATTTGCCGGAAAGGATGAAGATGGACGCGCGGCTTTTCTCCCCGCCGCGCGTCCCGCATCCATCGATCACATCGGGCAGGTGTTGTCCGACATGTAGTCGTGAACCTCGATCTTGCCGGAGATGATGTCCTGCTTGGCCTTTTCGACGGCCGCCTTCATCTCCTCGGTGATGAGATCCTTGTTGTTGTCGTCATAGGCCCAGTCGACGCCGCCCTCGGCGAGACCCAGCGCCTGAACGCCCGATGTCCAGTTGCCCTTCGCGGAATCCTCGAACGCCTTGTAAACGGCAACGTCCACGCTCTTCACCATCGAGGTGAGGACGCTGCCCGGATGCAGGGCGTTCTGGTTTGAGTCCACGCCGATGCCGAGCTTGCCCGCATCGGCTGCCGCCTGAAGCACGCCGATGCCGGTGCCGCCCGCCGCGTGATAGACCACGTCCACACCCTGATCGAACTGCGCCTTGGCGAGCTCGCCGCCCTTGACCGGATCGTTCCATGCGGCACCCGTCGTGCCGGTCATGTTCTGGATGACCTCGATATTGTCACCGACCGACTTCGCGCCCTGCAGGTAGCCGCAGGCGAATTTACGGATGAGCGGGATATCCATACCGCCGACGAAGCCGACCTTGCCGGTCTTGGAGGCCATGGCCGCAAGAACGCCGACGAGGTACGAGCCCTCGTGCTCCTTGAAGAGGATGGAGCGGACGTTGGGCAGGTCCACGACCGAATCCACGATGGCGAACTCGGTATCGGGGAACTCCGTGGCGACCTTTTTGATGGCCTGCTCATAGGAAAAGCCGATGCCGACGATCGGGGTCATGCCGCGACGGGCAAAATTGCGAAGCCCCTGCTCGCGCTGACTGTCGTTCTGGATCTCAAAGTCGCGGTAGGCAACGCCGGTATCGGCCTTGTACTTCTCCGCACCCGTATAGGCAGACTCGTTGAACGACTTGTCGAACTTGCCGCCCAAGTCGTAGACGACGGCGGGCGTCTTGTCCGCAGCCGTTGCCGAAAGCGTCGCCGCCCCCGAGACCATGGCCGCAACCGCGACCGCACCCATCAGTTTCGCAATCGTCTTCACCTGCACACCTCCATTATATCGGGCATCATCTGCGTCTGCCCGGCATCGTGTCCGCCGCGCGCCTCGCGCGGGCGTCAACCCTCTTTCAGCTCTCTTCTGGGCCACACGTTGCGCGCAGGCCCCAAGGTTCTTCGCTCTTTATCCCAACCGCTCTTACGTACCTGATTACCGCAGATTGCGGAGCGCGGCGGTTCCACGCAATTCGTTTGCAGCCCGAGGATGTCGCCGCAATCACGCGGGCTGGGCCACGCGCTCTTCCATTGCCGCGCACAGGCTTTGCGCAAGGCCTTCGTCAACGACCAGATCCGTTATCACCCCGGTACGCAGCGACGACAGAACGGCGGAGGTCTTGGACAGCCCCCCCGCCAAAGCAAGAACCCGCGAACCGCGCACGTCCTCGTAACCGAGGCCAACCGCCTTCTCGCTCAGGCTTGCCGGCACTGCGGCTCCGCCCCTGTCCAGAAAACGTCCCATCAGATCCCCGACGGCGCCGCTTTCACAAAGCGAGCGCTGCTCGTCGCGTGAGATCAATTCCATCCGGTACAGGTGCCCCTCGTCGCCCAGCGATCCGATGCCGATCACGAAGGTGTCGCAACGGCGCGCGCGCTGGAGTAGCTCCTGAACGCTGGGCTGCCCGAGAAACATGTCCTTTTCCGCAACCGAGGCCGCCAGATAGGGCACGGGAAGATAGAATCCCTCGCCACTGGTGCGCTCGCTCAGGAGCTGCACCACGTCATAGGGATTGGCCGACAGGCGACGGGTGAGCGAGCCGGATATGGAGACGATGGAAAGATCCGGACGGGCAATGCGCGGCATGGCGGAGATGGCGGCCTTCAACGTACGCCCCATGCCGACGCCGACCTGCGCGATATCGGAAGAGGCCAACACCTGCGCCAGAAGATGGCCCGCCGCACTTCCGACTGCGCGGATGGAAGCCTCCTCATCCCCCGCCTGGGCCCCGAGGTCGGGAGCGACGATGCAATTGTTCAAGCCGAAGCTGCGTGTGAGCCGGTCTTCGTATTCGAGACACTCGACAGGCCGCCCCTCGATATGGAAACGGACATGACCAGCGCGCTGGGCATGGGCGATCAGGCGATGGACTTTTGCCGGCGACACATCAAGACGCGCCGCGATCTCGCCTTGCGTGCAGCCGCCGACATAGGACAGCCACGCGGCGCGGATCGCCAGATAGGTGGTCCAGTCTTCACGCCCGGTCATGTCACCTGCGCTCTGCCATCGGTGTTCCTCCACCCTGCCGGGCAAGCCACAAGCTCGCCCCCATCTCCCCGAGCCCCCAAAATCGGCACGTGAATAAAATTTCAGTGACCGAGATATCTTTCATCGCACCACAGACTCTGCGTCAACGTCAAGCCTTGTGCGATGTTGAAGCCCAATCGGGGACGTAATTTTCCACACTGTGCCGCCTCCGCATTCAGTTGCACAGGTCGCAGGCACAACCTGGCGGCAGGCAGATGCCTTTTTGAAAGAACATGCGAAGGATCCCGGCGAAGTTCGAATGCCAACACAGGGCACCCGGTCAAGACAGCCGATGAGCGGTGTTGGCATCAGACGTGCGACTCACTCTTCTCTGCCTCAAACACGCAAAACCGGGGCACGACATCATCGAGAACACGCAAACTCAGCGCATCCGGATACCTTTTTTTTGCAATGCAGCATAAGTGGCGCGTTTCTTGCTGATGTAAACCCTGCGTCACCAAACGCTCAAATCTGGATGCAAGAAGAGCTGATCAAATTGACGATGCTTTTTATTCGTAGCGTTAATCCACGGAGAGCAACCACACTTATTATATATTAACTTAATTTTAACCTCGTTAGATCCAGAATAACGAATTAGCTAACTACTGTTCTTAGTCATTTTTTCAAAATTTATTTGTATATCTTACGGGATTTACCGTATGCACCCCTTCGGCTCCGGCCTACGGAGCGCATTGTCAGTCGGGCACAGACTGAACTTGCTGCAATGCAGCAACATCGTGCCAGCTTGTTCAAGTGAGTTTGCGCGGCGGGAGGTGCGCCCGCACCAAGTGAGGTCAGTGACATCAGGAACGCCGAACCGGCGATAAAAACTGGGAGGACGCCAAGACCCGTTCGTTGAAAAAGGAACCGTCGATGCGTCTGAAAAAGCAAGAAAGAAAGCTGACAGCCGTGGCGATCAACCTGCTCATGATCGCTCTTCTGTCTTCAGCGGGCCTTCCCGATACGGCACTGGCTGCCGATCGCGTTGCCTACGATCCGGCCGCAGAGGTCGATGTGGAACTTGTTCTGGCTGTCGACATCTCCCAGTCGATGGACGAACAGGAACAGAAGGTTCAACGTCGCGGCTATGTCGCTGCGATCACCTCAAGCGAAGTCATAGACGCCATCAAGATGGGGCCGACAGGCCGTATCGCCGTTACCTATGTGGAATGGGGCGGCATGGGCGAACAGCATGTGGTCGTCGACTGGCAGATGATCGATGGCCCCGAGACCGCAGCCCTTTTCGCCTCCAAGATCGCCGAATCCCCATTGCGCCAAGTCCAGAGGACGTCAATCGCCTCCGCACTCGCCTTCTCGGTCACTCATATCGAGAACGGTCCCTTCACCGGGCTTCGCCGCGTTATCGACATGTCTGGCGACGGACCCAACAATCAGGGTGGCCAGGTGACGGCAGCCCGCGATCAGGTTATCGCGCAGGGCATCACCATCAACGGGCTTCCCCTCATGCTGAAGGGCTCCGGCAATGGCTGGTATCACATGCCCAATCTTGATCACTACTACGAGGATTGCGTGATCGGCGGGCCGGGCTCTTTCATGGTCCCGGTCTATTCGACGGAAGAATTCGGCATGGCGATCAAGACCAAGCTGGTCATGGAAATTGCCGATCTGGGCCCGCGCAACTCCGGCGATGCCTCCCGTGTGCTTCCCGCCGCAGGTCGCAAGCCCATTTCCTGCAACATCTTCAACTAGTCGCCTCCTCAACCATTGATGGCCTGTCGGGATCCCCCGGCAGGCCGACCAGACATCCGCTAAAATTGCGCGATCATCTGTTCGTGAACAGCCCGCCCCGCCGGCTCGATACGCTATGCAGCGGCGGCCGCCTCTGCCAGACTTCCCCTACGACACATAGCAAAGCCGTTCGCGCGCGATCACGGCGAGCCAGACAATGGGCGGCCGGTATCGGGTCAAAGACGCATTGATAAGGACGCCGTCAGCCGCAAGGGCCGGATTGCGCACCGCGATGGCGAGAGCGGCAAACAGGCCCTGACGGGTTCAAGACACTGCCCGCCGCGACTTGCATAACTCAAACCGGGAGAGAGGTCCGTGCGCGTGCCCCAGATCCTTGCCCTCGCCGCCAGGCCTGCCCGATGGCGCTCCCATGTCCTCAGAGCCGCGCTGAGGGTGGTGCTCTCGGGGATTGTTGTCGCCGGCCTGTTGCGTACACAGGGCGAGGCCCGAACGCTGACACCGGGTGAAGAGATCGATCTGGCGCTCGTTCTGGCTGTCGATATTTCCTATTCCATGGACAGGGAAGAACAGAGGCTACAGAGGCTTGGCTACATTTCCGCCATCACCTCGCCGCAGGTCCTGAAGGCCATCCAAAGCGGTCTGACCGGCAAGATTGCGGTTTCCTACATGGAATGGGCAGGCGCGACCTCGCAGTTCACGCTGGTCGACTGGCACATGATATCGGATCTTCAAAGCGCACAGGATTTCGCCTCAGCGCTTGCCGAAGCGCCGATCCAGCGCGCCTATCGCACGTCCATCAGCGGCGGCCTTCTGTTTGCCGCAAGGTTGATGAAGCAACTCAAGGCTGAACCGCTGCGCCGGGTAATCGACGTTTCCGGCGACGGGCCAAACAATCAGGGCATAGCGGTTCTTGAAGCGCGGAAGCAGGTTCTGGCGCAAAACATCACCGTCAACGGCCTGCCACTCCTGCTCGCAAGGGCGGAAAAAGGCTGGTACGACATCGACAACCTCGACGCCTATTACGCGCGCTGTGTCATCGGCGGGCCCGGGGCCTTCGCAATTCCCGTGCACGACATCAAGGATTTTGCCGAAGCCGTCCGCATGAAGCTCATTCTCGAGATTGCCGGGGCGTCACAACCATCACTTGTACGGCCCGCAGGTTACGAGCCACAAGATGAAGAGTTCTGCCTCATCGGAGAGCGCATATGGCGGGATCGCATTCGCCAGTATGACGATGACTGGCGCCAGAACAGACTTCAAATCCCTGACTGGAAAGGCTAAACCGGCGTTACGATCAAGGCTCGGCAATAAGGATGTGCCCCATGGATAAACGCCCCGCCTTCGCCCTCGTCGCCCACGACGCCAAGAAGGACAGCCTCGTCTCCTTCGTCCGGCAACACGAGAAGAAACTCCTCCCCTTCCGGCTCATTGCAACCGGGACGACAGGAGCCCGGCTCAAGGCCGCCTGCCCCGACCTCGACATTCATCCCGTCAAGAGCGGCCCACTTGGCGGAGATCAGCAGATCGGCGCCATGATCGCCGAAGGCCGCCTGTCCGCGCTGATCTTCTTCGCCGACCCGCTCACGCCCATGCCGCACGATGTGGACGTCAAGGCGTTGACCCGGCTCGCCATTGTCTATGACATACCCATGGCCCTGAATCAGGCAACCGCCGAAGCTATCATCAGCACGATTGCAAAAACCGAGAACCTTGAGAGCACCGCTTCGAAATGATCTCCAATTCGCGCGACGTTCCCTCCTTTTCCTATCCGCTTCTCGTGGCCGATATCGGCGGGACGAACTCCCGTTTCACGGTCGTCAGCGACGCCCATGCGAACCTGTCGAAGGTGGTCACCCTCAACACGCATGACCACCCGGAAGGGCTGGCAAAGGTCATCTCCGATCACGTGCTGTCACAAACATCGCTGATGCCGCGCACGGCTGTCATCGCGATCGCGGGGGCCATTCACGGCGAACGCACCAAGCTCACCAACGCGCCCTGGACCATTGATCCGAAGGAGCTGATCCAGGAGCTCGGGCTTGAACGGGTAGTGCTGCTCAACGACTTCGAGGCGCAGGCGCTGGCGCTTCTGACCTTCGAGGCGGAAGATCTGACGCAAATCAACGGTGGCGAACCGCTGCCCTATGCGCCCAAGGTGGTGGTCGGGCCTGGCACCGGTCTCGGTGCGGGCGTGTTGATCCATGCCGCCGACCGCTGGGTTCCGATCCCCGGAGAGGGCGGACATATCGAACTGGGTCCGGTGACCGACGAGGAATACCGCATCTGGCCCTATCTGGAACGACGCGGCGGGCGACTGGGCGCCGAGCAGGTGATTTGCGGCGGCGGACTTATCCGCCTTTCCCGCGCGATCGCAGCCGCGGACGGGGGCGTGTCGCCCTTCACCGATCCGGCCGAGCTTGCCGATGCGGGACACGCAGGCGATCCGTTGGCGCTGAAGACGCTCGACATCTTCTGTGCAGCCCTTGGCCGGGTGGCAGGCGACATGGCGCTGTTGCTGATGGCGCGCGGTGGCGTCTATCTCGCGGGTGGCATTCCGCCCAAGATCGAACCATTCCTGCTCAAGGGTGCCTTCCGCAAGGCGTTCGAAGCCAAGGCCCCGCATGACGCGATCATGAAGACGATCCCGACCTACATCGTGAAGCACCCGCAGCCCGCGCTGGAAGGCTTGGCCGCCTTCGCCCGCACACCTTCGCGCTTCGCGATCAACCTGATCGGGCGAATGTGGCAGGTGCCTTCGGCCAAACCGCCGGTTTCCTGAAAAGCTGCGGTCAGATGAATGAGGTCCTTCCGGTCGACGAGGTTCTCCCAGACCTTCTGAGGGCGCTCGACAGTGCGCCGAACGCCGTCCTCGTGGCGGCGCCCGGCGCAGGAAAGACCACGCGCGTGCCGCTGGCATTGCTCCACGCCGGGTGGCGCGGCGATGGTCGCATTCTGATGCTCGAACCGCGCCGCCTGGCAGCGCGCGCCGCCGCAAGACGCATGGCCGCAACCCTCAATGAGAAGGCGGGCGAGACCGTTGGATACCGGATGCGCATGGAGACGAAGGTCTCCGCGCGCACGCGCATCGAGGTCGTGACCGAAGGCGTCTTTGCCCGGATGATCCTCAACGAGCCGGACCTGCCGGGCGTCTCCGCTGTTCTATTCGACGAATTCCACGAACGCAGCCTCGACGGCGATCTGGGGCTGGCGCTGGCGCTCGACGTGCAATCGGTGTTGCGCGAGGATCTGCGCCTTGTGGTCATGTCGGCGACACTCGATGCGGCCAAGGTCGCCTCGCTGCTGGGGGATGCCCCCGTCATTGAGAGCAAGGGGCGGATGTTTCCGGTGGAAACCCGCTATCTCGGGCGCGACACCAGCCAGCGGATCGAGGTGGATACGGTGAAGGCCGTTCGCAAGGCGCTTCACGAAGAAACGGGCTCCATCCTCGTTTTCCTGCCTGGTCAGGGCGAAATCAGGCGGGTGGCCGCGGCGCTTTCGGAAAACACGCCCACAGGTGTGGTGATCGCGCCGCTTTATGGCGCGCTGACCGGCAAGGAACAGGACGCCGCGATCCGACCTGCAGAAGCGGGAACACGCAAGGTGGTGCTCGCCACCTCGATCGCGCAGACGTCGCTGACGATTGAGGGTGTGCGGATCGTCATCGATACCGGACTTGCGCGTGTGCCGCGCTATGAGCCGTCGACCGGGCTGACACGCCTTGAAACGGTGAAGGTCTCGCGTGCTTCCGCCGATCAGCGCCGGGGACGTGCGGGCCGCACCGAGCCGGGCGTGTGCTACAGGCTCTGGGACGAGGCGCAGACTGTATCGTTGGCCGAGCATGACCGGCCGGAAATTCTGGAAGCCGATCTTGCGCAGCTGGTTCTGGATATTGCCCAATGGGGCGCGCGTGAGCCGGACGCGCTCTCCTTTCCCGACGAACCGCCCGCGGGCGCATGGGCAGAGGCCAAGGCACTCTTGCGCGATCTCGATGCGCTGGATGACGAAGGCCGGGTCACGAAGGATGGCGAGGCGCTTGCAAGCTTGCCGCTCCATCCCCGCCTTGCCCACATGGTACTCAGCGCATCCGAACGCTCCGCCGGACGGCTTGCGGCGGAAATTGCGGTGATCCTATCCGAACGCGGGCTGGGTGGGACGACCCCGGACCTGCGCGAGCGTCTCCGCCGCCTTCGTCGCGACGGTGGTCAACGGGCCAGGGATGGCCGCGCCCTTGCAGCCCAATGGCTGAAACGGATCGATGCGAAACCGGGCGAGGCCGATGAAGAAGAAGCAGGCCGGGTGCTGGCCCTCGCTTTTCCTGACCGGATCGCGCAGGCGCGGGGTCCCCGCGGCTCGTTCCGGCTCGCAAGTGGACGTGGCGCGATGCTGGAGGAAACCGACGCGATGGCGGGCGAGCCGTTTCTCGCGGTCGCCGAGGTGCAAGGCAGCGCGCAGCGGGCCCGTATTCTGCTGGCCGCTCCGATTTCACGCGAAGAAATCGAGGAAGATTTCGCGGTCCACATCGTGAGCGAAGATCAGGTGAGCCTGCAATCGGGATCGCAAACGGTGCGGGCAAATCGCGTGCGGCGACTGGGCAGGGTGGTTCTGGCCGAGACGCGGATCGACAATCCGGACCCGGAGCTTGTCGCCCGCGCGCTCATTGATGCCGTTCGCACCAGGGGCGTTTCGCGACTGTCATGGTCGAAGGACCAGAACCGCCTGCGCGCGCGGATCGGCTATCTTCACGAAAACCTCGGCGCGCCCTGGCAAGACGTGAGCGATAAGCATCTGCAGGATACGCTTGATGACTGGCTCGCGCCCTATCTTGCAGGTGCGCGTTCGCTGAGCGATATCGATGCGGGACTTCTCGGCCAGGCGCTTGGCGGGCTCGTGCCATGGGGGCAGACTGCCGAGATTGACCGCCTCGCGCCCAGCCATTTCGAGGCTCCGACAGGATCACGCGTGCCCATCGATTACGGAGCCGATCCGGGCCCGCGGATATCGATCCGCGTGCAGGAGCTTTTCGGGCTCTCGCGCCACCCCTGCGTTGCGGATGGCCGTATTCCACTGATCGTGGAACTTCTCTCCCCGGCTCACAGACCCATCCAGCTGACCCGCGATCTTCCCGGTTTCTGGGCGGGATCATGGGCGGACGTGAAGGCGGAAATGAAGGGGCGCTACCCGAAGCACCCCTGGCCCGACGATCCGGCAAGCGCAGAGGCGACACGGCGGGCAAAACCGCGTAACGATTAGGTGCTCGGGCAAGAAAAACGGGAGAACCGGCAGATGCGTGGAAACTGGACGAAAAGGCTGCTGTGGCTGGTGATCCTGGCAACAGGGCTCGGCGCCGCGGGTCTTATCGCCGTCGATGTCATGTTGACCACCCCGCCGATTACCCGCACCACGCTTGAGACCATGCCCATGGGCAAGCCACAGATGCTGACCACGTTGATGCCGGATGAGCCGGACACGATTTGCCTTGTGCCGCCGCACGAAAAACGTGTTCCGCAAGATGCCCGCGATGCGGCCGCCATCAACGGGTATCTGATCAGCCGCACCTATGGGGGCGATGCGACCCACTGGGCGCTTGTCGTCATGATCGGCAACCGGTTCGCGCTGACGCGGTTCGAGCGAAGCGAAAAGCTTGATATTGCCTGGGGTGACGACGTCTCAGGGCTGAACCTGCCGGAAGGCTTCGCGCCTAAGATTTGTGCCGAAGGACATGCGGCGGCCTTGCTCAAGACGGGTGAGGCGGGCAAGGCGCGGGTTGTGTTCGGGGCCGTGCAGTAGGCGCGCGTTTGGAGCGGGCTACAGAGTTTGCAGCCGATCCTTCGAGACGCCCGCTTGCGCGGGCTCCTCAGGATGACGTTGAGGGGTGGGGCTGGACTTCGCAGGATGGCGTTGTCGTGTTGCGGAAGCAGAAGACGCCCGCCACACGCTCAACGTCATCCTGAGGAGGCCCAAAGGGCCATCTCGAAGGATCGGCCACTTGCGCCACGTACGCCGCGCACTCCGCGTAACGCAAGCCCCACCCCGATATCGACTACTCTTCAGCCTGCGCCAGAAGGCTGGCATTTCCGCCAGCTGCCGAAGTGTTGATCGAGATCACCTGTTCCTGCGCGAAGCGTTGCAGGTAATTCGGTCCGCCCGCCTTGGGGCCGGTGCCGGAGAGCCCTGAGCCGCCGAAAGGCTGGGTGCCGACGACCGCGCCGATGATATTGCGGTTCACATAGACATTGCCGACCGACAGAGCATCCACGACCTGATTGACGGTGGTGTCGATGCGGCTGTGAACGCCGAGCGTCAGGCCGTAACCGGTCGCCGCAATCTTCTCCATCACCTCGCCGAGCTTTTCCGCCTTGTAGCGATAGACGTGCAGCACGGGTCCGAAGACCTCACGGTCCAGCGCTTCGGGACGGTCCAGCTCGATGATATGCGGCGGCATCCAGCTTCCGCCGGTAAAATCCCCGGCGGGAGCCTCGCCCGCATAGACAAGGGTCTGTTCCGTTCGCATCTTTTCGATATGCGCGCGGATACGGTCGCGGGCCTCGCGATCTATAACCGGACCAATATCGGTTTCCGCCTTGCGCGGATCGCCAAGCCGCAGTTCGGCTGCCGCGCCTGCGATCATTTCCACCATTCGGTCGGCAACGCCATCCTGCACGAAGAGAAGTCGCAGAGCAGAACAGCGCTGCCCCGCGGAGCGGAAAGCCGACATGATCACATCGTCGCTCACCTGCTCCGGCAACGCCGTGGCATCAACGATCATGGCATTGATGCCACCGGTTTCCGCAATGAGCGGCACGATTGGGCCGTCCTTGGCGGCAAGCGCGCGGTTGATGGCCTGCGCTGTTGCGGTGGAGCCGGTGAAAGCGACGCCCGCGATGCGTGGATCGTCCACCAGCGCAGCGCCAATGGCCGGGCCGCCGGGCACGAACTGAAGTGCTTCAGCGGGAACCCCCGCCTCGTGCAACAGGCGCACGGCCTCATAGGCAATCAGAGGCGTTTGCGGCGCAGGCTTGGCGATAACAGCGTTGCCCGCCACGAGTGCGGCTGAAACCTGCCCAAGAAAGATCGCCAACGGGAAATTCCACGGCGAAATGCAGAGAAAGACGCCGCGCCCACGGAAGCGATAGCGGTTTTCCTCGCCCGTCGGGCCGGGCATGAGCTTGCCAGCCCCGAAGAGCGAACGGGCTTCCAGCGCGTAGTACCGGCAGAAATCCACCGCCTCGCGGATTTCCGCAATGCCGTCCGCCTGCGTCTTGCCCGCTTCCACAGCCAGCAACGCCATCAGCCGGTCCCGGTTTTCCTCCAGAAGATCCGCCATACGCTCCAAGGCAGCCGCGCGCCCCTCCACCGGCATGCGCGACCATCTCTTGAACCCCTTTGCCGCACTGTCGATGGCCGCTGCGGCTTCTTCCTGCGACGCTTCCGCGACCGTGCCCGCAAGCGTGACCCCGTCCACCGGGGAGAGGATCGGACGGGCCGCGCCCTTGCCGGGCCTGCCGCCAATCAGCGCGGTTGCATCGGCCATCGGGAAACTCTGCTTCGCGATGCCCTTCGAGAGGGCGTCACGCTCGGCTGAATAGCCGAATTCGACGCCTTCGGAGTCCTTTCGAAGGCCATAGATTGCGTTGGGCATGACGATGCCCCGATTGCGCGCACTGCCCGCATCCAGAAGCGCGGCTGGGGACTTCAGAAGATCCTCGATCTTCACCTTCGGATTGCCCACTGCCGCCACAAAGGAAGAATTGGCTCCGTTTTCAAGAAGGCGTCTGACCAGATAGGCCAGCAGATCGCGATGCCCGCCGACGGGTGCATAGATCCTGCAAGGGTGACCATCCTCCTCCACCACGGTGCGGAAGAGCGACTCTCCCATGCCGTGAAGACGCTGAAACTCGAAACGATCGGCGGGACCGGCAAATTCCAGAACCTGTGCAACCGTCAGTGCGTTGTGGGTGGCAAACTGGGAGTAGATGCGATCGCGCGCGGCCAACATGCGCCGGGCACAGGCCATATAGGAAAGATCCGAAGCCGATTTGCGGGTGAAGACCGGATAGTCCTCAAGGCCCCGCTCCTGCGCGCGCTTGATCTCGGTATCCCAATAAGCCCCCTTCACCAGACGAACCATCAGATGCCGGTCATGGGCCTCGGCCAGCTCGTGCACATAGCCGATGACCTGCGATGCGCGTTTCATATAGGCCTGAACGGCAAGGCCAAACCCGTCCCAGCCCGCCAGAGAGCGGTCTCTGAGGACTGCGGCAAAGACATCCAGGGAAAGCTCCAGCCGGTCCGCTTCCTCGGCATCAACCGTGAAGTTGAGATCATGCGCCTTGGCCAGCTGGGCAAGTTCGATGACGCGCGGGGTCAGCGTGGCAAGCACCTCTTGGCCGTTGACCGCCTCATAGCGCGGATGGAGCGCGGAGAGCTTGACGGAAATGCCCGGACGATCCGGCAGCGCCCGGTCGCCCGCGCGTTTGGCTATGGCGCGGATGCACGCCGCATAACTTTCGAAATGGCGCTTCGCATCCGCTGAGGTGCGCGCCCCTTCGCCCAACATGTCATAGGAATAGCGATAGCCCTTCGCTTCCATGGCGCGGGCGCGGTCCAGCGCGGAACCGATCGTCTCGCCCAGCACGAACTGATGGCCGAGGAGCCGCATGGCCTGCCTAGTGGCGACCCGCATGGTGGGCATGCCGAGGCGTTTGGTCAACTGGCTCAGGATCGTGTCCGGCGTCTCACCGGGGTGGAGAAGGCGTGAAGAAATATCCAGCGCCCATGAGGAGGCGGAGACAAGCCATGTGTCCGATTTGGGGCGATTACCGCCGAGACGGGCGGCGAGTTTGTCCTCGATCAGCTTGTCGGCGGTCGCCGCATCGGGCACACGCAGCAGCGCTTCCGCCAGAACCATCAGCGCCAGCCCCTCGCGCGTCGACAATCCGTAGTCGCGGAGAAAATCCTCCACCCCACCCAGACCGGAACGGGTCGTGCGGATGGCATCGACATAACGCTCCGCGGTGGCCTTGATGCGCTGCTCTGCCAGAGGGTCGAGCCGCGTCATGTCCTTCAGCTTCGCGACAACGCTCTCATCGTCGGGTGCATAAACTTTACGGAAAGGCGCGGGGCCGTTTTGAGAATATTCATCGCCAGAAGACATCTTGTGCTGAAACATGGTCACGTTAGGGATCTCCAAACTGATCATTCGCCAAGATAGCTCGAAGGTGTTAGTGATATCCGCCAAAGGTGGACAGTTCGGCAGAGGTTTTTCTAGAAATGGACGAATTAATCGCGGTTTTCGCCGATCTCGACAAACTCGACCGGAAGATACTCGGCGAGCTCCAGGTTGATGGCCGCATCACCACGACCCAGCTCGCGGAGCGTATCGGGCTTTCCGCAACCGCCACTTCAGAACGCGTGAAGCGCCTGACCCGCGAGGGCTATATTGTCGGCTTTTCCGCAAAGCTGGATGCGGCCAGGATCGGGCTGGGCCTGCTTGTCTTCGTGGAAGTGAAGCTCGACCGCACCACACCGGACGTGTTCGATGCCTTTGCATCCGCCGTGAACAAGGTGCCGGAAGTGCTTGAGTGCCACATGGTGGCGGGCGGGTTCGACTATCTGCTGAAAAGCCGCGTTGCCGACATGGCGGCCTATCGCGTCTTTCTTTCCGAAGTGGTGCTGAACCTGCCGGGCGTACGCGAAACCCACACCTATACGGTGATGGAGGAGGTGAAGGACACCGCGGTTCTTCCGATCTGACGGGACCTTCAAATCTGTGCGGGCCCTTTCGCGGAGATCACCAACCCGTGTGCCGACCTTGACGCGACAAGCGGCGCTGACAGCATTAAGCTCCCAACCAAAGCAACCTTGCTGTTCGCGCAGATTTGCCTTGCTGTTCGTGAAGGAGCCTCTCTTGTCGATTGTCCGCGCCACGATGGCGATCCTTGCCGCCGTCCTTGTCAGCCTCACCGCAAGCCGGGCCGCAGAACCATCCCCTTCGCACTGGGCAGACCTGACGGCGAAAGCGCACGGGGAAACGGTCTATTTCTACGCATGGGGCGGGGAGCCGCGCATCAACGCCTATATCGGATGGGCCGCCGATCAAGTCGCCGCGAAATACGGCATCACGCTGAAGCAAGTGAAGGTGGACGACACGGCCAGCGTCGTCAGCCGGGTGCTGGCGGAAAAGGTGGCGGGACAGACAACGGGCGGGGCGATCGATCTCATCTGGATCAACGGCGAGAATTTCGCCGCGATGAAGCGCGAAGGGCTGCTTTTGAAAAAAGGCTGGGCCGACAAGCTGCCCGCATGGAAACACGTCGATGTGGCGGGCAAGCCCACGGTCCTCAACGACTTCACCGTGCCGACCGATGGGCTGGAAGCGCCCTGGGGCATGGCGCAGCTTGTGTTCGTCCATGATACGGCACGGCTTGAAAACCCACCGCGCACACTTGCGGCCCTTCTCGACTGGGCGAAGGCCAATCCGGGCCGCTTCACCTATCCGCAGCCGCCCGATTTTCACGGCACGACCTTCCTGAAGCAGGCGCTTTACGCTGTGGCTCCGGACAGGTCCGCACTCAGCGAACCTGTGACCGACGAAAGCTTCGCAGCCGCCTCCACGCCGCTTTTCGACTATCTCGACGCGCTTCACCCCGTGCTCTGGCGCTCGGGCCGCGCCTTCCCGCAAAACAGCGCCGCGATGATGCAGCTTCTGGCCGACGGGGAAACCGAGATCGCCTTCAATTTCAACCCGGCAGCCGCCTCCAACGCCATCGCGAACGGTGAATTGCCGGAAACGGTGCGCACTTATGTTCTGGATGGCGGCACCATCGGCAACACGCATTTCGTGGCCATTCCTTTCAATGCCAATGCCCCGGCTGGTGCGATGGTCGTCGCCGATTTTCTGATGAGCCCCGAGGCCCAGGCCCGCAAACAGGACCCGAATGTCTGGGGCGATCCGACCGTGCTGGCGGTGGATACTCTTGCAGCGGACGACAAGGCGCGCTTCGATGCGCTCGATCTCGGTATCGCGACGCTAACGCCCGCCGAGCTTGGCCAGACCCTGCCTGAGCCGCACCCGAGCTGGACGACACGTCTGGAACAGGCATGGTCGGCGCGCTACGGCGTCGAATGACGGAGCGGACTGACACACCCGGCTTCGCCCTTCAGCTTGCGCCGGGTCTGACCATCGCGCTTTTGATCCTGCCGGTCGTCGCCGGACTTGCCGGGGCGGCGTTTCCCGCCTTCGGTTATCTGCCGGTTCTGGGTGGCGAGCATTTTTCGCTCGATCCCTGGCGGATGCTGATGGCCCAGCCGGGCATCTGGCGCTCGGCGGTTTTCAGCTACCTGACGGCACTTGTGGCGACCGCCGTGTCGCTGGGCCTCGTGCTCGGCTTCATCGCGGGGTGGAGTGAAACACGGCTCTTTGGCTTGATGAACCGCGCGCTCTCGCCGCTTCTTTCCGTGCCCCACGCGGCGGCGGCCTTCGCGCTCGCCTTCCTCATCGCGCCGTCGGGCTGGATCATGCGTCTCGTCTCGCCATGGGCGACGGGGTTTGAACGTCCGCCGGATATCCTGATCCTGCACGATCCATTGGGACTTTCGATGATCGCGGGGCTCGTCGCCAAGGAAGCCCCTTTCCTGTTTCTGATGACGCTTGCAGCTCTTCCGCAGACCCTGGCCGCCCGGCACATGCGGGTCGCCGCCAGTTTCGGATACGGACGGCTTGCGGGCTTCTTCAAGGTCGCCCTGCCGCAGATCTATCCGCAGATCCGCCTGCCGGTTCTGGCGGTCATCGCCTATTCCTCCTCGGTGGTCGATGTGGCGATGATCCTCGGGCCGACGCTGCCCGCGCCACTTGCCGTGCAGCTCACCCACTGGATGCGCGACCCCGATCTCGCGATGCGCTTCACAGCCTCTGCAGGCGCACTCCTTCAGGTGGGCGTGACGGGAGCGGCGATCCTGACATGGCTTGCCATCGAAAAGCTCGCCGCCGCATGGCACCGAAACTGGCGGGTGAACGGCGCCCGGGGGGCTGCAGACAGCGCGGCGCGCGCAGGACTTGCCGCCGCAACGCTCTTGCTGATCGCGGCCACGGGACTGGGGCTCGTCGTTCTGGTCCTGTGGTCGCTCGCCGGCTTCTGGCCCTTCCCGGCAAGCCTCCCGCCTGCCATCTCTTTGAAGACATGGACGACGGCGCTGCCGCAGATAGCGGGGCCAACCGGGACGACCCTGTGGCTGGGCTGCGCCGCGACCCTCGCCGCCCTCCTTCTGACCATCGCCTGCCTGGAGCGGGAAATTCGCACCGGACACGCCCCGCGCGGGACGGCGCTCGGGCTCATCTATGTGCCGCTTCTGGTGCCGCAGGTGGCGTTTCTTTTCGGGCTGCAATTCCTGTTTATCGCCATGGGGCTTGGGACCAGCGGCGGCGCGCTCGTGTTTTCCCATTTCCTCTTCGTGCTGCCTTACGTGTTCCTGTCGCTCGGCGATCCGTGGCGGGCGTGGGATCCGCGTTACGCCCATGTCGCGGCAAGCCTTGGGGCCGGGCAATCGCGAATCTTCTGGCGGGTGCGGCTTCCCATTCTGTTGCCCCCCGTCCTGACGGCGGTGGCTGTCGGTTTTGCGGTTTCGGTCGGCCAATACCTCCCTACCCTGCTCATCGGTGGCGGGCGGTACACCACCCTCACCACCGAAGCGGTGGCGCTCGCTTCGGGCGGTAGCCGACGCATCATTGCGGTCTATGCACTCCTGCAAATGGCGTTGCCCCTTGCAGGCTTCGTGCTTGCAACAACGCTGCCCGCCATGCTCTTCAGGAACCGGCGCGACATGAGGCCAGGGCATGAGTGACAGCGCGCTCATTCTTGAAAATGTGCGGATCATGCGCGAAGGCGCGCCGCTGATCGCGCTCGATCACCGGATCGACCCCGGCGAGATTCTGACCGTCATGGGGGAAAGCGGGGTCGGGAAGTCGACGCTGCTCAGCTTCATTGCCGGGTTCCTGCCCCCCGCCTTTACGGCGCAAGGTTCTGTGTGGCTTGCCGGGCGCGATATCACTGCCCTGCCCGCCCCAGCCCGCCATGTCGGGCTGCTCTTTCAGGACGACCTTCTCTTCCCGCACATGTCGGTGGCCGAGAACCTGATGTTCGCGGTACCCCAGGGCGTGACGCGCGCGGAGCGGCGCGAACGCGCATGCAAAGTGCTGGCGGATGTTTCACTGGACGGCCTGGGCCCCCGCGATCCGGCAAGCCTTTCCGGCGGACAGCGGGCGCGGGTTGCGCTCATGCGGGTGCTGCTGTCGGAGCCAGGGGCACTGTTGCTGGATGAGCCTTTCTCAAAACTCGACGCCGGGCTTCGCGACCAGATCCGCGCGCTCGTTTTCACCAAGGCGCGCGAACGAAACCTGCCGGTCCTGCTCGTCACGCATGATATCCGGGATGCGGAAGCGGCGGGCGGGGCCATCGTCACGCTTCAGTCCGCGCAGGCACCGCGGCCGGACTGAAACGGGCCCAAATGAAAACGGGCGACCGTTGAGGCCGCCCGTTCGAAATTGCATACTCGTGAGAACGAGACTTATTCGGCTTCGTCCGCAGGCACCGCCTGGGTCTGCATGTAGCGCTCTGCACCGATGGCCTCGAGAAGCTCGATCTGGGTCTCCAGATAATCGATGTGGCCTTCCTCGTCGGCCATCAGCTCCTCAAAGAGCTTCATGGTCACGTAGTCGCCCTTCTCGTTGCAGCATTCGCGGGCTTCCTTGTAGAGGGCGCGCGCGGAATATTCGCCGGCGAGATCGCAATCCAGCACTTCGCGGATATTCTGGCCGATACGCAGCGGGTCGAGGCTCTGCATGTTCGGATGACCGCCCAGGAAGATGATGCGCTGGACCAGCTTGTCGGCGTGCTGCATTTCCTCGATGGACTCCTCACGCTCCTTGCGCGCGAAGCGGGCGAATCCCCAGTCTTCCGTCAGGCGATAGTGCAGCCAGTACTGGTTGACCGCCGTCATCTCGTGACGCAGCGCCTTGTTGAGGTATTCAATGACTTCCGGTTCGCCCTTCATGGCCAGATTTCCTTCTTGAGAGAGCCAAATGCGGCTGCAGTGTCTGCGATATGCCCTTGCAGGATTTCACCCCTTTGCAGGGGCCTTTTTCCTCGCAGGGGAGCTGCTCCTTGTGGCGGGAACGGTCTCAGACCGGCCTTCCGGGGTCATCGGCTCCTCAGGGTCGACATCCCACCAACGAGGCTGGTCCGGCTTCTGATCTCGTAGTTTAGAATTATTATAACTACGATGAATGACCTGCACAACCATGGGAAAACAATTCCCACACTTTGGACGGCAATCGAGCTTCTTGAAACAGCCCCCCGGCGTGACGATGCGACCGGAAGGATCGTCACGAATTTCGGCGGCTGCGCGCTCCAGGTCCTTATCCGTCAATACATTGCAGGAACATACGATCATCTGCGCGATACCCGAGGCACTTTGAGTCGTGGCGAGAGCGGACGCGATGCGGTAGTGTGGCGCGTCTGAAGGATCCGTTCGTTTCGGTCTGGGCGACAGACCGACGAAACGCCACGTTCCGGCAAGACACTCTCAAACATCTGCGAGCCGATCAAACCTGTTTGGTTTAGCTGGGATACGCCCTAACCTATGCCCGACGCCACAAGAAACAAGGCCATGCACATGAGCGATTCTGCCATCCGTCCCGAATCCCGCAAAACCGTTGTGCTGACGGGTGCAAGCCGCGGCATCGGCCATGCGACGGTCAAACGGTTTTCGGCAGCCGGATGGCGCGTCATCACCTGTTCCCGCCAACCTTTCTCCGACAAGTGCCCCTGGCCGATGGGGCCGGAAGACCATATCCAGGTGGATCTTTCCGACCCGGAGGTGATCGCCGGCGCTGTGGCGGAGATTCGCGAGCGACTGGAAACCGACGGCAGCGAGCTGCACGCCCTCATCAACAATGCCGCGATCAGCCCCAAGGATGAAAACGCGGGCCGGCTGGATTCGCTGACGACGCCGATGGATCTGTGGCGCACCGTCTTCCAGGTGAACTTCTTTGCGCCCATCATGCTGGCGCGCGGTCTCATTGCAGAGCTGAAGGCCGGAGAAGGATCTGTCGTCAATGTCACCTCCATTGCCGGCATGCGCGTGCATCCCTTCGCTGGAACCGCCTATGCCACTTCCAAGGCGGCCCTTGCTTCGCTGACGCGGGAAATGGCGGCTGACTTCGGACCCTATGGCATCCGGGTCAACGCAATCGCACCAGGGGAGATCGACACCTCGATCCTCTCGCCCGGTACAGAAAAACTCGTCGAGCAGATCCCGCTTCGCAGGCTCGGCCGGCCGGAAGAAGTCGCCGACACGATATTTTTCCTGTGCAACGCGCCCAGTTCCTATGTCACGGGAGCTGAAATCCATATCAATGGCGGGCAGCACGTCTAAACGCCACGGAAGGGTCCTGCCTCCCGCTTTGAAAGAGGCCCCATATGGACCCGTTCGCTGCGTATGGGTGAAGACATACAATTACACTGATATATCGATATGTGATTTTCTGCTTCAGCACGTCTGAATAGACTTTCAACATGCGCACTTTGTTTTCAATAATTCATGATTTTATTATCTTGGCAACGCATTGTATAAACCTGCATCTACGTAATACGAAGCCCCGAATGTAGCTGTAAATTAATGTAACCTTTATTGTTTCTGGTGTCTAATTCTGAATAAAGCAAAGCCGTATGCCGGTTTTGCCGTCTCCGGAGACACCTGCAATGAGATTCAACTTGAACTGCCTTGGTCTTGTTGGTCGTATGACAATGACCTTCACGCTCCTCCTCACAGCCGCATTGACGATCATTGCAACCGTTGTCTATTTCACGATCTCGGCTCAAGTCGCGGATGAAGCCGCCGCACGGCAGTTCGGTTCGCTTCGTTCGGCGGCCACGCTGTTTGCGCGCGACGTGCCCGGTGCACGTGTCACCTGGGACTCGGACGGCAATGTCCAGCGCATCACGGTCAGCCAACCGCTTACCTTCGACAACAACGACATGATCGATGCCATCGGTCGCATGACAGGGGAAACGGCGACCGTCTTCGCGTGGGATCCGCAGAGCCGCGATTTCTGGCGCCGGACAACCAACATCATCAAACCCGATGGAAAGCGCGCCGTCGGAACCCCGCTTGGGCAGAAAGGCGCCGTCTATCCCCTTATCATGAGGGGCGAGACGTTCCGCGGCGAAGCGACCATTCTCGGGCAGCCCTATTACACGATCTATCAGCCGATCTTCTCCGAGAGCGGAGAAACAGTCGGCATCCTTTATGCAGGGGTGCGCAAGGACCAGATCGTGGAGATAATCAACAAGACGCTGACGTCCCTTGCCGTTGCCTTCCTGGCGATCCTCGTTGCCGCCATCGGCGCGACCATCTGGCAAACCCGCAAGATGCTGCGTCCGCTGACCATGCTGGCCGGCATCACCCGACGCATCGCCGAAGACGACCTGAAAACCGAGATCCTCTATGCCGAGCGCGGTGACGAGGTCGGCGAAATGGCGAAGGCCGTTGTGACACTCAAGCAACGCAGCCAGGAACGCCATGACCTTGCCGCCGCGCAGGCTTGCGAACGAGCGGCGCGCGAGGAACGCGCTCGCACGACTGTAAGCCGCATCGACGACTTCAGAGACACCGTCCAGTCCCTGATTCAGTCGGTCGAAGGGACCGCCAAGGGCCTGGAAACGACCGCCCGCGCCCTGACCGGCATTGCCGGGGAGAGCGCCAACCGTGCCGACGAGACGGCCGCGGCCAGCGAAGAAGCTACGGAAAATGTGGAAACCGTCGCCTCCGCTGCCGAAGAGCTTGCTGCCTCCATCACCGAGATCTCCCGGCAGGTCGGACAAACGACAGAGATCGTCTCCCATGCCACCAAAGGAGCCGTCTCGACCAACGAGAAGGTCGCGTCACTGGCAGAGGCCGCCAACAAGATCGGCGAGGTTATCGGGCTCATTCACGATATCGCCGAACAGACCAACCTGCTGGCGTTGAACGCCACCATAGAGGCCGCACGTGCAGGCGAGGCCGGCAGAGGCTTCGCGATCGTGGCGTCAGAGGTGAAGGAGCTGGCGACACAGACCTCCAAGGCGACGGAGGAGATTTCCGCGCAAATCTCGGCAATCCAGCACGCGACTTCAGATGCCGCCAATGCCATTCAGGAAATCGCCCAGACGATGGAAGAAGTGAACAGCCACACCGGGGCCATCGCCTCAGCCGTGGAGCGACAGGGCGCGGCAACAACCGAAATTTCGCGCAGTGTCCAACAGGCCGCCCATGGCACCAGTGCTGTGACCGGCAACATGGCGACCCTGTCGCAATCCGTGGCGCAAGCCAGGGAATCCGCCGAAACCGTTTTGGGAGCCTCCTCGGAGGTCTCCGACAAGACCGAGAAGCTTCGCCGGGAGATCAGCACGTTCCTGACCGAAGTGAACGCGGCCTGACGGAACGCGGCCTGACGGAACGCGCCCTCACGACCCACACTGCGAAGACCCGGCAGGCGGCCGGACCGGGAACGGTCCGGCCGCAACCGTTTCCTATGACAGCCCCTTTGGGCACCAGCTTCGCGTCCCCCACCCGTCTATTGATAATCAACGAGATCGTTGATGGGTAATTTACGCAATATTTTCCTTTCCAAGGAGAAACTTCCGCTACGTTACAAAAACAAGTAGGGCGGAAATGGCGACCAAGACCGGTTTTATTCTCAACATGCCAATCGGCGCCAAGATCAGCGGTGGATTTGCGCTTGTACTCGTACTCTCCATGGCAATCGGCCTCAGTGGGGTATTGGCGATCATGTCCCTCAACAGCCGGATGGAGCTGGCCTCTATCTCCACAGACGTCGTGAACCAGCTTCAGACGGTTTCTGCCGCACGCGAAGCTTATCTGCTGGAGCCCAATGCGGAACAGCGTGACGCCGTGCGGCAGGAAACCGCGAAATTGCAGGCCCGCCTTGATGCAATGGCCAAGGATGCCGGTGACGGTGAGGGCGCGCAGGGCATTCATGATGCCCTGCGATCGGTTGCGGCCCTGACGGACGATTTCGAAAAGCTCAGTGGACTGATCGCGCAAAACCGGACCACGCTTGAGAGCTTCATGGCGGGCGCACGGGACCTCGATGTGGCGGCGACGGAGTTTCGCCAATCGATCGAGCAGGTTCGCGACCAGACCAAGGAAGAACTGACGCATAACCAGGCTGAGCTTCAGCGCATCGACGCAATCGCGCGTCTGTCCTCTGAATCCATCGAAAAGCTGCTCCTGATTCAGAACGTCTTCTCCGGCACGTCCTCCGGCAACGCCACGAAGCTGGCTCTGAGTGCCTCTGAACCTTTGGAGCCGCTTGCCGAAAAGCTGATGCGGGCGGGCCAAGGCGGACCTCAGGCCGCCGAAACCAAGGCTCTTGCCGATGCACTCGTCGCTTATCGCGAGAACATTGTGAAGCTGTCGCAAACCACCGACTTCGCAACACTTTACGGGCTTGAGGTGAGCGTACGCCAATCGGGCGAGGCAGCGCTTGAGAGCACCAACGCCCTGCGCAAGCTGATCTATGATCTTGTCGACAATGGTCGCAGCCAGTTCGAGGCAATCGGGGCGAAGGACGAACAATACAGCCGCTTGGCACAAGCCGCCGCCTTCATTCTCACGCAAGCCCTGAAGGGCGAGGCGAAGTTCCACGCCTTCGTCAGCGACCGCAAAGACGTGGTGGGGGAAGAAGCGCTCGCAGCACTGAAAGCAATCACGGCGGCGAATGACGCCATGTCCCGTGAAATCGCGACGTTGCCGCCGACGGACCCGAAAAGGGAAGAGTTGCGAGGCGTGCTGGACGGGCTTGAAACGAAAGTGGGCGAATTGGGCAGCGTGTTCGAGAAGCTTGCTTCGCTTCGCATCGCCATGGCCGAGCAGAGCGCCTCGCTCGACCGTCTTTCCCAGGAGATGCGAGCCGCCATTGCCGAGATGGCAAACAGGGAAAGCCAGATCGCCAGAGACGCAGGAACCAGCGCGCTGTGGCAGATCGCTGTCACACTGGCTTTCGCCATTATTGCTGCAAGCGGTATCGCCTTCGTGCTGTCCCGTGCCATCGCGCGCCCAACCCGCGCCCTCACGCAGACCATGGAACAGCTTGCCAACGGCAATACCGACGTGACCATTGACAGTGCGCAGCGTCTCGACGAAATCGGCGGCATGAGCCGGGCAGTGCAGGTCTTCCGCGACAACGCGGTGGAGCGCATCCGCCTGCAGAAGGCCAAGGAAGCGGAGGATCGGGCGGAAAGCGCCCGGCGCCAGAAGGTGGAAGGCCTCATCGCCGATTTTCGCGCCGAAGTCCGGAACCTCCTGCAATCGGTCTCGGACAGTATCGGTACCATGTCATCGACCGCTGGCGATCTTTCCCAAGTCGCGGTCAACGCCTCCCAGCGCACCGCCCATGCGGCCACCGCGGCAAGCGGCGCGTCCCAGAACGTGGAGACCGTGGCGAGCGCGGCGGAGGAACTCGCCGCCTCCATCAAGGAAATCGACCGTCAGATTTCCAAAACGACGGAAATCGTCGGCAAGGCCACCACCGGCACACAGGAGACGAATGCCAAGGTGGCTTCGCTCGCCCAGTCGGCCAACAAGATCGGCGAGGTTATCGGTCTCATTCAGGATATCGCCGAACAGACCAACCTGCTCGCGTTGAATGCCACCATCGAGGCAGCTCGCGCAGGGGAAGCCGGCAAGGGCTTCGCCGTTGTGGCGGCAGAGGTGAAGGAACTGGCGACCCAGACATCAAAGGCAACGGAGGAAATCTCCGCCCAGATCGCGGGCATTCAGGGCTCCACCGGCGAGGCTGTCATCGCGATCCAGAAGATCGCGGAAATCATGGACGAGGTGAACACGTACACCTCCACCATAGCCGCCGCCGTTCAGCAACAAGGGGCGGCGACCGCCGAGATCAGCCGTTCAGTACTGGATGCCACGCGGGATACCAGCGCGATGAGCCAGGAGATGGAGAGCCTCACCGGCGCCGTCGACCACACATCCCAGTCGGCCCAATCGGTGCATGATTCCAGCGCTGATGTCTCCGAGAAGACCGGCCATCTACGCAGGCAGATCGACAGGTTCCTCGCAGAGGTGACCGCCGCCTGATCAGGCTTTGAACAACACGAAAGCAGCAAAAAGGCGGGATCACTCCCGCCTTTTTCTATCCTGTTTTTGTCCGCCCGGTGATCACGCGGCAGCGACCGCGCGCTTGGCCATGACGTTCACGAGATTCGCGCGGTAGTCGGGCGAGCCGTGAATATCGCCCAGGAGACCGCCCGCATCGACCGCGATGCCCGCCACCGCTTCCGGCGACCAGTTGGCGGCAAGGGCCGCCTCCATCTCTGGTACGCGGAAAACGCCATCCGCGCCCGCGCCTGTCACCGCAACACGGACCGCGCCATCGGCGAGCTTTGCCACGAACACACCGGCCATCGCATAACGCGAGGCGGGGTTCGGGAACTTGGCGTAGGATGATTTCTGCGGCACGGGAACGCGCACCGCGGTGACGATCTCGTCTTCTTCCAGCGCCGTCTCAAAGAGGCCGGTGAAGAAGTCGTCTGCGGAAAGCTCGCGCTTGTTGGTGATGATGGTCGCACCAAGGGCCAGCATGCCCGCCGGATAGTCAGCCGCCGGGTCATTGTTGGCGATTGATCCACCGATGGTGCCACGATGGCGCACATGCGGATCGCCGATCTTGCCGGCGAGAGCCGCAAGCCCCGGAATGTCGGCCTTGAGCCCGGCGTCACCAGCCACATTCGCATGGCACGTGCCTGCCCCGATCGTGTAGGCGTCGCCCGATTTTGTAACCCCCTGCAAGTCCTCGATGCGCGAGACGTCGATGAGATCTGAGGGCGCGGCAAGGCGCTGCTTCATGGTCGGAATGAGGGTCTGGCCACCGGCCAGCACCTTAGCCTCATCATTGCCCGCAAGAAGGCCCGCGGCCTCCTGAACGCTGGCTGCGCGGTGATAATTGGTTTCGTACATATCAATCCCTTCCCGTTTCGGCCCCGCCATTCGCGTGGCCGGGAAAATCATCGAAGCCGCGGCCCAGGCCTTTTCCGGCGGGCCGCGGCGAACCTTCGATCTCCTATTCGGCCGCCATGGGCCGCCGGGCCGCCTGGGCAAGACGCCAGACCTTTTCCGGCGTCGCCGGCATGGTCAGGTCCTCGGTGCCGAGCGCATCGGTCAACGCATTCATCAACGCCGGCGGAGACCCGATGGCGCCCGCCTCGCCGCAGCCTTTCATGCCCAGCGGATTGGACGGGCAGATCGTCTCCGTGGTCGTCACGTGGAAGGAAGGCAGGTCATCGGCGCGCGGCATGCAGTAATCCTGGAAGGAGGCGGTGGTGAGCTGGCCACTGTCCTCGTCATAGACGCAGCCTTCCAGCAGCGCCTGGCCGATGCCCTGTGCAAGACCGCCATGGACCTGCCCTTCCACGATCATCGGGTTGATGATGCGCCCGAAATCATCCGCCGCCACGAAGGCGATGATCTCGGTCTTGCCGGTGTCCGGATCAACCTCGACCTCGCAGATGTAGCAACCTGCGGGGAAGGTGAAGTTGGCCGGGTCGTAGAAAGCGCCTTCCTTCAGGCCCGGCTCCATGCCATCCGGCAGGTTGTGGGCGGTGTAGGCGGCGAGCGCGACTTCGGTCATGGTGAGCTGCTTGTCGGTGCCCGCCACCTTGAAGGCCCCGCCATCGACCACGATGTCGGCCTCCGCCGCTTCCATCAGGTGCGCGGCGATCTTCTTGGCCTTGGTCTCAACCTTGTCGAGCGCCTTTGAGATGGCCGACATGCCGACGGCACCTGACCGCGACCCGTAGGTACCCATGCCGAACTGCACCTTGTCGGTGTCGCCATGGACGATCTGGACGGTATCGACGCCAACGCCGAGGCGTTCCGACACAAGCTGGGCAAAGGTCGTCTCATGCCCCTGACCGTGGCTGTGGGACCCGGTGAGGACCTCGATGGTGCCAACCGGATTGACCCGGACTTCCGCCGATTCCCAAAGACCGACGCCAGCGCCGAGCGAGCCGACGGCCTTGGAAGGCGCGATGCCACATGCCTCGATATAGCAGGAGTAGCCGATGCCGCGCAGCTTGCCACGCGCCTCAGCCTCCGCCTTGCGGGCCGGATACCCCGCATAGTCGATGGCTTCCTGCGCCGCACGAACCGATGCGTCATAATCGCCCGCGTCATAGCACATGATGACCGGGGTCTGGTGCGGGAACTCGGTCACGAAGTTCTTGCGGCGCAGCTCCGCCGGATCGAGCCCCAGTTCGCGCGCCGCCACTTCCATGATGCGCTCCACCACATAGGTCGCCTCCGGGCGTCCCGCGCCGCGATAGGCATCGACCGGCGTGGTGGTGGTATAGACCCCCTTCACATTGGCGTAGATGGCGGGCATCGCGTACTGGCCCGACAAAAGCGTGGCATAGAGGTAGGTCGGCACGGCAGACGAGAAGAGCGACATGTAGGCGCCGAAATTCGCCGTGGTGTTCACCCGGAAGCCCGTGATGCGATTGTCCGCGTCAAAGGCCAGTTCCGCGGTTGTGGTGTGGTCGCGGCCATGGGCATCGGTGAGGAAGGCTTCGGTGCGATCGGAAACCCATTTCAGCGGACGTCCCACCTTCTTGGCGGCCCAAAGGCAGGCCACCTCTTCCGGATAGACATAGATCTTGGAGCCGAAACCGCCGCCGACATCAGGGGCGATGACGCGCAGCTTGTGCTCCGGGGCGATATTATAGAAGGCAGACAGAACCAGACGCGCCATATGCGGGTTCTGGGATGTGGTCCAGAGCGTGAAATGCTCCTCAGCCGCGTCATAATCCACGACGGCGGCGCGCGGCTCCATTGGATTGGGCACGAGACGATTGTTGGTAATGTCGATCTTGGTGATATGGGCGGCGCTCGCCATGGCCGCATCGACCGCGGCCTCGTCACCGATCTCCCAGTCATAGACCATGTTGCCCGGCGCTTCCGGGTGGATCTGCGGCGCACCTGGCTTCAGAGCCGCGGCTGTCGTCGTCACCGCCGGCAGCTCTTCCCAGTCCACCATTACGGCTTCGGCTGCATCGCGGGCCTGCTCATAGGTGTCTGCAACCACCATGGCGACCGCCTGCCCTACGAAGCGCACCGTATCGGTGGCCAGCGCCGACCATGCGCCCATGTTCATGGGCGAGCCGTCCTTGGAATGGATCATCCAGCCGCAGATCAGATTGCCGACACCGTCGGCCACAAGCTGATCCCCGGTGAGCACCGCATCGACCCCCGGCATCTCAAGCGCGGCGGATGCGTCGATGTTGGAGACTTTCGCATGGGCATGCGGGCTGCGCACAAAGGCCACCCGGCCCATGCGCGGCAGGTTCATGTCGTCGGTGTAACGCCCCTTGCCAGTGATGAAACGCTTGTCTTCCTTGCGCGGAATCCGCGCACCGATACCTTCAGCTCCCATTTCTTCCTCCCCTGGGATGCCGCCTGTCCAAAGCGGGTCCCGTTCGAAACGTCACCAGATCCGGGGCGTCTTCATGCGCCACTTGCCCGGAACAGGCTCCGCTTCGCGGACGGCGCGCGCCGTCCTGAAAAAACTCAGATGAAAATCACTCGGCAGCAGCCGACAGCGACCCGGAGATCTCGTCCGCAGCCGCCTTGATGGCCTTGACGATGTTGTGGTAACCGGTGCAGCGGCAGATATTGCCTTCCAGCTCGTGACGGATCGTCGCCTCATCGAGCTTGGCGTCATGACGCTCGATCATGTCGACCGCGGCCATGATCATGCCGGGGGTGCAGAAACCGCACTGAAGGCCATGATGCTCGCGGAAGGCGGCCTGCACGGGGTGAAGAATATCCCCCTTGGCTATGCCCTCGATGGTGGTGACCTGACAACCATCGGCCTGAGCGGCCAGCATGGTGCAGGACTTGACCGCCTTGCCGTCCACATGGACAACGCAGGCCCCGCATTGGGACGTATCGCATCCCACATGGGTGCCGGTGAGGCCGACCCCTTCGCGCAGGAACTGCACCAGCAAAGTCCGGCCTTCCACCTCTTGTGAAACGGTCTTGCCGTTCACGGTCATGGTAACCGTCGCCATGAAACTTCCTCCCACTTCTTCATCGTCAGGCAGGGGCGCGGCATATTCCTCCCACAGGATCCGCGCCCTGCCTGCATCTGGCTACATATTGGCAATCAGAATGATCAGAATAATCACGCCAAGTCCGAACAGGCCCCAAACCATGGGACCTCCCAACGTGCCCTTGGCGGCTTCCACTTCCAGCCGTTCCTCGGCATCGCGCACCACGTCTTCCATGGCGTTTTCAACCGAAGCCGGGGCCCCAGCGATGGAATTCTCGCCCTCTGCGGTAACGCTTTCATCGGCCATCACCGCCTGGCCTGAGGCAGCGCCGCCGACCATTTCGCTGAACTTGCCGAAGAATTCATCCGCCATCTTGCGGGCGGTGGAATCGATCAGCCGCGAGCCGAGCTGGGCAAGCTTTCCGCCAACCTGCGCGTTTGCCTCATAGGTGAGTACGGTTCCATCGCCATCCTCCGCCAGATGAACATCCGCACCGCCCTTGGCGAAGCCGGCAACGCCGCCCTTGCCCTCGCCGACAATGGTGTAGCCTTCAGGCGCATTGATATTCTCGAAGGTCACCGCCCCCTTGAACTTCGCCTTCACCGGCCCGACCTTGGCCGTCACTTCCGCCGCCATCTCGTTGTCGGACGTCTTTTCCAGGCTTTCACAGCCAGGAATGCAGGCTTTCAGGATTTCCGGATCATTGAGCGCTTCCCAAACCGTCTCACGCGGTGCAGGGATGCGGTATTCGCCCTTCATGTCCATCTTCGGACCTACTCCTCCAGAACAAACGTATGGCACGGCCCTCTAGAATTCGCTCCCTGGAGCGAAACATCAATCATGCAAAGGTGGCATGAAGAAATGCTATGATCCCGACCAACGATAGGGCGCCGCGTGCTCACACTGTTAACTTGTCGGCTTGCGTGCGCGATGACAAGCAGCCGAAAACAAAAAAGTTCCGCGTGGTGACGATTGACCGGACGCCTGCCCGGCCCTAATCCACCCAGCACAGTTCAAAGCCTTTCAAAGGCAAGCCCCCACGAGGACCGACTTGGCCCGAAAGCCGCCCCGCAAACCCCGCGCCCGTCCTGAGGCAGCCGCCCCTTTCGGCAAGGCAGGCGCTGCCCGCAAGAAGCCCGCCGCGTCTTCCAAGAAGGCCGCCGAGCGCCCGCGCAACGCGCCCACACCGCGGCGCGATGACGATGCGCGCCCCGCCTTCAGCGACAAGCCCGCCGCATCCGCATCCTCTCCCCTGCCACCCCGCCTTGCCCCCAAGGGGCCGCAAAAGGTGACCGGTCGCTGGCCGGTGATGCTGGAGACGAAGGGCTGGTCCGACTACGAGCTGCTCGATATGGGCGACGGCGAAAAGCTGGAGCGGTACGGGACTTATGTCATTCGCCGTCCGGAGGCGCAGGCCATGGGCGCGCGCCGTCTCGATGCCAGTCGCTGGGAGGGGGCGGACGCAGCCTTTACCGGCGATGTGGAGGAAGAAGGTCCCGGGCGCTGGCGCTTTGCGCGCGAATTGCCCGAGACATGGCCGATGACCATGGGGGCTGCGAGCTTTCATGGACGTTTCATGTCGTTTCGCCATGTGGGCGTCTTTCCCGAGCAGATCGCCCACTGGGACTGGACGCGCGAACGGATCCAGGCGGCCAAACGCCCCGCCGGGCGGCCGCTGAAGGTTCTCAACCTCTTCGGATATACCGGCCTCGCTTCGCTCCTGGCAGCCAATGCGGGCGCAGAAGTGACCCATGTGGATGCCTCGAAAAAGGCCATCGGATGGGCGCGGGAAAACCAGAACCTCTCCGGCATGGACGATCTGCCGATCCGCTGGATCTGCGACGACGCGATGAAGTTCATCGCGCGCGAGGAACGGCGCGGCAACAAATATGACGGGATCATTCTCGATCCGCCGAAATATGGCCGCGGGCCGAAAGGCGAGGTTTGGGATCTCTTCCGTGATCTTCCCGCCATGCTTGACGTTGTGCGTGCACTGCTGAGCGAGGAGGCTGCCTTCGTCATCCTGTCGATCTACGCGATCCGGGCCTCATTCCTGTCCAACCACGAACTGATGATGGATGTGATGCACGACAAGCCGGGCACGGTGGAATCGGGCGAACTCGTCATCCGCGAGACCGGCTCCGCCGCCCGCGCCCTTTCAACTTCGCTGTTCAGCCGCTGGAGCGCGTCATGAGCCAGGACACCAGGCCCGCAAACACCCGGCCGGGACAGGTCAAGACCGTCACCAGCGTTTCCAATCCGGTCATCAAGGACATCAAGGCCCTTGTCGCCCAACGCAAACGGCGCAAGGAAGCGGGTCTTTTCGTGGCCGAAGGGCTGAAGCTCGTCACCGACGCCATGGAAGCGGGCTGGCCGATCCGCACGCTGGTCTTTGGCGGTGAAGTGCGCGAACAGCCGATGGTGAGCAAGGCCGCCGCAACTGCGCGCGCGCGTGGCGCGCTGGTGCTGGATGTCTCGCGCGCCGTTCTCACCTCCATCACCCGGCGGGACAACCCGCAGATGGTCGTCGGCGTCTTCGAACAGCAATGGGCGGATCCGGCAAGCATCGCGCCGGAAGACGGCGCGGTCTGGGTCGCGCTCGACGAGGTGCGCGATCCCGGAAATCTCGGCACCATCCTGCGCACCGTCGATGCGGTGGGGGCGAAGGGTGTGGTGCTGATCGGCGATACGACCGACCCGTTTGCCGTGGAAGCGGTGCGCGCCACAATGGGCTCCATTTTCTATGTTCCGCTGGTGCGCATGAACCGAACAGACTTCCTGAAATGGCGGAAAGGGTGGCCAGGCAAGGTTTTCGGCACACACCTCAAAGGCTCGGTCGACTACCGCAAGCCCGATTATTCCGGCCCGACGCTTCTCCTGATGGGAACCGAGCAGTCGGGACTGCCTGAGCAGATGGTGGAAGCCTGCACCCAGCTCGTGCGTATTCCACAGGCCGGGATGGCAGACAGCCTGAACCTGGCGGTTGCCACCGCCGTCATGCTCTATGAAATCAAACGTAATGTGTTGGAGCTCTGAGTAATGCGTCTTTTCGTTTTCGGAATGGGATACTCCGCCTTGGCCTTCGTGGAAAAGATGCGCGACCGGCTCGACTGGGTCGGCGGGACCACCCGCAGCGTGGAAAAGGCGGCAAGCCTTCTGGAACGCGGGATCACGCCGTTTCTATTCGACGGTACATCCCCCGGAGATGGGATTGCGGAAGCCCTTGCCGAGGCGACACATCTGCTCGTCTCCATCGCGCCCGACGAGGACGGCGATCCGGTACTGCTCCAGCATGGCGGAGATCTTGAGGCGGCTAATCTTTCGTGGATCGGCTATCTCTCCACCATTGGCGTCTATGGCAATCATGACGGGGCGTGGATCGACGAATACACACAAGCTGCCCCCCTCTCGGAACGTTCCAAGCGCCGCCTTGAGGCAGAGAATGGATGGCTCGAATTTGCCGAAGAGACGGGCATTCCAGTCGGCATTTTCCGGCTCTCCGGGATCTACGGCCCCGGCCGCAATGCGCTTCTCAACCTTGAAGAAGGCAAGGCACGACGGCTGATCAAGCCGGGGCAGGTCTTCAACCGCATTCACGTCGATGACATTGCAGGCGCGCTGGAAGCGGCGAGCCTGAGCCCCGACACACGCATCTACAACGTGACCGATGACGAGCCCAGCGCGCCGCAGGATGTCATCGAATATGCGGCTGAGCTCATGGGCGTCGCACCTCCGCCTGCCATCGACTTCGAGAAGGCGGATCTTTCCCCCATGGCGCGGTCGTTTTATGCCGAGAACAAGCGGGTTTCCAATGCGCGGTTGAAGGACGCGCTTGGCTATTCCTTCCGGCATCCGACCTATCGCGCTGCACTCGACCACATGTTCAAGACAGGCTGGCGCTGACAGCCGGAGACAGACGTCAGAACCCTGGCAGAACGAGGATCTTCGGCTTTTGCGGCAGGCCGGCCAGCGAGAACACGCGGGTCGGCTCCTGGGAGATCTCCACATCCATCTCCTTGCCCATCTCGCTCAGGAAGCGGTTGAAACTCAACTGCCCGAAATAATGCATGGGCAGGATGATGGAGGAGCGGAGGCGGCGGGCAACCTCCAGCATGCCATCATGGCCCATGGTGAAGGCCCCATCCACCGGCACCATGAGAACGTCGATCCGGCCAATCTGGGCATATTGCTCGTCGGTAAGGCGGTGATGCAGGTGACCCAGATGGCCGATGCACAGGCCCGCCGCTTCAAAAATGAAGATCGAATTGCCGTCATGCTCCATGGTGGCCACACCGGAGCGGATATCCGTCGTCACGTTTCGGATGAGCACGTCGTCGACTTGCAGGAAGTGCTTCGCAGGCCCCTCCCCCGTGTCCCAACCGCGCAGCACATGCTCGATATCCGGGTCGGGAAAGGCCGTGAAATGACTGGAATGGGCGTGGTTCATGGTGACCACACGGGGGATGATGCCACCGGCGTAGCCATTGTAATCGGTCGCGATGGTGACGCCCGCAGCGGTTTCAAGCACGAAGGTGGAGTGGCCGGCAAAGCTGATCCGGATTTCGCTTGAGGACAACGCGGCTCCGAGCGTCACACGGGCTAAGGGCGGACGGTTGCCTGCCACCGCGAGGCAATGACTGGCGGGCGGCGGATCGACGGCCTGCGCCAGATGCAAGCTGGCTGCCTGCACACCAAAAGCCGACAGGCAGAAGGTCGCCATGGCTGTCAGGCATGCGACGAACCCGACCCTCCGCGCACCTGGCGCATCCGATCCCGATCCGGCCCGCGATGCGGCCATGTCATAACTCCTCCCTGCACCCAGCCCGCACAATCTGCCCTTACGTTATCTCGCAAGGTTACCCTCCCCCTTGCAACGCAAAAAGATGCGTACAGCGTCCGGAGACACAAATCATCGTGAGGACAGGGCCGACATGCAAAAAGCCCGGCACGAATGCCGGGCTTCGGATCTTTCAAGGGCTTCGCTCAAGGCCCGTTTTTGCCGGTCCTTAGCCGGAGCGATGATCAGCCCTGCGGCTGCGCGACCATGCGCAGGTAGGGCTTGAGGGTCTTGAAGCCTTCCGGGAAGGCCTTCTTCGCGTCCTCGTCGGAAACCGTCGGAACGATGATGACATCTTCGCCATGCTTCCAGTTGGCGGGTGTCGCAACCTTGTGCTTGGCGGTGAGCTGCAGGCTGTCCACCACGCGCAGCACCTCATCGAAATTGCGGCCCGTGGAGGCCGGGTATTCGATCTTCAGCTTGATCTTCTTGTCCGGCCCGATGACGAAGAGCGAACGCACCGTGGCGGTGCTATCGGCATTGGGATGGATCATGCCATAGGCGGTGGCGACGACCTTGTCAGGGTCGGCAATCAGCGGGAAATTCAGCGCGACGCCCTGCGTTTCCTTGATATCCCCGATCCAGGCATGGTGATCCTCGATCGGATCGACAGAGACGCCAAAAACCTTCACGTCGCGCTTGTCGAACTCATCCTTGAGCTTCGCGGTCATGCCAAGCTCGGTGGTGCATACAGGCGTAAAATCGGCGGGATGGGAGAACAGGATCGCCCAGTGACCATCGATCACCTCGTGAAAGTGGATCGGGCCCGACGTGGTCTCAACCTCGAAATCCGGCGCGGTATCGCCGAGAAGCAATGCAGACATGGAAACCTCCAATTGAGTCGATGAAATTTATATTTGGAATAACTCTAAATAACAAAAGCCGGTAAGTGACATTGATAATTGTCACTCACCGGCCTCGATCTTTCAACAGCCCGGGTGGAAAACCGGGCCCTGTGTGAGGCGTCAGGCCTTCTTGACGAACTCCGTCAGGATGACGATGCGCTGATCGTTGACGCGGCCTTCGATCTGGCCCGCATTGTCGGGCACCAGCGCGATGTTGCGCACTGCCGTGCCGCGCTTGGCGGTGAACCCGCCGCCCTTGACCTTCAGGTCCTTGATCAGCGTGACCGTATCGCCCGCTGACAGAACCGCGCCGTGGGTGTCCTTGTGGACGACAGCGTCCGCGTCATCGCCCGCCGCACCGCTGGCCAGACCGGCTTCAGCCCAGGCAAGTGTTTCCTCGTCGAGATAGAGCATGTCGAGGAGATCGCGCGCCCAGGTCTCGGAAGAAAGCCGGTTGAGCATGCGCCATGCCGCGACCTGAACCGGCGGCACCTGGCTCCAGGCGCTTTCATTCAGGCAATGCCAGTGGGCGAGATCGATCTCCGAAGAGCCTTCGATCTGTGAGGCGCAGGCGTTGCAGGCGAGGATGGCCTTGTCGGCGCTGTCCTCGGCGTCCGGCCCCACGGCCAGCGCGACGAGGTTATCGGAGGAGCCGCAAAGCTCGCATTTGTCTTCCGCGCGGGCGCGTAGATCTGTTTCCAGGGTCATGGGCTCTCTGGGGTCTCTCAGGTCGGGGGTGGGGACGCAGGGCGCCCACATCGACGCCCAGGCGGGCGAACCGGTCAGCCGATCCGCCCGGGGCGTCATGATCTTGCGAGAACGCGGGTTCTCAGTCGTCCATCTTCAGGGCCTGAATGAAGGCCTCCTGCGGGATCTCGACCTTGCCGAACTGGCGCATGCGCTTCTTGCCCTCTTTCTGCTTGTCGAGGAGCTTGCGCTTTCGCGTGGCGTCGCCGCCGTAACACTTCGCCGTCACATCCTTGCGCAGGGCCGACAGCGTTTCACGCGCGATGACCTTCGCGCCGATGGCCGCCTGAATGGGGATCTTGAACATGTGCCGCGGGATCAGCTCTTTCAGCTTTTCGCACATGGCACGGCCCCGGCGTTCCGCCTGTGAGCGGTGAACGAGCACGGAGAGCGCATCCACAGGCTCCTCGTTGACGAGGATCGACATCTTCACCAGATCGCCGGCGCGGTGCTCGGTGAGCTGGTAGTCGAAAGAGGCGTAGCCCTTGGAGATCGATTTCAGCCGATCATAGAAATCGAACACGACTTCGTTGAGCGGCAGGTCGTAGACGACCATGGCGCGCGAACCGACATAGGACAGGTCGATCTGCAGTCCGCGGCGTTCCTGGCAGAGCTTGAGAATGCCTCCCAGATATTCGTCCGGCGTCATGATGGTGGCGCGGATCCACGGCTCACGGATCTCCGCGATCTTCACCACGTCCGGCATGTCGGCGGGGTTGTGAAGCTCGATCTCGGAGCCGTCCGTCATGCTCATCTCGTAGACCACCGAGGGGGCGGTGGCGATCAGGTCGAGATTGAACTCGCGCTCAAGACGCTCCTGGATGATTTCCAGGTGCAACAGGCCGAGGAAGCCACAGCGGAACCCGAAGCCGAGGGCCGCCGACGTTTCCATCTCGAAGGAGAAGCTGGCATCGTTGAGGCGCAGCTTGCCCATGGCGGCGCGCAGATCCTCGAAATCGGCGGCATCAATGGGGAAGAGGCCGCAGAAAACGACCGGCTGGGCGGGCTTGAACCCTGGCAAGGCCTGCTGGCAGGGCTTGCGGTCATCGGTGATGGTATCTCCGACGCGGGTATCGGCCACTTCCTTGATGGACGCGGTGAAAACGCCGATCTCGCCGGGAAGAAGCTCGTCCTTGACCAGAAGCTTGGGCGTCATCACGCCGACGCGGTCGACGTCATAGACGGCGCCGGAGCCCATCATGCGGATGCGCTGGCCCTTCTTCAGGGAGCCGTCGATGATGCGCACCAGCACCATGACGCCGAGATAGGCGTCGTACCAGCTGTCGACCAGCATGGCTTTCAGCGTCGCATCCGGGTCGCCGTCGGGCGCCGGCAGACGCTCCACGATCGCTTCCAGCACATCCTCGATGCCGAGGCCGGTCTTGGCGGAAATCATCACCGCATCCGAGGCATCCAGACCGATCACATCCTCGATCTGCTGCTTGATGCGGTCGGGTTCGGCGGCGGGCAGATCGATCTTGTTCAGGACCGGGACGATCTCGTGATCGTTGTCCAGCGCCTGATAGACATTGGCCAGCGTCTGCGCTTCCACGCCCTGCGAGGCGTCAACCACCAGCAGCGAGCCTTCGCAGGCCGCCAGCGAGCGCGAGACCTCGTAGGCGAAGTCCACGTGGCCCGGGGTGTCGATCAGGTTCAGGAAATACTGCTTGCCGTTCTTGGCATTGTAGATGAGCCGGACGGTCTGCGCCTTGATCGTAATGCCGCGTTCCCGCTCGATATCCATCGAGTCGAGCACCTGCTCCTTCATCTCGCGCTCAGACACGGTGCCCGTGGACTGGATGAGCCGGTCCGCCAGCGTGGATTTGCCGTGGTCGATGTGCGCAACGATGGAGAAGTTGCGAATATGGTCGAGTTTCTGCGTCGTCATGGGCGCTCAAATAGCATCGGGCGCGGGCGGCGCAAAGCGGAATTGACGTACTGCGATGCTGCGGACACAAAAACGACGAGGATGGCGCATGCCAGCACGTCAAAAACAAAGAGGGCCGCACATGGCGGCCCTCCGTGAGATCGATATGACCTTGGGTCCGGATCAGATCCCGACGGAAACTCTCTTCGCCAGAGGCTGCTCCAGCATCGACACCTTCCGCCCAGACATCAGGGCCACATTCAGGGTCTCACTCGACATGGGCTCACCTCCTTTCGGTTGTTGACGACATGTCTCAAGATAAGCAACCGGGAGCTCTCTTCAAGAGGTCGCGACCCGGTTGCGAACATCGTCCAGGAAGCGATCCACCTCCGCAAAGCGGGTGAACCGATAGAGCGCCTTGTCTGCCGGTGCCGTTTCATACAAGCGGCGCATCTTCTCCCGTGCGGAGTTGCGGGTGTTCCACATCCAGACCAGAAACTCCGTATCGAAGTGCTCGTGGCACCCTGGCGTCAGATCGGGCCGGGTACGTCCGTGGTGCCGGAGAGTACGCAGAAGCACGCGATACAGACGCCGCGCCAGAGGAACATCGAGCCAGATCAACGTATCGCACCGTTCCAGGCGCTGCGCCCATGTGGATGAGTGCCCACCTTCGAAAATCCAACACGGACGGGCATGAGCTTCCAGACAAAGCGCATCGATTTCAGGCCGGGAACGCTGGATCCACCCCGTCTGCCAAAGGATCTGGTCAATATGAATGACCGGAAGATCCGTGATCTGCCCGAGCGCCCGTGCAAGCGTGGATTTGCCCGATCCCGGCTGACCGATAATCATCGCGCGCCGCATGTTTTTCCCCGCATCCCATATGGCCCGCCGCAGTCGCGGCTCAACGCGCCTTCAGAACGGCGACGCAAGCGTCGGGCAGTCCGGCCATGGTCAGGGGCGGTTTCGGCTTGGCCGGTTTTTCACCGGGCTTGGGCGGCTTGGGCACCCAGGGTTCGTCCGACATCCACCAGGCCAGTTCCTTGCCGCAGCCGTCACCAGGAGGCGGGGCCGCCTGGCTCTTGCAAGATCCCTCGCCTGCCGGACACTTGAGCCGGACATGGAAATGATAATGGTGCCCCCACCAGGGCCGGACCACGCGCAGCCAGGCACGGTTGCCGGTCTCGAAGTCGCACAAGGCCTTCTTGATGCCGGGAGAGACGAAAATGCGCGCCACGCGCGGATCGTTCGCCGCACGGCGGATCAACCGGGCATGGGCATCGGTGAATTTCTTCGGATCGACCGTACGGTCTGCCCCCTTGGTGTTGATCGCACCGCGCAGCATGGAGACGGCGGAGACGTTTTCGCGCTCCGATGCGGTCATGGTGTGTGCGGGCATCTCTTTCAGCCAGATATCGGCATCGAGCCCGATCTGGTGGCTGGCATGGCCCGACGACATCGGCCCGCCGCGCGGTTGGGCCATGTCGCCAACCATCAGCCCGCGCCAGCCGAGTTTCGGCACATCGCGGGCAAGATCCTCAAGGTAGTCGATCAGTTCCGGCTGGCCCCAGAAGCGGTTGCGCGACAGGCGCATGACCTGGAACCCCTCGCCATTGGCGGGAAGCGCCACCGCGCCCGCCTGACAGCCCTTGGCATAGGAGCCCAGCGCCTCTGGCTTCATGTGGGCGGGAACGGAGACCTTGCCGAAATAGTCGCGCGCAGGCGCATTCATGTTGACCTGCGACGGGATACCGGTTGCGCGCCGCGCGTTGTCTGCATGCGTTGCCTTGGCTTGCGGCATCGCGGGCGCGTTTTGGGAAGAGACGGCACCTACGGAGGGCTTTGGCTGAGGAAGCTGATCTCGGGCAAGCGCCGGGGATAACGCGATAACCATCGCACTCAGCGCGAAGGCCCCCGACCGCATCAGGCTCGAAAGATGCGCGCGCCCTTTCCCCATTCCCATAGTCCTCTCCGCTTCGCCGCTTTGGCGGCATGGTCATT
Organism: Breoghania sp.; assembly: GCF_963674635.1. Taxonomy (NCBI): domain Bacteria; kingdom Pseudomonadati; phylum Pseudomonadota; class Alphaproteobacteria; order Hyphomicrobiales; family Stappiaceae; genus Breoghania; species Breoghania sp. The sequence continues at coordinate 2,694,813 of NZ_OY771475.1, forward strand.
TGCAAGTCTGGCAAGTTCGATACAAGCCCCACCAAAATGAGGACATTATGACCGTCAACCGACGCCGAACTCCGCAATCGCGGGGAGGATGCGGTTCATGATGTCTTCCATGCGCGACAGGCGATGATCGCCGTCACGAACAAGCGTGATGGTGACATCGCTGACAGGCAGGCGCGAAACGAGCTTCATGGCATGTTCCCAGGGCACGTCCTGATCTTCCATGCCCTGGAGGATGCGGACCGGGCAGCCCGGATCGATGGAGGCGCCAAGCAGCAGATTCTTGCGACCGTCCTCGATCAGCGCGCGGGTATAGACATCCGGCTCATCGGAATAGTCCGAGGGATGTTCGTAGACCCCCTTGGTCTCGATGGCGCGGCGCGCTTCCTCCGGGAACGCGTTCCACAAAAGATCCTCGGTGAAATCAGGTGCGGGCGCGATCAGCACGAGCCCCGCGACCTTGCCGCTGCTCTTGCGCGCCAGCGCCAGCAGCAGCGCCATCCAGCCGCCCATGGAGGAGCCGACGATCACCGTCGGGCCGGTGCAGCACTTGTCGAATACGGCGAGCGTTTCCTCAAGCCAGCGCGAAATGGTGCCGTCGATGAATTTCCCGCCCGATTCGCCGTGGCCGGAATAATCGAAGCGCGTCACGGCGTTCCCCGCTTCTCGCGCCACGCGCGCCACTTCCAGCGCCTTGGAGCCCAGCATGTCGGAGCGAAACCCGGAGAGCCAGATGACGCCGGGACGTTCCGCCGTCTCGGTGCCGGGTTCATGGCGGTAGGCGATCTGTCGCGCCTCGTCGCCGGTGCCCACGGAAAGGAATTGCGGATCGCGCTCGCTCATCTGATAGGTTCCTGCTTCAAGTGCCGAACTGGATTCGGTGATGACACAGGCGACAGGAGATTTAAAGCCCGTGACGACGATCCTGCAGGTCGTGCCCGAGTTGGAAACCGGAGGTGTGGAGCGCACCGCCGTCGATATCGCGCAAGCCTGCAAGGCGCGTGGCTGGCGGGCGCTGGTGGCAAGCGCGGGCGGACGGCTGGTCGATGAACTGGAAGCGGCCGGCGGCGAACATATCGCCATGCCCCTTGCCACAAAGAACCCGTTCATCATGGGGGCCAATGCGGGGCGGCTTGCCGAGATCATCCGCCGCGAGAAGGTATCCATCATCCATGCGCGCAGCCGAGCGCCTGCATGGTCGGCCCTTTACGCCGCCCGCAAGACACGCACGCCCTTCGTCACCACCTATCACGGCGCCTATGGCCAGAAGAATGCGCTGAAAGCCTTCTACAATTCCGTCATGGCGCGCGGCGATGCGGTGATTGCCAATTCCCATTACACCGCCGGTCTCATCCGCACCCGTCACCCCGTTGCGGGCGAGATGACCGTCATCCATCGCGGCACCGACATCGCGGCCATCTCCGACGTGCCGGAGGCCCGGATCAACGCTTTGCGGGAAAGCTGGGGTGTCGAAAGCGGCAAGCGGATCGTCCTGCAATTGGCACGATTGACTGCCTGGAAAGGCCAGAAGGTCACGATCGATGCCTTTGCGGGGCTCGCTCTGGCGCTACGTGAGGACTGTGTGCTGATTCTCGCCGGAGATGCGCAGGGACGCAACGACTACGTCGCCGAGCTTGAGGCCCGCATTGCCGGGCACGGACTTGGGGAACAGGTCCGCCTCGTCGGCCACTGTGCGGATGTGCCTGCGGCAATGAATGCAGCGGATGTGGTCGCCGTGTCTTCAGTGGAGCCGGAAGCCTTCGGACGCGCGGCGGTGGAGGCACAGGCGGCGGGACGGCCGGTCATCGTCTCCGATCTCGGCGCGGTGGGCGAAACGGTGCAGGCTCCGCCGCAGGTGGAAGCATCCCAGCGCAGCGGATGGCGCATTCCCGCCAATGACCCCGCGGCGCTGACCCTGACACTTGGAGAGGCTCTATCTCTGGATGCGGAAGCACACTTGGCGCTCGCAAGGCGCGCGAAAGCCAATGCCGCACATTTCTCGCTGGAAGCCATGTGCGGGGCGACGCTTGAGGTCTATGATCGGTTGATCGGCTAAACCATTGAAATTGGGGTCGGCAAACCTATCTGGACTCGCGTGCGGAGAAGACACGATCACCACCTGATTTGGAGGGATTGGTTGACTTTTTCGTGCTTTCGCGGAATTCTAACGAACGCAACGCAACCGCGCTGATCTCGGTGCCCTGCTCGTCCGCACGACCGTCTGTGCATTACGGGTGGGGTTATTCGTTTAAGGCGGGTCCCTCGGTCCCTTGACCGACCGACGCATCCCAGGCGCGGCTTGCGTGACTGAATCGAACCCGTTTCGACAATTACATAGGAGTTAGCGACCATTCGCCGTCCGTTCCGCGCACCACCGCCCCAAAAGGAGGGGCCGCGCATTAACGAAGACATTCGCGTTCGCGAAGTCCAGTTGATCGATCACGAAGGCCAGAACCGGGGCACGATCCCGATTGAAGAGGCTATGGACATCGCCGGTGAGGCCGGCCTCGACCTCGTGGAGATCCAGCCGAACGCAAATCCCCCGGTCTGCAAGATTCTTGATTACGGTCGCCACAAGTATCAGGCGCAGAAGAAGGCCGCCGAGGCTCGCAAGAAGCAGAAGACCGTCGAACTCAAGGAAGTGAAGCTGCGTCCGAACATCGACACCCACGATTATGAGGTGAAGATGAAGAACGTGCTGCGTTTCTTCGAGGAAGGCGACAAGGTGAAAATCACCCTTCGTTTCCGCGGCCGCGAAATGGCGCACCAGGACCTCGGCTTCAAGCTGATGCAGCGCGTCAAGGAAGAGACCGCCGAGATCGCCAAGGTCGAGTTCGAACCCAAGGTCGAAGGCCGCCAGATGATCATGATCCTGGCGCCGCGTTAAGGCGACGGGTTCACACGTCTTGCAGCAACGATGTTTTGATGCCCGGCCTTGTGCCGGGCATTTTGCTTTTCTGGGGCCATTTGCCCGTGTGGCAGATCCTTCGAGACGCCTGCTTGCGCAGGCTCCTCAGGATGACGTCGGGGACGGGAGTGGTTCTGCAGGATATATCAACCCGAGAACGTCATCCTGAGGAGCGGTCGAAAGACCGCGTCTCGAAGGATCGGCCGCACACACCGACCGTTGCCGGGCCCCTTGCCCCAACCGCGGCGATTTGCGTGCCAGCCTTCGTACTTTATTGCGCCTTCACGCTGCATGAGGGGATTCTGGACGGGGCCATGTGGACCTTTCCGGGGATTTGCGGTCGTTATCGGCGCAATACCGCCGGGTTGAGGCTGAATCTTGGCCCCGCCCGCTTGCATTGCGCGCCCCTTCCTCCTATAAGCCCACGGTTCCGAGCCGCCCGGCGCGATAGGGCATGCCGCGGTGGCTCACGAATGCTTCCAACGATCAGCGATCCCAACATCCTGCAAGGGATGGGCGGATCGCGCCAAGAAAGGACGCAAAATGCCCAAGATGAAGACCAAATCGGGCGCCAAAAAGCGCTTTAAAGTGACGGCCTCCGGCCGGGTGAAGGTCGCCCAGGCCGGCAAGCGGCACGGCATGATCAAGCGGACGAAGAAGTTCATCCGCAATGCCCGCGGCACCATGGTTCTCGCGGACCAGGATGCCAAGATCGTCAAGAAGTACATGCCCTACCTGTAAGGGTAGCGGTCCAAGAGACGACGAGGAGATCAGCCAATGTCGCGCGTGAAACGGGGCGTTACCGCCCATGCCCGTCACAAGAAAGTCATCAAGGCCGCCAAGGGCTATTATGGCCGCCGCAAGAACACCATCCGCGTTGCCAAGCAGGCCGTGGAGAAGGCGGGCCAGTACGCCTATCGCGACCGCAAGGTTCGCAAGCGGAACTTCCGCTCGCTGTGGATCCAGCGTATCAACGCTGCCACCCGCGAGCACGGCCTGACCTATGGCCGCTTCATCGACGGCCTGAACAAGGCCGGCGTGGAAGTTGACCGCAAGGTTCTTTCCGATCTCGCCATCCATCAGCCGGAGGCCTTCAAGGCCCTGGTGGACAAGGCGCAGGCGGCTCTCGCCTGAGGCTTTCAAGCCTGACAGACCTCAAAAGGGGCGTGCCCGCCGGGCGCGCCCCTTTTTTTCATGCCATTTTCCAGATCGCTGCCCCGAAGAGCGAAATCTCTGCTCCGGGATTGGACGTTGCGGCAAGGGTCCCTATCTCTCAAGGACAACACCCTGCCCAATGACCGGAAGCTCCTTTCATGAAACTCTCCGTCCTCGATCTCGCCTTTGTCGGTGAAGGCGAAACGCCGCGCGATGCGCTTGATCACTCGCTTGAGCTCGCCCGCCATGCAGAGGCGCTCGGTTATGAGCGGTTCTGGCTTGCCGAACATCACAACATGATCGGTATCGCGAGTGCGGCGACCTCCGTCGTCATCGGGTATATCGCGGGCGGCACCTCCACCATTCGCGTGGGGGCTGGCGGGATCATGCTGCCGAACCACTCGCCTTTGGTGATCGCGGAACAGTTCGGCACGCTGGAAACGCTTTATCCGGGGCGGATCGATCTCGGCCTCGGCCGCGCGCCGGGAACCGATCAGGCGACGCTGCGCGCACTGCGCCGGTCCTATGAAAGTGCGGAAAGCTTTCCGCAGGACGTTGTGGAGTTGCAGGCGCTGCTGGCGCCCGCGGCGCCCAACCAGATCGTGCGCGCGGTGCCCGGGGCCGGCACCAATGTGCCGATCTGGATGCTGGGCTCCAGCCTCTTCGGCGCAAAGCTCGCCGCCATGCTGGGGCTGCCTTACGCCTTCGCCTCCCATTTCGCCCCGCAGGCGCTGGAACAGGCGGTCGCGATCTACAAGGCAGAGTTCACGCCCTCCGATGCGCTTGATGCGCCTTACGTGATCGCCGGGGCCAATGTGTTTGCAGCCGACGATGACGCGCAAGCAGCACGGCTCGCAACCTCGCTCCAGATGCGCTTCACCGGCATGCTGCGCGGCGAACGCGGGCTCACCAAGCCCCCCATCGACGATATCGAGACCTACTGGACACCGGGCGAAAAGCGCCACGTTCAGGAGATGATGCGCTGCTCCTTCATTGGAGGGCCGGAAAGCCTCAAACACCAACTCAAGGCATTCGCGGACAGCGTCCCGGTCGACGAGATCATCGTCTCCTCCTCCATCTACGACAACACGGCGCGGCTGCACTCCTATGAAATTCTCGCAGATGTGGCGAAGGGGATCGGGGGCTAGGCCGGAGGATCGAAAGCCTGTGAGATCTCGATGAAGTCGGGCAGCGCCTCGCAGGCGGCCGAATGGGCAGCGAGATGGGGGAAGCGGTCGTCATCGAACAGATCGCCATGCGCCTCCTTCACGAACCGCAGGGCGCAGGCGACCGCGATATCGGCGTGGCCGATGCCGTCACCGAACCACCAGGGCCCGCGACGGGTCGCGCGTTCGCGCTCCAGCGCCTCCAGAACCTCCACAATCTGGCAGCGGCAACGCTCCACCCACATCTCGGATGCAGTTTCATGGAGCGCACGCTCGTAGACCAGCGCCACGGCCTTTTCGGCCAGCCCCATGCCAAGGGCCGCAATCTTCAAAGCCTGACGGCGTTTCGTCCCGCTTTCCGGGATCAGGGCCCTTGCGCGCCCCGCCACCTCGTCCAGATGATCGAGGATGGCGAAGCTCTCGATCAGCACTTCGCCATCATCCAGCACCAGCGTGGGAACGCGGCGCATGGGATTGATCGCACCGATCTTGTCGACATCGCGAAAGGTCGACCACGGCCGATGCTCGAATTCCAGACCATAGAGCCGCAGCGCGATGGCAACACGGCGGACGAAGGGAGAATCGAACTGGCCAATGAGGATCATGATCACCGCCACAAAAACAAGCAATCCGTGGCCGCCCAACCGGCCCTGAGGCATATATCAAGGCGGAAATCGCCGATTATTGCCAGCCAATTCTGGCCGGTGGTTCATCATGCCGCTCATGCCAATCGGACGCCTTGGGCTTTCCGGCGCGAAAGCCCGCTTGAGGCCCCGCCTGCAAACCGCTAAACCCCGAACGATGCGATCCCGCAGGGTCAACAGGCTGGAAAACGGACGAGCTGGACAATGGATAATCTGAAGGCGGAACTTCTGCGCGGCCTCTGGTACGTGGCGACCGTCGGCTCGGACGTGAAACCGGGCAAGATGATCTCCAAGAAGCTGATGGGCGAATTGGTGCTGATCGGGCGCGATGCGGACGGAAAGGTCTTTGCGCTGCGCGATATCTGTCCCCATCGCGGCATTCCGCTGTCCCATGGCCGCTTCGACGGCGAAACCGTGCAGTGCTGCTATCACGGCTGGCGCTTCAACACCGAAGGCACCTGCACCGAGATCCCCTCCACCCACGAATACCAGACCATAGACCTCAGCAAGATCACCTGCGGGGCTTATTCTTGCGTGGAACGGCAGGGGCTGATCTGGATCTACTTTGCCGAAAAGGGCGAGAAGCCTGAGGATGGCCGCCAGCCGGAGCCGCCGCGGCTTCCCGGTTTTGCCGATGATGTTGCGCCCAAGCTCGCCATCATGCAGCCCTTCGACTGCTCCGTCGATCACGCGGCCCTTGGCCTGATGGACCCGACCCATGCCGCCTTCGTGCACACCTCATGGTGGTTCAAGAAGAACGGCGCGAAGCTCCGGCCCAAGGTGAAGCAATTCGCGCCCTCCGAGCTTGGCTGGGCGATGGTGCGCCACAAGATCCCGCCGCAGAACATCGCCTATCGCTATCTGCTGGGCGACAACGTGACGACCGAGATTTCCTACCGTCTGCCGGGCCTGCGGATCGAGCATATCGAGGGCGACAAGCACCAGGTTCTGGGGCTGACGACGATCACGCCGGTCGACGAAGACCATACCGAAGTGCGGCAGATCTTCTGGGCAAGCATGGGCTGGATCGCACCGCTCAAACCGCTCTTCCGCCACCTGATGAACGTGTTTCTGGGGCAGGACCGGCGCGTCGTCATCCAGCAGCGCGAGGGGCTCATCTACAACCCGAAGCTGATGCTCATCAACGATGCGGATACCCAAGGCCGTTGGTGGATGCAGCTCAAGCGCGAGTGGACCGCCTCGGGCGCTGCCGGGCGGACCTTCGAGAACCCGGTCAAGGCGAAGACGCTTCGCTGGATGAGCTAGAGGCATGGTGGGATGAGCGGGGCACGCTCATTCCCTTTCGGAACAAGGCATTTTCCGCGCTCCCATGGGGCAAAGTGGACCCGATTGGACCTTGCGCTTGCACCGGCGGCGAGTATGATCGCCGGACTTTTTCACGGAGCAGGTGATGATGGTCTCCATCAAACAGGGCACAAAGGGAACGGGCGCGCGGACAGGCGCGGACGGTGCCGTATGCATGCACCTGCCGAAGGCCCATCAGGGCCCTGCCTGCGGGCGATTTAGAAACACGCGCTGATCCTGTCTCGCCCCCGCAGAACACCTTGCGGGGAAGTTCCGGCGCATACTCGCCGCCCCCTTATGGATTGTCCCGGCGTTTGAAGCTAAAAGACACGTCGACATTCCGCCGCAGCCGCGCGAGGCCTTTCGTGTGGCGCGAAGCAATCGAGTGACCATGTCCGACCTGCAAACTCTCGAATCCGAACTGAACGCCGCCATCGAGGCGGCAGGCGACGAGGCCGCCCTTGAAGCCGTGCGCGTGAGCGCGCTTGGCAAGAAGGGCGTCGTTTCCGAAAAGATGAAAACGCTCGGCAAGATGAGCCCGGAAGAGCGCCAGACCATGGGGCCGGCGCTGAACGGCCTCAAGCTGCGCATCACCGAGGCGATTGCCCAGCGCAAGGAAGTGCTCGAGGACGCCGCCCTTGAAGCGCGCCTTGCAAGCGAGCGTATCGATGTGACGTTGCCGGTTCGCCCGGGCCCGACCACCGAAGGCCGGATCCATCCGGTCTCGCAGGTTATCGACGAACTGACCGCCATCTTCGCCGACATGGGCTTTTCCATCGCCGAAGGACCGGATATCGAGACGGACGAGCACAATTTCACTGCGCTCAACTTCCCGGAAGGCCACCCCGCTCGTGAAATGCACGACACGTTCTTCTTCCCCGAAAAGGAAGACGGAGATCGGCTCCTGCTGCGCACACATACTTCCACGGTTCAGATCCGCACCATGCGCGGGAGCGAACCGCCGCACCGGGTGATCATTCCCGGTCGCACCTATCGCTGCGACAGTGACCAGACCCACACCCCGATGTTCCATCAGGTGGAAGGGATCGTCATCGACAAGGGCAGCCATATCGGACACCTGAAGTGGATCCTGCAGGAATTCTGCAAGGCCTTCTTCGAGGTGGACGACATCAAGATGCGCTTCCGTCCCTCCTTCTTCCCCTTCACCGAGCCCTCCATGGAGGTGGATATCGGCTGCAAGTTCGCAGGCGACGAGATCCGCATTGGCGAAGGCGACGACTGGCTGGAAATCCTGGGCTGCGGCATGGTGCATCCCAATGTGCTGCGCAATTGCGGCCTTGACCCGGACGTCTACCAGGGCTTCGCCTGGGGCATGGGCATCGACCGCATCGCGATGCTGAAATACGGCATGCCGGACCTGCGCGCCTTCTTCGACGCGGACCTGCGCTGGATCAAGCACTACGGCTTCCGCCCGCTCGACCTGCCGACCCTGTTCGGGGGATTGAGCTCCTGACAACGAGCCAGGCCGTCGTCGTAACACTTTCCGCAAGAAGAGCGATCCAATGAAATTCACCCTTTCCTGGCTCAAGGACCATCTGGAAACGGACGCCACGCTCGACGAGATCGTCGAGACGCTGACCATGATCGGCCTTGAGGTCGAAGAGGTCGTTGATCCGGCCGCCAAGCTGGCCCCGTTCCACATCGCCCGCGTCATTGATGCCAAGCCGCACCCCAATGCCGATCGGCTGAAGGTGCTCACTGTCGATGCCGGGTCCGGCGAACCGCTGCAGATCGTGTGCGGCGCCCCCAATGCGCGCGCCGGTCTCGTGGGCGTGCTGGCGCGGCCCGGCGACCATGTTCCGGGTATCGACGTCACGCTGTCGGTCGGCAAGATCCGCGACATCGAGAGCTTCGGCATGATGTGCTCGGAGCGCGAGCTTGAGCTTTCCGACGAACATAACGGCATCATCGATCTGGGCGACGATGCCCCCATCGGCGCGAATTATGCCGCGTGGGCGGGTCTCGACGACCCGGTCATTGACATTGCCATCACGCCCAACCGATCCGACTGCCTCGGCATTCATGGTGTGGCGCGCGATCTGGCGGCCGCAGGCCTCGGCAAGCTGATCGAGCCGCGCCGCGAGCCGGTGCGCGGCGACGGACCCTGCCCTGTTTCCGTCAAGCTCGCCTTTGGCGACACGCCACCGCTTTGCCCGGCCTTTGGCCTGCGCCTCGTACGCGGTGTGAAGAACGGCCCGAGCCCGAAATGGATGCAGCAGCGCCTCATTGCCATCGGGCTTCGCCCGATCAATGCGCTGGTCGATATCACCAATTACATGACCTACGACCGGGGTCGCCCGCTGCACGTCTTTGACGCCGCCAAGGTCAAGGGGGATCTGGTGGTGCGCCGGGGACGCGCGGGCGAGAGCCTCCTGGCGCTCGACGGCAAGGAATATGCCGTTGACCAGAACATGTGTGTCATTGCCGACGACAACGGTGTTGAATCCATCGCTGGCGTGATGGGTGGCGAAGTCTCGGGCTGCACGGAAGAGACCACCGACGTGTTGATCGAATCCGCCCTGTGGGAACCGATCAACATTGCCCAGACGGGCCGCAAGCTCGGGCTCAATTCCGATGCGCGCTACCGTTTCGAACGCGGTGTCGACCCGGCCTTCATGATCCCCGGTCTGGAAGAAGCGACGCGGCTTGTCGTCGATCTGTGCGGCGGCGCGGCCAGCGACATGGAGATTGTGGGCGAGGTTCCCGATCACGATCACATCGTGGAATTCCCTATTTCGGAAGTGAAGCGGCTTTCGGGGCTTGAGGTTTCGGCGGCCGAAATCAAGGTGGTGCTTACCCGTCTCGGTTTCTGGACCTCCGGCACCGGCACGCAGTGGAAAGTCGCGGTGCCGAGCTGGCGTCCGGACATTCACGGCAAGGCGGATCTCGTCGAAGAGGTGATGCGTATTGTGGGCGTCGACAAGGTGCCGACGACACCGCTGCCGCGTATCGACACCGTCGGGCGTCAGGTTCTGACCACCAGTCAGCTGCGCCGCAACAAGGCTCGCCGCATGCTGGCAGCCCGCGGTCTCAACGAGGCTGTGACCTGGTCCTTCATTCCCCATGACCACGCGATGGCCTTTGGTGGAGGTCAGCCCGAAACGGCCCTGGCCAACCCGATCTCCACCGATATGTCCGACATGCGTCCGAGCCTCGTGCCGGGCCTGCTCAGCGCCACGCAGCGCAATGCCGATCGCGGCAACGGCGACGTTGCGCTGTTTGAGGTGGGACAGGTGTTCCTTGGCGACAAGCCGGAGGACCAGAAGGTGGTGGCAACCGGCGTGCGTCGCGGCACGGCCGTGATGACGGGCGCGGGCCGTCACTGGGCGGGCTCTGCCCCCACCGTCAGTGCCTTTGACGCCAAGGCGGACGCCATTGCCGTTCTTGAGGCGGCGGGGGCGCCGACGGCGAACTTGCAGGTCTTCGCGGAGGCGCCGGAGTGGTATCACCCCGGCCGCTCCGGCACACTGCGCCTTGGCCCGAAGAACGTGCTGGCGGCCTTCGGCGAGGTGCACCCGAAGGTGCTGAAGAAGCTCGACGTGGAAGGCCCGATCGTGGCCTTTGAAGTTCATCTCGACGCTATCCCGACGCCGAAGGCCAAGGGCGGCCGCTCCAAGGGCGCGCTGGCTCTGGCGGGCCTGACCCCGGTCCGCCGCGACTTCGCCTTCATCGTCGATGAGGGCGTGGAAGCCGACAAGGTGCTGCGCGCCGCACGTACAGCAGAAAAGACTCTCATTCGCGAGGTCAATGTCTTCGACGTCTATCGTGGCACGGGCGTGCCGGACGGCAAGAAGTCCATTGCCATCGATGTCACGCTTCAGCCGGTGGAGCGTACGCTCACCGAAGAGGACATCGAAGCGATTGCGGCCAAGATCGTTGCAGGCGTTGAGAAGGCGACCGGCGGCAGCTTGCGCGGCTAGTCCTTCGCAACCCGAGACTTCCCAAAGGGGGCGGGGCCGGATGGGCCCGCCCCTTTTTCGTTGGCTCGCTCTGGCCGCTCAGTACCAGTGCCCAAGCCCGCGCACACGCATGCGCGGTTTGCCGACGGATGGGACCAGCGACCGCCCGATCCTTGCCGGAACATCGGGGAAATGATCGTGCATGCGGGCTTCCTGACCGGGGACCAGATCCAGAATGCGCCTGACGCGTTCTGCTGTGGTCGGGTGGGTGCGCAGGAGCGAGGGTTCGGGGATACGCGAGCCGGGAAGCGCCATCGCCTCCCAGCGCCGACCCTGAATGCTTTCCAGCTTTGTAAGAGCCGCCACAAGGCCGTGGGGATCGCCGGTGAGGCCGACCGCATCGAGATCGGCGTCATATTCACGGGTGCGCGAAAGCGCCAGTTGCAACAGACCGCCAATGGTGGGCGCCGCCAGCAGCAGGAAAATGCCGAGCCACGGCACACCACCGCCATCCGCGATCAGAACCGGCAGGTTGAAGGCCAGCATGAACAGGCCGACGATCGACATGGAGCTCGTCATGCGCGCCACCACGTCGGCAAGCGCCATCACCTTCACGTCGCCATTGGCGATATGACTCAGTTCATGGGCCATGACACCGGCGAATTCGCGCAAGGTGAGCTGGCGCAGCAGCCCGTCAGTGACACAAACGACCGCGTTTTCCGGCCTTCCCACCGTGAAGGCGTTCAGCATGCTTGAGGGAATGTAATAGAGCTCAGGCGCGGAAGGCAGGCCGGCGCGCAATGACAGCGCGCGAACGACATCATGGCCTTCCGGAAAAACGCGCTCAGGCAGGCGTCGTGCGCGATAGAGCCTCAGGACCCAGAGCGGCGAGACGTTGGTTGCCGCGATGAGAGAGACCGCCCCGCCAATGGTGATCCAGACGAGGCCGGAAAGCCCCGCCAACGCCCAGGCACAGGCGGCAAGCAGCGACAGACTGCCGCCGGCCAGCAACCAGGTGTGCAACATGTTCGCGATCTTGCGCCGTCTGCGGAGGGCGGGCCTGAGCTGGAGCGGTTCCATCATGCTTCTGATATAGGAAGCGCGCGCGCATTTCGCAGGGGGCGCTATTGCAATGGCGGAAACCGCCGGACGCGGCGCGCCTTCCTGCCTCCGCGACGTGCCCCCCCCTTTGAGCTGAACTGACTGGAAAACCGCCCCCGCAAGAGTTGACAGGGGCCCGGCGAAAGCGAATTGTCGATCGCTGCGTCACAGCTTCTGGCGGGAGGAAAGCCTGAAGCAAGGCGGGAACAGGACAATCGGGTATTCGGCTGGGCGCATCGCCCTTCAGGACGCTCCGCGACGGTCTGACCGCAGAACGGGCGTATAGATTGAGTTGCTCGATCAGGGAATGATCAATGACGCAAGACAAACGACAATCCCCGGGATGGGGAGTTGATCGCGTGGAGGATACTGCAATGACGGATGCGGGCAAGAGCAAGCGCGTGAATCGCCGCTCACTGATGGCGGGTATCGGCGGCGGGGCGGCCGCTCTGCTCGCCGCACCACATGTGGCGCGCGCGCAGAGTCCCATCATCTGGAAAATGGCGACGAGCTGGCCGAAAGGCTCGCCCGGCCCCGGCGGCAATGCGCAACGCCTGGCCGATATGATCACCAGCATGTCCGGCGGGCGCTTGACGGTTCAGCTTTTCGGCGCCGGCGAACTGGTCCCGCCCTTCGAGGTTTTCGACGCGGTCGCCTCCGGTGCCGCGGAATGCGGGCATTCCAGCCCCTATTACTGGCAGGGCAAGGATCAGGCCTTCCATTTCTTCACCGGCGTCCCCTTCGGGCTGACGGCGGAAGAACATGCCGGCTGGCTCTATTTCGGCGGTGGCCAGGAGTTGTGGGACAAGGCCTATGAGCCCTTTGGCGTCGTCCCCTTCCTCGCAGGTTCGTCCGGGCCGCAGGCGGGCGGTTGGTTTGCCAAGGAGATCAACACGCTCGACGATCTGAAGGGCCTGAAGATGCGCATCGCAGGCCTTGGGGGCACGGTCATGCGGCGGCTCGGGGTCAATGTTGTGCTGCTTCCGCCGGGCGAAATCTTCGCCGCGATGCAGGCAGGCACGATCGACGCAGCGGAGTGGGTCGGACCGTGGAACGACCTGGCATTCGGGCTCTACAAGGTCGCGCCCTATTATTACATGCCAGCGTTCCACGAACTTGGCCCGGCCCTGGAACTGATGGTCAACAAGTCCCGATTGGAGGCTTTGCCCGACGACCTGCGGGAAATCGTCAAGCGAGCTTCTATGGCCTCCTCCATGGAGGCGCTGGCTGACTTCACGTTCCACAATATCGAGAGCTTCCGCCCGCTTTTGGAAAAGGAAGGCGTGAAGTTGCGAAGCTTCTCGCCGGGGATCGTGAGCGCCCTTGCGGCGGAATCGGAGAAGGTGCTGACGGAGATCGCTTCGGCCAGCCCTCTTGCGAAAGAGGTCCACGATTCCTTCGTCGCCTATCGGGCGAAGGCCACGGAATATGCCCGCTCCGCGTCCCTGGCGGCGCTCTCCATGCGTGATGCCGGCCTCCCGCGCTGAGCCGAAACCGGGCCGCAGATGGGCCTGACGGCCGTTGACCGGCCTTGCTCGAATGAAAACCCCGGCGCCCTAACCAGGGCCGCCGGGGTTTCAATTTCCAAACATCACGCCAACACGCCCCCTCACACGGAGGACGGCTTTTCCATCGGGCAGGTGATACCGGTGCCGCGGATCCCGCAATAGCCGTCGGGGTGCTTGGCCAAGTATTGCTGATGATAGTCCTCTGCGAAATAGAACGAGCGCATGGGGCGGATCTCCGTCGTGATCTCGCCGCGCCCGTTCTCGCTCAACGCCGCCTGATAGGCATCGCGTGAACGCTCTGCGATGGCCAGCGCCTCATCGTCGGGCAGATAGAGCGCGGAGCGGTACTGTGTGCCGATATCGTTGCCCTGACGCATACCCTGTGTCGGATTGTGGTTCTCCCAGAAGGAAGCCAGAATCGTTTCCAGAGAGATCCGGTCGCATTCGTAGACGACCTTGACCACCTCCGCATGACCGGTCCCGCCCGAACAAACCTCTTCATAGGTCGGATTGGGGGTGTGACCGCCCGAATAGCCCACAGCGGTCACCCAGACGCCGTCGAGTTGCCAGAAAATGCGTTCCGCGCCCCAAAAACAGCCCATGCCGATAAGCAGGCTCTTGCTGTTGGCGGGATAGGAGCCGACAAGGCGCCTGCCATTGACGAAATGTGTTTCCGCCGTCGGGATGGCGCGATCGCGACCGCACAGAGCTTCATGCGGCGCTGGAAGCCGGCTTTTTCGGGTCAAACGGTCGAACAGGTTCATCTTGTCTTCCCAAAAACTCTTATGCCCCGCCCGCAATTCTGCGCCCGGTCCGGCATGGTGCTCCGGCAGGCGCTCAGGCCATGCCATATTTCCGTCTGCGACGGCGCGTTCCCATCCACACGAAAAGCGCGCCAAGTGCACCGGCAACACCCCATGTGGGCAGCAAAAGGATCCATTGAATGACCGGATCCCACAGCCAGACTGCGACGTGACGTTGCACCGCAGCCTGGGCCGCATTCAGGGATTCAGGCGCGAACTCATACCAGTGCGCTCCGAAGGGGGTGGTCACCAGCTGCGAGGCGGCAATCGACTTCGTTCCGTCGATGACGGCCGTGACCAACGCAACTGCGACGCAGAGAATCCCGAGGACTCTCGACAAAAAGGATAACATCGACTGCTCCGACACTTGGCATCTCGGGGCCACTGGCGATCCCTGTGCGTTAACGATAGCTAACGCGCCAGGAAAGCTCAGTCCACCCTTTACCCCCGCGGCTCTCGGCCGCCACAACCGGCTTGAGATAGGATTTCTGCGCTTTGCGGACAATGGGCCCACGCTTTCGTGACAACCGGTCACGCCCCAAAGTCCCCCTCCGCGACATCTCACAGAGAATTATGCACAAATGCCGCTCCACAGGCACTTGCGCTCAAGCCCCTTATCGCTATATTGCGCCTCCCGTGGGCACAGGAAAACCACGTCGCGCCGGATCGGTTCCACTGATCGCGACGGGTCGCCGGAAACTTCAGGAAAACACAGTTTTCCAGATACTCCGAACGAGCTTGTGTTTCCCGCGTACGGAGAGGTGGCCGAGTGGTCGAAGGCGCACGCCTGGAACGCGTGTAGGCGGGTAACCGTCTCGAGGGTTCGAATCCCTCTCTCTCCGCCATTTCCCCTTCATTTCATTGAATGTACGGACGTCTCTCTCGACGTCGTTCAGCCGTCACGCAGCCCCTCATGTGGGGAAAGAACGGGGGAACCTGTATTCAAAGGACGCGCCGACGATCGTTCATGATCCTCAGGCTTTCGGGCATGGCACTCCGCTCCCCCCACCTCTCTGCACGCGCGGTTCGAACGCCAACTTTGCCGTTGACCATTTTCCCCGAAAAAGCCAACCGACATTTTGATTTTTCCAATTACAACCGCTACCTAAAACAGATAACTCCCGTTGCCGTCCTTCACTTCTCGGACCCTCCATGCAAATCGGTTATTCCAGTCTCGACAGGATCTACAAGCTGTGGGACGACCTTTCAGCCTTTGACGCGGTGGATATCCAGGCATCGCGCAAATTTCTGCTGGAAGAGATCTGCGCGATGGTGGATGCGCAGAATGCGGACTGGATCGGCTGTGTGCGGCTGGACTGGAACCAGGGCAGCGACCCGATGAAGGGATGGCGGCCGCGCAGTCTCTTCACGCTGAACCCTTGCGAATTCACCAGTGAGGCCATCGACCAGGCCTTTGCGGAAATGGACAAGGGTGAACCAGACATCACCACGACCCGCAATGTGGAACTGGCCGGAACGTTCCGGGTCCTGCTGCTGAGAGAGCTAGCCACGCCGGAGTGGTTCGAGGGACCGTCCTATCTGCGCTACTACAAAGCCCTGGACCGGCATGATTCCATCTGGGCGGGAATTCCCGTCAGCGCCGATGCGGAGTTGCAGATCGGGTTCCATCGCAGTTTCGAAAGAGAGCCGTTCTCCCGCGAAGATCAGGCCCTGATCTTCCATGCGCTGCGCGGGCTTCGCTGGTTCTACCGGCATCAGCTGCTTGGCGAAGGGATTGGCGTTGCCTCGGCGCCGCTCACGCCCACAGAACAGCTCGTCCTGAAGGGACTTCTGCTTGGCCTGACCGAAAAACGCATCGCCGGGCAGTACAACCAGAGCCCGCACACCACCCATGACCACGTGAAACGGATCTTCCGCAAATACGGGGTCTCCAGCCGGTCCAGCCTCATGGCCCTCTGGCTCGGCAAGGGCCTGGAAACGAACAATAACCCCTGAACAGGGGATTCACTCCCCCCCTCTCCCGCGCCAAGAAACAGTGCTGACACAACTGGCGCTGCGGACGAGCTGCACCCGATCGCCAAGCGTCGGGCCGAGGGGGATCCATGAACACAAGAAAAACACTGGCTTGCGGGCCTGGCAATGCGACAGGCTTCGCGGCGAACCGCCGGGCGCAGCCTGCCCCCACAGGACACGATCCCAACCTCCCGGCGGAACACGCGCGCGCCGCCCGCAGGCGCTCGCTGTCCCTTCTCGCCTCAACGGCCTTGTGCGCGGTGGTGATCCTGCCTCTGTCCAGCCAGATCGTTCACGCCGCCATCTATACGGTCACAGAGGCAACCGATGATGGCAGCGGCACGGTCATCGGCTCGCTGAGTTGGGCAATTGCCAATGCAGGCGCCAGCGGAGATGTGATCGCAATTGATCCCGCCGTCACGGCCATCTCCGTCTCGGGCGCATTGCCAGCTTTCGCGACGGGCGTGACGGTCCAGGCGAGCGCCCCGGTCGCGATCACCGGTTCCCCATTTGCGGCATCGGGCACATCGCTGGTCCTGTCGGGCGGCGCCTCCACGAACGCGCTCACCGCCGCCTTGGAGGGCGCTGCGGCCGGCGAGAACGGGGCACACGGTGGCAACGGAACGGACGCTGCCGCCAGCACTGCGGGAGACGCGGGAACAACAGCCCTTTCGGGGAGCGAATTTTCGGTGCTGCTAACCGGGTCCGCAACCGGCGGCAATGGCGGTGCAGGCGGCAGTGGCGCTTATGATTCCGGCAATGCGAACGCCAGCGGCGGTGGAGCCGGCGCAACTGCCGTCGCCGCTAGAGACGGCAGTATCGAGAACCGCGGCACAATCACGGGGGGACGCGGTGGCGACGGCGGCAATGGCGGCTTCCGTCACTCCAACAATGGCGGCAGGGGCGGCAACGGCGGTGCGGGTGGTGCCGGCATCGCGGGCAACAACCTCACTATCGAAAACTACGAAACGATCACGGGCGGTGCAGGCGGACGCGGGGGCGCGGGGGGTACTTCCATAATGGCCAGCGCGGGGCCGGCCGGAAGCGAAGGTTCTGGCGGGGTCGGCATTCTCGGATCGAACCTGACCATCGTCAATAAACGAGATATTTTCGGCGGGCTCTCCGCAAGCGGCGTTCGTGCCAATGCCATTGAGTTCACCGGCGGCACTAACACCCTGGAGCTGTGGTCCGGTTCAAGTATCACCGGCAATGTCGTCGCGGGTGGCACGCACGACACGCTTATCATGGCAGGAGTCATCAGCCCTACCGCGAGCTTCAACCTGGCTGAAATCGGCACCAAATATACCGGCTTCGAGGCCATATCGAAGAAAGACGAGTCCGTCTGGGTCATGAGAGGCACGGCCGGCACCGCACTCGGCGACCTCACGGTTTCCGGCGGCGCTCTCAATTTCGCCGAAGCGACGGCGACCATAAGCAATTTGCAGGTCGCGGATGGTCTCTTGGAGATCGTGGACGATTCCAGTCTCGACAGCTACCGCCTCTATCTCGGTGGTGACGCCGGGAAGACCGGCACGTTGATCCTCAGAGGAAGCGGAACGTCCCTGAGGAGCTCCAACAGTGCCTATCTTGGCTATGCGGACGGGGATAGCGGGAGCCTGACCATCTCGGAGGGCGCCAGCCTGACCACCGGTTACAACGCCTTACTGGGCAATGTCGCGAACAGCACCGGTACCGTCAACGTGACGGGCACGAGCTCTTCCTGGTCAATTGATGATGATCTCCGCGTCGGGTACCGGGGCAGCGGCTCGCTTTCCATAGCGGAAGGGGCTGCGGTGTCGGTCGGGGAAGAAACCTTCGTCGGCAACCTGGGTGGGTCGGAGGGCACACTCAACATCACCGGACCGGGATCGTCCATGACCGCAAATGCCAACATGGTCGTTGGCTCCAGCGGCAACAGCA
The DNA here is from genome assembly GCF_963674635.1 of Breoghania sp. Taxonomy (NCBI): domain Bacteria; kingdom Pseudomonadati; phylum Pseudomonadota; class Alphaproteobacteria; order Hyphomicrobiales; family Stappiaceae; genus Breoghania; species Breoghania sp. The sequence continues at coordinate 2,713,214 of NZ_OY771475.1, forward strand.
AGGGCACGGTAAACATCGTCCAGGGCGGCGTCCTCACGACATCGAAGTTGCTGATCCTGGGAGACGGGAGCGGTTCGAATGCCACGGTCACGGTGCAAGGCACAGGATCGTCGATCAATGCCGCCGGCATCGTGACCATCGGCCAGAACGGGCAAAGCGCCAACTTGACCCTGAAAGAGCGCGGCGCCTTGAATGCCGCCTCGACCGTCCATGTGGCGCGCTTCAGCGGCACGGGCGCCCTGAACATCGGTGCGGCCGCCGGTGAAACCGCATCCGCCGCCGGCACCCTGACCGCGAGTTCGCTCACCTTTGGAAACGGTAACGGATCGCTGGTCTTCAACCACACAGACAGCGCCTACGCCTTCGCCACCGACATCGTCGGCAGGGGGACGATCGTGGCCCATGCGGGCACCACGACCCTGACCGGCAACAACGCCGCCTTCACCGGTAGGACAGTGGTGAACGGCGGAACGTTGCGCGCAGGCGGCGCAAACGCATTCGCCGACAACACCCAATACGAGATCAATGGCGGCACCCTCGACCTCGCCGGCCATGACCTGACGGTGTCGCTGCTGTGGGGCACCGGCGGCACTCTGACCAGCACCGGCTCTGAGGCCGATCTCGTTCTGGATCAGGACGACGTCACCGGATTTTCCGGCGAAATCACCGGCCTGGGCACCTTCACGAAAACGGGTTTCGGGACCGTGTTCCTGCGCGGCAACACGACCGTTTCCGGCACGATCGGCGTTGATGAGGGCATCATCAGCATCGGTGGCGGGAAGACCATGACAAGCGGGCGTGGTGCGATTACCGCAGCCGGCACCGGCGATGCCGATGTCGAGATCTCGGGTGAGGGAACGCGCTGGACCATCGGTACGGACCTGAAGCTCGGAGAGACCGGCGGCAGTGGAAGCGGCAACCTGTGGATCTGGAACAAGGGCATCGTCAGCGCCAACACGCTTGACGTCGGCAGCGCCTCAAGCGCCCGGGTTACAGTCTCGGGAACCGACAGCCGCCTTACGGTCGCCACGGCGGTGGTGGGCAGCGGCTCCGGCGGTCAGGGAAAGCTTGTGGTGTCGGAGGGGGGCGTCGCCGAAATCGGCGGCGGAACCGGGATCCTCGAACTCGGTGCAATTGCGGGCTCCAGTGGCACTCTGGTCTTTGGCGCAGAAGAAGGATCGGCACCGGTCGGCGCGGGGAAACTTTTGGCCGACACGGTTTCCGTTGGCGCAGGCGATGGCAAGATCGTCTTCAACCACACGGATGCGGCCTATGACTTTGCGGCGGATGTCACCGGCGACGGCACGCTTGCCTTTGTCAGCGGCGAGACGCTGCTGTCGGGCGATTATTCCGGCTTCACCGGATCTGCCGAGATCTACCGCACCGGCGCGGTGCGACTTCAGTCGAACTTCAGCGGCGATGTCGGCCTGCATTCAGGGGTTATCTACACGCTCGATACGACGCTAGACGGCGGGTTCACCGTCAATGAGGGCGCGCGGCTCCAGGGCGTGGGCACGGTCGGCGGCCTCTCGCTGGTCTCCGGCGGAACGCTTGCGCCCGGCAACTCGATCGGGACCATCAACGTGGCCGGCAACATCTCCTTCGGTCCGGGCAGCATCTACGCCATCGAGGTGGACGAGACCGGGCGGAGCGATCTGACGGCAGCAAGCGGACGGGTCGACCTGACCGGCGGAACGGTCAATGTTTCGCTCTTGAGTGGAAGCACGCCTCCTCTTGCCCCCTCGACCCGCTACACGATCCTCACCGGCGCAGGCGGTGTCTTTGGAAGTTTTGACCACGTGACGGAGAACTTCGCTTTCCTGGATGCCGCGCTCATCTACCAGTCGAACGCGGTGGTGCTGGAACTGACCCGCAACAGCTCTAGCTTTGTCTCGCAGGCACAGACCGCCACGCAGCGGGCCGTTGCCACGAGCCTCGACAGTCCGGCAACGGCCGACACGCTCTATGGCGCGCTGATCGGCCTCGACTCCGCATCGGCCCGGGCTGCCTATGACAGTCTGTCCGGCGAAATCCACGCCTCCCTGCCATCCCTGTTCGTGAGTGAAAGTGCCCGTCTGCGCGATGCGGTCACCAACCGCATTGCGAGCAGCTTCGCCAGCTTCGCGCCACGGGACACTGTGGCGGCTCGCTCGACCGCGCAGCCGCCACTCACCAACCTGCAGATCTGGGGGCAAATGCAGGGCACCTATGCTGTGTTCCAGGGCGATGGCAATGCCGCCCGGCTTTCGAGCACCACTGGCGGCGGGCTGATTGGTCTGGAATCCAACCCGACGCGGGATATCAGGCTCGGCCTGTTGGCAGGCTTCAGCCAATCGACGGCAAGCATCGACAAGCGCGCTTCGAGTGCAAACTCGGAGAGCTTCACGCTTGGCGCCTATGGCGCGCTCCGTTCCGGCGCCCTCCGCGTCGAGGCCGGGGCCTCTCACAGCTGGCACGAAGTCTCGACCAACCGTCACGTCGCCTTTGGCGGCATCGACGAGACCCTGACCGCCGACTACGGATCGCGCACCGCGCAGGCCTTCGCGGACGTCTCCTATCGGTTCGAGACGCCCTGGCTCGCGCTTGAGCCCTATGCCGGCCTCGCGGCGGTTCACCACCATGCGGGCGCCGTGGAAGAGTCGGGATCCGCCGGGGTGGCGCTTTCCGGCAAGGCGTCTTCGCAGCTCTTCGGGTCAACAAACCTCGGCATGCGCCTGTCCAAGACCCTCGCGACCCGTGAGGGCATGACTACCGAGCTGACCGGGCGTCTCGGCTGGCAGCATGCCATCGGAAGCGTTACAGCCCAGCGACGCCTCGCAATAGGGGGCGCGAACGCATTCTCCGTTCACGGCGCGCCGATCGATCGTGACAATGGCGTCCTGCAGGCGGGCCTTCGCTTCCATTTCAGCGACCGTGCAAAGCTCGGCCTCGCCTATCAAGGCCGCTTCGGGCGCAATGCACTGGAACAAGGCGCCAACGCAAGACTTGAGGTTCGCTTCTAGCGAACCTGCGGCCCGGCTCTACGACCGTGATCCGCCGATCGCGCTTGCAGCCCGCCCCTTGCCATACCAACAACCAAAGGCCCTTTGGGCCTCTGGTTTTCAATGACAAATGGTCTTGCGGACAGTAGCCTGGCCGAATGTCGAATGCCCCTTGGACCGATGAAGAAAACGATCTGATCGTCGCGGATTATTTCGCGATGCTCAAAGCGGATGTCATGGGACACCCCTACAGCAAGGCCGCGCATCGTCGCGCGCTTCTGCCATTGCTGGCTGGCCGCTCCGAGGGTTCGATCGAGTTCAAGCACCAGAATATCAGCGCGGTTTTGAAGGGACTCGGCGAGGACTGGATCCCCGGCTACAAGCCGGCGTTCAATTTTCAAATGGCGCTGGTCGACGCAGTGGCGCGGTGGTTGGCCATGAACCCCGCCTGGCTCGCCCGGTTACCGCACACGCGCCAGGAGACAGGTCTTCAGGAATCCGCACCGCTCTGGATCGGCCCGGCTCCCACGCGATCGAACCAGCCGCCCCCGCAGGAGCTGGAACAGATGCTTCACGTTGCACACACGTACGACGCGGCGGGCCGAGACGCGCGCAACCGGACCCTTGGCCGCGCCGGTGAGGAGCGCATGCTTGCGCACGAGTGGACATCCCTGCGCATGGCGGGACGCGATGACCTTGCACGAAAGGTCCGATGGGTGTCCGAGGAGGACGGCGATGGCGCGGGCTATGACATCGCGATGTTTCGCGCCCGATGGTCAGACGCGCCTGATCGAAGTGAAGACGACGAATGGTTGGGAACGCACGCCCTTCCATATTACCCGCAACGAGCTTGCTGTTGCGAATGCGCGCCGGTCTGAATGGTGTCTGGTCCGCCTCTGGAACTTCTCACGCGAACCCAAGGCATTTGAACTACTCCCACCGCTTGATGCCCACGTCAGCCTGACGGCGACCACATTCGAGGCGGGCTTTGCGTGATTTGAGCCCTCCAAAGGCTTCCGCACTCAGCTGACTGCCTGTGAAGCGAGCAGGTCAAGCGTATGCAGGGCGATCATCAACTCCTCGTTGGTGGGGATCACGCGAACAGGCAGCGAAGCGTCGCTTGAAATCAGCCCTGCCCCGGCGTCGTTGCGCGCCGGATCGAGCAGGATTGCGAGCCAATCGAGATGCGCGCAGATCCGGGCTCGAATGCCGATGCTGTTCTCCCCGATGCCCGCGGTAAAGACCATCCCGTCCAGCCCGCCGATCGAACAGGCCAGCGAGGCGACCTCCTTGGCAACCCGCAGGCAGAAAATCTCCACGGCCAGCTTGCAATGGGGATCGTCGCTTTCCTCCAGAACCCGCATATCGTTGGAAACGCCCGAGATCCCCAGCAGGCCGGACTGGTGGTAAAGCAGGTGCTCCAATTCATCCGCGCTCATCTCGAATTTGCGCATCAGATAAATGATGACGCCGGGATCAAGGCTGCCGCAGCGTGTGCCCATGGGCACACCTTCCAGCACCGAAAAGCCCATGCTCGAATCGATACTCTTGCCGTCTTTCAGACCGCACAGGCTCGACCCGTTGCCCAGATGCGCGACGACGACGCGCCCCTTTGCAAGTTCCGGCAGGGTCTCGCCCAGGTAGCGGGCGATGTACTCGTAGGAAAGACCATGAAAGCCGTAGCGGTGGACGCCAGCTTCGCTGAGATGACGGGGGATGGCATAAGTCGAACAGACGAGCGGCTGTGTGTGGTGGAAGGCGGTGTCGAAACAGGCTGCCTGCGGAAGGTCCGGGCGGCTCTCCTTGAGCGCCTTGATCGCAGCCACACTTTGCGGCTGGTGAAGGGGGGCGAGCGGGATAATGTTTTCCAGTTCAACCAGCACATCGTCTGTGATGATCGCCGGGCGATGGAGGTTGCGTCCGCCGTGAACCACGCGGTGCCCAGCCGCCAACAGAGGCAGATCAGAGGGCAGGTGCGTCTCGATCCATGCCAGCAGGTCCGGCAAAAGCACAGGTACGCCGCCGGTGTCGCGCTCCGCCCAGGAGGCACTGGCGATCACGTCCCCGTCGGCCGAGCGGGCCGATAGCCGCGCGTCCGTTCCGATGCCCGACAGTTGCCCGGAAAACAACGGAGCGACCTGCCCCGCCTTCGCGACACGGAAAGCCGTGAACTTCACGGACGATGAACCGCTGTTGAGCACAAGAAGAGATCCACAGTTCAAAGAGGAAGTGTCGAGCATGGTTCGCGGTCTCCAGGTTCGGCGCGGCGGCATCACCCTATTCTATTGCCAGTTTCGGGCAAGCCTTCCCGCTCCTTGCATTGCTTGACGCAGGCGCGAGGCGGGCCAGGCTGTGTGTAACAGGGGGCACGGACGCGCAAAGCACTCGAGACCGCACCGTCAGATGCCGCGGATTTCGCGATCCAGGCTCTTGCGCGCGCGTCCTCCATGCGCTTGGCGCAGACCCACGCCGCGTCGCAACGGCTTGTTTGGACCTCCTTCAAACGGACTTAAGCTCCAAATTCGGCTGACGAAAGAGCAGCCCCCTGATGATCAACCACAAAAAAACCCCCGGCGACCCAGGTCACCGGGGGCATTTGCCGAAAGGGATGGATGCTGCCTCCGGCACGCTGCCAAGAACATGTTCCGGCGCTTGCCGCACCCACCGCCGGGCACAATCTGCGTTCGGGGGACCCGCCTGCGCCCAGCTCAAGCGCCGACGCCGCCTGAAAGGCGGCGCACCGGCGACGGCTCAGGCCTCGGCCAGCGCAAGCCGTTCCATTCCCACCGGCTGCCTTGCAATAGGCAGGCACCATTGCGGGGTCACGTCGATCTCGCCCGCCATGATCGCCGCGACCACAGCCGATGACCGGTTCACGGCGCCAAGCTTGAACAAGACGTTCTTGATGTGAAAATTCACCGTATTTGCGGATATTTTCAGAATATCGGAAATCTCTCTCGACGTTTTACCGTGAGCCGCCCAGGTCAGAACTTCCGCTTCCCGTTCCGTAAGCAATTTATCGGCCATGGAATATACTCTCTATTCTATCGGTGCGAATTATTTCATTTTTATATTAATTGTTCAGATAAACTATATTTCGACTAACGACCTCTATTCCTGATTTAGTGAACTTCTGAAACGTTATGATGCCGGGAACCCGGTGTCCATTACCTCATAGGTATACCTCCTGAGGACAGCCGGATGATCAAGCCGAGAAAGCTCGGCGGGGAACCGCTATCGCCGCCAAATCCCCCTTCCAGCAGCGCCCCGAACCGTCCTGGAAATCCTCCCTTCACGGGTTCTCCTGCAAGAAGCGGGCGATCTTGTTCGGCCAGGGATTGACCCCGCCACGCAGCCACACAAGCGTATCGAGCCAGAAACCGCTGGAGTGACTGTCATGAAACAGGTTGAAGTGCCCGACCTTCTCCTGACCGACGTCCTTCGGGTTCAGGCACACGATCGTCCGTTTCGCGTTCGTGTAGTAGGAAAGCGTGCGTCCGATCGCCTCCGGCGTGCCGAATTCGTCATCCGACATGGAAAGCGCGAGGATCGGCGCCGTCACGGATCCTATGCGAGAGAGGACCTCCGACCTTTCGGTGACGTCATAGGCCACTTCGAACCTCGGTCGGCGGAAGCTCCACTCATAGGCGACACCTGCGGGCAAGTCCTCCAGCCACCCCAGACGCTTGCCTGGGAAATAGCCGACAATGGCGGTCAAGAGCGGCATGATCACATGCCATTTCAGGAACATGGTCACCCGGTGATTGCGCGCATAGTCGCCGAACCAGGCATATTGGGCACCGACCGTCAGCATGCGATCGAGCTGTGCCGCGCTCGCGGCCAGTCCGGGCAGATATCCGCCGACACTGTGGCCAACCACCTTGATGGGGGTACCGGGAAAGCGGCGCCGCATGAAATGGATCGCCGCCTCGAAATCCAGCGCCCCCCAATCTCGCCAGCGAAACTTGCATCCGGCGAGATTTGCAGGCCTCGACGCCCCGATCCCCCGATAATCGTAGGTCAGGACATCGAAACCACGTTCGGCGAGGAAACGGGCATACCTATGATAATATTTCGCCAATACGCCCGTAGCGTTATTGATGATCACGCAACCATGCGGGCCCGGCCCTTCGCCATGCCAGACATGACCGCCAAGTGATACCCCATCGCTACAAGCGATGGATACCTCTTCTACTTTTATGTGCCGGTAATAGGATTCGCTCGTCATCATTCCTTGATGTTTACGCGCACCTGCGCTTTAGTACACTCACTAGTGGGTATACCGGAGAGGAGGCGTCTGACATGACATCTACGAAGGAATCCATTGTAAATGCAGCAAAAAAGCTCTTTCGGAACGAGGGAATTCGTGACGTCAGCGTGGACATGATCGCGGCAGAGGCGAAGCTGACGAAACGGACGATCTACTATCACTTCCAGAGCAAAGACGACATTATCGCCGATTACCTGCGGGCCTGCGACGAACTGAACATCACGCAGTTCCAGACTTGGTTCAGGGAAACCGAGGGGACCGTTCCTGACAAGGTTCGCGGCATTTTCGAACGGCTGGAGACGCTCGCACGCAATCCACGCTGGAAGGGCTGCGGCTTTCTCAGGACGAGCGTCGAACTGGTGAAGACACCCGGCCACCCCGCCTTGCAGGCTGCGCGCCAGCACAAGAAACGCGTCGAAACCTGGCTGGCCAGCGAACTGGAATCCTATGTGAGCCCCGGCGAGGCAGAGGCGATCGCAAAGGAGATCATGGTTCTCATGGAGGGCGCGTTCTCCACGGTTCTACTACACCGCGACCCCTCTTACATACAGGTCGCCGGTGACATGGCGCGCCTGCTCGTGGAACGCATGCAGGCCGCCGGCTGACCTGGCCGAAACCACCTCAAGGCGCAGCCGTCACTCTCCACGCAAACGCTCTGCGACCCGGGCAGTGCGCCCCAGAAATGCGGAAATCGCCATGCGCCCAGGCCAGGCGACACCGGCACATCCTGACGGACGTGAGCGAGGGGACCAAGGGCCGTTAGGCCATCAGGTCGGCGGGCCATCTGGCCGGCAGCCGACCGGCCAGCCTCTGGCGGAGTTGCAAGATGAAGGCAAGACCGCAAACGCAGCCGCCGTTCCCGCCCCCCTCCACGGCCCAGCCAGCCTCGGATCGCACCCATCGCGCAGTGACGCCCCCCCCCTTTTGCGGCAAAACGGCCTGCGGAGGGTCCAATCCCCCTACCTATTCTGTTAGTTGAAGCAGAGATGATAAACATATAGCGTTCGTATTTAGACATATTCATTCCGAACAAATATCAATAATATCATTTTCCATATATGAACTGAATATTTGATAGGCAGTTACTTTACATCCGGAAGGATACTTCCGGATTAGGGAGACTTTTATGAGAGTTAATATTGTCGGCGTGGGTGCAGGACCATCCAACCTCAGCCTGGCTTCACTGATCCACCCAACAGGTTTGTCAAATCAGTTCATAGAGAAGCAGGCGGAGTTTTCCTGGCATCCCGGACTTCAGCTGCCCAATGCCACATTGCAGGTGTCGTTTCTGAAGGACCTGGTGACCCTCGCCGATCCTACCAATCCGTTTTCCTTTCTCGCCTACCTCCACGAAACGGGCAGGATGTACCAGTTCCTCAACGCCCAATTCGACGCGATCACGCGCCAGGAATTCACGCAATACCTGCACTGGGCCGCCAACAAGAACGAGAATGTCTGCTTTGGAGAAGAGGTGGAACGGATCGACTTCGACGGCGATTTCCTCGTCGCGACCTCGAAGCGGCAGTTGCGGGCCGAGTGCATTTCCATCGCTGTCGGCAAGGTGCCGTCCGTGCCGCAATTCGCCGAGCAGGGCATCGGGGAAACGATGTTCCACAGCGCAGACTATCTGAGCCACTCACACCGTCTCGCCGGGAAACGGATCGCGGTCGTCGGATCAGGACAGTCCGGGGCCGAAGTCTTTCAGGATCTGCTGAACCGCGATGGCTCGGACGCGCCTGCACAGATCACATGGGTCTCCCGGCGCGATCGCTATGCGCCTCTGGACGACTCTCCCTTTACCAACGATCTGTTCATGCCGTGCCACCAAGACTACTTCTCCTCCCTGCCGGCGCATACCCGCAGAGAGTTTCTGAAAGAGAACGTGCTGGCGAGCGACGGGATAACGGAATCCACGCTGCGCGAGATCTACCAGAGCCTGTATCTGCGCCGCTTCGTGCGAGACACCCCCAACACGGTAAATCTCCTGCCAAACCGCGCGGTGGAAAACGTCATCCGCGACGGTGCGTCCTGGGTGGTCAAGATGCTCCATGGCGACACCAAACAGCATGAGATGCTGCCCGTCGACATCGTCATCTGGGCCACCGGCTACAAAAACGCCGCGATCGAGTTCCTCAGCCCGATCGAGGACCGGCTTCACAGCGACAATGACGAGATTTCCGTAGACGGCAGTTTTGCAGCCCGCTGGAACGGCCCCTCAAACAGGCCAATCTTCATCCACAATGCGAGCCGTGCACAGAAGGGGCTCTCTGACCCCAATCTCAGCCTGACCGCATGGCGCAGCGCCAAGATGATGCAGCGTATTCTCGGCCGCCCGGTCGCAACCGAACCGGAAACCTCTTCGGTGTGCTGGGGCCCGCATGTGGCCCTTCCCGGCAAAGCCCTGCGGACGGCATAGTCATGAAACAGTCAATCATCATCATTGGCGGCGGCATCATCGGCTATTCGGTTGCGTCGATGTTGCTCGACAATTCTCCTTCCTGCTCCCTCACGCTGATTGAGCAGGATCTCCCGGCCACGGGCGCCTCCGCCCGGTCGGCGGGCCTGCATTTTCCCCTGGGACGCAATGAGCGCGTCCGGGAGATGAGCCTTTTCAGCGAGCGCTACTACCGCAATCTCAAGGCCGAACATCCTGAAGTTCCGATTACACCGTTATCCTTGCGGGTTCATTCCGCAAGGCATGACGCTGAAACGCTCGCGACGATTTTCACCAGCCCGCTGACACGGACGGACAGGGACGTTTTGCCCGGCGCGATAGCCCCCTCGGATGCCGCCACACCGGTTTGGGCTGTTGAGAACGCGCAGGTGGCCGACGTCCCGGCACTCGTGCGGTTTTACCGCGGCCGGATGGCGGATCGCCTGCAAACCCGGTTCGGGCTGAAGATCTCGGCCATCAGGGAAGCGGAGGATTGCGTGGAGCTCATCACGCAAGACGGGCAGAGCCTGCGCGCAGACCAGATCGTTCTTTGCCCCGGGCCGTGGGCACTGGAACCCGAGTTCACCCCTTACACGCAGGATCTGGGCATCCGTATCAAGCGTGTCGTGGCCCTTCATCTGGAAAACCGAGCGAATGTCGAGGCCGTCGCGGATCTCTTCTTCGATGATGACGCCTTCTTCCTGCCGCTGGAAAACGGCGCCAAGTATCTCTTCAGCTTCACGAGAACCCAATGGGGTGTCTCTCCGCAGGACTGTCATGGACGGATCACTCCGCAGGACGTGGACCAGGGGCTGGAGGTGCTGGCGAAGGTCGCTCCCGACTTCCGGCGCGCCACGCTGGGCGGACAGGTCTTCTGCGATGCCTACAGCTCGACCGGCGCGCCGATCGTAAAGTCCCTGACCGAAAATGGCAGGATCATTTTCGCGGGTGCAGCCAACGGATCAGGTTATCGGCTGGCGCCTGCAATCGCGCGTGACGTTTTGCAATTGACTGAAGCATATTCGACGATGGGATTGTCTTATGAAGATCTTTAGGCAGGACGAGCAGGTTTTCTCCGACATATTCGGAATCAAGATGGCTTCGCTGGAGGCATTCCCGGATGTGGACCGTCACGGTTTTGCGTTCGGGATCATTGCGGCCGGGGAGGCGACGGATTTTCATCGTCACGATGAGTGCGAAGCTTTCACGATATTGCAGGGCAGCGGCATCCTTGAAGCCGATGATGGCGCAACCGCACCGGTCAATCAGGGCGACTTCATTGCAGCCCCTCCCTTTGAGAAACACGTGCTGCGCAACACCGGCGACACACCGCTCGTCTTCGCAACCGTCTACTGGCGCGATGGCGCGACCACCGCGGAGGCGACGAAGGCCAGCGCACCCCAGGCAGACACGCATCCCCCCTGCTTCGTCTTCTCGACCCCGCCAACCCCGAATGGCGACCTGCATCTCGGCCATCTCTCCGGCCCCTATTTCGGCGCGGACGTCTTCACGCGGTTTCAGAAACTGCTCGGTCGACAGGCCTTTCACATAACCGGAAGCGATGACTTCCAAAGCTACGTCATTGCCCGCGGCAAGCAGATGAACAAGACCCCTCAGGAGGTCGCGGACTATTACGCAAGCGAGATCCAGGACACCCTCGCTCTTCTGGATGTTCATCTCGACCAGTTCACCATCTCCTCCCATGCGCCCGGCTACCAGGAAGGCCTGAAACGGTTTTTCAACCGGCTGATCGCGTCTGGCCAGATCAAGAAGACGCTTCAGCCAGCGGCGTTCGACCCGGAGACGAACCAGTATCTCTATGAGTGCGATATCTCCGGCAGATGCCCCACCTGCGGCTCTGGCACGGGCGGCAATATTTGCGAAGAGTGCGGGCAGCCGAACCTCGCCTATGACCTGATTGCTCCGGTCTCCAAAATCTCTGGCGGGCACCCCATTACCGCACAGTGCGCGCGCTACGCGATCGACCTGAGCGCGTTTTCACCCGCGATCCTTGAGCCCCTGAAGGAATTTAAGGCAGCGCCCCGGATCCTTTCGCTGGCCACAAAGGTTCTGGACCGCGACGAGACGACGATCCCGATCACACACCCCCAGCCGTGGGGCGTCACGACGGACGATCCTGAAATCCCCGAACAGGTGATATGGGCCTGGCCGGAAATGTCATATGGCTTCCTTTATGGAATCGAGGCCGTTGGCAAGAAGGTTGGTCAGAACTGGGATGCCCTGTCCCCTGACGACAACTGGAGGTTCGTCCATTTCTTCGGCTACGATAACAGCTTCTACCACGCGATCCTCTACCCGGCTCTCTACAAGGCCGCCTTCCCGGACTGGGCTCCGAAGATCGACTATCAGGTGAACGAGTTCTATTGCCTGGGCGGAGAGAAATTCTCCACGAGCCGGCGACGGGCGGTCTGGGGCAAGGAAGTGCTCAGCGAGGAAACCGTCGACTGTGTGCGCTTCCACCTGGCCCTGACGCGCGGCGAAGTCGAGCGGACGAATTTCTCGATCGAGGCACTGAGGTCCACGAACACACATCTGATCGAAACCTGGCAGGCATGGCTCAACCAGCTCGGTCAGACCGTTTCGCGGAAATACGCGGGCGTGACGCCGGATGCCGGGGACTGGAGCCTCGATCACAAGGCTTTTCTGCGGACGCTTGAGGCATGCCGGACGGAGGTTTCCGCGCTCTACACGTCCGAGGGCTTCTCGCTCAATCAGGTCGGCCGCGCGATCAATCAGCTCGTGGAGGACACGACACGGTTCGTCGCCGCGCAAAGTCACCTGACGGAAGACGATGCCTTCGCGGATCGGGCACGCACCACGGTTGCCCTTCAGCTGGCGGCCGCTCTGCTCCTGGCCGATCTCACAGCCCCCCTGATGCCGCGCTTTTCGGCGGCGCTGCGTGCGGGCCTGGGATGCGATCCATTAGAAACCTGGCCGCAGGTTGTGGAACTGCTGCCTGTCGGGAACCGGATTGATCTGGCCGACCGCCGGTTCTTCTCGCCCGAGATCGGCAACCGGGAGTTCGACATGGACAGAACGGATGCCGCGTGATGCTACAGACCGTCAGTTCTGCGAAGATCGATATTCCAAACACGCTGTTTGAGAAGGATTGGCCAACGGATTGCGACCTGATCGTCAATGCCATTGGGGCAAAGCCGCAGGTCGTCGCGCTGTCCAGACTTCAGACAATGGTGGAGAACGTGGCTGCCTGGCTGCTGGAGCGGGGCCTTAAGCGGGGCGACCGGGTCGGCATTCTCGCGCTCAACTGCCTGGAATACATCCTTCTGGATCTCGCCGCGCTGCGGCTGGGTATCGTGACGGCGGCGTTTGATCCGGTGGCCTTTTCCGACCGGAGCGATCTGGTGACGAATTACGATCTGGCGGTGCTTTTCGTCGGCAAAGGGCATGCGGGACGGGAAGCAGAGCCCAATCGCGTGCTGCCCATTGAACAGGTGCCGAAGCTGGATGAGCGCAATCGCCAGACCGAGCTGCCCTCTTTCCGCGCCTATGCGCCGTCAGACGTCTGCACCATTAAGTTCACGTCGGGAAGCACGGGACAAGCCAAGGGCCTGGGCGCGACGACCGGCAGCATAAATCAGTCGATACAGGCAACGCAGGCCCTTTTCGCGCATGGCGGATCAGATCGGTTGCTCGTGGTTCTGCCGCTCTCCCTGCTGCAGCAACGCTACTGGATCTACTCGGCGATTGTCTTTGAGCATGACGTGATCGTCACGGATTCCCGGCTCGTGATCGAGACGATCCAGACCTACAAGCCAACCGTCATCATGGGGATCCCCGCGCTTTTCGACACGTTGAAAGAGTATGTGGAGCTTTCCTGTTCGGGAGACGGCACTGACGCGAGCCTGCGCGAGACCGCCAGAGACTTCTTCGGCCCCGACATCCGGTACTTGTGGACCGGATCTGCGGCGGCGCGTCCCGATACGCTCCAGTTTTTTGAGGAAACATGCGGTGTGCCCATCTTTGAGGGCTATGGATTGAATGAAACCTGCATCGTGACCAAGAACCATCCAGGTGCGCATAAGCGCGGCAGCGTCGGCAAGCCTCTCGACGGCGTAAAGGTGACTGTCTCGCCCGACGGGATCATCCATGTTCGCCGGGAGCACCCGGTCAACACCCGCTACCTCTATGCCGCGCCGGGCGCTTCGGAGAAGATCTTCCAGGAAGATGGCTCGGTGATCACGGGCGATCTCGGGCATCTGGACGATGACGGTTATCTCTACATCAAGGGCCGAGCCGATGACCTCATCGTGCTGACCAATGGCAAGACGCTTACCGTTCGATCGATCGAAGAAACGCTTTTGCGTCTGCCAGAGGTCAGGCAGGCGATGGTGATCGGAACCGGCTTTCCCGCACTCGGCGCGCTTGTGTGCCCCGCCCCCGGGCATGAGCCCGCGCAGGTGAAGGCGGCGATCCGGCAAGCGACCCGGGACCTGAAACCGGAACCATTGGCTCTGACGATCATCGTGGAGGACGGGTTCACAATGGAAGCCGGCTTGCTGACATCCCAAGGCAAGCTGAAGCGTTCCGCCATTTTGAAACATTACGCAGACGACATCACGCAAGCATATGAGCAGTTTTGATGAACAATATTGAAAACACGGTCAGAGACCAAATCCTCTTTATTGCAAAGGACCGGTCCGCATCGAGCGGCGATCTGGACATGTCGAAAGATCTCAACGAAGCGTTCGGCATCACATCTTTGAAGATGATCATGCTCATGACCAATCTCTGCAAGGAATTGGGCGTCACGCTTTCGAGCTTCGATGAGCGCGACCTCGTCTCCATTCGCAGCGCCAACGATCTGGTTTCGGCTTTCCAGAAGAATGCGGGAGTGAACTGAAATGACCTGGCAAACCGTGTTTGACGCGACTTTGGAAAACGACCGTGTTCGACTGCGTCCACTTCGGGCAAGCGACAAGGAAGCCTTGCGAAAAATCGTCTTCGACCCGGCCATCTGGCGCTACTTCGTCGCCACGGTCGACGATGAAGCCGGACTGGATGCTTTCATGGAAACCGCCCTTGCCGACATGGCCGCTGAAAGACGCGCCGTCTTCGTGATCTTCGACAAGGCAACAGACGAGCTTGTGGGCAGCATGTGCTACGGCAACATGGCCGAAAAGGACCTTCGCCTCGAGATCGGCTGGTCGTGGCTGGGTGTCGCCTATCAGGGGACGGGCCTCAACCGATTTGCAAAACTGGCACTTCTCACCCACGCGTTCGAGACACTTGGCTGCAAGCGGGTCGAGTTCAAGACCGATGTCCTGAACCAGCAGGCCCGCCGGGGCTTGAGGAATATCGGCGCGACGGAAGAAGGCGTCCTTCGCAGCTACAACTTCATGCCGGGAGGTCGGCGCAGAGACACCATCTTCTATTCGATCCTTGAGGACGAATGGCCGAAGGTCAAAGCGGAGCTGGGCGCGATGGAGACGACATGACCTACATGCCGCGCCGCGCCAGCCTCGATGTCATCGATCTCAAGGGCGGGGCCAGGGCCCGCGGCATAGAGCTCGGGCGGCAGTCGCGCGACAGGATCCACGCCTTTCTCGGTGACGGTCTGGCGCGCCTCGATGCCTTTCTCGGCAAAGACATTGCCTTGAAGGACATCGAACACAAACTGCATCGCTTCTCTGTCGAGATCGAGAAGGAAGCCCCCGCTCTTTTCGAAGAAATCCAGGGCCTGAGCGAGGGGGCGGATATTTCGCTCGATGAAGCGCTGCTGCTTCAGTTGCGGCGGGAACTGATCGGTTACAACCGCACCCTGACATCCGGAGACTGTACGACCTTCGCACGTACAGGTGCGGCCCCCGTTCTGGGACAGACGATCGATCTTGCCGGCGATCTCGATGACTGCGTGACCGTCATGCGTGTCCACTATGAAGAGACGCAGGATACGTCGCTGATCCTGAGTTTCATCGGCCTGCTCGGCTATCTGGGATTGAACAGCCGCGGTCTGGCGGTCGGGCTTAATCTCGTTCTGGCAGGCGACTGGGGCACGGGCCTGCCGCCTTATCTCGCGATCCGCCATCTCATTGACACATGCGCAAGTGTCGATGAGGCAATCGACACGCTGAGCCGGCTTAATATCTCGAATTCCCGAAGCTTCATGCTGTGTGACACGACCAGCGCCGCCTTCGTCGAACTGGCGAATGGCTCCCTGGCCGTGCATCGCGGGCATGAGCTGGTCCACGCCAACCACTACCTCGATCCCGCCTTCGAACCAGTGGACGAGCTCAACGTCTTCGCAAGGAACGGCTCTCGCAGACGCCTTGAGGCGTGTCGCGCCTGGCTGGCATCGCTGGGAGACGACTGCACCAGCGCGGACTATTTCCGGATGTTCGCTGAAGAGCCGATCTGCGTTTCCGACACGGGCAAGCGAACCGTTGAGAAAACCGTCGCCGCAGTGGTGATGGATCCCCTCAACCTCGCATTGCACGTGCGTGCCGGAGATCCGCGCGCTGGCGACACGAGGTCATTCAAGATGCCCTTTCCGAATTAGGGAGTTCCCACCCGTGGACGACATGACATTTGGCTCCAACAAGGCCTCAAGCGAGGAGTGGCCCGTCTCCCCGATGGCGCATCTCCCCTTCTTCTCGCCCGCCCATCGGGGATTCATCGAGGAGTTCCGCGCCTGGGGCGAACACAGCGAGCCTGATATCGCGCATGCCTTGTCCCAGGAGCCTGATGAAGCGATCCGGCGTCTGGTCCGGCTTCTGGGGGAGGGAGGCTGGTTTGCGCGCGCGGTGGATGGTTCGATCGATATTCGCCAGATCTGTCTTGCCCGGGACATGATGGCCTGTCGCCATGATCTCCTGGACTATGCCTATTCGATCCAGTTGCTGGCCGCGCTCCCGATTGCCCTGCATGCGGATGACGCGTTGAAGGCGAAATGCCTGCCGGGGCTTCTTTCCGGCGAGCGTATCGGAGCGTTTGCGCTCACGGAAAAGGAAAGCGGAACGGATATCGGATCCGTCATGCTGCGCGCCGATGAGCCGGAGCCGGAACGGTTCACGCTCAGCGGGCGCAAATGCTGGATCGCCAACGCAACGATTGCCGATGACGTTCTGGTTCTGGCCCGGACCGGCAGCGGAGCGGGGACACTCGGGCTTTCCATGTTCATCGTGGACGCCACCCAGGGCGGGGTCACTTTCGAGCCGGTAGATCTCATCGCGCCACGCCCCTTTGGCCATCTTTCCTTCGGGACCTGCGCCGTCGATGCCTCCCGCATCGTCGGAGATCGGGGCCTCGGAATCGCTGTCGCGATCGACACGCTGGAAAGATGCAGGATCACGGTTGGCGCGGCAGCGGCAGGCTTTGCGCGCAGGGCTTTCCTCGATGCCCATCGCCATGCCCTGGACAGCGCACAGCGCAGCAAGAAATTGTCGGAGATCCCTGCCGTGCGACAGATCCTGGGCGATATGGCCGCGTCCGTAAACGCCGCACAACTGATCGTTGGTCAGGCCGCCAATGAGATGGACCAGAAGGGGGCCCGCATGCGCCCGCTCTCATCGCTTGCAAAACTCGCCGCGACAGAAGCCGCGCAGAAAACCGTGGACCAATGCGTGCAACTGAATGGGGCAAACGGCCTTGTCGCAGGAACTGTGCCTGAGGCCCTTTACCGGGCCATCCGCTCTCTGCGGATCTATGAGGGTGCGTCGGAAGTGCAGGCCGCAATCTGGTCGGATGCGGTCGTTTCCGGACAGGTTCTTTAGCTGGCAAATAACAGATGAGAGCCCGACAGCGGCCGGGCGCCCGCCCGGCCCTCATGATCGCGTCTCACAAGGCAGGATCGGCGATTGCGGCCCTGGTCTTGTCATTCCCGGATAAAGCCTCGCCTTCAAGCCGTCTCTGCATCACCAGTTTGGGAACCATGACCTGAACCGTCTGCTTGCGCTGGTTGAGCGTGACAACGCGCAGCCGGATCATGCCGCGGTCCGGGTTGGTCTGTGACGGGATGCTCTCCAGGGCGGTGATTTCGAGGGTCAGGGCATCACCGGGCACCAGGGGACGAACCCACCGGATCTCCTCCACGCCCGCCCCCACGATGCCGCCGGCGGGATTGAAGTCACTGAGCACGAGAAGACGCATGGTGATGGAAGCCGTATGCCAACCGCTTGCCACCAGCTGGCCGAAAAAAGTCTCCTTGGCCCCCTCCTCATCCAGATGAAACACCTGCGGATCGAACTCAGCCGCAAACCCCACGATGTCATCCGCTCCAACCTTGTAGGTGGGGGAACCAAATTTCGAGCCAATTGCGACGTCTTCCAGATAAAGGGGCGATGAAACCATTGTCGTGAAATCCTCCATCAAAAAAAACGCGGAATATCGACGTACTGGCGAGCAAAGTGGCAACGCTTTCCGCCAAGATGTTGCCTCGCAAATGAGATGGACCTGCCCAGCCTCTCCCCACTGCAACTCTCCGCCGTATCGGCGTCAGCCCCGCCTCATTTATGGGGCACGGCCCTCCCCGCTAGCGACCGAAGCCTCCATCGCAGCGGATCGTGGTGGAGTTGATGTAGCCGGGATGAAGAAGAAAACGGACCACGCGCGCGATCTCTTCCACATGCCCCATGCGGCCTGAGGCGGAGAACTTGAGGAATGGGCGGATGCGTTCCACGGAGATGTTCGAGGTCATGTCGGTTTCGATATATCCGGGCGCAACCGCATTGATGCTGATCCCGCGTTCTGCCAGTGCGGGTGACATCATCTGCATCAAGCCGATCAAGCCTCCCTTGCTCGCGCAATAGGGCACCTGTCCATCTCCACCGTAGATGCCGCCCAGGGATGACATGAGGACGATGCTTGAGCCACCGCCCTGCTCCATCGCCGACATGGCCGCACAGACCAGCCGGATGTTGCCCGACAGATTGGTTGCGAGCGTTCTTTGTATACGGTCTTCGTCGAAGGTGAGGAACGCGCCGTCATCCGCGATCCCGGCATTGGCCACGAGATGGTCCAGCCGGCCCAATTTCGTCCCGATCCGATCGATCAGCCGCGCCGCTTCTTCCGGCTCCGCCATATCGGCCTGCAGGATTTCCACGTCGCCGCCTGCGTCTTGCACATTTCGCGCGACAGTGCGGGCCGCGTCTTCGTCTGAGCGATAGGTCAGCGCCAGACGGTAGCCCTCTCTTGCAAGAAGTTCGGCCACCGCCGCCCCAATCCCGCGCGAGGCTCCCGTTATCAAGACGACCGGTCTGTCTCCACGGCTCATATGTTCTGCTCCGTGAGCCCGACCCCGATCGGGATGTCCAGCCCAGACATGGGGAGGTCCTCCTGATCAAGGAAGCCGCAAATCGTATCCGCAACGGCGTGCGAACGGCAGGGCTTGAAGCGGGAGGCATAGATTTTGGTGCCCGGCGCAAGATCACGCCACTCGGAGGGCTCTCTTTCCTCTGCCAGAGGCTGAACACTCAGACAGTTCACGCGAACGTTCATTCGCCTGATCTCACGCGCGAAACTCTTGGCTGCGGCACGCCTTGCGAAGGTATCGACCGGAGAGGTTTCCAGCGGCGACAGGTGCCGAAAGCTCTGCTCCTGGTTGAGCACCCAGATCTGGCCGCCGCCCTGACGCGCCAACAGCTTCCCCGCCGCCTGCAACAAAAGAAGATATTCCAACAGTGCGATCTCATGACGCTGGGCGAGGGCCTCGATTTCCTCGGGCGTCCGCGGAATGTCGCTCGCAACCTTCCGCTGGCCAAGAACGATCCGGTTCACCGGAGTTTTCAGGCCCTCCCACCCTCTCAAGCGCGAGAGGTTCGTCGCGTCTTCGATGCCGTCCGCTTCTGTTGCCGCCGCCTCATCGGGCAGAGAATACGCCAGCTCATGGACCGTATTCGCTCTCTCCAGGAGTTTGTCTCGAAGCGAGACGAACAATGGGGTCGGCTCGCCGATCAACAAGACGTGGTTCATGCTATCCGCGCCGCCTGTGAGACGTCATGCTCAGGAGGCTTTTCGGGAAGCTTGCCGCTCCACAAAATCGGCGAGAGTCCCAATGGAGGTGCAGGTCTCCCTGAGGGCCTCCGGCGCCAGTTCCTGACTGGGCAGCACGAACTGGCGCTCCACCCCGACCACAAGCTCCAGCGTATCGACGGAGTCGAGCGACAGCGGCGGCTCGGTCAGCAAGGTGGTCTCGTCCAATTCATCCATCTTGAGCCCGGACTCCCCAAGATCAAGCTGGCCGAACAGGAGATCCTTGATAATGAAGTTGACGACATCTGTTCGCTGGACGTTGTTCATGATGAAATTCCTATCCAAAATACTCGCGATAACATTCTGAAAAGTGAGCAAATCAAATTGCACCAAGCCGCCCTGAGCGGCCGCATGAAACCGGTGTCAGTCCGCCAGACACAGGGTGACTTCCCCTCTCATGCAGACCTGCTCGTCGCGCCTGACACTTACCTTGAAGCGGAGAAAATCCCCCGGAGCCAGTTTCCTCTGCGCTTGTGAGCCATCCATCAGCCGCGCATGAGCAACGATGGCGTCTCCTGCGCCGACCGGCGCCTTGAAAACGGCGTTTTGAACGCTGACGAGATAGGCTTTCACAGGGCGCTCGCATCGTGCGCTTAAAACGGTATTCGCGGTCTGAGCTGCCATTTCCAGGACCAGAACCCCGGGAACGATCGGGGCTTGGGGGAAATGCCCTTCAAAGAACCAAGCGTCTTCGTCAAAGCGATAGTCGCACCTTGCCGAGCCGTCCTCCTTGTCAATCACGCCCTGGCTCACGAACAGGAATGGTTGCCGGTGCTTGAGTAGACTTTCGCAACTGGGGAAAACAACCCCACAGGTTCCGACGTCCCGAGTAACTACTGTCGTATCACTCATGCCTTCCACACCAGCCCCCATTCCTGCCTCGGGAGTACGTGCTCAGCTGCCTGAATCGTAGACAACCTGCCAGCCATCGGGATGTGCCTCGACAAAGACATAGCGTTTGACCGATTCACCTTCGTCAGTCCGATCGATCTCGCCCAGCAAACCGTTCATCGTATGGAGCTTCTGAAGACCGACGCGAATGCGCTCGCGGTCCTGCGCGACGGTTTCAGGCCGCCCCTGCACACCTTCGCTCTCGATGACCTGCTTGATGGCATAGATGTTCTCCCAGGCTGCCATGCTGTGCAGATCGGCATAACCATTGAATTGCGCCGTCGCCTCGGCAGCGGCTCGCGCCTGCTCATTGATCGGAGCGAAACTGGTGGGCACCACCATCCCGTCGGCCTCCGCGCCACATTTTTCAATCAGTTCGGGCGTCGCAAGGCTCGTCAGACCGATGACGGCCTTTGGGCGATAGTCCTGTCGCGCCATTTCGCGCAGAACACCACACCCGGTGAAGGGATGAGCGGAGATGACGACGACATCAGCGTTCGCCGCCTTCATCTTCTCAACCTCTTTCGTGAAATCGACCGTATCCACGAACCAGGTATCATCGCCGACAACCTCGTAACCGGCCGCCGCACCGCTGATCTTGATGATCTTGTTCCAGGTGAGATTGGCGTGGACCTGGTTTTCCTCAACCCCCGCATAGACCGTCTTGAGGGTGGCATCCTGCTCCTTCATCCAGTCCCAAAGGCTTTCATAAAGCTGGACCTCGTCGGGGATATTGCGGAACGCCCAGTCGGAGATTCCGGCCAGCCCCTTGCGCATGGCTACATCCGCAAAGATGGGGATCTGGAAGCCGTCATCGCTTGCGTCGCCAGCCTTTTTCTGGAGGCTCTCGAAGACCGGCTTCAGCACTGACGAGCAGGTCGTGCCCACAACCGCCAAGGAATCCGACTTCGCGAATTCCGCGAGCGTCGCCAGCCCGCGCTCCACGTCACAGCCATCGTCGCGGTACTCGATTTCGATGCGCGCCCGGGTCCCGTCGGCAAGGCGAACCCCGCCCGCCCGGTTGATCAGCGTGCTCGCAGCCCGCATCGCGGCCTCGCTGTTCGTTCCAAACGAACTCAACACGCCGGACTCCGCTCCAAATCCGGAAATCTTGATCACACGCTGTTCGGCTGCGGCGGGTTGCGCCATGAACAAAGCACCCGCCAGAACGGCCACCAGGCTCGCGACAGAACCGGACCTTGAGTTGATAGCCATGCCAGATACCTTCCATCTCTTGCGAAAAAAATCGAAATAATTTTGAGAAACCGCGCCAGATTCCGACTTACATGAATAAAAAACGGAAGCCTCCTACAAAAGGACAAATGTAAAGCAATCAATCAAAACAAGATCAAACTCAACGCAACATGCCAAAATATTATTATTTACAAAAACAGCAACGCAACGATGCTGCCCGCTTTGGCTCCAAACCACAACTACCAATACGGGTAGTTGTGCAGCTCGAACGGCTCTTTAACTTGATCAGCGCATATCAACCGCGTGAAAGCAGGGCTCAAATGACAGTGGCGTCCGGGAACAGATCTGATGCTGCGGTACTCGCCGGCACCCCCTCGGACCTGGGAGCGGGGCGGTCGCGCTGGATGCTGCTTGTCATCCTCCTGGGTCAGGGCCTCGCGGCGATGGACACCGCCATCGTGAACGTCGCCGCCCCCACCCTGCAGGCTGATCTCGGTCTGAGCGGGGCTGGGCTCCAGCTGACCGTCGCAGGATATGGCCTTGCCTATGCGTCCTTTCTGATCACAGCCTCCAGGCTGGGCGCGATGTTCGGCTACCGTCGGCTCTTCGTGATCGGCATGGCTGTCTTCACTTTTTCGTCTTTCCTGTGTGGCTCCGCAGACAGTTCGCAAACCCTGATCCTCGGCCGTATCCTTCAAGGGCTCGGGGCCGCCCTTCTCGTGCCGCAGGTGCTCTCCCTGATCCAGCTGAGCTTTTCCGGTGCTCAACGGGCCCGGGCCGTCGGTCTCTATTCGATGATACTCGGACTGGGGGCGGCCGCGGGTCAGCTGCTGGGCGGCGTGGTCGTCAGCATCGATCTGTTGGGGCTTTCATGGCGACCAGCCTTCCTGATCAACATTCCGCTCGGCGTGTTTCTCGTTTTCGTCGCCTTAATCGTCCTGCCGCGCTCAGAACCGGCTTCACGTCAAAGGCTGGACATTGCCGGGATGATTGCGATAGTCACGGCAGCGGGCTGCATTCTGCTGGCGGTCACGTTCGGGCCGGAACTTGGATGGCCTGTGTGGGCGATCGCGGCATTGGTCGTGGGGATGGTCATCCTGCCCGTCTTCTGGAAATACGAAAAGCGGCTGGAAGCCCGTGGGGCCGCGCCGGTGTTGCAGCCGCAGATGCTTAAAATTCCAGGCATTCTGCCCGGTCTCGGCATCGTCGCCCTCGGGTTCGTCGGCTATGGCGGCTGGCTTCTGACCGTGGCCCTCTATCTTCAGGCGGGCATACAGATGAGCCCGCTCCAGTCCGGACTGACCTTTGGCGCCTATGCGCTCGGGTTCGGGCTTTCCAACCTCTTCTGGTCCAGATTGCCGCAAAGGCTGATTGGACTGGCCCCCATGCTGGCGCTTTGCGCACTCTCGCTCGCCAGCATCCTGATCGCCGCGCTCGTCACGCTTGCCAGCTGGCACAGTGTGCTGGGACCCTCCCTGCTTTTTGTCGCGGGATCGGGTCACGGGATGAGCTTTGGCGCGACTGTCAGCCGGATGGCCAATGCAATCCCCGCGAGATACGCGTCGTCGCTCAGCGGTCTGGTGACCACCTGTTCGCAGTTTTCAATCGTTTCCGGGACGGCACTTATCGGCAGCATCTATTTTGCCGCTGTGTCTTACGGCTTTTCTGCGGGGCAGCCCGACGAGAACGCCATGGCCTGCGTCGCCGTGGTCATCTTCATTCTGGCAAGTGCGGGGATCGTCTTGTCCCGCCGGCTCCCCGATATTTGAGATTTTTCAGCCAACGGGCCAAAGGCATTAAAATGACCGAGTATTCCGATCCCATCGTTATTGACGAGTTCCGCAATCTGGCGGCCAGTATTCTGCATATCGAAACGGGAACCATCGATATCGACAAGCCCCTGAATGAAGCGGGCATGAACTCCATCGAGATCATCGACTTCATCCGCCAGGTCGAGCGGCGCTACAACATCCAGATCCAGCCTGAAAAGCTGTCCGATTTCACGCTTGCCGGCATTGCTGCCGCGGTGCCTGCGTCGGCCAGAGGTTGATGCCATGCAACCGATCGCGATCACCGGCTCCAGCGTTTTCTCTCCCTTGGGAACGGATCCGGATGGCTTCTGGCAGGGACTTTGCCATCCCGCAGACCTGCAGACACCCTGGCCTCTGCGAGACCTTGCCCCCTATCCGGTGAACAATGTCATTGCGGTCCCGGAAGAGACATGGGGCACACTGAGCAACATGGATGGAAAGGCCAGATCGGAACGGGTGACGTCATTTCTGGTACGCAGCGCACTGGAGGCGGCGAAGCTTAACCGCGACGGGGTTGGAACCATCGGCTGCGCCTTGGGCACCACGACCCGGAGCGCAGAGTTCTGCGAGGCCGAGTTTCTTGAAGAGGATGGCAGCAACGACGTTGCCGAAACGCCGCGGTCCGACCTTGTCCCGCGCGGCAACCTCGACTGGAGCGGTCCGACCTTCACCCTGTCCACCGCTTGCTCCTCCGGATTGCTGGCCCCGGCCCTTTCGGCACAAATCGTTGCTTCCGGCGAATGCGATTTCATGATCGCCGGGGGCGTCGACGTTTTGCTGGAATACACGATCTGCGGCTTCAACTCGCTTCGCGTGGCGTCCCGGGACCGATGTCGCCCCTTCTCAGAGGAGAGAAAGGGCGTCATCCTATCGGAAGGGGGCGCATGTTTCTGCCTTGAGACAGTGGACCGTGCCGAGGCCCGGAAAGCCGATATTCAGGCGGTCATTCTCGGTTACGGAACCAGTTGCGATGGCGGCTCGCCAACGGCTCCGGACGTCGAAGGCATCGCCCGGGCTATCAAGGCCGCGCTCGGTTCAGCCAATCTGCAGCCGGACGATATCGCTGCGATCATCGCTCACGGAACGGGAACCCCCACAAATGACAAGGTGGAGGTGGAGGCACTGCGTCGCGCCTTCGCCACCACCGAGTTGCCACCGATCACCTCGGTCAAAGGAGCGATCGGCCATGCTCAGGGTGGCGCAGGGGCACTGGCGCTTTTCACCGCGCTTTCGAGCCTGAAACACGGCAAGCTTCCCGGCGTCGCCAATCTTGAAACCGTCGATCCGGCGCTGGCTCCCATAACCGTTTCGCGCGAAACGCTCGACCTTTCCTCCGGCTGCCTGATGGTGAATGCCTTTGGGTTCGGCGGGAACAATTGCGTCATGATCGTCGCGTCTCACGATTACCTGAAGCGGAGGCGCCATTGATGGGAACTCCGATCTCCATCCTGGGCATGGCGACGGCCCAGGCTTCCGCCGACGGAGCGCTCGCTGACGAGATGCTGTGTCCGGAGCGGCGGGCTCCGTCCGTCGGCGCGATCAATGTCCAGTCGCGCATGGTGACGCATGCTCTCAGGCAGTGCCTGTCGAACCACGCGCGCCCCGGCGCGACCGAGATCGGCCTGTGCCTCGGCACCGCCCATGGGGTGAACGCGACTGTCCGGAGAACCCTGAACACCGTTCGCGATCAGGGCTTCCTGCATGTACCTGCCTCGCTTTACGCGACCGGGCTGCCGAACTCCACGACCGGCGTCGTGGCGGGGCTTGAGCAATTGTTGGGGCCGAACCTGACCTTTCTCGGTTACCAGTCGGGTCTGGAATCCCTCATCATGGCTTGCCGCCTCATCCGGTGGGGGCAGGCGGCCTCGATGATCGCCGGCGGGTTCGACACACCATCGCCAGACATGGCTTCGCCCGATATGGCCTCCCCCGCGCCGGCTCAGACAAAGCGCGCCACGCTTTCCGGTGCCGGGCTCGTGTTGCTGTCAAAGGCAAATGGATCTGACGACGGAGCCCCGAAGATCGTGGGCTGGGCGAGTGACGAGAAACCGGGAGCCGCGTCTGAAAGCCAACTGGTTGATGGCGCGCTCGCCCATGCAGGGCGGGATCGGGCAGACCTGATCGACACCATCGCGCTGGCGCCCGACGCCCAGGCCCCCGACTACCTCGCGGCGACCTTTCCGATCCAACTGATCAACTTCATCCGTCAAACACAGGCGCCCGGTCTCCATGCTTTCACGGCGCAGAAGGCGGGCGAGAAGGCGATTTGCGTGCTTGTGGACATCGACGAGCCGGAGAGCGATACGAGACAGGGATTGCAAGCATGACACAGGCCTCCGCTTCCAACAGTCTTGCCTCATCGAGACCCTATCAATACCTGCCTTCAGAGGCGGCGAACTGGCGACTGGTCGAGGAAAGCCGTGTCTTTCGGCATCAGCCGGTCACCGCAACCGACGGCGAGACCATTCACGCCTTCACATGTGGGGCGCAGGAAAAGCCGACCGTCCTTCTGATCAACGCGCTGGGCATGTCCTCGCTGCTCATGGCCCGGCTTGCAAAGGTGCTGTCTTGCGACTTCCACGTCGTCACCTGGGAAACACGGGGGCTGCCGAGTGTCGGGCCTGACCATACACTTCCGGACCTGTCCCTCAAACGTCATGTCAATGACGCGTTGACTGTCCTTTCCCAAACGGGCTCAACGGCTCCATTCGGGATCGTCGCATTCTGTTCCGGCGTGAACGTCGCCTTGAGAGGGCTGATGCAGAACAAGCTCGATTGCGATCGGCTCTGCATCGTCAGTCCGTCCATCCACCTCGATTGCTCGCAGGAAGAAACCGACTACCAGCGCACAATGCTGCCCATGTGGCTGGACGTGGCCGAGCGCGGACAGCCCTATGCGAGCCTCATTCATCGCCTGTTGCAGTCGAAATCGGGCGATCAGGAGACGGGCCTGACCGGTGAGGTCGAGGTTCTCGACAAGCTTCCCTTTGCGACTGCGCAATCCACCTTCATCTACGCGATCATGCAGGCCAGCTGTCGGGACGAGACCATTTTCGCAAACGCCGACACCATCAGCATCCCCACGCTGGTCGTCCACTGCGACAACGACGAGATCATTCACGCGGACACGTCCCGCCAGCTCACATCGAAACTCGCAAACGCGCGACATTTGAAGATCGCGCATCACGCGCATTACGGCATCTGCACATCGGATGAGATGCACATCGAGATCATGAATTTTCTTTGTTGATTTTGCCTGACTTATTGCCTTCCCAACGCATTACTGGAGCATGACATGTATACAAACATTTCTGACGACACGGCTTTGGTCCGAAATGTTCTGGAGAATCTCGGGAAGACTTGGGACGACCGCGTCGCCGTGCGGAAGGAACGGCTGGATCTGGATCAGTATTACGATCCGGCCATTCCCGATTTTCCAAGCTCACTCGTTCCCTTCTGGGATGACGAGGATTTTTCAAGCCTCTCCGCGCAGACCAAGCTCCGGTTCCTCGCGGTCGCCTGGGTCGCCTACAACGAAAAGGCCATATATCTGGAAGAGGCCGTCGTTCAACCGGCTTGCGGGATCTTCTTCAGGGGAGAGCTTCCGGGCATTGGCGCGGCGCGCACGAAGCAGGTCGTTGCCCAGATTCAGGT
Source organism: Breoghania sp. (assembly GCF_963674635.1). NCBI lineage: Bacteria > Pseudomonadati > Pseudomonadota > Alphaproteobacteria > Hyphomicrobiales > Stappiaceae > Breoghania > Breoghania sp. Next base: position 2,740,457 of record NZ_OY771475.1, read on the forward strand.
GGACGAGCAGTTTCACATCCTGATGTGTCTCGATGTCTGCCATGTCGCGCGCAAGCGACACCATATCGAAGACTACAGGATGCCGGAGCCTTTGCTCGGCGTGCGTCTGAAAGAGATCATTGCCGACGCCGCCGACGAGGAAGAGGCCCGCATTGCGCAGGTCGCCTACGCGTCCGTCGCGGAGATGTCGATCAATGCGTATCTGAACGAGGTCGCCACCGACCAGACGATCCAGCCGCTCAACAGGGTGAACACCGACATGCACCGGCAGGACGAGGCGGCGCATGGCATCGGGTTTTCGGAAATCGTCGGCTCCGTCTACAGGCAGATGAACGACAAACAACGCCAAACATTCCGCAGGCTCATCGGTCAGGCCCTGACCGACTTCACGACCCCCGATCTGACCTATTGGGCCTCGATCCTCGACTATCTCGGCATCCCCAACCGGGACGCGATCATCGAGCGGCACGAGACCTCGACGCGCGGCCTGGTCCTGAAGCGCAACTACACGACCATTCGCCGATTGTTCGATGAGCTGGAAATCACGGACGACATCGACTTCGAGTTTCACTGAACAGGTCCGGCGGTGGCTTTTGCCGTCTGCGGGGACCTCGTCCTTTTAGATCTAAAATACTGTTCATAAAAAGGATTTCCGAAATGCAGATGAGAGCAGGAGCAATTCGCCGCTGGGCACTTCTCATTCTGGCCGGCGGCGCCATCATGGGGATCTCACTCGGAATTCGGCAGTCTCAGGGTCTCTTCATGCTGCCCGTTTCGATGGGGATGAACTGGTCGATCGAGGAGGTCGGGTTTGCATTCGCCCTTCAGAACCTCGTCTGGGGCCTGACGCAACCGCTGACCGGCATGCTGGCCGACCGGTACGGGTCAGCCAGGGTCATATTCGGCGGCATCATGTTGTATGTCGCAGGCCTTGTCGCCATGGCCTATTCGCCGAACATCATCGTCTTCTACATGGATACGGGCCTGCTGATCGGGGCGGGGCTTGCGGGAACGGCCTTCGGCGTCGTCTATGGCGCGGTCAACAAGATCGTTCCCGACGCGGACCGCGCATGGGCCGTTGCACTGGTCGGGGCGGTTGGCGGGTTCGTCCAGTTCCTGATCGTGCCCTTCGTCAATCAGCTGCTGAACCAATATGCCTGGACCGGCACACTGATCGCGCTCGCGATCGTGTTCCTGATCGTGTCTCCGCTATCGCTCTGCCTCAAGACGAGCCAGCTGGCCCCCAATCCGGCGGGCAACGAGATCTCGATGAGCGGGGCGCTCTCCCAGGCTTTCAGCCACTCCGGCTTCTGGTTGTTGAACCTGGGGTTCATGGCGTGCGGTTTCCAGCTGGCCTTTCTGGCAGGGCACATGCCCTCCTATCTCGTGGACCAGGGGCTGACGCTTGAAGAAGGTGGCGCCACGATTGCCATCATCTCGCTGGCGAATGTGGTCGGAACCTTCGTGTTCGGTTATGTGGGAGGCAGCATCTTCCGGCGCAAAAGCGCGCTTTCCTTCCTCTATGTCTGCAGAAGCGTTGCCATGCTGCTGTTCGTGATGCTGCCGCTCACAACGGCGAGCACCTATATCTTCGCGACGGCCATGGGCTTTCTGTGGCTCGGCACGGTCCCGCTGACCAGCGGTCTCGTGGGGCAGATCTTTGGAACCAAATATCTCACGACCCTGTTCGGCTTCGTCTTCTTCGGCCATCAGCTGGGCGCGTTTCTGGGGATCTGGCTGGCGGGCTATGTCTTCGACACGACAGGCTCCTATGACCTGATCTGGACCGTTTGCATCGGGATGGGCTTCGTGGCTGCGCTGGCACACCTGCCGATCAACGACAAGCTTGTCTACAGCCCGGGTTCGCTTGAGTCCTATGCAAGATGATCAGCCTGAGATCTGCGCTTTCAGCGGGAGGTTTCGTTCTGATCTCAAGCCTGCTCATCGCCCTGACCGTGGTGAGTTTCGCAGGCTATATGGACCCGATTTTCGTCTATTCCTACGTGACGGCGATGAAAATATGCGGGTGAGACCTGCCGGATAACTGAAGTCGACGGCAAGGCCGGTTGAGCCTCCCCGCTCGCGGGATCGCGGAGGCTCAATCGCGCGAGGCAGGTTCCGTCACCTGTCTCGATGATGACAAGCATGCTCCTTAGCGCGCCCTTTTTCCGTCCCGTGCGCGATCAGGCTTCCACGCAACCGACAGAACGAAACGGTTGAAGCCGGGTGGTTGCGCCACCCATGGCGGCCAGATCGTCGGCCAGCCGGGCCAACGCTGCCCGGTCCAGAACGGGCTCATATTCGGTCGTGCGGATATCGCAGGCGATGCCGCTTTCCAGCACCATCTCCAGCCCCTTGCGCGCCTTGACGCCACTGCCCGGCACACCCGTGATCCGCTCATATTCGGCAAAAGGCGCCTTCACGTCGTAACCGATCCAGTCAATGAGCGGGAGCACCGCTTCAAGACGCGCCGGATAGGGGCCGCCGGTGTGAAGCCCGATGCGGAACCCAAGCGCGCGGGTTTCGCGGATCGCCTCCGGCAAGGCGGCCTGAAGCGTCGGCTCCCCGCCGGAAAAGACCACGCCATCCAGCAACCCGCGTCTCGCCTTGAGGAAAGACAGCACATTGTCCCAATCCAGCCCCGTCTCGGCGTGAGCCGGGATCAGATGCGGATTGTGGCAATAGCTGCAATTCCACGGACAGCCCTGACAGAAAACGGTGGCGACAAGCTCGCCCGGCCAGTCGCAGGTGGACAGCCGGGCGAGCCCTCCGATGCGAAGCTCAGTCGCGCGCAAGTCGATCCTCGCAGAAGAAGCGACGTTCGGCGTGCTCCCCCTTCTTGCCGCGATTGAAGGAGGAAACCGGGCGATGGTAGCCCATCACGCGGGTCCAGATTTCGCAGGGCTGGCGTTCCTCATCGCTCAGGGTGACGATGTCTGTTTCGGCTTGAGTGCCAAGAAAATCGGCCATGGCGGCCTCCATGTCGTTTGGTGTGATCAGATGAAATGGTGAGGCTTATTGCCCGGCGCACCGCCGCTTTTCGGCAAGCAGCTCGGCATCGCAGGTCGGGCAGAATTCGTGTTCGCCTTCGATGTAGCCATGCTTCGGACAGATGGAGAATGTCGGGGTGACGGTGATGTAAGGCAGCCGGAAGCGACCGAGCGCGCGCTGCACCAGCTTCTTGCAAGCCTCGGCGGAGGAAACCCGCGAGCCCATGTAGAGATGCAGCACCGTACCACCGGTATATTTGCGCTGTAGCTCGTCCTGCCGTTCCAGCGCCTCGAAGGGATCGTCGGTGAAGTCGACGGGAAGCTGGCTGGAGTTGGTGTAGTAGGGGCTTTCGTCTCCGCCCGCCTGAAGGATGCCCGGATAGCGTTTCAGATCCTCACGAGCGAAGCGGTAGGTCGCGCCTTCCGCAGGCGTCGCTTCCAGATTGAACATGGTGCCGCTCGCTTCCTGGAACTCCACGATCCGCGAACGAATGTGATCGAGCAGGCGCACCGCGAAGGCATGGCCCCATTCGGTGCTGACATTCTCGCAATCGCCGGTGAAATTGCGGATCATCTCGTTGATGCCGTTCACACCGAAGGTGGAGAAGTGGTTCCTGAGCGTACCGAGATAGCGCTTGGTGAAGGGGAACAACCCGTCATCCATGTGGCGCTGGACGACCTTGCGCTTGATTTCCAGACTGTTGCGCGCGATTTCCAGCAGTTCGTCGAGACGCCCGAAAAGCCCTTCCTCATCGCCTCGATAGACATGGCCGAGCCGGGCGCAGTTGATGGTGACGACGCCCAGCGAGCCGGTCTGCTCGGCCGAGCCGAAAAGCCCGTTGCCACGCTTAAGAAGTTCGGTGAGGTCAAGCTGAAGCCGGCAGCACATGGAGCGGATCATGTTCGGCTTCAGTTCGGAATTCAGGAAGTTCTGGAAGTAAGGCAGCCCGTATTTGGCCGTCATCTCGAACAGCCGGTCGGCGTTCTCGCTCTCCCACGGAAAATCGGGGGTGATGTTGTAGGTGGGGATCGGGAAGGTGAAGACCCGGCCCTTGGCGTCACCCTTTGTCATCACCTCCATGTAGGCGCGGTTGATCATGTCCATTTCGCGCTGAAGATCGCCATAGGTGAACGGCATCTCCTCGCCGCCGATCACCGGCACCTCGTCGCGAAGGTCCTCAGGGCAGGTCCAGTCGAAGGTGAGATTGGTGAAAGGCGTCTGCATGCCCCAGCGCGAGGGCACGTTGAGATTGTAGACAAGCTCCTGAATACACTGCAGGACTTCCTCGTAATCGAGGTCGTCCTTGCGGATGAAGGGGGCCATGTAAGTGTCGAAGGAAGAAAAGGCCTGCGCGCCCGCCCATTCGTTCTGGAGCGTGCCGAGGAAATTGACGATCTGGCCGACGGCGCTTGAAAGATGCTTGGGCGGGGCGGATTCGATCTTGCCCGGTACACCGTTCAGGCCTTCCACCAGCAGCGTGCGCAAGGACCAGCCCGCGCAATAGCCTGCCAGCATGTCGAGGTCGTGGATGTGGAAGTCGCCGTCGCGATGCGCCCGGCCCACCTCAGGCGGATAGATGTGGGAGAGCCAGTAATTGGCCACCACCTTGCCCGAGAGGTTCAAGATCAGCCCGCCCAGCGAATAGCCCTGATTGGCGTTGGCGGAAACGCGCCAGTCGGTGCGCTCCAGATATTCGTTGATGGAGGAGGTAACATCGACGACGGTCTTGCGATCCTGCCGCGCCTGCCCGCGCTTTTCTCGGTAGACGATATAGGCGCGCGCGGTCGCCGGGTAATCCGTGGAGATCAGAACCTGTTCCACGATGTCCTGGATCTGCTCGATCGTGGGCACGTCGCCGGCGTGACGGTGAGCGATGACCTTGATCGCGGCATCGCAAAGGCGACGGGCATCGGCCTCGCCGAATTCGCCGGTCGCCTGACCGGCGCGGGCAATCGCGGACAGGATGCGTTCGGCATCGAAGGGCGCGCGGACGCCGCTTCGCTTGATGATGTGACTTGGCAGGCAAGACGTGGCAGGCATTTGGTTTCTGAACCCCGACCATGTGGAGGGGCAAGGACCGAACAGGCGCACGGTGCTGACGGCACACGGCAGAAAGCCATGCGCAAAGGCACGCGACCCGTCGGAGACCCCGCCCCGGGACGTGAATTATGGATCGCGGCAGGTCTCCTGGCTCGCGGGTCAATGCCACCACCCGACGCCTTCCCAGAGCCCGAAGGCTCCAGTGGCAGGCCAGCGCACAAAGGCACCTCTGGATGACAACTCGCCGCTTACAGTTGCGGGGACAGCGCCGGCCTTGCCCGAGGCGCACCGGCTTCCCTCTTAGCCCTCAGCCTCTCGACTCAAGGAACCACGACTACAACATGTAGGTCTGAGGTCTCGTTTTCTGTCAATTGATAGAGCCGAACGGGTCGGGCACGGGCAGACGCGGGTGCAACGCCCCGTCTGCCCGCTCGGATTGTCCACATGGATTTATTCGAACTGCAGAAACCTGCCGGTTCAAGGCCCGTGGGATGGCTCGGCAGGCGTTCGTCATGACGTGGAGGCGGGAGCGCCGAGGCGCGGCGGAAGCGCTGTTTTCCGCCAACTGCGGCATCCTGTCACCCGGTGTGAGAAAGTGGTGATATACGGGCGGTCAGCTCACACCGAAACTCAACTGATTGACAATCCGCGAGCTGAACATACCCTATGTGGTGTTCGAGGTTCCTTGAGTCGAGAGGCTGAGGGCTAAGAGGGAAGCCGGTGAGGCCCGTTTTGATGGCCCAATCCGGCGCTGCCCCCGCAACTGTGAGCGGCGAGTTCCTGTCCGAAAAGCCACTGGGATGTCCCGGGAAGGCGGACAGAAACGATGACCCGTTAGCCAGGAGACCTGCCTTGAGCACAACGTCATCGGACGGCGGGGCCGATAGACGCGAGTGCGATGGTTTCGCCTTCGCCTGCTCGTGTCTTTCGCCCGTCTCCAATTCAAGATCTTCGGGGTGAAAGAAGCTCACATGACCATCACCGTCTATTCCAAGCCTGCTTGCGTGCAGTGCACCGCCACAACCCGCGCGCTTGACCAGCGTGGCGTCGCGTACAACCTGATCGACCTGACCCGCGACGACAGCGCCATGGAGAAGGTGCAATCGCTGGGTTACCGGCAGGCCCCCGTGGTGGTGGCGGGTGAGGATCACTGGTCCGGCTTCCGGCCCGACAAGATCGGCGCGCTGAGCTAAGGCGGGTGCGGGCGGGGTTCGTCCGCTCACCGTTCGGGGCATCGTCTTGCCTGTGTGGCCGATCCTTCGGGACGGCCCTTCGGGCCTCCTCAGGATGACGTTTTCGGGCTGGTGAGACGCCTGAACCTGCCTTCTTCAATGCACCTCTGCCACGGGGGAAGGTCGGACCGCAGGTCCGGGTGAGGGGATGTGAGGTCTCCATATCCACGTGAGTTCGACACCCTCTGCCTAACCCTCTCCCCATGGGAGAAGGGACAGATCCTGTATCTGCCGGTCACCTCTCGCATTCACCTGCTAACGGGCATTCCCCATGTCAGGCCTTGTCTATTTCTCCAGCGCTTCGGGAAACACCCAGCGGCTCATCACCCGGCTGGGGCTTCCCGCGCAACGCATTCCGGGCCGGTCCTCGCAGGCGATGCTGCGACCCGAAGCACCCTTCATCCTCATCACGCCCACCTATGCCGATGGCGAGGGGCGTGGTGCGGTTCACAAGCAGGTCATCCGCTTTCTCAATGACGCGGAGAACCGCGCGCTCCTGAGGGGCGTGATCGCCTCCGGCAACACCAATTTCGGTCGCTTCTACGCTTATGCGGGCGACATCATCAGCGCGAAATGTCACGTGCCCCTGCTCTATCGCTTCGAGCTTGCGGGAACGGCAGGCGACGTGGCGCGCATCACCCAGGGAATGGAACGGTTTTGGAAACGACAGTCCTGAAGCGGGCGGAGGCTGCTCCGACCACGGGGGGCGAGCCGCTCGATTATCACGCGCTCAACGCACTCCTGAACATTTACGATGCCGACGGTCGCATCCAGTTCGAGGCAGACCGGCGCGCCGCACGCGAGTATTTCCTTCAGCACGTGAACCAGAACACGGTTTTCTTCCATTCGCTGGAGGAAAAGCTCGGCTATCTCGTGCGCGAGAATTATTACGAGGCGGCGGTTCTGGAGGCCTACGACCCGGCCTTCGTCACCTCGATTTTCAAGGCGGCCTATGATCGCAAGTTCCGCTTTCCCACCTTTCTGGGCGCATTCAAATATTACAGCAGCTACACGCTGAAGACCTTTGACGGCAAACGTTACCTTGAGCGTTTCGAGGACCGCGTGGTGATGGTGGCGCTGGCGCTGGCCCAGGGCGACGAAGACCTGGCCATGCGGCTGATGGACGAGATCATCTCGGGCCGTTTCCAGCCCGCGACCCCGACCTTTCTGAATGCCGGCAAGAAGCAGCGCGGCGAATTGATCTCGTGCTTCTTGTTGCGCATCGAAGACAACATGGAATCCATCGGGCGCAGCATCAATTCCGCGCTCCAGCTGTCAAAGCGCGGCGGCGGGGTGGCCTTGCTGCTGACCAACCTGCGCGAAGCGGGCGCGCCCATCAAGGGCATCGAGAACCAGTCCTCCGGCGTCATTCCGGTGATGAAACTCCTGGAAGACAGCTTCTCCTACGCCAACCAGCTTGGTGCGCGACAGGGGGCGGGCGCCGTCTACCTCCATGCCCATCACCCCGACATCCTGCGCTTCCTCGACACAAAGCGCGAGAACGCGGACGAAAAGATCCGCATCAAGACGCTGTCGCTCGGCGTCGTCATTCCCGACATCACGTTCGAACTCGCCAAGACTGACGAGGACATGTACCTGTTCTCGCCGCATGACATCCAGCGGGTCTACGGCAAGCCCATGTCGGAGATTTCCGTCAGCGAACTTTACCGTGAGATGGTCGACGACCCGCGGATCGCCAAGAAGAAGATCCGCGCCCGCGCCTTTTTCCAGACCATCGCGGAAATCCAGTTCGAAAGCGGATATCCCTATATCCTGTTCGAGGACACCGCCAATCGCGCAAACCCGGTCGCCGGTCGCATCAACATGTCGAACCTGTGCTCGGAGATCCTGCAGGTCAACGACGCATCGGAATTCGCAGACGATCTCTCCTATACCCATCTGGGCACGGATATTTCGTGCAATCTCGGCTCGCTCAACATCGCCAAGACCATGGATGGGGGAGACATCGCCGCCACGGTGGAAACGGCGGTGCGCGCACTGACGGCCGTTTCCGACATGAGCGCGATCGACTCCGTGCCGTCCGTCAGGCGTGGAAATGACGAGAGCCACGCCATCGGGCTCGGGCAGATGAACCTGCACGGCTTTCTCGCCCGCGAGCGCATCCATTACGGCTCGCCCGAGGGCATCGACTTCACCAGTATCTATTTCTGCACCATCGCCTTCCACGCCATTCGTGCGTCCAACAGAATCGCGAAGGAACGGGGCCGAAGCTTTGCCGGCTTTAAGCACAGCCGCTATGCCGATGGCTCGTTCTTCGATCAATATGTGGAGCGCGACTGGCTGCCGGAAACGGAGACCGTGAAGGCCTTGTTCGACCGCTTCGGCATCACGGTTCCGAGCCGTGCGGACTGGGAAGAACTCAAGGCCGACGTGATGCGCGACGGGCTCTACAACCGCAATCTTCAGGCGGTGCCGCCGACCGGCTCGATCAGCTACATCAACAACGCCACCTCCTCCATTCATCCGATCGCCTCGCGGATCGAGATCCGGAAGGAGGGAAAGATCGGGCGCGTCTATTATCCCGCCCCCTTCATGGACAATGACAATCTCGACTATTACCGCGACGCCTATGAGATCGGTCCGGAGAAGATCATCGACACCTATGCGGCGGCGACCCGGCATGTAGACCAAGGGCTGTCGCTGACGCTGTTCTTCCGCGACACCGCCACCACCCGAGATATCAACCGTGCCCAGATCTACGCCTGGAAGAAGGGCATCAAGACCATCTATTACGTGCGCCTGCGCCAGCTCGCCCTTGAGGGGACCGAGGTGCAGGGCTGCGTTTCCTGCGCGCTGTGAGGCTTCAATCCCATGACACATCATCCCGCTCATATGGCCGCGCACCTGCCCACGGCACGCGACACGTCCTCCCAACCCCAGCACGCGGTGCCGCGTGCCATCAACTGGAACCGTCTGGAGGATGACAAGGATCTGGAGGTCTGGAACAGGCTGACGGTGAATTTCTGGCTGCCGGAAAAGGTGCCGCTTTCAAACGACATCCAGAGCTGGGCGACGCTCACGCCGGACGAACAGCAGCTCACCATTCGCGTTTTCACCGGACTAACGCTGCTGGATACGATCCAGAACACGGTGGGTGCGCCCTCGCTGATGCCGGATGCGATCACCCCGCATGAGGAAGCGGTTCTCACCAACATCGCCTTCATGGAGGCGGTGCATGCGCGCAGCTATTCCTCCGTCTTTTCCACGCTGTGCAACACGGCAGAGGTGGATGACGCCTTCCGCTGGTCGGAGGAGAACGCCCAGCTTCAGGCCAAATCGAAGCTGATCCTGAACGAGTATCGCTGCGCGGACAGTCCGCTCAAGAAGAAGATCGCCAGCGTCTTTCTGGAGAGCTTTCTTTTCTATTCCGGCTTCTATCTGCCGATGTACTGGTCGAGCCGTGCAAAGCTCACCAACACCGCCGACCTCATCCGCCTGATCATCCGCGATGAGGCAGTGCATGGCTACTATATCGGGTACAAGTTCCAGAAAGGCCTGGATCGTCTGAGCGATGCCCAGAAGCAGGAGATCAAGGACTTCGCCTTCTCGCTGCTGTTCGATCTCTATGAAATCGAGTGCAAATATACCGAGAGCCTCTATGACGGCATCGGGCTCAGCGAGGACGTCAAGCAGTTCCTTCATTACAATGCCAACAAGGCCTTGATGAACCTGGGTTATGAGGCTCTGTTTCCGGAAACCGTGTGCGCGGTCAACCCGGCGATCCTGTCGGCACTCTCCCCCAATGCGGACGAGAACCACGACTTCTTCTCAGGTTCCGGCTCGTCCTATGTCATCGGCAAGGCGGTGGCAACCGAAGACGAAGACTGGGATTTCTGATCACGAAGGCGCTCCCTCCACCCGGGGGAGCGCCGTCATGTCTCAGTCGTTGTCGTCGGGTGGGCGGCCCAGTTCGGCGATCGCATCGATCAGCGACGCGATCACTTCCGTGCGGCTGTTGCCCGGGCGCTGGACGACCCCCAGCCTGCGTTGGATCGGCGGTGTGCCGAAGGGAAACCACGTCAAGGACGCGGTGATCCGGTCGTGAAGGGTCAGATAGGGGATGACGGCCCACCCCAGTCCTGCCTGAACGCAGCCGATCACCGCGGTCATGGTGTTCACCGAGACATATTGCCGGGGCTCCATGCCGAGGCGGGCGATTTCCGTGTCGATCTGCCGGGCTAGCGGCACCTGCGTACGATAGCGAATGTAGGGCAGGTTACGCACCAGATCCTCCAACAGAAGATCGGACGTCCCCGGCGGCGTCAGCACGACCAACGGTTCGCGCAGAACCTCCGTCCAGCGCAAGCTCGGCGGCACGGCCACATGGTCGGCGACAAGCGCCGCATCGAGCTGGCCGGCGGCGACCTCGCTCAACAATTCCTCCGCCATGCCGATCCGAAGACGGAAAGCCAGTTCGGGAAAGAGCTCGCGCATGCGGGCGACCGTGCGCGGCACGATGGAATCACCGCCTGTGCGCAGGGTGCCGAGCGCAAGCGTGCCACGAACCGGTCCGCCAGGCACGGAATCCTTGGTTTCCGTATAGATCTGGAGGATCGCGCGCGCCGAGCGCACCACCTCCGCCCCCTTGGCGGTGAGAGCCGGCGGACGGCGCGAGCGGTCGAACAGCTCCGCCCCGAGTTCCGCCTCCAGAGCCGAAATCTGCTGACTGACAGCAGAGGCGGTCAGGTTCACAGCCTGCGCTGCGGCGGCGAATCCGCCATATCGTTCAATGGCAAGCAGGGTTTCGAGCTGTCGCGTATCCATACTCATAAGATAAATAATTCTAAACTTAATCGCAATAATTATGCGGTTTGCATGAAAAATTCTTGGGTTATCATTTTCCCTTCACCGGAAGTCCCGACGCCCCCATCAGCCGGGACCACAAAAAGGGAACGAAAACCATGAAAATCAGAAAGGGCCTTGCCGCCCTGTTCACTGCGGCTGCCCTGGTCGTCGCACCGGCCCTCACCTCCTCCGCCAGCGCGCAGAGCTATCCGGAGCGTCCGGTTGAATTCATCGTGCCATGGTCGCCGGGCGGCGGTTCCGACACGCTGATGCGCCTCATCGCCAACAACGTGAAGCCGTTCCTCGGCGTCGACATGCCGATCATCAACATGCCGGGTGTCGGTGGGACGGTCGGTCTGCGCGAAGCATCGCGCCGCGCCAATGACGGCTACACGATCAGCCAGATTCACGAGGGGCTCATCGTGGCGACCGAGGTTGGCCTGACCGACCTCGCCTGGGACGATTTCGAGCCCATTGCCCTGATGACGGCCTCGCCGCAATTCCTCGTCGTGCATCCTTCTGAGCACTACTCCAACATGGAAGAGTTCGTCGCCTACGCCAAGGAGCATCCGGGCGAGATCACCATGGGCGTGACGCTCGGCGGTGTGCCGCATCTGCATGCCGCGATGATCGAACAGGCATTCGGCCTGAAGTTCGCCTATGTGGGGTACGAAGGCACCGGCCAGCGCGTCCGCGCCCTCGTCGGCGGGAACCTCGATGCAGCCATTGGCGACATCTCCTCCTCCAAGCAGTTCGTGGAAAACGGCGATCTTGTCTTTCTCGCGGTCGGCTCCTCCAAGCGCATGGAAGAAGCCCCGGACGTGCCGACCTTTGTCGAGCTCGGCACGGATCTGGAGCTGAACGTGACCCGTGGCATCGTCATGCCGAAGGGTGCGCCGGAAGAGGCCCGCAACACGCTCGAAGCCGCCCTTGAGAAGCTTGCGCATGATCCGAATTACATCGAGCAGACCCACAATGCCGGTGCTTCGGTCGATTTCCGTGGCCAGGAAGCCTATCGCGCCTACCTGGAGAAGCTTGACGCGACCGTGAAGTCGCTTTCCGAGGTCCTTGCACCGTGAACGACCACTCCTTCAGCAAGGAGCAGGTTAAGGAGGCGGGCGAAATCGCCCGCCTTCTGAGTTATGTGCTCCTCCTTTGCGCCTCGGCGGGGCTTTTCGTATCCGCCACCGCCATCCCGACCTCGCGCTTCGAGCGACTCGGGGCTGGCGCCTTCCCGAAAATCGTTTTCGCAGGCATGGCGCTCGTCGCCGTGATCGCCATCGTCGATGCCCTGCGGAAAATCCCGCGCCACGCCTATGGGCGCTTCTTCGCCACGAGCGCCGACTGGGCACGCCGCCGGCATCTCGTCTTCATCTGCCTTGCGGCTCTCTCCGTCTGTCTTGCTGCCATTCCGGCACTGGGCTTCTCCCTTGCCAGTTTCCTGTTCATCCTGGTGATCGAGCTGATCCTGATGCCCCGCAAGCCCTCCACAATCATTGCCGGCATCGTCGTGGCGCTCGTCTTTTCCTTCGGCCTGAACTGGCTGTTTGCGGACGTCTTCACCGTGTTCCTGCCCAGGGGAGTGTTTTGACATGGACGCTTTCCTCGTCGGCCTGAACCAGATTTTCACGTTCACCACCCTCGTCTACATGCTGGCGGGCTCCGTCGCCGGTATCGTTGCGGCGGCCATCCCCGGCTTCACCGTGACCATGGCCATCGTCCTGACCCTGCCGCTGACCTTTGCGATGGAGCCCCTTCAGGGCATCGCGGTCATGCTGTCGGTCTATGTGGGCGGGTACACGGGCGGCCTGATCTCGGCCGCGCTTCTGGGCATTCCCGGAACGCCCTCCTCCGTCGCCACCACCTTCGACGCCTTTCCCATGGCGCGTCGCGGTGAAGCGGGGCGGGCCCTGTCTCTCGGTGTCTGGGCCTCGTTTTTCGGCACGATCATCTCCACGGTCGTCCTGATCTTCGCTGCGCCGCCGCTGGCCATCTTCGCTGTCCGTCTGGGGCCATGGGAGTACTTCTCCCTGATCGTCTTCGCCCTGACGATCGTCTCAAGCCTCGTCGGCTCCTCGGTCATTCGCGGCCTTCTGGCTGGCCTGATCGGCCTCGCCATCTCCACCATCGGCACCGATCCGATCATGGGCCGTACGCGGTTCGACTTCGGCATCGAAACGCTTCAGGCCGGGCTGCCCTTCCTCGTCGTGCTCATCGGCATCTTCGCGATCTCGCAGCTTGCCTCCGAGGTCGAGGATGCGCCGAGTGTGCGCACCGGCACATCGCTGGTGGCAGGCAACATCGATTTCCAGACCTGGAAAGTCATGAAGGAGGTGCTGAGCCGTCCGGGGAACCTGCTGCGGTCTTCGATCATCGGCGTGCTGATCGGCGCGCTGCCGGGCGCAGGCGGATCCATCGCCAACCTGGTCGCCTATGATCAGGCCAAGCGTGCCTCAAAGACGCCGAACGAGTTCGGACGGGGCATCGCCGATGGCGTCGTCGCCTCCGAAGCCGGCAATTCGGCGACCGCCGGCGGCGGACTGATCCCGCTGATTGGCCTCGGCATTCCCGGCTCCGCCGTGGATGCGATCCTGATGGCGTCCCTCATGGTCCACGGCATTTCCGTCGGACCGCGCCTGATGATGGATCACGCCGACCTCGTCTATGGCATGTTTATCGCCATGGCGGTGGCCTCGCTGATGATGCTGCTTGTCTCCATCGTCTCCATGCGCCTGTTCCTGCGGGTCGCGGGCCTGCCGAAATGGGCCATCGTGCCGGTGGTGATGATCTGTTGCGTGGTTGGCTCCTTCGCGCTCAACAATCGCGTGACCGACCTCTATCTCCTCGGCTTCATTGGCGTGGCGGGTTACACGCTGCGCGCTCTGGGCTATTCGCTGGCGCCCCTGGTGCTGGGCGTGATCCTTGGCCCGATCGCCGAAACCAACCTGCGCCGTGCGCTGATGACCGATGCCGATCCCATGCTGTTCGTCACACGTCCCATCAGCCTGCTCTTCCTTGCCGCAGCCGTGCTCTCCGTCGCATGGGCAATCCGCAGTCATCTGAAAAAGCAAAAATACTACATTGAGGATTCGTCCGATGCGTCTACGTCATGACCCCTTCTATCCCTCCCGGCGCTCGCCCGTTCTCGCCGACAATGTCGTCGCGACCTCGCAGCCGCTGGCGACGCAGGCCGGACTGACCATCCTGCAGCAGGGCGGCAATGCGGTGGACGCCGCGATCGCCACCGCCGCCACGCTGACGGTGGTGGAGCCGACCGGCAACGGGCTGGGTTCCGATGGATACTGCATCCTGTGGGACGGCAAGCAGCTTCATGGCCTGAACGCGTCCGGCCCGGCTCCGGCCGCATGGTCACCGGAACGCTTTGCAAATGGCATTCCGATGCACGGCTGGGACGCCGTCACCGTGCCGGGCGCGGTTGCTGCCTGGGTGGAGCTTTCCGAACGGTTCGGCAAGCTTGGCCTTGCCACGGTGCTCGCCCCCGCGATCCGCTACGCAGAAGAAGGGTTCATCGTCTCGCCGGTCATCGGCGCGCTCTGGGCCAAGGGGGCGGCGACGCTGGGCAGTCAGCCCGGCTTTGCCGAGACCTTCATGCCTGAAGGACGGGCTCCCAAGGCGGGCGAGCGGTTCCGCAATCCCGGCGCGGCGCGCACCCTGCGCGCTATCGCGGAGACCAAGGGCCGCGCCTTCTATGACGGCGAGATCGCGGAAGAGATCGAGGCCTTCGCAAAGGCCAATGGCGGTGCGATGACCGTCGCCGACCTTGCAGGCTTCTCCCCGGAATGGTGCGGTACGATCAGCCAGCAATTCGACGACGTTGAGCTGCATGAGATCCCGCCCAACGGCCAGGGCATCGCCGCGCTGATGACGCTCGGCATCCTTCAGCACACCGCCATCCGCGACTACGGACCGGACGATCTGACCGCTGTGCATCTGCAGATCGAGGCGATCAAGCTCGCCTACCGCGATCTGCACGCCTATGTCGCCGACCGCCGTTTCATGACCGAGGTGAGCGAGAAGGATCTGCTCGATCCGGATTACCTGAAGGCCCGTGCGGCGTTGATCGACCCGGCCAAGGCGCAGGATTTCGGCTCCGGCGCCCCGAAGCGCGGCGGCACGGTGCTGATGAGCGTGGCCGATTCGTCGGGCATGATGGTGAGCTTCATTCAGTCCAACTACATGGGCTTCGGCTCCGGCGTTGTCGTCCCCGGCACCGGCATCTCCATGCAGAACCGCGGCTACGGCTTCACCACCGACACCTCGCATCAGAACTGCGTGGCGGGCGGCAAGAAGCCGTTCCAGACAATCATCCCCGGCTTCGCAATGAAGGGCGGGGAACCGCTCATGGCCTACGGCATGATGGGGGGCCCGATCCAGGCGCAGGGCCATGTGCAGCTCTTGCTGCGCACCCAACTGTGGGATCAGTGCGTCCAGACCGCCGCCGATGCACCGCGCTGGCGGATGATCGAAGGGCTGGATGTCGCCTGTGAACCGACCATGTCGCCCGACGTGCTCAAGGGTCTTGCCGATCTCGGTCACAAGGTTCAGGTCGAAGCGCCGGACAACGCCTTTGGCTTCGGTGGCGCGCAGCTCGTCCAGCGCATGCCGGGCGGCGGATATGCGGCGGGGTCCGATCCGCGCAAGGACGGTCACGCCGCTGGCTTCTGAGCGGGCATTCGCCCTTGCACCTTGCGACAGGTGCGATCAGAAGAATGCAACAGGTCTGCCCGCTCCGGCGGGCAGACCGACAGGACACGCAAGTCAGTCTTGCCAACGGCAGCCGACTTTTCCAACGGGGGCAAAGCCCGTGCGTCGTGTTTCCTGATCGATCCGGTTGCCGTATGAACGCGAGCGTCGGGCTCACCTCGAAGCCCACGACCACGCCAGGATGGCACGACGCATTCCTGCCTCTGGCGTTGGCGTTTCGAAACTGAAGGGATGAAGCCGGTATGGGCTTGTTAAGGCGTATTGGTATCGACACCTACATGGTGTTGCTGTTCGTAACCGTCGGCCTCGGCGTGCTGCTTCCGGCGGACGGGATAGCCGCCGATGTCTTGAAGCACGTGACCTATTGGGCCGTGTCGCTGCTGTTCTTTCTCTATGGCGCCAAGCTCGACCCGAGCGCGGTGCGGGCCGGGATCACGAATATCCCCATCCAGGGCCTGACTTTCGCCTCGACCTACATCATGTTTCCGATCTTCGGGTTCATTTTCGCCTGGCTCTTCGGCTCTCTGCTGGGCGAGAAACTGACCTTCGGACTGATGTTCCTGGCTGTTCTGCCCTCCACAGTTCAGTCCTCCATCGCCTTCACCTCCATCGCGCGCGGCAACGTTGCCGCCGCCATCTGCGCGGCTTCCGTTTCCAACCTTATCGGCGTGGCGTTGACGCCTGCCATGGTGGCCTTTCTGCTGCATCAAGGCGATGGCGGCGTGAGCCTCGACAGCGTGATCAAGATCGGCACGCAGATCCTGCTGCCCTTCATCGTCGGTCAGGTGCTGCGCCCCTGGGTCGGCGGCTTCGTGAAAAAGCACAAGGTCCTGACGATGGTGGTGGATCGCGGCTCGATCCTGCTGATCATCTATGCCGCCTTCTCCCGCTCAACGGTTACCGGCCTTTGGAACGCCATCCCGGTGAGCAGTCTGCTGATCCTGATCGTCGTGATGCTGATTTTCCTCGCCGTCACCATGAGTGTGATCGCGGCGGCGGGACATCTTTTCAGGCTGAACTACCCGGACCGGGCGTCGCTGTTCTATTGCGGCTCCACCAAAAGCCTCGCCTCAGGCATGCCCATTGCGACCGCGCTCTTTGCGGCCAATGAACTGGGCGCCATCGTGCTGCCGCTGCTCGTCTATCACATGAGCCAGCTTCTCGTTTGCGCCTATATCTCGCAAAAATCAGCGCAGAGAACGCTGGAACCCGCCGAAGCGTAGTTGGGCCGGCTGCAAGCGACAGCCAATAGACGCGATGTCAAAAAGGGGCCGGCTTCAGAAGAGACCGGCCCCGTCTCCATTCAAGGGGAAGCCGGCCCCCTCGGCATTCAAGCCGGTCCCGGAGCTGCGAGGTCGGTCGGCTTGACCGTCACGTTTCTCCTCCCCATCATCCGCCGCACGCCTTTTTTCTTAAGAACCATTTCCGAGCCCGCCATGGACAAGCTTTCCGTCATGCACGCCTTTCGCCGGATCGTGGAGCGGGGGAGCTTTGCGCGTGCGGCGGACGATCTCGGCGTCTCCCCGGCACTTCTCAGCCGCGAAATCCGGCTTCTTGAAGAAAGCCTCGGCTGTACGCTGATTGCACGCACGACGCGGTCCATGTCGCTGACCGATGCCGGGCATCTCTATTATGAGGAGGCAAATGCCGTTCTGGAGGCCGTGCACGGCGTCGAGAGCCGCATCCGCGAAGGGGCGGGAGCCGTCCAGGGGCATCTCAGGGTCAATTCCGCAAGCTCCTTCGCACAGACCGTCATCACCCCCTGTCTGCCGGAGTTCCTGTCCACCTATCCCGACCTCAGGTTTACCTTGTCGCTCGACGAGCGCGTCGTCGACATGGTGGAGGGCGGCTTCGATCTTGCCATCCGCATTCGGCCCGACATGCCGGATTCCGGCCTTGTTCAACGCAAGATCGGCATCGCCCGGCAGCGCATCTTTTCCTCACGCGCCTATCTGGAGCGCGCTGGAACACCAAAGGCCCCGGAAGAGATCCCCGCCCACCGCATCATTGGCTTCGCATTCGGGACGCACCTGACCTCCTGGACGCTTCACCGCACGATGGAAGAAAACGAGGCAGACGCCCGCACAATAGACCTCGATCCCCATCTGAGGGTGGAAAACAGCCTGATCCTGCGCGATCTCCTGATTGCGGGACACGGCATCGGCACCCTGCCGGATTTCGTCGCCGACGAGGCAGTGGCGCGCGGAGAGCTGGTGCGCATATTGCCCGACTACGAGTTGGCGCCGCGCCAAATCTACGCCGTCACCGCCTCCCGGCTCGGCATGGATGCCAAGGTATCCGCCTTTCTGGATCATCTGCGGCTGCGCCTGAGGCCCTGACATTCTTCAACTCGCGTAAAGAATGATATGACAGGGGCCGGGTTATTCCCGAGAGCCCCTTCCGCGATCTTTCCGGCATCGAAACACTCTGTCGGAGAGATCCAATGACCCGCGTTCTCGTTCTCTACTATTCAAGCTACGGCCATATCCGCGAAATGGCGGAGGCGGAGGCCGAAGGGGCCCGCAGCGTTGCGGGTGTGCAGGCCGATCTGCGTCGCGTCCCAGAAACCGTGCCGGAAGAGGTTCGCGAGAAGGCGGGCTTCATTGCCGATGATACGGCCCTGGCCAGCCCTGCCGATCTTGAAGACTACGATGCGATCATTATCGGCACACCGACTTTGTTCGGCATGATGGCCGGGCAGATGAAGTCCTTCCTCGATCAGGCAGGCGGGCTGTGGGCACGCAATGCCCTGGTCGGCAAGGTCGCCGCCGTCTTCGCCTCCACCGGCTCCCAGCATGGCGGGCATGAGGCTACGCTGCTCACCACCCAGATCCCGCTTCTGCATTTCGGCATGATGATCGTCGGCATGCCCTACCTTTTCGAGGGGCAGAAGTCTGAGGACGGCATCGTCGGCGGCTCGCCTTATGGGGCGGGCACCATTGCAGGTTCGGACGGTGCACGCCGCCCCAACGAGACGGATCTTGCCGGCGCACGTTTTCAGGGTGCGTATGTGGCCGAAATCGCTGCTCGTCTTTCGCGGACCGAAAGCCGTCAGGAGGCCGCGTGATGGAACCGCTTTGCATCGATTTCTTCCACGACGTGGTGTGCTGCTGGTCGTTCAACATCTCCTCGCGTCTGCGTCTTCTTGCGGGCGAGATGCCACTCGACATCCATCACCGGACCTTCGTCCTTCAGGCAAGCCACACGGAAATGGCTACGCGCTGGGGCAGCCCTGAGGCGGCGCGCAAGACGATCCTCGGGCACTGGTCGGTTTGCCGCGAAGCCAGCGACCGGCCCGAGCTGATCGACATCGACGCGATGGCGCGAGCCGATTTCGACTATCCGCACGGCTACATCGCCGCGCTCGCCTGCAAGGCCGCAGAACGGCTTGCCGGACAAGACGCCCATTGGGCGATGTTCGACCAGCTTCAGCGCGCCCACCTCACCCATGCGCAGAATATCGCCGATCCTAAGGTCATCCGGGAGGTCGCCCATGCGCTCGGTTTTGATGCGGCCGGGTTCAACGCCGCATTCGACGATCCGGCGACGGCGGCAGCCGTGGAAGCCGACCGGCACTATGCCCGCCGCCATCAGGTGCAGGCGGTCCCGACCGTGATCATCCGCGAGACCGGAATGCGGCTCGTCAACGGGCCGATCGACGATCTCAGGGCGCAGATCCGCGCAGCGCAGCGCCTTGTCGCTTGACGCCATCCAAACTGAAGGAAAACGACGATGCGCATCAGGCCATGCGAAAAGGCCTTTCGGTGGTTGCAAGACTGGTTCCGGGAAAGGAACCTGATACCAATACGATGGCACTCAAAGCGCCGGCCGCTCGATCTCTCCTGCGACCTGAGACGGGACATCGGCCTGCCCTGTCTGCCGGGCGATCCCTCCCCGCGTTTCCGCAATTATCAGTAATCCAGACAGGCAGGATCCCATGTCTCGTTCAACCGACATCCTTCTGACCGGCCTCGCGCCCGCGATCTGGGGCAGCACCTATCTGGTCACCACCGAGGCCCTGCCTCAGGGCTATCCCATCACGCTTTCCGTCCTGCGCGCACTGCCAGCAGGGCTTTTGCTCATTGCCGTCACGCGATGCCTGCCGCCACGTGCCTGGCTTGGCCGGGTCTTCGCGCTCGGAGCGCTCAACTTCTCGCTGTTCTGGGTGTGCCTGTTCATCGCCGCCTATCGGCTTCCCGGCGGCGTCGCGGCGACGCTCGGATCCTTCCAGGCGATCATGGTGATCATCATGGCGCGGGGCTGGCTGGGAACGCCAATTCGAACCGGCGCGGTCATCGCAGCTCTTGCCGGTGTCCTCGGCGTCGGGTTGCTGGTTCTGGGCCCGGAGGCAAAGCTCGATCCGATCGGCATAGCAGCCGGGATCGGCGGGGCGGCCTCCATGGCGGCGGGAACGGTTCTCTCGCGAAGATGGCAGCCGCCGGTTCCCGCTCTCAGCTTCACAGCCTGGCAACTGACGGCCGGTGGCCTCCTCCTGCTGCCGCTCGCGCTTCTGATGGAACCGCCCCTGCCGCAACTGTCCGCGCTCAACCTTGCAGGTCTGATCTGGCTCGGCCTCATCGGGGCGGCGGCGACCTATGCGATCTGGTTTCGCGGCATCGCGCGCATCGAACCCGGCGCGGTCTCCATGCTTGGCATGATGAGCCCTGTAACCGCCGTCACCCTGGGCTGGCTATGGCTGGGCCAGTCGCTCGAACCCGCGCAGCTTCTCGGAGCGGTGATCGTGCTGGCATCTGTTTGGGCAGGCCAGCGTGCAAACCGGCCACGGGCAACCCCAGACGCGAAACCGGCTGCCCCCCTGCTCAGCGAGACTTCGTGAGGCGCAAGGCCGCCCCAGCCTGAACCGGGTTGGGGCGCGTGGGCATGGGGCGCAAGGGGCCGATCCTTCGAGACGGTCCTGACGGCCCTCCTCAGGATGACGTTGTGGGTGTTGGCAGATCGAAAGAAGCCCTCATCACGCACAACGTCATCCTGAGGGGCCTGCGCAAGCAGGCGTCTCGAAGGATGCCCCCCACGCACCTCCCGCCCTGTCTCCAGCCACGGACTCTGCATGCGCACCAGCCCCCGTCTCCAGGCTTCGGCTCCGCGCCCGAGCCCGAGCCCGAGCCCGAGCCCTCGACCGAGCCGACTCCGAAAACAACGCCCCCGCCATTCGACAACACGCCCCCAACCCTCGCGGGTTGACAAAGACCACCGAAGCCTTGCACATTTAAATGCGCCTAGGCGCATATGCGCATTTCAGAGAGAGCAAGCATGGATATCCCAAAGATCCTGGCGGCCATGGCGGAGCCGACGCGACTGGGCGCGATGCAAGTTGTTTGCGATGACGGCGAACACTGTGTGTGTGAACTGATGGCGCGCCTTGAAACGAGCCAATCACGGATGTCGCGGCACATGAAGGCACTCAAGGACGCGGGCCTCGTGATCGACCGGCGCGATGCGCAATGGGTGCGCTACCGCATGAACCCCGACCTACCCGCCGATATACGCCAGATCGTAGATGCTGTTCTTTCGGCTGCCAGAAATGCGGCTGAGAACCAGAAAAGGAACGCAGCATGAGCACCGGGACCGGCACATCTGCGCGTCGCGTTTCCCATCCCGACTGGCACTGGCATCTGGGCGTGGTCCTTTTCATCGCGGCGTGGTGGCTGGTTTACCGTCAGCTCATCCCCGTCTCCGACTGGATCACCGGCCTTTTCCCAGTGGAGCGCCATGGCCACACCGGCGAGGCGATTGCCTTCTTCTTCTACGACACGCCGAAAGTGATGATGCTCTTGACGCTCATCGTTTTCGCCATGGGCGTCGTGCGCAGCTACTTCTCACCGGAAAAGACCCGCGCGCTGCTTTCCGGCAGGCGCGAAGGCGTGGGCAACGTGATGTCGGCGGGACTAGGCATCCTGACGCCGTTCTGCTCCTGCTCGGCCGTACCGCTCTTCATTGGTTTCATTTCCGCAGGTGTTCCGCTGGGCGTGACCTTCTCCTTCCTCATTGCCGCGCCGATGGTCAACGAGGTGGCGCTCGTCCTTCTTTTCGGGCTCGTCGGGTGGAAGGTGGCGGCGACCTATCTGGGCTTCGGGCTCACCATCGCCATTCTTGCCGGTCTCGTCATCGGCAAGCTGCGCCTTGAAGGCTGGTTGCAGGACTGGGTGCGCGACATCCATTCCGGCGCGAACGCCCCGGTGGTCGGCGACGGCGAGAACCTCACCATAGTCGACCGCTATCGCCTCGGCGTTGAGGCGGTCCGCGAAATCGTCGGCAAGGTGTGGATGTGGATCATCCTCGGCATTGCCATGGGCGCGTTGATCCACGGCTATGTGCCAGAGGATCTGATGGCCTCCATCATGGGCGCGGACGCATGGTGGTCTGTGCCTGCCGCAGTCGTCCTCGGCATTCCGATGTACACCAATGCCGCCGGTGTCGTTCCCATTGTCGAGGCACTTCTGGGCAAGGGCGCGGCGCTGGGCACCGTGCTCGCCTTCATGATGAGCGTCATCGCGCTATCCTTGCCGGAAATGATCATCCTTCGGCAGGTTCTGACGCTCCGCCTCATCGCCGTCTTCATCGGTGTGGTGGGCAGCGGCATCCTCGCCGTCGGCTTTCTGTTCAATCTGATTTTCTGACCTGGAAAGGATCCTTCGATGAAAATGGTCAAAGTCTACGGTCCTGGCTGCAAGCGTTGCGAGACGGTGGCAACCATGGTGAAGGACGCCGCCGCAAAACTGGATATCGAGATCGAACTTGAAAAGGTAAGCGATGCGAAATCCATCGCCATGGCGGGCGTCATGTCCACGCCAGGCCTCGCCATTGACGGCAAGCTCGTCCATGCCGGTGGCCTGCCGCGCGAGGACGCTGTGGAACAGTGGTTGAAGGACTAGAAGCCCCGGAGCGGAGCTTCCACAAAGCAAATCTTGTGCACTGCAGCATCACCCGCACATGGTAGTGCTGCGCACAAAATCCCGGTCACGACCTGATCGACGGGGGCAGCGCACGCTCCTTTTGCCAAAGAAGCCGCACGGCCCGTGCGCGCCATTTTCAGGCCAGGCGCCGCGTGATGGAAGATAGGGCGGCGAGGCGCGTTCTCGCCGCGCGTCCGGCCGCGACGCATATTCTCTGGACATGGGCCACCGGGTTTGCTCAAACCGCGCTATCCCCGGCGTCACGCGACAGACAGATGGACAGGATGGCGCGACCGACCCGGCCGGAAGGCACGAGGCAAAGGAAGCACCGACATGAGCGATCAGATCGAGATCATCCGTCCAGACGACTGGCACCTGCACCTGCGCGACGGGGACATGCTGAAGGCGGTCCTGCCGATCAGCGCCGGTCTCTTCGCCCGCGCGATCATCATGCCGAACCTGGTGCCGCCGGTTCGCACACTTGACGACATGCGTGCCTATCGCTCGCGCATCGAGGCAGCCCTTCCAGAGGGCAGCGCCTTCAAGCCTCTCATGACGCTGTATCTGACAGAGACGACCGACCCGGCTGAAATCACCAAGGGCGCGGAAACGGGGGTACTCACCGCGCTGAAGCTCTATCCGGCCGGTGCGACAACCAATTCCGATGCGGGCGTGAAGGACTTCACGCGCATCACCAAGGTGCTCGAAGCAATGCAGGAGGCCTCGGTGCCGCTGCTCGTCCACGGCGAAGTGAACGACCCGGACGTCGACATCTTCGACCGCGAAGCCGTCTTCATCGAACGCGTTCTGGAGCCGCTGCGTCGCGACTTTCCGGGCCTCCGTGTCGTCATGGAGCACATCACCACGCAGGATGGGGCGTCTTACGTGAGTGAGGCCAATGAGAACCTGGCCGCAACGATCACCCCGCAGCACCTGATCATCAACCGAACGGACATTTTCCGCGGTGGGATCCGGCCCCATTTCTATTGCCTGCCCATCGCCAAGCGCGAAAATCATCGTCAGGCTCTGCGCAAGGCGGCGACGTCGGGAAATCCGAAGTTCTTCCTTGGCACCGATTCCGCGCCGCATCCGGTCAACGCCAAGGAAAGCGCCTGCGGTTGCGCGGGCATCTTCAACGCGCCGGTGACGCTGCCTTATCTGGCGCAGGTCTTCGACGAGGAAGGCGCCCTCGACAAGCTGGAGGCCTTCACCTCCCTCAACGGGCCGGCCTTCTACCGCCTGCCGGTCAATGAGGACCGCATCACGCTGACGCGCACCGCACCGGACCCGTCGATCTTCGCGTGCGTCGGTGCCGGAACCGGCGGCAATGTTGTGGTTTTCCGGGCCGACAAGCCGCTAAACTGGTCGGTGACGCACGCCTGATCCGGGCGGGCGGGACCGACCGTTCTTCCGGATCTCCAGCAAGAAACACCACGTTTCAGGAGTGGACCGCGTGGCGCGCTACAGCAAAATCGGCGTGATCGGATCGGGAACGATCGGCACGGAGATCATTGAGCATATTCTTCGCGCGACCGAGCTGGAGCTTGCCTTCGTACTCGTCTCGAGTGCTGACAGCACCACCCGGCCCGATCTTCCCGCAGGCGTCGTCACCACCGATGCGGAAGAGGCGCTTGCAACGCCGGTCGATCTCGTTATCGAGGCGGCCGTGCCTGGGGTGCTGGCGGATCTTGCCCCGCGATTTCTGGAAGGAGCCGATGTCTGCGGCTTCAGCTGTACGGCTCTCGCCGATCCGGCAATCGAACAGGCGGTGCGCCACGCCTGTGCCGCGAGTGGTCATGCCTTCTATGTTCCGCACGGGGCCATACTGGCGCTCGACGGGATCGCAGACGGCAGGGCGCTCCTGGAAAACGTCACCGTCACCACCAGCAAGAGCGGCCCAAGCCTCGGCATCGGGGAAGACGCAAGCGGGATCCTTTTCGAAGGCCCTGCGCGGGAGGTCTGCGCGCGATTTCCGAGAAACGTCAATGTTCATGCGGCCATCGCGCTCGCGGGCCTCGGCTTTGACCGGACCGTCAGCCGCGTGGTGGCGGTTCCCGGCCTCAAGACCATGCAGCACCATGTGGAAGTGAAGGGCCAAGGGCTCGAATGGGATATCCGCGTCTCTTCGCGCTCACTCGGCGGCATCACGGGTGCCTACACGCCTCAATCGGCCCTTGGCTCGATTGACCGGCTCCTCGGCGGAAGCGGCATCGTCGTGGCCTGAGCTTGCGCCACAGCACTGCGTCTCCTCATATTCCCCTTTTCAAGGCAAGGCAGGCCATGTCTTCGATCACCGAAAAATTCGACACGTTGAAAACCGACAACGCGCCCGGTCAGGAGAGCCGCCTCAGACAGAGCAATCTCGAAGACCTGATGATTGGCGACAAGCTCGCCGGGCGCAGGGTCGATTTCTCCCACGGCGACGTCGATGCGTTTCGGCCCACGCCGGGGGCCTTCGAAGCCTTCAGTGCGGGCGTCGCGGAAGGCGGCGCGCAGGCCTATACCGAATATCGCGGGCGACAGACCTTGCGCGAGATGCTGGCGGAAAGGCTGGCGAAATTCACCGGCGCGCCCTTGAACGCGGAAAGCGAGATCATCCTGACACCAGGCACGCAGGGCGCGCTGTTCCTTGCGGTGGCAGCCACGGTAACCTCCGGCGACAAGGTTGCCATCGTGCAGCCGGACTATTTCGCCAACCGCAAGCTGGTACAGTTCTTTGATGGTGAGATCTGCCCGGTGCAGCTCGACTATCTCGGGCCGAACGACAGGGCCGGGCTTGATCTCGACGAACTGGAGGATGCCTTCAAGGCGGGCGCAAAGACCTTCCTGTTCTCAAATCCAAGCAATCCGACGGGCGCAGTCTATTCGCCGGATGAGATCCGCGCCATTGCCGAACTTGCCGCCAGATACGGGGCAACCGTCATTGCCGACCAGCTCTATTCACGCCTCAAATACAGCGATTGCGGCCCCTATACGCATCTGCGCGCGATTGCGGGCACGGAAAACGTGATCACGATCATGGGGCCTTCCAAGACGGAATCGCTTTCCGGCTATCGCCTCGGCGTCGCCTTCGGTTCGGCCGCGATCATCGAGCGGATGGAACGGCTTCA
This sequence comes from Breoghania sp., assembly GCF_963674635.1. Lineage (NCBI taxonomy): Bacteria > Pseudomonadati > Pseudomonadota > Alphaproteobacteria > Hyphomicrobiales > Stappiaceae > Breoghania > Breoghania sp. Next base: position 2,766,275 of record NZ_OY771475.1, read on the forward strand.
GGCGATCGTTTCGCTGCGCGCAGCCGGGTACAACCAGGCCGTCTTCGGGACCTGGTTCGCAGAGCCGGAAGGCTGGATGGAGGAACGCATCCGGCTGCATCAGAACCTTCGCGACGCGCTGCTATCCCGTTTCCGCGCGGCGGACGGCATTGCCGTGCGCAGGCCGCAGGCGGGCAGTTATCTCTTTGCCCGCATGCCGGAACTCACCATCTCGCCCCTCGATTTCGTGCGCCTGTTAAACCGGCAGGCCGATGTCATTGTCACGCCGGGCAGCGAGTTCAGCCCGCATACGCTTGAGAGCATCCGCCTCAACTATTCGCAGGACCATGTTGCTGCCTGCGCCGCCGTGGATCGCATCGTGGAAATGGCGAAGCGCTACCGCGCATAGATCCACCGGATACCCCGAAAACGAAAAACGCCGGGGCCTGACTGGGCACCGGCGTTTTCTGGTGTTGGCACCAATCCAGAGATCAGCCGGTGGCCAGGAAGGCTTCAACCTCGGCTTTTCGGGGCATGGGGGCCACGGCACCGTAGCCCTGTGTGGAAAGAGCCGCCGCCGCATTGGCGTAGCGCGCGGCCTCAAAGGGCGTGTCGCCCGCCGCTATGCGGGCCAGGAAGGAGCCGTCGAACGTGTCCCCCGCAGCCGTCGCGTCGACCGGGGTCACCTTGCGCCCACCGATGAGCTGACGCTCGCTTTCAGTGCCCACCAGCGTACCCTTGGCCCCCAGTGTCAGCGCGACGATCTTGGCTCCCAGGTTCAGATAGAAATCGACGATTGCATCCGGCTCCGACAGCCCCGTCAGGTGGATCGCATCATCCAGGCCCGGCAGCGCGATGTCGCAACGCTTCATGGCTTCATGCGTCACCGCACGGGCACGCGACAACGGCCAGAGCTTCAGGCGCAGGTTGGTGTCGTAGGAGACGGTTCGGCCCGCAGCCCTTGCCAGGTCAATCGCCTCGAAAACCGTATCGGCGGCGGATGGCGAGATCGCCTGCGAGATGCCGGAGACATGCAGGATCTTCGCGCTCCTCACCGCCTCCACCGGCAGATCCTCCGGCCGCATCTTGCTGGCCGCGGAGCCCGCCCGGAAATAGCTGAATTCATGTCCGTCGGGGCCGTGGGTGACGAAATAGACAGCGGTCGGCGCGGTCGTCACCTGCTTCACGTGCGAACAGTCCACGCCTTCCGAGCGCCACAGGTCCATGAAGCTGTTGCCGAAGGTATCGGCGCCCAGAATCGTGAAATAGCCGACCGAAGCGCCCTGCCGCGCGGCGGCGCAAGCGGTGTTCTGGGTATCTCCGCCATGGCCGGGGAGATAGTTGCCGTCGGGCTGCTGATTGAACTCCAGCATGGGTTCGCCGAGGCAGAGGATGTCAAATGCCATCTACAGTCTCTCTCGTTCGATCTCGATCACCGGGCGCAGACGGCGCGCCTCGCATGACAGAGGGATGGAAGGTCTTTTCCGCTGTCTCGCCAGCACTGCCAACCCCGTCATTTTTACGGATAATTCCCTGCTTGCGCGCCTTGAAACAAGGTATCAGCGACGTTCAGGCTGCGCCGCAGGTGAACTCGATTGCCGCGAAGCCCTCGATCTCGGCCACCGCGCGCTCGCCAGGCCGGACCGTATGGCCGCCGCCAAAGGCTCCGGTCGTCACCACGTCGCCGGCCTTGATCGGGTGGTCGGTTCCGGCAAGTGCGTTGGCAAGCCATGTCAGGGGGTGAGCCGGATCGCCCGCGGGATGGCCACCGTGCTGGTCAACGACCCTACGTCCGGCGATTTCCAGTTTCACGCCAACATCCGCCTTCACCCGTTCGCGCCAGTCGCTCACGCCCATGCCACAGACCAGACCGTAATTGCCCATGGAATCGGCCCGCACGAACAAGGGATCGGGGGCGCTCAGGAAAGGGTACCGGTTATCCAGAAGCTCGAAAGCTGCGAAAGCCTCGCCGACGGCGGCCCAAACCTCTTCGGCCGTGTAGGCGTTCCCGTTGCCGCGGGCGGGCAGGTCTTCCTTGAAGCGGAAGGCGATTTCCGCCTCCACTTTCATTGGCACCCCCACATTGACCGGCTCGCTCGTGGCGTCCATCACGCGCGGTGCCGGGATCGCCCCCCAACAGCCTTCTCTGTCTTCCACCTGAAAGACCTTGTAGCCCGCGATGGGACCAAAATGCCGGATCACGGCGACCTGGACAGCATCCGCCTCGTCCGCGGTTACGGGAATCTGGAAAGGGCTTTCCCTGTCGAGCGGGCGATTGCTCTGCCGCGCATCTATCAAGAGCTGGGTGAGATGGGAGTTCGGCATGGGGCGTACGGCCTTATATGTGGACCCTTTTCCAGGCCCGTGTGTATCGGCCTGTCTTTCGTTTGCAGGCCTGTCTCATTGCGAAGTCTTGTAACGCGCCGTTTATCTTCCGTGCACACAAGACAACCATAGTAATCATCCGCCGTCCGAAATCGGACGGGTCTCCATGCCTATAGGCCCTCCGTTGCGGTACATAAATCTCGCATTTCGACACAGCTTGAGCGGGCACCCCGCAAGGGCGTGACATGCAGCCCGCAAAACCCACAAGCGCTGCAACCGATATCCTGCCCGAGATTTAATCCACAACATGTTTAGCATCCCGAGCCAGCCCATTCTCGACCGCTCCAACCCCATGACAGACAAGGCCATCGGTCGATTCTCCCGCAACATGATCTCGAAGCCCAAAAAAAGAGCACTGCCTCCTGCGTTTGCAGCATTCACCCCCAATCCGCCTAACCCACTGATGCCTTGTGGACTCTCAAATGCAAAACGAGATCCTGCACCCGCCCCCGAACTCTGTGACATGGGCAGATGCGCCACGCTGCGACCTTTTGCGCCGTCCCATAGCCCGGTCGCCGATGGCAAGTGCAATGTCGGCGTTGTGTAAATCGGAATCATAATTGGCTTCGCGAGCGAATGGATCTCAAAGGCTTCTGGCCAAAGCAGGATTCTTTTGGATACAATCTTTGCGCGAACCTGAGGTGTGACACATCTCAAGAGAATCGACTACAGGTCTGAACACATCAACCTACGGAGTTCGCCCCTGCCTCTCTCGTGAGGCTTCAAGGCGCTGAAAGACAGCGCGCCTCCACTTGAAGTCTCCCCCGCAACTACCGCGAACATGCTTCGACCCGCGACTTTCCTCCCGATCTTCGCGGTCCCCGCAAGTCGATATGGCGAACTTTAGACAGCTCCGCACTGTCAGAAGGCGAAAATCAATGAAAGCACTTGTTTATACCGGCCCGAAAAGCGTGGAAGTTCAAGATGTGGAAACGCCCGAAGGGCGCGCGGGAGCGGTTCGACTTCGCCTTCACTATTGTGGTGTGTGCGGGACTGACATCGGAATTTTTTCAGGTAAACACCCGCGGGCGACCGCACCGCTGGTGCTCGGGCATGAATTTGTCGGCACGGTGGAGGAAGCCCCGGAGGGCTCGCGCTTCGCGTTCGGCGACCGGGCCGTCGCCTATCCCTTGCTGAGCTGCGGCCACTGTCACCCCTGCCGCAACGGCCAGCCGCATGTGTGCGCGAGCCTGCGCCTGATCGGCATCGACTGCGATGGCGGCATGGCGGAGACGCTGTGGGTGGACGAAAACGTGTTGTTCAAGGTGCCGGACACCCTGTCCGACCGTATCGCCGCCCTGGTGGAACCGCTTGCAGTCGTCGTGCGCACGCTGCACCAGGCGCAATTCGCGCTCACCCAGTCGGCCGTTGTCATGGGCGCTGGCCCGATCGGCATCCTGACCGCGATCGTCCTGAAGAATGCGGGCGCCTCCAAGATCATCATTTCCGACGTGGATGAGGGTCGGCTGAACCTGTGCCGCGAGATGGGCTTCGATGCGGTGGACGTGCGCAAACAGGACCTGATCGAACACGTGAAGGCCGAGACCAATGGCGACGGCGTCGACGCAGTGTTCGAGTGCTCCGGCGTGGCGAGCTCGGCGATCGACATGACCAAGCTGGTGCGTGTGCAGGGCATTATCTGCATGACCGCCACCCACAAGGAGCCGCATGCGGTTTCCCTCATCGACGTCAATTTCAAGGAGCTGACGATCATCGGCTCGCGCGTCTACACGATGGCCGAATTCGGCGCGGCCCTGGAGCTGGCGCAGCAGATGGTTCCGGACCTTGAGAAGGTGATCACGCAGGAAGTGCCGCTGTCGGGCGCCGACAAGGTCTTCGACATGATCGCCGATCCTTCCCTGACCACAGTCAAGATTCTGGTGGATTGCCAAGCATGAGCCTTTTCGATCTTTCCGGCCGCAAGGCCATCGTCACCGGCGGCACACGCGGCCTGGGAAAGTCCATGGCCGAAGGCCTCGTAAGCGCGGGCGTTGAAGTCGTCATCATCGGCAGCTCCGAAAAGGTCCATGAGGTCGCAAAGGAAATATCCGCCAACGGCACCTGCCACGGCCTTGCGTTGGACTTGGGCAACCAGGACGCACGCCGCGATGGCTTCGCCAAGGCGCTCGACATGCTCGCCGGCCAGCTCGACATTCTGGTCACCGCAGCCGGCATCCAGCGCCGTCACAAGTGCGAGGACTTCCCCATCGAGGACTGGCAGGAGGTGATCGACGTCAACCTCACCGCCGTCTTCGACTTATGCCAGATGGCCGGGCGCGTGATGCTGAAGCAGGGCAAGGGCAAGATCATCAACATCGCGTCCCTGCTGTCGTTCTTCGGCGGCTTCACCGTGCCGGCCTATGCGGCCAGCAAGGGCGGGGTCATGCAGCTGACCAAGGCGCTCTCCAACGAGTGGGCGAGCCGCGGCATTAACGTCAACGCCATAGCGCCGGGCTACATGGCCACCGACATGAACACCGCGCTGCTGGCCGATGAAGGTCGCAACGCGGAGATCACCGCCCGCATTCCCGCCAAGCGCTGGGGCACGGGGCCGGACATGATCGGCCCGCTGCTCTTTCTCGCCTCTGACGCAGCAGAATACGTCCACGGCGTCACCCTGCCGGTGGATGGCGGCTACATGGGCCGCTGATTTCGCCCGCCGGTGAAAGGAACTGAAATGAAAGTCGTCTACTCCGATCTCAACCACTCCTCCCACGCGATCGAGGACGAGATCCTCGCGGCCGCCGGATTGTCCGCCCCGCTCTATAACTGCCTCACCGAAGACGAGGTGATCGACCAGCTCGGCGAGGCGGAAATCGTGCTGAACCAGTACGCGCCGTTTACCGCGCGCGTGTTCGAGGCCCTGCCGAACCTCAAGCAGATCATCCGCTACGGCGTGGGCTACAACAACGTGGATCTGGAAGCCGCCACCAAGGCTGGCGTACAGGTTTGCAACGTGCCGGATTACGGCATGAACGAGGTCGCCGACCACGCGCTCGCGCTCTCCCTGACACTGCTGCGCAAGATCGTTCCGATGAACAATTCCTGCCAGGCGGGTCGCTGGGACTACATCGAAGCCGTCCCCATCAGGCGTCTGCGGGAACTGACCGTCGGCGTGATCGGCCTTGGCCGCATTGGCCAGGTCTATGCGCGCAAGATGAACGCCATCGACCTCAAGGTTCTGGGCTACGACAAGTTCTACAAGCCCAACGCAGCCGATGGCACCGACTACATCGAGAGCGCCGACACCGACCGGATCTTCAAGGAAGCCGATATCGTCGCCGTCTTCTGCCCGCTCACCGATGAAACCCGCAACATGATCAATGCCGACGTCATGGCCTCCATGAAGGACACGGCCGTGATCGTGAACACCTCGCGCGGCGGCATCGTCAACGAGGCGGATCTGGCCGCGGCGCTCAAGGCCGGTCAGATCGCGGGCGCGGGCATCGACACAACCGGAAACGAGCCGCTTGAGGATGGCAGCCCGCTGCGGGGCATCGAGACCTGTCTCATCACCCCGCACATGGCCTGGTATTCCGAGGATTCGGCCAACGAACTCAAACGCAAGGTTGCGGAAGAGGCTGTGCGTTTCGCACAAAACCAGCCGGTCAATTGGCCGGTCAACAAGCTCTGAGACCACGGTCTCGGAATCAAGCTTACGGAGGAATATGAATGTCCTGTCTGAAGAAAATCTGCATGGCCTCCGCCATCGCAGTCATGACGCTTGCCCCGGCGCTCTCCCACGCCGCGGACCTGCGCTTTGCAGGTGTGACCTCCACGTCGGCCAAGGAAGCCGCCGTGGAATTCAAGAAGATGGTCGAAGAAGCCACTGATGGCAGCCTGAAGATCCAGCTGTTCCAGGACAACCAGCTCGGCGATGACCGCGTGGCCGCTGAAAGCACCATCTTCGGCGACATCGACATCGGCGTTTCCTCCACAAGCCCGCTTGCCTCGCTGTTCCCCGACCTTTACCTCTTCGACGCTCCCTTCCTGTTCCTGAGCGCCGACGAGACCTACGCCACGCTCGATGGCGAAGTCGGCCAGAACATTCTCGCCACGCTCGAGAAGAAGGGCCTCAAGGGCCTCGGCTTCTGGGAAAACGGCTTCCGCAACTTCACCGACAACGACAAGCCCGTTGCTCTGCCTGAAGATGTGGCAGGCATGAAAGTGCGCACGATGGAAAACGAAGTCCATCTGGCCGCATGGCGTGCCTTCGGTGCGAACCCGACCCCGATGGCCTTCACCGAGCTGTTCACGGCTCTGCAGCAGGGCACGGTCGACGCCCAGGAAAACCCGCTCGGCATCATCGCCGGCAACGGTTTCCAGGAAGTCCAGAACCACGTCTCCCTGACGCAGCACGTCTACACCCCGTACATCGTGTTCATGAACCTCGACCGCTACAACAGCCTCTCCGACAAGGAAAAGGCGGCGATTGAGGACGCCATGGTCAAGGCGACGAAGTTCCAGCGTGAGCGGTCTCAGGAACTGGAAGGGGAAATCCTCGCCTCCTTCGCCGGTGAAGGTGTGACCGTGGTCAAGCCGACCCCGGAACAGAAGGCTGCCTGGCAGAAGAAGGTCATGGACGCCGAGATCTACGACCTCGTGAAGTCGAAGATGGATAATCCCGAATATCTCGACCAGGCTCTTGAGAACTGATTTTTCGCGATCCTGCTGCGCCGCCCACTAAAGTGGGCGGCGCTTTTCTACATTTCTATTTGCCTGATACTGCGCATGGAAGGACCAAGCTAGATGAAGCTACTGCGCTGGTTAGACAATAATCTCGAAATAACACTTTCTGTCGCCCTTGTATCGGCGATGACTGTCATTCTCGCGATCCAGGTATTCATGCGCTATGTGATTGGCGCATCGCTTTATTGGTCGGAAGAAGTCGCCCGCTACATGTTTATCTGGCTGATTTATCTCAGTATCAGTCATGGCGCACACCGGATGCGACACATCAAGCTCGACGCCGCATTAAGTCTGTTTCCAGTCCCTCTTCGCAAATACGTCGTTATTATCGGCGACATCCTGTTCCTTGTCTTCGCCCTCTATGTGATCTGGACGTCGCGCCAGGTCGTCCTGCGCCAATTGATGCTTGGTCAGACCTCGCCGGCAATGGCCCTGCCGATGTGGGCCGTCTACTCCGCTCCGATGGTCGGCTTTGCCTTGACAGCCCTGCGCCAGACGCAGGTCATCTGGTATCGGGTCACCACGCTTAACAAAAGCACCGAAGAGGAGGTCGAGGTATGACGGCTGCCATCCTTTTCGGAAGCCTCGCGGGCTTCCTGATCTTCAACGTGCCCGTCGGCATTGCCATCGGCATGGCCTGCATGCTGACGATCATGACCTTCGGCACGGTTTCCGGCCTCTACATTTCGCAGACCCTCGTCTCCGCCACCGACAGCTTCCCGATCATGGCGATCCCGCTGTTCATTCTCGCCGGTGACCTGATGGGCGCAGGCGGCGTCTCTCGCCGCATCCTGGATGTGGCGCAAGCGTTCTTCGGGCGTGTCACCGGCGGCCTCGCCATCGTGACGGTCGTGGTGTGCATGTTCTTCGCCGCCGTTTCCGGCTCGGGCCCGGCCACGGTTGCCGCCGTAGGATCCATGGTTGTCCCCTCCATGCTCAGGGCCGGTTATTCCAAATCCTTCGTTCTCGCCTTGCTCGCCACAGCAGGCAGCATCGGTGTCATCATCCCGCCATCGATCCCGATGGTGCTTTACGGCGTTTCCACCGGCACATCGATTTCCAGCCTCTTCCTGGCCGGTGCAGGCCCCGGCATCCTGATCGGCCTCGTGCTGATCGTCTATGTCTACTTCTACTCCAAGAAGATGGGGTGGTCGGGGGACCCGACGCCGTTCAACGGGACTCGGGCGATGAAGGTGACCTGGGACGCCAAGTGGGCGCTGCTCAATCCCTTCATCATTCTGGGCGGCATCTATGCGGGTGTCTTCACCCCGACGGAGGCTGCGGCCGTTGCCGCGGTCTATGCCTTCATCTGCGGCGTGTTCATCTATGGCGATCTGAAGCCCAAAGAGATCTTCAGTGTGATTTCAGGCTCCTGCGTCACCATCGGCACCGTGATGGTCATTCTGGGCTGCGCCTCGACCTTCGCGCGCATCCTGACCATCGAGCAGATCCCCGGCGCCATCGCCGACGGCATGCTGACGATCTCCGACAACCCGATCGTCGTGCTGATCATCATCAACGCCCTGCTGCTGCTCGTGGGCTGCGTGATGGACACGACACCGGCCATTCTGGTGCTCGCGCCGATCCTCTATCCGGTGGCGACATCGCTTGGCATCGATCCGGTCCACTTCGGCATCATCATGGTTGTGAACCTGGCGATCGGCTTCATCACGCCGCCACTGGGCATCAACCTCTTCGTGGCCGCCCGAATAGGGGACACAACCCTGTCCCAGGTGATCAAGGGGATCGTGCCGTTCGTTCTGGCCATGATCCTGTCGCTCCTGATCATCACCTATGTGCCGGGCGTCTCCCTGGGGCCGCTGCATCTGATGGGGCGGTAATCCGGACCCGACGGTCCGTTGAAACGAAACACGGGTGGCCGCGGCAACGCTGTGGCCACCCCCATCAAAGCGGGCATGTTCACCGTCCCTCAGAGATTTGAGCCGCCTGTCAGCAAAGGACATGATCTTCATGACAAAGCCCGGCTGCCTCATGGTCGGCCCCATGAGCGAGAATGTCGTCGCCCAGCTCAACGCGCTTTTCACGATTCACAATTTCTGGGAGGCCGAGGACAAGCTCGCCTTCTTAAATGAGATCGCCCCCACCACGCGTTACGTGATCACGCCCGGCAGCCGCGGCTGCTCGGCGGAGATCATCAACGGCCTGCCTGGACTGGAACTCGTCGCCTCCATGGGCGTGGGCTATGACGCGGTGGACGTGGCCGCCGCCAAAGCCGCCAATGTGCGCGTGACCAACACCCCCGATGTTCTGAACGACTGCGTGGCGGAAGTGACGCTCGGGCTGATGCTGTCGCTCGCCCACCGCATCCCGCAGGCCGACCGCTATGTGCGTGAGGGGCATTGGGAAAACGCCAAGTACCCGCTGACGGACGAGCTTTTCGGCAGGCGCGCAGGGATTCTCGGGCTTGGCCGGATCGGCAAGGAAATCGCGCGGCGACTGGAGGCCATGCGGATGGAGATCGTCTATCACGGGCGCACCCGTCAAGACGACCAGCCCTATCGCTTCTACGACAACCTCGTGACCATGGCGCGCGAGGTGGACTGGCTCGTGGTGATCGCGCCGAAATCGGCGGCCACGAACAACATCGTCAACGCGGACGTCATGGAAGCGCTCGGACCGGAAGGCTGTCTGGTCAATGTGGCGCGTGGATCGCTGGTCGATCAGGAAGCCATGACCGCGCTTCTGGAGGCGGGCAAGCTCGGCGGGGCCGCACTCGATGTCTTTGCCCGCGAACCGCATGTGCCGCAACGGCTGCGCGACCTGGAGAATGTCGTCCTTCTTCCTCATGTCGGCAGCGCGACGCGCGCGACCCGGCGACGGATGGAAGACCTGACCGTCGCCAACCTGCGCGCTCATGTGAACGGCGAGGCACTGGTGAGCCCGGTTGCCTGACCAGAAGATCTGAGGATTCGGACCGGGCAAGAGCCCCGGTCACACGGAGCCGGGTTCTCGACCCGCCTCGATGCAGGAGACGTTTGATGCGTGAAGTGAAGCCGGAATGGGTTGCCGCCGACTGGGGCACCTCTCACCTCAGGGTGTGGGCAATGCGGGGGAGCGAGGTTCTTGCTTCCGCCGATGCGCCGGACGGCATGGGCAAGCTCGCTCGCGATGAATTCGAACCCGCCCTGTTGCGCCTGATCGGTGACTGGATCGGCGATACGCCCTTGCCGGTCATCGCCTGCGGAATGGTCGGCGCGCGCCAGGGCTGGCAGGAAGCGCCCTATCGCATGGTGCCTTGCGCCCCGGTCGCGACCGGGGAAACCATGAAGGTGGACACCCGGGACCCGCGTATTGCCGTGGAGATCGTTCCCGGCCTTGCGCAGGACGCCCCCGCCGATGTCATCCGCGGAGAAGAAGTGCAGATCGCGGGTTTCCTGGCCGAGACACCCGATTTCGACGGCGTTCTCATCATGCCTGGCACCCATTCAAAGCGCGTACGGATCGCGGACGGCAAAGTCCTCTCCTTCGCGACCGCGATGACGGGCGAACTGTTCGAGCTTCTTTCGACCGCCTCCGTCCTGCGGCACGGCATGACGGGCGACGACTGGGACGATGCGGCTTTCCAAGGCGGTGTCAGGGACGGTCTGGCGGGCGTGGCCTTCGAACGCCTCTTCCCCCTGCGCGCTCAGGGTCTGCTGCATGGCTTGTCGGCAGGCGCGGCGCGCGCGCGACTTTCCGGCCTTCTCATCGGCGCGGAAGCGCGCGCCATCGCAGATTGCGAACGCGTGGTGCTGATCGGCGCCGCGAAGCTTTGCGCGCTTTACAAAACAGCATTGGAAATGGCCGGCAAGACCGTGGGGGTGGCGGATGGCAGCCGCCTCGTGCGAAACGGTCTGGTGGCCCTATGGCAGAAAGGTGCAGCACAAAAATGAGCAACGGACTGATCGCGATCTTGCGCGGCATCACGCCGGAAGAGGTTATCCCGGTGGGCGACGCGCTCGTTTCCGCAGGCATTCGCACCATCGAGGTTCCGCTGAATTCGCCACGGCCGCTGGAATCCATCGGACTGCTCGCCCGCTATTTCGAAACTGACGACCGTGTGCAGATCGGCGCAGGCACCGTTCTCACCCGACAGGACGTGCGTGCCGTTCATGGCGCGGGCGGACGACTGATCGTCTCGCCGAATTTCGATGTTGAAGTGGTTGAGGAAACCGTTTCGCTGCGCATGGCATCCTGGCCCGGCGTCTTCACGCCGAGCGAGGCCTTCGGCGCCCTCAAGGCCGGGGCCACGGGCCTCAAGATCTTCCCCGCATCCATCATGGGGCCTTCCGGCCTCAAGGCCATTCGGGCCGTTCTTCCCAAGGACACGCTCGTCTATGCGGTTGGCGGCGCGGGTCCCGAAAATTTCAAGACCTGGATCGATGCGGGCGCCAACGGGTTCGGCATTGGAGCCGCGCTCTACAAGCCGGGCCGGTCAGCTGAAGCGGTCGGCGAAATCGCCCGGCGCTGTGTCGCCTCTTTGCTGGTCGCGCAGGCGCACTGAACCAGCCGATAACGCGCCCGGACTGAAGCACCGACCGGCCACGCGCAGCCTTCTCAAAGCGAAAGAAGGAAGCGCGTGGCCGTGCGGCACAACGTTCCGGCGCCCAATCAAGACGCTGCAATCATTCTCCCCGCTTGCGTTCTGACGCAAGGTTTCGCCCCCCACATCGCGCGAAAAGCTCTTTTCCGCGCACAGGATCTCTCTTTCGCCAACAAGAAACGCGACGACGGCGAAACGAGACTGGTATCGCGGGGGCCGGTGACGCTAATCTCCAGCACAAGACGATCCGTCATTTGAATATCGGATCAAAAGAACAAGGGCTTTTGCCGTGCGGGAGGTGCGCGACAATCGATCCCTAGGGCAAATCGGGAGGATCCACATGAGCGACATCGCATTCATCGGCCTTGGAAACATGGGCCTGCCCATGGCCATCAATCTGGTCAAGGCAGGCCACAGCGTCACGGCCTTCGATACGGTGGCCGACGCCGTTGCAAAGGCTGAGGCCGAAGGCATCAAGGCGGCACCGGATGCAGCCTCTGCCGTGGCGGACGCACAATTCATCATCACCATGCTTCCGAGCGGCCCGATCGTGCTGAAGGTTTTTGAGGCGGTCGTTCCGGCGGCGAAGTCCGGTGCCGTGCTGATCGATTGCTCGACGATCGACGTGGAAAGCGCGCGCAAGGCTCATGCGATGTGCGATGCCGCGGGCCTCTTGTCGCTCGATGCGCCCGTCTCCGGTGGCACCGGTGGTGCGGCGGCGGGAACGCTGACATTCATGGCAGGCGGAAAGCGCGAGGCCTTCGACAAGGCGAGCCCGATCCTCGACGTGATGGGCGGCAAACTGGTCTATTGCGGCGGAGGCGGAGCCGGTCAGGCCGCCAAGATCTGCAACAACATGCTGCTTGGCATATCCATGATCGGGGCCTGCGAAGCCTTCGCTCTGGCCGAAAAGCTCGGCCTTGAGGCACAGGCCGCCTTCGATGTCATCTCCACGTCATCAGGCTATTGCTGGTCGGTCAACACCTATTGCCCGGTGCCCGGTGTTGGCCCGCAAAGCCCCGCCGACAATGGCTACAAACCCGGCTTTGCGACGGAGCTCATGCTGAAGGATCTGGGGCTTTCGCAACAGGCCGCCGACGGCGCGGGGCAGGCTACACCGATGGGCGCGCGGGCTCAGGAGCTTTATGCCCGGTTTCTTGAACACGGTGGCAAGGGCAAGGATTTTTCAGGCATGATTGAATACCTGAAGACGGCTGCGCGCTAGCTGGCTCACGGCACACATTCGTTTCTGGCCCGAACACCCGGGCCTGAATCGCTGACCGGCTCCCGGCGTCCTGGCCGGGGGCCTCTTTTCCCCAGCCTGTTTTCCGCGACGACGGCGATCCGCATAAGCGGCTATTTCGACCAGCTTCATCGCGCCCCGTGCTGCACGAACGATCATGGCTGCGGGCCTCCAACACGGGAACCAACGCTGCGCCACACCCTGCCCAAGTCATTATATACGCTACGTCAGCCTTTCCCTTGGTCACCCTGGTGCCTGCGCAGTAATGTTGGCCGCCTAAGCAATTATCTTGTTACGCTTTCCGTTGCATAGAGGCCAACCAGCGTAGATCGTGGCTGTAATTGACCGAAAGATTGACAAGCATCAAAGTGCACATACTGCGAATTCCTGCTATTTCTCGAAACAGTCACTCAACACGTTTGCAACCCAAGGAATTGTGCCCCGACGCGGAGGACACGATACTGCCCTACCCCGCTTGCGACGGTTCGGGCAGGAACATGAGAATCGAGGGACGTCCAATGACAAAGTTCAGGAATTTTCTTGCCGCAACAGCCGTAGCCACCTTAGCCCTTCCGGGCATCGCCAATGCAGATGGGACCGTGGAGGTGCTGCACTGGTGGACATCCGGAGGTGAGGCAAAGGCGGTTGGCGAACTGAAGAACGCGTTTGAAGCCGACGGCGGGAAATGGATCGATTCTCCCATTGCCGGTGGCGGCGGGGATGCGGCCATGACCGCCTTGCGCGCGCGCGTTGTTTCCGGCAATCCCCCGACCGCCGTGCAGCTGAAGGGCCCCGGCATTCAGGAATGGGCGGAGTTGGGCGCACTCAATGACGTGCAGGACGTGGCCTCAGCCGAGAACTGGGACAGCGTATTGCCGCCCGCACTTGCCAAGATCATGAAATATGACGGCAAGTACGTGGCCGCTCCGGTCAATATCCACCGCGTCGACTGGTTCTGGGCCAACCCGGAAGTGCTCGCAAAGGTTGGCGTCACCGAGATGCCGGAAACCTGGGACGAGTTCAACGCCATCGCCGACAAGCTGCAGGCCGCCGGCATCACGCCGCTGGCACATGGCGGACAACCCTGGCAGGACGCGACGTTGTTCGAGGACGTCGTGCTCGGCATTGGCGGGGCCGACTTTTTCAAAAAGGCGCTGGTGGATCTCGACCAGGACGCCCTGACCAGCGACACGATGATCAAGTCCTTCGACCAGCTTCGCAAACTGCGCGGCTATGTGGATGCGAATTTCTCCGGCCGCGACTGGAACCTCGCGACCGCCATGGTGATGCGCGGCGAGGCCGGCTTCCAGATCATGGGCGATTGGGCCAAGGGCGAATTCCTCGCAGCCGGCAAGGTGCCGGGCAAGGACTTCATCTGTGCGGCAACGCCCGGCAAGGGCTTCGTGCTCAATTCCGACAGTTTCACCTTCTTCAAGGTGTCGGGCGAGGAGCGCGTCAAAGGCCAGAAGAAGCTTGCAAGCCTGATCATGTCACCGAGCTTCCAGGAGACCTTCAACCTGGCCAAGGGATCGATTCCGGCGCGCACCGACGTGGCACTGGACAAGTTCGACGATTGCGCGAAGAAGTCCCGCGAGGATCTGATGGCCGCCATCAAGAACGACTCGCTCGTGCCCTCCATGGCGCATGAGATGGCCGTTCCGCGCTCCGTGCGCGGCGAGTTCATGGATCTCGTCACCAACTTCTTCAACTCCGACATGAGCTCCGAGGAGGCGGTGAAGACGCTTGCCGCAGCCATCAAGCGGGCTCAGCAATAGCGGCGTTTCCAGTCATGAGAGCCGACGCGTTGCCGCGCGTCGGCTCTTTTGTCCTCTTTTTCTGAACCTCGCGGGGGGAGATGTTCTCAATGGGACGCCTCATGGAGCGATGGTTGCCGAAACTGGTGGTTTCTCCCCTGTTCGCGGTCAGCCTCTTTTTCGTCTACGGCTTCATCGCCTGGACGCTCTACATCTCGTTCACCCGCTCCGGCATCTTGCCGAATTACGATCTCGCGGGGCTGATCCAATACACGCGACTGTGGCAGACCCCGCGCTGGTACGTGGCGCTGTCGAATCTCTTCGTTTTCTCCGCCCTGTTCATCGGTTTCTGCACCTTCATCGGGATCGTCCTGGCGATCATGCTCGACCAGCGCATCCGGGCGGAAGGCGCGATCCGCACGATTTTCCTCTACCCGATGGCGCTGTCCTTCATCGTCACGGGGACGGCATGGAAATGGATTCTCAACCCCGGTCTCGGGCTTGAGAAGGTCATGCACGACCTTGGGTTCACGGACTTCCACTTCGACTGGCTGATCAATCCGGACATGGCCATCTACACGGTGGTGATCGCGGGCGTCTGGCAATCATCGGGCTATGCGATGGCGCTGTTCCTTGCAGGTCTTCGTTCTGTCGATGACGATATCCTGAAAGCCGCCGCCATCGACGGAGCCGGGCCGTGGCGCACCTATACGCGCATCGTCCTGCCGAACCTCAGGCCGGTTTTTCTGTCGGTCTTCATCATTCTTGCCCATCTTTCGATCAAGAGCTTCGACCTCGTCATCGCGCTTACCAATGGCGGACCGGGATACGCCACCGACATGCCCGCAACCTTCATGTACGCCTTCGCCTTCCAGCGCTCCGAGCTTGGGACGGCAGCGGCGAGCGCGGTGATGATGCTGGCGACGATCCTCGCGATCATCGTGCCCTATCTCTATTCGGAACTGAGGGAGGCAAAACGATGAGCCGCGAACCGGCCTCCGGCATCGTGCGCGCGACAGGCAGCGGCCAGGTTTTCCTGCGCTACCTGCTCTATGCGCTGCTCGCCCTCTTCTGCCTCTATTACCTGACGCCGCTGTTCGTGATGGTCACGACCTCCCTGAAGAGCGTCGACGAGATCCGGCAGGGCTCGCTCATCGCCCTGCCGCAAGCCCCCAGCCTCGCCGCATGGACCAAGGCGTGGGACACGGCCTGCGTGGGGGTGCGCTGCGACGGCCTGAAGCCCTATTTCTGGAACTCCATCGTCATGGCAGTGCCAGCCGTGCTGGTGTCGACCCTTCTTGGCGCGCTCAACGGCTACGCGCTGACAAAGTGGCGTTTCCGGGGGGCCAATATCATCTTCGCGCTGACATTGTTCGGCGCCTTCATTCCTTTTCAGGTCGTGCTTCTGCCGATGGCCCGGACACTCGGCGCGTTGGGGCTGGCGGGCTCGGTCTTCGGGCTGATCCTCGTCCACACGGTCTATGGCCTCGCCTTTTCCACGCTGTTCTTCCGCAACTTTTTCGTCGGCGTGTCGGACAGCATCGTCAACGCGGCCAAGATCGACGGGGCGGGCTTCTTCCGTATCTTTTTCGCGATCATGATGCCCATGGCTCTTCCGGCCATGGTGGTCACCATCATCTGGCAGTTCACCCAGATCTGGAATGACTTCCTGTTCGGCGTTGCCTTCACCATCGGTGACAGCAACCCACTGACCGTGGCGTTGAACAATCTCGTCAACACCTCCACCGGCGTGAAGGAATACAATGTCGACATGGCCGCGGCGATTATCGCCGCCCTGCCGACGCTTCTCGTCTACATCATTGCAGGCAAATATTTCGTCCGCGGTCTGGCCGCCGGCGCTGTGAAAGAATAGGCAACGCGAACCATGGCCAGCATCAGCCTTCAAGACATCTGGAAGCGGTTCTCCGGCGTGGAGGTTCTCAAGGGCATCGACCTTGAGATCGAAGACGGGGAATTCGTCGTGCTCGTCGGCCCGTCCGGCTGCGGCAAGTCAACCCTGCTCAACCTCATCTCCGGGCTGGAGACGGTCTCCTCCGGCCAGATCGTGATCGGCGACAGAACCGTCAACACCATCCCGCCGAAGGATCGCGACATCGCCCTGGTGTTCCAGTCCTATGCGCTCTATCCGACCAAGACGGTGGAAGACAACATCACCTTCGGCATGCAGACCCGCAAGGTACCGAAGGCCGAACAGACGGCGGCGCTGGCGGAGGTGTCCGGCATGCTCCACATCGACCACCTTCTGGAGCGAAAGCCCGGCCAGCTGTCCGGCGGTCAGCGCCAACGCGTGGCCATGGGGCGCGCGCTCGTGCGCAAGCCGGAAGTGTTCCTCTTCGACGAGCCTCTCTCGAATCTCGATGCCAAGCTGCGCATCGAAATGCGTACCGAGATCAAGAAACTGCATCAGCGCCTCGGCAAGACCATCGTCTATGTGACCCACGACCAGATCGAGGCCATGACGCTGGCCAGCCGCATTGCGGTGATGGACAACGGCCATATCCGCCAGTTCGCCGATCCCATGACGATCTACGAGGAACCGGTCGACCTTTTCGTCGCGGGCTTCATGGGCTCACCGCCGATGAACATGCTGCCGGGAACCCTCACGCGCGACGGCGGCCTATTCGTCGTGCCGGACGGTGCCGAGGGCGGATTGCGCTTCCCGCTGCCCGAGGACATTGCCGGGCGCATCACGGCCGAGGATGGGCACGAGGTGGTGCTCGGCATGCGACCGGAGACGATCTTTGCCGCGGGGACCGAGCTTCCCGGTCCGGGCCGCTTTGCATTCGAACGTCCGGTGGATGTGATCGAGCCGACGGGGCCGGACACGATGCTGGTCTTCACCATCGGGGCGACGGAACTCTTTGCCCGTGTTCGCCCGCAGGATGCCGGCGCGCCCGGCGCGCCGTTCCACTTCGAGGTCGATATGGCCAAGGCAAAGCTGTTTGATCGCAAGACGGGCCTGCGGCTTTAGAGGCAGATCCATCACGGTGGGCTGAGCCGCCTCCCCCGCAATGCTCTGCAACGCGCAAGAAGAGGGCTTATCGAGGGCGGTTAAACTCCTTTGCGCAGACGCCTGCCTGTACGTGCTGAGTCGTTTTGTGTCCCCGCGCCTTCCCACAGGCCATCTGGGTAACGCTGCGGATTCATTGTCTCAGCAACATGACCCGACCTTCGGACATTGTCACACTTGATATGTCGGCGGCGATTGGAGAAAACGGGGGCCATGCGCGCTCCCGCGCCCTCCAATCCGGAACGGTTTCATGGTCGATCTCCTCATTCGCAACGCCAACCTGCCCGACGGGCGGGAGGGCATGGACATTGCTGTCACGAACGGCCTGATCACAGCGGTCGAACATGACATTCCCGCCGAGGCGGGAAACGTTATCGAAGCCGACCGGTGCCTCGTCACTCCGCCCTTCGTCGACCCGCATTTCCACATGGACGCCACCCTATCCCTGGGGCTTCCGCGCATGAATGTCTCCGGCACACTGCTGGAAGGCATTTCGCTTTGGGGCGAGCTGCGCCCCATGCTGACACGAGATGCGGTGGTGGAGCGCGCGCTCAAATATTGCGACCTCGCCGTCTCGCAAGGGCTCCTCGCCATCCGCTCGCATGTGGACGTATCCGATCCGAAGCTCGTCACCGTGGAAGCCCTGCTTGAGGTCCGCGAAAAGGTGGCGCCCTATATCGACCTGCAACTCGTCGCCTTCCCGCAGGACGGCTATTACCGCTGCCCGGAGGCTGCCGATGCGCTGACGCGCGCGCTCGATATGGGCGTCGACGTGGTGGGCGGCATTCCGCATTTCGAGCGCACGATGGAAGAGGGCCGCAAGTCGGTGGAGACGCTGTGCCGGATTGCGGCGGAACGCGGGCTTCGCGTCGACATGCATTGCGACGAGAGCGACGACCCGATGTCGCGCCATGTTGAGACGCTTGCTGCGGAGACGATGCGCCACGGTCTTCAGGGCCGGGTGGTGGGCTCGCACCTCACCTCCATGCACTCCATGGACAACTACTACGTCTCCAAGCTCATCCCGCTGATGGCGGAGGCGCAGCTGCATGCCATCCCGAACCCGCTCATCAACATCATGCTTCAGGGGCGGCACGACACCTACCCCAAGCGTCGCGGCATGACCCGTGTGCGCGAACTTATGGCAGCCGGCATCAATGTGGCCCTGGGCCATGATTGCGTGATGGACCCCTGGTACTCCATGGGCTCCGGCGACATGCTGGAAGTCGCGCACATGGCGGTGCACGTGGCGCAGATGTCCTCCATGGAAGACCGCCGCAAGCTGTTCGACGCCGTTACCGTCAACTCCGCCCGCGCCATGGGGCTGGAAGGCTACGGCCTGGAGCCGGGCTGCAATGCCGACATGGTGATCCTGCAGGCGCGCGATCCGCTGGAGGCCCTGCGCCTGAAGGCGACGCGCCTTGCGGTCATCAAACGCGGCAAGCTTATTGCTAGAACACTGCCGCGGGTCGCAAGCCTCAACCTGGCCGGAAGGCCGGAAACGGTCGACCCTGCCAGCTATGCGCCAGGCGCGGGCGACGAATAGTCGCCGCTTTGCGCGGCGACGACGCTGTGCATGACGCATTTCTATGCAGATGCTTGACTTGACAATTTTTTGAGCAAACGGTCAAGATCATGCGCGACAACAGGCGGGCAGAAAGTCCGCCGCAAAACCGGGGAAATAGGGATATGGCGTTCCTGAAATCGATGACACGCCGCCGCGTTCTCGCGGCCGGTGCAGCACTTGGCGCAGGCCTTGCGGTGACCATGGCCGGTCACGGCGCAGCTCTTGCCGCCGACGTTCTCAAGGTTGCGGGCATTCACGCCTCGCCGGTGGAGAACGCGTGGAACTCGCGCCTTCACGAAGCTCTGCTGGCAGCCGCGAAGGACGGTGTCATCGAGTACGAATTCTCCGAGGGCGTTTCCGGCACCGATTACCCGCGTGCCATGCGCGAATATGCGGAAAAGGGCGTCGATCTTGTGATCGGCGAATCCTACGCTGTGGAGCGCGAAGCGCGCCAGGTCGCCAAGGACTATCCGGACGTGGCCTTCGTGATGGGCTCCTCGGGCGAGGCATCCGGCGATAATTTCGGCGTCTTCGGCACCTGGAACCATGACGGCGCGTATCTCGCCGGCATGCTGGCCGGCAAGATGACCAAGACCAACGTGGTCGGTTCGGTCGGCGCCATCCCGATCCCGGAAGTCAACCAGCTCATCAACGCCTTCAACGCGGGCGTGAAGGAAGTGAACCCGGAAGCCAAGACGCTGGTCTCCTTCATCGGCACCTTCTTCGATCCGCCGAAGGCGCGCGAAGCAGGTCTTGCCGAAATCGATGCGGGCGCGGACATCCTGTTCGGCGAGCGTATCGGCACGGCGGACGCCGCCAAGGAGCGCGGCATCAAGGCCGTCGGGTCGCTGATCGACTACACCGACCGTTATCCCGACACCGTCTTCGCCAACGCCATGTGGTACTTCCGCCCGATCCTCGATGCCGCCGTCGCGGACGTGAAGGCCGGCAAGCCGGTTGGCAAGAACTACACCGCCTACGGCCTGATGAAGGACGGCGGCTCGGACATCGTCTACACCAAGGGCGTTGCGCCTGCGGAAGCCGTAGAGGCGATGGAAAAGCGCCGCGCCGAGATCAAGGCCGGCACATTCGAGGTTCCGCGCGACATCAGCGAACCGAAGTGAGACATGGCCTGCCCAAGGCTTGAGGGTCACTGAGACCATGACAAGACAGAACGACGCGATGGCACTTGCCGAGGCCATCGCGTCTTCACGTGTGAGCGCGCTTGAAGCCATGGAGGCCTCCCTTCAGGCTGCGCGCCAGCACGCGGATCTCGGCGCCATCGACGTGCTCGTGCCGGAATTGGGTCTCAGCCAGGCGAACGCGCTGGAAGATGAACGCCGTGACAATCCCGAGCGATTTGCCACCCGTCCCCTTGCGGGTGTGCCGACGCTTGCCAAGGATCTCGGCGCGCCCTTTGCCGGAATTCCCGGCGCGGCCGGTTCCAACGCCCTGCGTGGGCTTTCCGACGGCAGTGCGGATTCCGAATTTGCCCACCGCATGCGCGAAGCGGGCCTCGTGCCCTTCGGAAACACGCAGGTGCCGGAATTCGGCCTGTCGCTTTCCACCGAGCCCCTGGAACGTGCGCCGACCCGCAATCCGCTTGACCCGGAGCGCGCCGCGGGCGGATCTTCGGGCGGGGCCGCCAGCGCGGTCGCGTCCGGGATTGTCGCCATCGCGCATGCAACCGATGCCGGTGGCTCCATCCGCGTTCCCGCCGCCTGTTGCGGCCTCATCGGACTGAAGCCCTCGCGTGGGGTGATCCCCGGCGGGCCCGATTTCGGCAATCACCTGGGCGGACTTGCCGCCGAGTTCGCCATCTGCCGCTCCATTCGCGATGCGCGGCTTGCCTTCGATCATCTTGCAGGCGATGTGCGCGGGCCGGCACCGGAACCCATGATCGAACAGGCATCGAGCAAATCCGCCGGAAACGCACCGCGAACCATTGGGCTCGTCACGGATTGCGGGCCCTATCCCGTTTCCGCCGCGCGCGCCGATGCCGTCGCCAGGACGGCAGCCCTTCTGGAAGGCGCAGGCCATCGTATCGTCGACCTGCCTTTTGACCGGATCGCCGGTCTGGTTGAGACCGGACGCAGGGCCTTTGACCGGATCATCTGCTCTTTGACAGCGTCCCTTTTCGCCCAAGGAACACTCGATGAAGACAAGATCGAGCCGTTGAGCCGCGCGGTACTGGCGCGCGGACGGGCCATGCAGGCGCATGAACTGTGGAGCGCGCTTCAGGAAGGCGTTCTTGCCGCCCATGCGATGTGGCGGATCTTCGACGAGGTCGATACTGTGCTCGCGCCGATGCTGGCGGACGCACCGCCGCCTCTTGGCGCCTTTCCGACAGACCACGATGACGTCCAAGCGCATTGGGATCGCATGACAGCTTTCGCCCCGCTCGCCTCTCTGGCCAACATCACCGGCGTGCCCGCACTCAGCATGCCCGTGGGCGCCGATGACGAGGGGCTGCCCCTTCCCGTGCAGCTCTTCGCACCGATGGGCGCCGATCGCCGTCTTCTTTCGCTTGGCGCGACGCTTGAGGCTCTTTGTCCGTGGGCCCATCGCTTTCCGGTCGCGGGGCTTGCAGCATGAGCGAGACCCCTGTCCTGCGCCTGTCCAACATCACCAAGACCTTCGGGACGACGGTCGCGAACGATGCCGTCTCCATCGACCTTGCCCATGGCGAGGTTCTGGCGCTTCTGGGGGAAAACGGGGCAGGCAAGACAACGCTGATGTCGATCCTCTTCGGCCATTACACCCCCGACAGCGGATCGGTGGAGGTGGAAGGCCGGGAGTTGCCGCCGGGCCGCCCGCGCGCGGCCATCAATGCGGGCGTGGGCATGGTTCACCAGCATTTCTCGCTGGCGCCGAACCTGACGGTTCTCGAAAACGTCATGACCGGGACGCAGAGCCTGTTGAAGCTGCGCTCCGACACTGGAGCGGCGCGCGCCAAACTTGCGGAACTGGCTGAGCGCTTCGGGCTTGCAGTCGACCCTGATGCGCGACTTGGAGACCTTTCCGTCGGCGAGCAGCAGCGTGTCGAAATCCTGAAGGCGCTCTACAATGACGCGAAGATCCTGATCCTTGACGAGCCGACCGCCGTGCTCACCAATCTGGAGGCAGAGCGCCTTTTCTCCACCTTGCGGGAAATGGCACGGCAGGGGCTGTCGCTGATCTTCATCTCGCACAAGCTGCATGAGGTGATGGCCGCAGCAGACCGGGTGGTGGTCCTGCGCGGCGGCAAGGTGGTGGCCGAACGAAAAGCGGCAGAGACCACCAAGGAAGAGCTCGCCGAATTGATGGTGGGGCGCCGCATCGCACGCCCCAAGCGTGAAGCAGGCGCACCTGGCGCGGTGGTTCTGGAAGCCATCAGCGCCTCGCTTGCCGTTGATGGCGTTGCCCGGCTGTCCGACCTGAATTTCAAGCTCCGGGCGGGCGAAACGCTCGGCATAATCGGGGTTTCCGGCAATGGGCAGGCCCAGCTTGCACAGATGGTTTCGGGCCTCGCCACCCCCACCGCCGGAGAGCTGCGGCTCTTCGACGAGCCAATCAAGGAAGGGGTGGCCGCGCTTGTTGAGGCCGGTGTCGGACGCATTCCGGAGGACCGCAATGCCGAAGGCGCCATCGGCGAGATGACGCTTTGGGAAAACGCGATCCTTGAACGGATGCACAGCCCGCGTTTTTCGAAAAACGGACTGGTCAACCGGGCCGCGGCGCGCGCCTTCGCCACTACGATCATCGAAGAGTTCGACGTGCGCGGCGGCGCGCCTGACCGACGCATACGGCTTCTTTCCGGCGGCAACATGCAGAAGCTCATTCTGGGCCGGAACCTGCATGACCAGCCGAAGCTTCTGATTGCCGCCCAGCCCACGCGCGGCCTCGATGAAGGCGCGATTGCCGCCGTTCACACACGCATTCTGGAGGCACGCAACGCTGGCGCAGCCGTCCTGCTGATTTCGGAGGATCTGGAAGAGGTGATCAATCTGGCCGACCGTATCCAGGCCATCGTCAAGGGACGGCTCTCTCCGCCACTCGCCGCAGAAGAGGCGGATGCGCGCAAGCTCGGCCTGATGATGGCGGGCGATTGGAGCAAGGAGGTCGTCCATGCGTCTTGAACGCCGCGCCCACAGGCCTTTCGGGCTGGTCATTGCCTCGCCGATCATCGCTATCGTTGCGGCACTGGCCATTTCCGGGGTGCTGATCGCGCTTGCGGGCGCGCCCGTTCTGGAAGCCTATTACCAGATCGGCGTCGGCTCCTTCGGATCCCGTCTTGCCGCCACCGAAACGCTGACGCGGGCGACACCTCTCATCTTGACCGGACTGGCCGCCGCCGTCGCCTTCCGCGCACAGGTCTGGAACATCGGTGCAGAAGGCCAATTCTTCATCGGCGCGATTGCAGTTGCCGCCTTCGGTGCGGATCTCACCGCGGGCCTGCCGTCCGCGCTCGCCATTCCGGTCCTGATGATGATCGGCGCGATGGCAGGGGCCTTCGTGCTTTTGTTGCCGCTGGGGCTTCGCCTGCGTTTCGGCGTCGACGAGGTGGTGACCACACTGCTTTTGAATTTCGTGGCCGTGCTTTTCGTCTCCATGATGATCGAAGGCCCGTTGAAGGATCCGCTCGCCTTTGGCTGGCCCCAATCGGTGCCGGTCGCCGACAACGCGCTGCTGCCGAAGATCATTGCGCGCACGCGCCTTCACATCGGACTTGTGGTCGCAATCGTTATCGCCGTCATCGTCTATGCGGTTCAGGCGCGCACCGTCTTCGGGCTTCAGTCAAAGGCTGCGGGCCTCAATCCCCGGGCCGCGCGATTTGCGGGCGTTCCGCTGGCCTCCACGCTCATCAAGGTCGCGTGCCTTTCCGGCGGGCTTGCCGGGCTTGCGGGCGCCGTTGAGGTGATGGGCGTGAAGGGATATGTCACGACCGATCTTTCGCCCGGCTTCGGCTATTCCGGCATCATCGTCGCGATGCTCGCCAACCTGCATCCGGTGGGCGTGGTGGCGGCCGCCATTTTCACCGCCGCCATGTTCGTGGGGGCTGACGGCATGAGCCGGGCCATCGGCATTCCCAGCTACATTGCGGATGTGACCGTCGCTCTTTCGCTGCTGACCATGCTGGTCGCGATCTTCTTCACGCAGTACAGGATCCGCAAATGATGGAGATCCTCGAAATCTTCGGCTCCGCCGGTCTGTGGGCCGCGGTTCTGCGCATCGCGACCCCGCTGATCTTCGGCACACTCGGCGCGCTCCTGTGCGAACGCTCCGGCGTCCTCAATCTCGGCATCGAGGGCATCATGACCTTCGGCGCGATGATTGGCTGGCTCGCCGTCTTCAATGGTGCGGACCTGTGGACCGGGCTCCTGGTCGCCGCCCTTTTCGGCGCGGCCTTCGGGCTGCTTCATGCGGGGCTCACCGTCACCCTCGGGCTTTCCCAGCATGTGACCGGGCTCGGCATCACGCTCTTTGCAAGTTCGCTCAGCTATTTCCTGTTCCGGCTCATCGTGCCGGTGGCGGGTACGCCGCCGACCATCGAGCCGTTCCAGCCGATCGACATTCCCGGCCTGAGCGATCTGCCCTTCATCGGGCCTGCGCTCTTCACCCAGACACCGCCCACCTATCTCGCGATCGTTCTCGCCGTGGTGCTGGCTTATGTCCTGTTCTTCACGCCGCTCGGGCTTGCGGTGAGGATGACGGGCGAGAACCCGCACGCTGCGGAAGCACAGGGCGTGAACCCGGTCAAGGTGCGCTATGGCGCGATCATCCTGGGCAGCGCCCTGATGAGCGTCGGCGGTTCGTTCCTGACGCTGTCGGCCTTCAACTCGTTCTTCCCCACCATGATCCAGGGACGCGGCTGGGTCTGCATCGCGCTGGTGGTCTTCGCCTCCTGGCGGCCGGGACGCGCGCTTCTCGGTGCGTTGCTCTTTGCGTTGTTCGACGCCTATCAGCTGCGCCTTCAGACCGTCGTCGGCAAGGCCGTGCCCTATCAGCTTCTGTTGATGGTGCCTTACGTGATGTCGATTGTCGCTCTTGTGGTGATGGCGCGGCGCGCGCGGGTTCCCCAGGCCCTGATGCAGGCCTATCGGCGCGGCGAACGCTGAGGCTTTCCAGAGGCCGGCCTGCCCCCGCCGGCCTCCCCCAAGGGAGACCTCCCCCAAAAGGTGGCCTTTCCCAAACGCGGCCTGCCCTCCATCACCCGGCATTTCCGGCCAATCGGTCATTTGACGCAGAGGCAACTTCCTCTACAGTCGGGTGATCATGACAGGCTCGGGAGAAGCCTGCGGCTTGGGGGAGGAACACATGGATCTTGGCGCAAGGCTTGAAGGCCGCCGCATTCTCATCACCGGGGCATCAAGCGGGCTGGGCGCGCATTTCGCCCGGCTGTGCGCGAGAAACGGCGCGCGCGTGGCCATCGCGGCCAGACGCGCGGACCGGCTTCAGGCGCTTGTCGGGGAGCTCAGGGAGAGCGGCGCGCAAGATGCCATTTCCTTGCCGCTCGATGTTTCCGACGAGGCTTCCGTCAAGACCTGCATTGGCGATGCGCTGGAGGCGCTGGGGGGACTGGATACGCTCGTCAACAATGCGGGCATGGCGAGCCAGGGGCTCTCCATCGATCATTCCACCGCGGATTTCGACGCCGTTCTTTCCGTCAATCTGCGCGGTGTCTGGTTGATGGCGACAGAGGCGGGCCGTCACTGGCGCGAAACGGGGACGCCGGGGGCAATTGTCAACATCGCCTCGGTCCTGGGCCTCAGGGTTGCGACGGGCGTTGCGCCCTACGCGATTTCGAAGGCCGGCGTGGTGCAGCTTACCAAGGCGATGGCGCTTGAGCTTGCCCGCTTCAACATTCGCGTCAACGCAATTGCGCCGGGCTATTTCTCCACCGAGATCAACGAGGGCTTCTTCGAGACCGCGCAGGGGCAGGCCATGTTGAAGCGCATTCCCATGCGCCGGACCGGCGAAATGGAAGAACTCGACGCCCCCTTCCTGCTTCTGGCCAGCGACGCCTCCTCCTTCATGACCGGGGCCATCGTGCCCGTCGATGGCGGGCATCTCGTCAATTCGCTTTGACACCTCGTTCAAGGAAACCGATCGATGGATTTCACGCTTGATCCCCGTCACGAGGCTCTTCGCCAGCGGGTGCGCGCTTTCGTGGACGAGCACCTGCTGCCGCTGGAGGGCGATCCCGCCACTTTCAACGAGTTCGAGAACATCCGTCTGAGCTTGCGTGACGCATTGCGCGTCAAGGCCAGGGACGTCGGCCTGTGGGCGCCGCAGATGCCGCCGTCGCGCGGCGGCCTCGGCCTGCCAATGGTCGGGCAGGCCGCTTTTTACGAAGAAGCCAATCGCTGCATCTTCGGGCCCTCCATCTTCAATTGCGCAGCCCCCGATGACGGCAACATGCGGGTCCTGGAAATGGTGGCGAGCGAGGAACAGAAGGCCCGCTGGCTCCAGCCCATCGTGGATGGGAAGGTCAATTCCTCCTTCGTCATGACCGAGCCGCATCCGGGCGGCGGATCGGATCCCGGCATGATCCAGACGCGCGCGGAACGTCATGGCGACATGTGGAGGATCTATGGCCGCAAGTGGTTCATTTCCGGCGCGGCCATCGCCAAGCACTTCATACTGATCGCGCGCACCGATCCCGATCCCGCCAACACCCGAAAGCACCTGACGGCCTTTCTCTTCCATCGCGACCAGCTCAACTGGCGGATCGTCCGCCGGATCGAGAACATGGGACCGGACGAGCATGGCGGGGTGTGCGAACTTGAATTCGACGGGCTGGAGATCCCCGACAGCGACCGACTGATGGAGGTGGGCGATGGGCTGAAGGTCACCCAGATCCGTCTCGGGCCCGCCCGTCTCACCCATTGCATGCGGTGGCTTGGGCTTTCCAAGCGCGCAATGGAGATCGCACAGGATTACGTCTCCACCCGCGAGAGCTTCGGCATCCGGCTGGCCGATCGGGAATCGGTCGGGCTGACGCTCGGCGAGCTCGCCCATGACATCCAGATCGGGCGGCTTCTCGTCATGAACGCGGCCTGGAAGCTCGATCGGGGCGCGCGGGCACGCAAGGAAGTCTCAAGCGCCAAGATCCACGTGGCCGACACGTTGCACAAGGCGGTCGACAGCGCCATCCAGCTCAATGGCGCACGCGGCTATTCCAAGGACACGGCCCTGGAATGGATGTACCGCTACGCGCGTTGCGCCCGCCTCGTGGATGGCGCATCGGAGGTGCACAAGATGGTGCTGTCACGCTTCTATGCGCAGGAAGGTGACGACTACTGGCAATGGGGCTGACGGAAATTTCGCCGGCTCATCACTTGTCGGGCTGTTCAATCGCAGCTCGCCATTCCTCCAGCACGTCAGGGTCCGCTTCAGTCGCTTCGCGCCCTTTCCTTAGCCGGGTAAGCTCTTCCGTTTTCAGCAGACGCGAGAGGGCCCAAACAGCTGCCCCGCGCACCTCCGGCGAAGGATCGTCAAGGAGGAGTTTCGCCCTGGCTGCCAGACCGGCATCTGCCGAGTTTCCGATTGCGATCAGAACATTGCGGACGAACCTGTCCCGACCAATACGCTTGACGGGCGAGCCTGAAAAGAGCGCACGGAAGGCGGCATCATCCAGCGCAACCAGATCTTCCAGCATCGGGGCCTGAAGATCGAGCCGGGCCTTCAGCTTCGCCTCGCGCGCACTTTCGGCGAACTTGTTCCACGGACAGACCGCAAGGCAATCATCGCAGCCATAGATGCGATTGCCGATGGCGGTTCGAAATTCGCGTGGGATCGGCCCCTTGTGCTCGATGGTCAGATAGGAGATGCAACGCCCCGCATCGAGCCTGTAGGGGGCCGGAAACGCCTTTGTGGGGCAGATGTCGAGGCAGGCGCGACAGGAGCCGCAACGGTCGGTTTCCGGCTCGTCCGGCGGCAGATCCAGCGTTGTGAAGATCGAGCCGAGAAAAAGCCAGGAGCCGAAGTCGCGCGAAACCAGATTGGTGTGCTTGCCTTGCCAGCCAAGACCGCTGGCGGCGGCGAGCGGCTTTTCCATCACGGGAGCCGTATCGACGAAGACCTTCAGATCCGCGCCATCTTCGGGAAGCTCTGCCATCTCGCGCGCGGCGGCGAGGATCTGGCTGGCCAGCGTCTTCAGCTTGCCCTTGATGATGTCATGATAATCGCGGTGGCGGGCATAAACGGAAATCGAGCCGATCTCCGCGCTGGCGAGGTTTTCCAACGGATCGTGATCGGGCCCGTAATTCATCCCAAGCATGACGATGGAGCGCACCTGCGGCCAGAGCGCGCGCGGGGCTGCGCGGCGCTCAGCCGTTTCCTCCATCCAAGTCATGGTGGCGTGGTGGCCATCGCCCAGAAAGCGCGCAAGCCGGTCCCCGGCCTTGGGGATCGCATCGGCATGGGTGATGCGGCACACGTCGAAGCCCAGGGCTTCCGCCCGCTCGGCGATGACCGCCTTCAACCGCATGCCATGCCCCTCCCGCATTCGGCCCTGACCGGACCGGCGCGCCAGCGCCAATCAGAAATCGAGATCAGCGTAGCTTTTCGCCGGCCGCATGCCCGGGATCGTCTCCCCCAGAAGAGAGCGGAAGCTTGGGCGCGACTTGACGCGAGCGTACCATGCCTTGGCATGCTCGTCCTCGTCCCACGGCACCTCGCCCAGGTAGTCGGCGCAGGAAAGCTCCGCGGCTGCCGCGATATCGGCAAAGCTGATCCGGTCTCCGCCAAGCCAGCGCCTCGAAGCGGCGAGATAGCCGATATAGCGCATGTGGTGGCGGATATTGGTGCGCGCGGCGCGCAGCACAGCCGAATCAGGCTCGCCGCCCCCCGCCGATTTCGGCATTTCCAGCTTGTAGATCTTTTCGCGCACGAAATGGCCGATCACGTCCTGATCGAGTTTCCCGAGGAACCACTCCACCAGACGCCGCACTTCCGCACGGCGTTCGGCATTGTCGGGCATGAGACGCTTGTCGGGGATCATGTAGCCGCGCGTCTCGTCGAGATATTCCATAATCACGGCGCCACCGCACACAGGCGTTCCGTCATTCTCCACCGCAACGGGCACGGTGCCCGCGGGGTTGATCAGCAGAAACTCGCGGCGGCGCTGCCAAGGGTACTCGAGATAGGATTCGAAATTCACCCCATATTCGTGCAATGCCAGCCGAACAAAACGAGAGGCGGGCGAGAAGGGATGGTGATACAGGATCAGCATTCGTGGTTCATATACTCATGACACAGTCTGTCGGATCGCAGGCGCATAAGCCATGCACCGCAACCCGGAAACCGGAAAACGGACCTTACCGACAACCTATGGTCGCCTGAATGATCGAAAAGACCCATAACTGACGCTGCCAAGTGACGCCAGCATCATTGCACGAGCCTCTTCAATGCACGAGTCTCGCCCCCAACCCCGCACGTCCTCATCGCCAAGCCCTACCCGGCTTTTGCAAAATCATCAACGGATCGCATTGCCATGGACCAACAGACCATCATCGAGGCGCTCATTCTGGGCACCGTGGAAGGCCTGACCGAATTCATTCCCGTCTCCTCGACCGGCCACCTGTTGCTTCTGGGCCATTTCATCGGATTCGACAATCCGGGCAAGACATTCGAGGTCCTTATCCAGCTCGGATCGATCCTCGCCATCCTGTCGGTCTATTTCGCCAGGCTCTGGCACCTTGCCATCAGCCTGCCGAGCGATCCGCGCAGCCGCTATTTCGTTGCTGGCATCCTGCTGGCCTTCATGCCCGCCGCCGTGATCGGCTTTTTCGCCCATGGCTTCATCAAGGCGGTGCTGTTCGAATCACCCGCCCTCATCTGCTCCACGCTGCTTGTTGGCGGCGTGATTCTCCTGTGGGTCGACCGGCTCGACCTCAAACCGCGCTATCACGATGTCACGCAATATCCGATGCGCCTCTATTTCGGCATTGGCCTGTGCCAGACGCTGGCCATGGTGCCGGGCGTCTCGCGCTCAGGCTCGACCATCGTCGGCGCGTTGCTGATGGGCACGGACAAGCGCTCTGCGGCGGAGTTTTCCTTCTTCCTCGCCATGCCCACCATGGCAGGGGCCTTCGCGCTCGATCTCTTCAAGAACCGTGATCTGCTCTCCATGGACGACATGGCGATCATCGCCGTCGGCTTCGTGACCGCCTTCATTGCGGGCGTCATCGTGGTGCGCTGGCTGTTGAACTACGTCGCCCGCCATGGCTTCAAGCTTTTCGCATGGTGGCGGATCATTGTCGGGCTGGCCGGTTTTGCCGGGCTTTACCTTCTGGGCTGAACCCGACGGCGCCTTTGGAAACAAAAAGCGGCAGCGCCTCACCAGGCCTGCCGCTTTTTCTGTCTCAGATGCCCCGGCAAGGGGCCACCGGTCTATTTCGCGTGATAGGCCGAATCAAACTGGCCATGGACGCGGAAGCGCCACAGGTAGCCCGGCAGGATGGAGGCAAGCGTGACCGGCGTGATGCCGAGCCCTGAAAGCGTATGCCCCGCGGCGACCGCTTCCTCCGAGACCACGTTGTCGGACTTGAGCATCGCGACCTGATCCCTCGTCAGCGGCGCGCCGGGGAGCAGCTGCAGGATACGGGCAAGCGTGCCGGCCAGCCGGAAGGACAGGGGCACGAGAAGCCGCTTTCGGCCGGTGATTTCCAGCATCATCTCCAGGCATTCTCGGAAGGTCTTCACCTGAGGACCGCCAAGCTCGTAGGTCGCACCGGCTTCTGCCTCGCCCTCGATCGCACGGGCCACCGCTTCCGCCACATCGCCGACGAAGACCGGCTGGAAGCGCGTCTTTCCCCCGCCGATGAGCGGCAGGAAGGGCGACATGCGGGCCATGGAGGCGAAGCGGTTGAAGAAGTCGTCCTCCGGACCGAACAGGATGGAGGGACGCATGATCACGGCCTCGGGCACCAGTTCGCGCATGGCGGCTTCACCGGCGGCCTTGGAGCGCGCGTAACCGGCGGGTGACTTCGCATCCGCGCCGATAGCCGACATGTGAACCAGATTGGTGATGCCAGCATCCTTGCAGGCTTGCGCCACGGCACGGGCCCCGAACGCCTGCACGGCGTCGAAGGTCTGGCGTCCGCTCTGGGCAAGAATGCCGACGAGGTTCACGACTGCGTCGGCGCCTGCCACGGCATGGGCGAGCGAATCGGGATAACGCAGATTCGCCTGCACCGCGTGGATCTGGCCCACGGAGCCGAGCGGCTGGAGGTGAAAGGCAAGATCGGGCCTGCGAACGGCCACTCGAACCCGCCATCCGCGCCTTGCCAGCGCATGCACCACATGACGACCGACAAAGCCGGAACCGCCAAATACCGTCACAAGCTTCCCATTGAGCGGAGTGGTCATGATCGCTCCTTCGTCTCAGCCCACCTTACGCGGTGCCGACATGTCACGTCCGAAAGACGCCCCTCGCACATGAAAGGCGAGATTCGTATCCGGCCAGCGGTCGCAGGCCGGGCGAATGTCACGACGCCGTTTCGGGCGGGCGAGACATTCGGGACCGGCCCGACATGAGGCACCGGTCGTCAGCGCCTCATGTCGAAGATGCGAACCGCGCGTCATCAGCACGTTACAGCCGTCATAGCCGCTTGTTGCGGGCGTGTGAAGTGCGCACGAATTCGCAAACGCATTCACGCGCAAATGCCATCCGATCGAATGGGTGTTGATAACCTGTGCGGGTGCCGTGCGAAGGTGATTGACAGGCGCGGGTCGTGTCCGTATGTATCGCCGTCATCGGCCCAGGTGGCGGAATTGGTAGACGCGCTAGCTTCAGGTGCTAGTGCTCGAAAGGGCGTGGAGGTTCGAGTCCTCTCCTGGGCACCATTTCCCGGCTCTGGCAGCTACCACTGTCAGAGATCTTTGAAAAAGCTCCGGAAAACCGGAGCTTTTTTCGTTTCAAGGGCGGAGTTTCATCGTCGGCTCGTTCGAGCCCGCCCGCTCGGCTTGAAGCCGGCAGGCGCACACGATGCGCGCGGCGCTCAGAAACCGCCGACCTTGGCGCGATCTCCGTCGTCGTAGGGCATGCCACCAGACGAACATGCAAGCAGACTGCGCATCTGACCGGGCGCAAGTGCGGGCGATATCAGCGGCCCTTGAAATTCCGTACAGCCGATATCCTTGAGCATTTCGTATTCTTCAACGGTCTCCACACCTTCCACAACCATTCCGATTTTCAAGGTGTGCACCAGATTGACAAGCGCCCCGATGATCGAGCGCGCCTCCGTCACACTGCCCAGCGCATTGATGAAGGCGCGATCCACCTTGAGCTTGTCGACGCCGTGTTCGCGCAGATAGTTCAGGGAAACGTTGTCGGTGCTGAAGCAGGTGAGCACGATCCCCACGCCGGCAGAACGAAGCTGCGCAAGGCAATTGCGGACGCGCTCGGAATGCCGCAAGCGCTCACCGTTGCGGATTTCGAAGCAGACGCGGCCCGGATCGATGCCATGGGCGGAGATGATCTCCAGGATCCTGTCTGCCAACCGTTCATTTTGAAAATGGGCGGGCGTCATGGGGACGCTTACCCAGGGAACATTGCAGGAAGCGGCGAAGGCACAGATCGCGTTCAAGGCATATTCGCCAAGCTGGGTGATCAGACCACTCGTTTCCGCAATTGCGACGATTATCTCGGAGCGGACGCCGGTATAGTCTGAGTGTTCCCAGAGCAGCTGAGCCTGTACGCCGACCAGATTGCCCTTCCTGGCGCCATGGATAGGCTCGTAGACGAATTGCAGATCTTCCTGACGCTCCAAAGCGCGCCTCAATTCCCGGCCAATTGCGCGCCGCTTGCGGACGATGTCGTCCATGTCCTCGACGAAAACCTGGAAACAGCCTCGACCGTTCTCCTTGGCCTGATAGAGAGCGATATCGGCTTTCCGCAACATGTCGTCGCCGCTATCCGAAGCGCGTGACAATGCCACCCCGATACTCGCCCCGACAGAAGCATGGTCGCCGTCGAGATCGAATGGCCTGCCCAATTCATCGATCACCCGCCTCGACAGGATCTCGGCATCATTGTCATTGGCGACCCCGACCTGGATGATCGCGAACTCATCACCGCTCAGGCGTGCAATCGTGTCGCTCGCGCGGCCAATCGAGACGAGCCGTTTCGCCACTTCCACCAGCAGGCGATCGCCGACAGGATGCCCGAGCGTGTCATTGACGTTCTTGAAACCATCCAGATCCAGATAGTGAACCGCGATCTGGACGCCCTCTCTTTTGGCGACTTCCAGCGCATGGACGAGCCTGTCCTGGAACAGGGCGCGATTGGGAATGCCGGTGAGAGAGTCATAGAACGCCATATGCTGCGCCTTGGCCTTGCTGGCCGCCAGATCGTCGGACATGCCACGAAGCCTGATCATCAGCAGAATGACCAGCAAACCGGCGCAGGCGAGCCCGGCCACGGCGAAAGGACCAACCGCCTTCAGGAGGGCGCGCGCCGGTCGGTGCGGCATCCAGGTGAAACCACCCAAGACCTCGCCAGCTTTGTTGCGGACTTGCAGCCAGGGGCCGATTTCACGCGCCCTGTCGCCTTGAACGAATGCGAGATTGCGCAACCCGAACCGGCTCCCCAGTTCCTTGCTCACATCATCATTGAGTGTCTGGGCGACGACTTGCAGATATTCCGTTCCCGGGCTCTGAACCGGATCCGCGCCGGTGCCCACCAACGGTCGAATGCTGACACCGGCGACGCTGCCATCGGAAAAGGCGACGAAATCACTAACAAAGACCGTTGAGAGGGCTTCGTTCGTATCGTCCCGCCCCACGACGGCCTGCGCCATGTCCCGCCTCAATGCCTCGATCAGTGGCGCAAGGGCCGGCTCATCGGAGAGAAAGCGCGCATCTGGAACCAGCTTGCCATCACGCGCCGCCCTCACCGCCCGATCCGAGGCGTCGAGCAGATAGACCCTCTGGTACCCGTAGAACTCGCCCATCCATTCAACGAGATTTTCGGAAAGCCACGGTTCGTCATTCGCGCGCGCAGCTTCCACCGCGTCGTTCCAGATGGTCACACTTTCCTGGGTCTTGGGAAGCTCTTGGACAAGCGCATCGAGACCACTGGCGGCCAACCGCGACTGCTCCTCGGTCGCCTCCTTGTCAATCTGGGAGGCCACCCACCAGCCAACCGCCACAATGGACAGGATCACGGCAATTGTGATCACTGCGAACAAACTGATCGTTCGCTTGGTGATCCTCAGCATGTCGTTTTTCATTCGGCGCCTTCAAACCGGATTGTCAGCGCTGAATATACAAATGCCGTAAACACACTATTACGAATAGATGCGACTACGTATAACTATAAATACATGGTACTTATATGTATTTCCACATATACCCGATACCTTGCACACTGCAACCGCACGTCACTTCAGGTGATTTGTCCGGATCTCAGTCTGCTTTTATCAACGAAACCATTCCCAAGGGCTTGGGGTGAGAAGAACCACCTACTCCGAGCGGTCGAAAGGCGCGCAGTATTTCGGAAAGCTGGCGAGGGAGCGAAGAATTCCGAGGCAAGGCGGGCAGAGCGGGCCGCGCCCCCCCGCTCACGTGGTCTCACGCAGCGACTGGAAGTCGTATGGTCGCCGATCCGTTTTTCGCAAAACGGACTGTTTTCCCCTCAAGGACCAGGGCTTAGCCGCGCGCAGAGAATATCCCGTCTGCAAGGCGCTGGGCAAAGGAGAAGGCGCCGCGGGCGCTTTCGATCATGACGGTCTCGTCGCCATCGGTGAGGTCAACCGCATCGATGCCCGCGGTAAACTGACGCCAGTGCAAGCCGCGCCCCTTCGGATCGCCAGCCAGATGCCGCGCGCCGAATAGGTCGGACAGGCCAAGCTTCGTCGCCGCCTTCAGCAGAAAGGCCGCGCCGAGATTGGACCCTTCGACCACGTAAAGCCATCCAAGCCCTTGCGGAACAGGGTTGGCCACCGCCACGTCACAACCGGGGGCCGGAATTGCGTCGGGAACACCCCTGCCGAGATCGGCCAGGTCGAGACGAACCTTGTCGAGCCGGGAGCGTTGTGCGAGATCGGGCAGAAGCGCGGCGAGTTCGCGATTGCGGAAAAAAGGCTCCGCGGCCTGGTGCAGATGAAACTGCATGGCGACGAAGTCGGCATAGGCCTCCCGGTCGGAGAAGGGATCATAGGCCATGATTGCGTTGTCGAGACGCTCGTGGGCGGCACGGGTCGCCTCGCGCAAACGCATGGTGCGGCCAGATGCCGCCACTGCCTGATCACTCATTCCCTTGTCCTTTTTTCCAAACAGGCCGACCAGCCTCGCCTCTCCACGCAAACCGGATAGTCGCCAGTGCATCCGGCTTTCGACAAGCCCCCTCGAGATCGAAAAGCTGATTATTATACTCATATTTTATTGGCAAGAGAGAAGCGCGCTCTTGTCGGCTTTTTCACATCAGAGCAGTGGTTGGCATGTAGAACCGCTTCTGGCATACACGGGAGTTATCGCGTTCATTGCGCGTCCTTTCTTAAATTCCAGTGAGACACCTGCATGACCATCCGCCTGCACAAGGGTGACCTGCCCTCCCTCGATGCTTATCCTGCCGGCGGCGCCGTCGCGATCGACACCGAAACGATGGGGCTCAACCCGCATCGCGACCGGCTTTGCGTCGTCCAGCTCTCTCCCGGGGACGGCACTGTTGACGTGGTTCAGATCGCGCAGAACCAGACAGAGGCGCCCAACCTGGCCGCCCTTCTCACCGATCCCGCGCGGGTGAAGATCTTCCATTTCGCGCGCTTCGACATTGCGGCTCTTCAAAACGGTCTCGGCATCGCAACGCGCCCGGTCTTCTGCACCAAGATCGCCTCGCGGCTGGTGCGCACCTATACCGACCGGCACGGCCTGAAGGACCTGACCCGCGAGTTGATCGGCGTGGAACTGTCCAAGGTGCAGCAAAGCTCCGACTGGGGCGCGGACACGCTGAGCGAAGCACAGCTCACCTACGCGGCTTCCGATGTGTTGTACCTGCACGCCTTGCGCGACGAGCTTGTCGTGCGGCTGGAACGTGAGGGGCGGACCGAGATCGCCCAGGCCTGCTATGATTTCCTTCCGACCCGTGCCCGGCTCGACCTCGATGGCTGGCCAGAGACCGATATTTTCGCGCATTCGTAAGGGCCTCTCCGCCCGCGAGCGACCACGGACCCGACGATTTGGAGTTGCGCAGGCCATGTTGCGTTCCACATCCGCCACAATGGTGCGTATAAAGTCGTCTGGAAAGTTTGCCACGCGCCATCAGGAGCCAGATGGATCAGCACATCGACCGGATCGATCAGACGTTTGAACGCAGCCATGCGGACAGAGCGCCTGCACATGTTTGGGGCGTGCAGAGCCCCGAACGGCTGCGGCGTGAACGTGTGGCTGCGCGCCGTCATTCGACGCGTGTGCGCTGGCTCAAACGCCTTTTGCCCGCGGCAAGCGGATTGATCGTTCTGGGTGTCGTTGCAACGATGGCGTTGCGCAACCTGCTACCGGGCTTCGACCTGGGTTCCATCAACATCACCACCGAAGGCATCGTCATGAGCAATCCGGAACTGTCCGGCCATGACGGGGAGCGTTCCTATCGGGTCAAAGCCAGCCGGGCGATCCAGAGCCTGATCAATCCCAAGATTGTCAATCTGGAAGAAATCGACGCCCGTGTGACGCTGAACGCGGAAGAATGGGTCGCCTTCACCGCGCCTTACGGCGTCTATGATAGCGGGCAGGAAACACTGAAGCTCTCGGACGGTATCGCGCTCACATGGAGCCGCGGATACGATGTCACCCTGAGTGGCGCCAAGATCGACCTGAAGAGCGGGACGATCCTGTCGGACGATGCGATTTTCGTCTCGTCGGATCAGGGAACATTTGAGGCCGGCAAGATCTCGGTTGCAGATAACGGCTCCAGCGTCCAATTCTCGCAAGGCGTGAAGATGACGCTTCACCCGGCCAAGCTGGATCACAAAACCCAAGGGGACAAAGCCCAGTGATCAGACCAATCCTCCGCCACTCGCCCTTTTTCGGCCTGCTTCTCGCGCTTGCCCTCATTGTCGCGCAGCCGGTCGCGGCGCAGACCTTTTCCGACAGCTTCGCCGGTTTCGGCTCCAATGAACGCGAACCGATTCAGATCGAGGCCAAGGAGCTGAAGGTTCAGGACAAGGATCACACGGCGGAATTTACCGGCGACGTAATCGTGCGTCAGGGCGACGCCACGCTGAAGACCCAGCGGCTGAAGATCAGATACGCGGGCTCCGCCGCCGGCGGATCGGTGCAAAGCCGGATCTCGAAAATGGAAGCCAGCGGAGCCGTTCTCATCTCCTCGAAGGACCAGACCGCCACGGGCGACCACGCTTCCTTCGACATGGAACGCGAATTGCTGGTGCTTTCGGGCAAGGAGGTCGTGCTTTCCCAAGGCCCCAATGTGGTTGTCGGGAGCCGACTGACAGTCAACCTGAAGACCGGCAAGGTCGATCTGGAAGCCCCCAAGAAGGGCCGGGTCAAGGTTCTGATCACGCCCAACAGCTTCAAGGATAAAACCGGCGGCACGAATTGACCCCAGCCACCCCCTGCGCTGGCGCCAGCGCCAACGCCAGCGCCCGCATGTGACGTGCTGCGGCTCGACACGTCCACACAAAGTCTGTACGAAAAATCCGCCGGTTCGCATGCCGGTCACCGGCATCCATTTCGAGACACGAACCGTTGAAGCTGATCCCGTTCCATTTTCCCTTTTCGTTCAAGGGACGCTCTGACAGGTCGGCGCCTGCTGCGGCAGGCGATGCGGCAGGTGGCGCGGACGGGGATGCGCTTGTGATTTCCAGCATCGCCAAGAGCTATCGCCGACGCCAGGTGGTGCGGGATGTGAGCCTGTCGGTTCGCCGCGGCGAAGCGGTTGGCCTTCTGGGGCCCAACGGCGCTGGCAAGACGACGGTTTTCTATATGATCACCGGCCTGATCCAGCCCGATCATGGCGCGATTCATCTCGACGGGTTCAATATCACACGCCTGCCCATGTATCGACGCGCACGCCTCGGCATCGGGTACCTGCCACAGGAAGCCTCGATCTTTCGCGGGCTGACGGTGGAGGAGAACATCCGCGCCGTTCTGGAAGTCGTGGAGCCGAACCGCAAGCGACGCGCGGAGGAGCTGGATGCGCTGCTGGCGGAGTTCGGCGTCACCCATCTGCGCAAGTCGCCGTCCATTGCACTTTCCGGCGGCGAGCGTCGACGCGTGGAAATCGCCCGCGCGCTGGCAAGCCGCCCCGCCTTCATGCTGCTTGATGAGCCCTTCGCCGGGATCGACCCCATCGCCGTGGGAGACATCCAGCAGCTTGTGCGCCACCTCACCCAACGCGGGATCGGTGTTCTTATTACCGACCATAATGTGCGTGAGACGCTCGGCCTGATCGACCGCGCCTATATCATCGCCTCCGGCGAGGTGCTGACCGAAGGCCTGCCCCGCGACATCGTGGACAATCCCGATGTGCGGCGCCTTTATCTGGGCGAGCAGTTCACTTTCTGAGCGAAGAAACCGCTGCAGACCCCTACGCAATCCGCTTGCCTCGCTCACGAGGCCTCCCCCGAGAGCGGATGCCCTGCCCCTCCACTTTCCCTGTCAATGATGACGTGAGGGCGGTTTACACTTTGAACGCGGTTTGCGCGTAGTGTAAGAAACTGAATAGCAAGAATTGGACCAGTTTACCGCAACAGGGTCGCCACGCGCTTATGGCCATTGCTCCGAGATTAGAGGTTCGCCAGAGCCAGTCCCTTGTGATGACGCCCCAGCTGATGCAGGCCATCAAGCTGCTGCAGTTGTCCAACCTGGATCTGGTCGCCTATGTGGACGCCGAACTGGAGCGCAATCCTCTTCTGGAACGCACGGAAGGTGAGGATGCGCCCGCCGATGCCAATGGGGCGGATGGCCGGGATCGCGACGAGACCAGCGCAAGCGGGCGCGATGACTTTTCAGGCGGCGAAACGATCGGCGAACCGGGCACTAGGGAAGGCGGGGGCGATGCGGCGGGCCCGGATCAGGGCGGCCAATCCGGCGATGAGGGCGGTTCGGACGACACGGCTGAGTGGATCGGTGCGGAAATAGACCGAGAACCGGGCGGCGTCGCGGAGAAGCTCGATACCGATTTTGAAAATGTCTATCAGGGCGACAGTCAGGCCGACGCCATCCCGGATCCGGGAGCCCTGGCGGGCGACCCGTGGCAACAGGGGGGCGGGCGCGGCGCGGGCCTATCGGAAGACTATAATCTTGAGAGCTTCATTGCCGAGGAAGAAACGCTCGCCGACCACGTGAGCGCACAGATGACACTTCTTCTCAGCGATCCCGCGGACCGGCTCATCGCGGGCAACCTGATCGACAATCTCGATGAGGCGGGATACCTGCGCACCGATATTGATGAGGTCGCTGAGCGACTGGGGGCGGAGCCGGATCGGGTGGCTGCCGTGCTGGCGCAATTGCAGACGCTTGAGCCGATCGGCGTCTTTGCCCGCAATCTGGCGGAGTGCCTGCGCCTCCAGCTGCAGGACAAGAACCGTTACGACCCCGCGATGGCAGCACTTCTGGACAATATCGAACTGCTGGCCAAAAGGGACATGTCCGCCCTCAAGAAGCTGTGCCGGGTCGACGACGAGGATCTCACGGAGATGATCCAGGAGATCCGGGCGCTCAACCCGCGCCCCGGGAGCGCATTCGGCTCCGTGCTCGTGCAGCCCATGGTGCCGGATGTGATCGTGCGGCCGGGCCCCGATGGCGGTTGGACGATCGAACTCAACAGCGAGAACCTGCCCAAGGTTCTGGTCAACCAGACCTATTACGCCACCGTTCAGAAGACAGCGCGGGATGAGACGGAGAAGGCCTACCTGACCGACTGCCTGCAAACGGCCAACTGGCTGGTCAAGAGCCTCGACCAGCGCGCCAAGACCATCTTGAAGGTCGCCACGGAGATCGTGCGTCAGCAGGATGCCTTTCTCACCTATGGGGTCCAGCACCTGCGCCCGCTCAACCTGCGCACGATCGCCGACGCCATCGGCATGCACGAATCCACCGTCTCGCGGGTCACCTCCAACAAGTACATGGCGACCAATCGCGGCATCTTCGAGTTCAAGTATTTTTTCACATCGGCGATCGCGTCCTCGGAAGGCGGCGATGCGCATTCGGCCGAAGCCGTGCGTCACCGTATCCGTCAGATGATCGATCAGGAGAGCCCCAGCGCCATTCTGTCGGACGATACGATCGTCACGATGCTGAAGGCGGCAGGGATCGACATCGCCCGGCGAACGGTTGCCAAATACCGGGAATCACTCCGCATTCCCTCATCCGTCCAGCGCCGTCGCGAAAAGCGGCAATAGCCGTTTGCGCCTTTCACCCGCCGCTTCTGCCAAGACATACCGTCGCGGATCCGCGGGCGGTAAGGACCACCACGATTGACTTCACGAACGCGCCGACATAGAAGTCCGGGCTCGTTTCGATGAGCCAACCTCATGCGACAGAAGATGCGGCACAGGAAGAGCGGTCGTGATATCCTGCTCTTGCCGCAGATAGCGGTCCGGACAGGTCGCCAGACGAATTCAGGCGAACCTGCTCAGGTCGATCAAGACAAAGTCAGAGGAACTCCATGACCTTGCGGATTTCGGGAAAGAACGTCGACATCGGCGATTCCATGCGCACGCATGCTGAACAGCGGATCGATGAGGCCCTTTCCAAGTATTTCGATGGCGGTTATGACGCCACCGTTACGCTCGGGCGCGAAGGATCGGGCTATCGTTCGGAGTGCAAGATCCGGCTCGATACCGGCATTGTGCTTCAAACCTCGGCAGAATCGCCTGACCCGCGCGCGAGTTTCGACCAGGCCGCGGATCGCATCGAGAAGCGTCTGCGCCGCTACAAGCGCAAGCTGAAGGATCACAATTCCAGCGGCACCGTCCGCGCCGTGACCGAGGCCACCTCCTACGTTCTCGCCTCTCCGGAAGAGGAAGAGGAGGTTGAGGAGAACTTCAACCCCGTCGTCATCGCCGAAACGCCCTCGCGCGTTCGCACGCTGACCGTCGGCATGGCGGTCATGGAACTGGACCTGTCCGAAGCGACCGTCGTCATGTTCCGCAATGCCGGCAATGGCGGCTTGAATGTCGTTTATCGTCGCAGCGACGGAAATATCGGTTGGATCGACCCCTCTCTCTCAGAGACAACAGCATCCTGACCTGATGACAGGCACCAAGGTTGCCCGCGCGCATTACGGTGCGCGCGGTGACCATACACGGGCTTATATTATGGATTTGAGCGACCTCATCACGGCAGACGCCATTATTCCGGCGCTCAAGGTGAACAGCAAGAAGCAGGTCATCCAGGAGCTGGCAGCCAAGGCAGCAAGCATCACGGGCCTGCCGGAACGCGACATCTTCGATACCCTGCTGCAGCGCGAACGTCTGGGCTCCACCGGTGTGGGCCACGGCATCGCGATTCCACATGGCAAACCGGTGACGCTGAAGCGCCTTTTGGGGGTCTTCGCCCGCCTGGAACGCCCGATCGATTTCGATGCGCTTGACGACCAGCCGGTCGATCTCGTCTTTCTGCTGCTGGCGCCGGAAGGTGCCGGTGCCGATCATCTGAAAGCGCTTGCCCGCGTGGCGCGCCTGTTGCGCGACCCCGGCGTGGCCGCAAAGCTGCGCGCAAGCACCGATGCAGCCGCCATCTATGCGCTGCTCACTCAGCCGAACGCGTCAAACGCAGCCTGACATTTCACGCTGGCGATTGCCGGCGCGCCTCTCCCCGTCATGTGTCGGCAGCCCTGACCCATGGACCGGTGCGGCTTTGAGGCCATAAAAAAGCGGCACCGTTTCCGGTGCCGCTTTCAGGCATCTCGTCTTTCCGAGTTGGCGCACTCTCTCAAACGCCGGGTCCTTGCCCCATCGCGGCCTGCGTCAGTGCACGCTGACCGGGGTCAACTCGTTCTCCACTGCATTGGCCACAATGGCCTCGCGACTGTCGGAGAGCATGATGGGGGAGCCATCCGCCCCCAGAAGGGCCCACAGCTTCAACCCGCGCTCCATTTGCGGTGCGGCCGGGAAGATCGCGTTGATGTCTTCGGAACGCAGCTGCCGGATATAGGCGATGTGACCATCACCGAGATGGGCAAATGTCCTGGAATTGATGTGCTTCAGGTTATCGGTCATCAGTGATCCCTCCTGGGTTGAACCGCCCGATCAAGGATTTACGCCACCAACCTTGCGCCCGCCGCCACCGCAGCGGTGGGTGCATGAGATCGGTTTTCAGTCCTTCAGTCATGTGCGGAAATCGCGATGCGCCGCACTGTCCTTTCCGGCTCCGGCCGGACAAGGTCGATGGAAAGAAGGCCGTCCTTCAAATCGGCACCCAAGATCACGATGCCTTCCGCCAGAACGAATGTTCGCTGGAACTGTCGCGCGGCGATGCCGCGGTGCAGATATTGGCGGTTGTTTTCCTCGGTCTGTCGACCGCGGATGACAAGCTGGTTTTCCTCCACCGTCACATCGAGCTGGTCGCTGGTGAAGCCAGCAACCGCAAGTGTGATGCGGAGAATCTCGCCCTGCTCTCCCTCACGCGGGAGTCGCTCGATATTATAGGGCGGATAGCCGTCGTTGGTTGCCTTCGACACCCGATCCAAAACCCGTTCGATATCGTCGAAACCGAGCAGCAGCGGGCTCGAAAACGCCGAAAGACGCGACATCATCAAAGTCCTTTTTCTAAGCGACCTTGTTTCAGCAAACCTGCTGAACCGGACCCGAATTCGGCATCCGGACGGACCTCATGGTCCGTTTCGCATCTGAATATGGGCAGTTTGTCGGCAGTGTTCAAGAATAGGGTCACCACCATCCCCCCTCGTGCGCGGCGAAAGAAGGGAATGACGGGGCGACACCTCACCCTTTGACGTATCCATCCACTTGCGGTCACACGTGGGCCGGGGGCATGCCTCGCCGCCTAATAGCCATAGCCGCCATACCCGCCATAGCTGCCACTGACAGCGGCCTCCTTATCGCCATCGGAGGGCGCTTGGGCGCTCTTTCCGCTGCCGCGCTCCGGCGGATTGACCACAGGACTGACGCCGCAGACGGACTCCGCGCGAAATGACGGCCACAGCCGGGGTTGCTGGGCAAGCAGCGGAAAGTCGGCGGCCAATTCCGCCGGAGCGCGCCGGTCGACGCCGGAGACACCGCGCGTGACGATGACGCCGGTGCAGGGTTCGGTGATCATCCGACACCCGCCGCCACGCCGACACACTTGCGCACTGCCATGGAGCAACAGAAAGGCAGTTCGGTTGGGGCTGTGGGTCACATCGACCACAGTGCCGCGAATGCCGACGGTGGCCACCGGCGTCGTGATGGAAACCCGGTCCTGACCGGGCCTGTTGCCGGAACCGAGAAACCGGAGGGTGCCCTTCGTCAGCTTCAGGCGGGCGCGCACCGCGCCTCCCTTGTAGACGAATTCATCCAGAACCACATCGCTGCCCGCCCCCACCACAAGATGGGACCCGTCAATCAGGCGGAACTGACCATTGGCGGCAGGGCGGGCACGGATATGTTCCTTGAAATGAATGTCGCTGCCCGGGGACAGGGCGCGTACGGGAGACGATCGCAGCTCGCCGGTAACCGACCCGGTTATGGCGAAGGCGGAGCCGATCTGTTCGGCAGACGTCGCAGGACTTGCAACCGCACAGGCGACGGCAAGCCCCAGAAAGAGATATCGGATCATGGCAGGCCCTCCTTGAAAGACGGGGCCGGGCGCAGCCCCGCAACCACGAATGCGGCAAAGGCGCGATGGCCTCAGTGACACATTTCGGACCTGACACATACCAAACCGCTGAGCCCGGCCTGCGCGCCCCGATCACCCAGCGTCAGTTTCCCGTTCCCATCCCCATTCCCAAATTCAAAAGGCCGTGATCCGGATACCGCCAACAAAAAAAGCCGCGGCTGGGGCCGCGGCTTTCAGACAGATCCGCATTGTCAGCGGTATCAGACCGCTTCCACCGCGCAGGCGATGCCCTGACCGACGCCGATGCACATGGTGGCAAGCGCTCGCTTGGCGCCGCGCAACTTGAGCTCCAGGGCGGCCGTGCCCGCGATA
This sequence comes from Breoghania sp., assembly GCF_963674635.1. Taxonomy (NCBI): domain Bacteria; kingdom Pseudomonadati; phylum Pseudomonadota; class Alphaproteobacteria; order Hyphomicrobiales; family Stappiaceae; genus Breoghania; species Breoghania sp. The sequence continues at coordinate 2,810,561 of NZ_OY771475.1, forward strand.
CGCGCGCCCGACATGCCGAGCGGATGGCCAAGCGCAATCGCCCCGCCATTCGGATTGACGTGGTCGGCATCTTCGGCAACACCGAGTTCACGCAACACCGCGATGCCCTGCGAGGCGAAAGCCTCGTTCAATTCGATGATGTCGAAATCGGTGATCGACAAACCGAGCTGAGCCATCAGTTTCTTGGATGCAGGCGCCGGGCCAATGCCCATGATGCGCGGGGCGACGCCAGCGGCCGCACCGCCCAGAACGCGGGCGATCGGTGTCAGACCATATTTCTTGACCGCGGCCTCCGAAGCAAGGATGAGCCCCGCCGCACCGTCATTGACACCGGAGGCGTTGCCCGCCGTGACCGAACCGTTCTGACGGAACGGGGTGGGAAGCTTGCCGAGCGTCTCCACCGTGGTGCCGGGGCGCGGATGCTCGTCCTTGTCGACGATGATCGGATCGCCTTTGCGCTGCGGGATCGTGACGGGGACAATCTCCTTGGCCAACCGCCCATTCTCCTGCGCGGCGACGGCCTTGTTCTGCGAGCGTACGGCGAAGGCATCCTGATCTGCGCGCGCGACATTGAAATCGGCGGCGACGTTCTCGCCGGTCTCGGGCATGGATTCCACGCCATACTGCTTCTTCAGCACCGGGTTCACGAAGCGCCAACCAATGGTCGTGTCGTAGATCTCGGCATTGCGCGAAAAGGCGCTGGTTGCCTTGGGCATGACGAAGGGCGCGCGCGACATGGATTCCACGCCCCCGGCAATCACCAGTTCCGCCTCCCCCGCCTTGATCATGCGCGAAGCTGCAAGCATGGCGTCCATGCCTGAGCCGCACAGGCGGTTGATGGTGGTGCCGGGAACGCATTCCGGCATGCCCGCCAGAAGGATCGCCATGCGGGCGACGTTGCGATTGTCTTCGCCCGCCTGATTGGCGCACCCCATGATCACGTCGTCAACCGCCTCGAAATCAATGGACGGGTTGCGCTCCACAAGCGCCCTCAGGGGCGCGGCGGCAAGGTCGTCGGCGCGCACCGCACTCAATGCGCCGCCGAAGCGGCCGATGGGGGTGCGAATGTAATCGACGATATAGGCTTCAGTCATGATGCTCTGTTTTCCTCTCCCGGCCAGTCCTCTCCGGCCGTCGCATAGAGACCGCGCACGACACTTGGCGCGCGCGGCATTTTCCTTGTTCAGCTGTTCGCGCGCTCAGGCCTGTTCGCCATGTGCCGCGGCTGTGCGGGCATTGAGCGCGCGCAGAACGTCCAGTTCCGCCGCGCTGGGGACCAGGGTCTCCTCGATGTCGTCGGCGAACTGGATCTCCCAGCCGGTTGCCGCCACGATGTCCTCACGCGACACGCCGGGATGGATGGAAACCACCTGGAATTCCTTGGTTTCCGGATCGGGTCGCATGACACACAGATCCGTTACGATCATGTTCGGACCCTTGGTGGTGACGCCCAGCTCCCGGCGCGAGTTGTGCCCCTCGCCGTGACCGAGCGAGGTGCGGAAGGAGAGCTTGTCGACAAAACTGCGCTTGCCCTGCTTCATGACGATGAAGATCTGACCGCAGGACGTGGCGATCTCGGGAGCCCCACCGCCGCCGGGAAGGCGGACCTTCGGGTCGTCGTAGTCGCCGATCACCGTGGAATTGATATTGCCGTACTTGTCGATTTCCGCACCACCCAGAAAGCCGATGCTGATGCGTCCGCCCTGCAGCCAGTAGCGGAACATCTCCGGCACCGCGACTGTGGTGAGCGCGGTCTCGCAAAGCTCACCGTCACCGATGGACAGCGGCAGAACGGCCGGACGGGTACCGATGGTGCCGGACTCGTAGATCAGCGTGATATCCGGAGCATGGGTGAGGCGCGCCAGATTGCAGGCCGCCGACGGCAGACCGATGCCGACAAAACATACGTCTTCATTGGACAGCGCACGCGCGGCGGCGACCGTCATCATTTCGGTGGAAGTGTAATCCATCGTCGCCTCCCTCATGCCGACTTGCCGGACGTTGACTGACCCACATGGACCGCGAAAGCCTCAGGCCCCTGCTCCATGACATTCTTCTGCATCCAGGCGGCAAAGCTGTCGCGGTCGCGCGCGATGGCGTCCCAACGCTTGTAGAAGACATTGTCGCGCGGATAAGCGCCCTGCACATAGGAAGGATGCGCCCCGCCCGGCACCTCAGCCACCGCCGAGACCGTCCAGCTTGGCAGCACGCAGGAATTCGGCGACGGCGGAGCCAGGTCCTCGACGATTTCCTCAACCGTCACGATGGAGCGCTTGGCGGCCAGCACCGCCTCTTTCTGAACGCCGACAATGCCCTCGATCAGCACATTGCCTTGCCTGTCGGCTCGGTTGGCGTGGATGATCGCTACATCCGGACGGATCGCTGGCACGGCAGCCAACTCCTCGCCCGTGAAGGGACAGGTGACGGATTTGATGTTCGGATTGACCTTGGCGAGATCCGCGCCCCGATAGCCACGGAAGACCGCGCAAGGAAGCCCCGCCGCACCCGCCTCATAGGCGTTGGCCATGGCCGCATGGCTATGCTCTTCAAGCGTGATCGGCTTCGGCCACTGCCTCTCCACCGCATCGCGCAACCGGTGCAGGGACCCCACGCCCGGGTTGCCCCCCCAGGAGAAAACCATCTTGTCCACGCAGCCCATGCCGATGAGCTGGTCGTAGAGAATGTCCGGGGTCATGCGGATGATAGTAAGCCCCGTGCGGCCCTGCCGGATCACTTCGTGACCGGCGGCATAAGGGATGAGATGGGTGAACCCCTCCATCGCCACCGCATCGCCGTCGCGCACGAGGTCTGCGACAGCATTCTTCAAAGTCATGATACGAGCCATGATACGCGTTCATTCCTCCCTGGCAGCCTGCTTCCTCTAAGCAGGCCGGGCGATCTGCCGGACCCCGGCATCTCCCCCTCTCTCTTCCCCGGCCGGCTTGCCACCGGCCCCGGCAGCGTCGCTCAGAAACCGCCGCCACCCTGTCAAATAGATAACATAGCAACCAGTCAAGACCGTTCACCACCCCTGCAGACGCAACGTCAAGCCCGAGGCGCAGCATGCGCCTGTTTGCCTTGACCGTTTCGCTACCCGGCAGGGGATAAACCCGGTTGCAAATGTTCGCATTGCGAACTAATATTCGCATAGTGATATGTTTTTGCGCCTGCGAAGGCCTCTGTCAAGCCCGTTTGGGAACAGAGGCGATGTTGCAGGCGAAAACCGGGAGGAAGGTCGCCATGAACCTCGCGCCGATGAACAGCGACAATGAGGATTTCGAAGATGACGGCATCCGGCGCGGACGGGAGTTTGTCGGTTCGCTGGAGCGCGGATTGAAGGTGATGCAGGCGCTCGGCGATGCGCCGGAGGGTCTCACGCTGACCGATGTCGCGGGTCGTGTCGGGCTCACCCGCGCAACGGCCCGACGGTTCCTGCTCACGCTTCTGGAACTTGGTTACGTGCGGCAAGACCGCAGGCTCTTCATCCTGACGCCGAAGGTGCTGTCCCTGGGGGTCTCCTACCTGAGCAACCGTCCGATCTGGCAGAGCGCGGCGCCGCTCATGCGCGAGCTGTCACGGCAGGTGAACGAATCCTGCTCCGCCGCGGTGCTCGACGGCACCGATATCGTCTATGTGGCGCGCGTGGCGGGCAACAGGATCATGTCGGTCAACATCACCATCGGCACACGCCTTCCCGCCCTGACCACCTCCATGGGCAGGGTCATGCTGGCGAACCTGTCGCCCACGGCGCTGCATGCATTCCTGACCAAGTCGGATATCCAGCGGCATACCGAATACACGCTGACCGACCACGACAGCCTTTTCGCCGAGATCACGAATGTGCGCTCGCGGGGCTATGCAATCCTCGATCAGGAGCTGGAAATCGGCCTGCGCTCCATCGCAGTCCCCTTGCGCGATCGCGCGGGTCGGGCCTTTGCCGGGCTCAACATCTCCAGCCAGACCGCACGGGTGTCGCGCGAGACGATGATCAGCGAATTCCTGCCGCTGATGCGAGAGACCGCGCGCCGCATAGAACAGTTCTATGGCGCCTGAAGCCGCAGATACTGGGATTTATCACGATATCCAAAATCCGACGCCATGTCTTTTCGGCATGAAATGGGGAAAAAGCGCTCAACAAGCCTCCCGACAGCCTGTATGATATTGAGATTACCTATGGTATATGAGTGTGTAGAGTTTAAAGGGCCCGCTTGATAATGAGGTCCGTAAAAGACATTACGACTTTCGCAGTGTTCGTGTGAAGAAATGGGTAGAATTCGCTCTTAAAGAGCACGTAACGGAAGGGACCAAATGGTCACGCCACAGCGACAGGCCGCATCCACGCGGGACAGGTTGTTATTTTCAGCCTGCCGGATATTCGCTTCTAAGGGCTACCGCGACACGACGGTTGCCGATATTTGTGACACCGCGCAGGCGAACATTGCCTCGGTCAATTACCACTTTGGCAACAAGGAAAGCCTGTATCGGCAGGTTTTCCAACGTCTTATCGACCTCTACGAGCCGCCCGAGCCACCGCAGAACGGCAGCCTCGATGACAGCGAGGCGCTGTTGAGGTTTTACGTCCTCGACCGGCTGGAGTGGCTGGTACAGGACGATCCGCTCGAACGGCTCATCCGTGCGGAAATGGTTCAGCCGACCGGACTGGTCGACGACCTTCGTGTGGCAGGGTTGGAAAAGACGCAAAACCATTTTGCAGCTGCGGTAGGTACCCTTGGCGGAAACGCTCTTTCCGCCCCCACGCTGCGCCTTTGCGTCACCAGCATTCTCAGCCAGTGCCGAGCCTTCATGGCGGTGAATTATGCGGGCGTCTATACGGCCAACATGCCGCGTCCGAGTGATGCAGACCTGGCGGCATATGCCGACCACGTCACGGTGTTTTCGGTCGCGGGCATCAAGGCTCTCGCCCAACGCGAGCAGGCAGCACCGCTACCCTTCACCCCCCGGACGGGAACTGCTGCGGCGAGCTAGGCTCCGGCGGGGCGCGTTCCCTAGGCGTTAACTCATGAGGTTGGGCCGCCCCCGTTGGCCAGCCCCCTCGCCCTTTTCTACGCCCCGTCTGCTCCGGCCACCAGCGCCAGGTCGCCGCGTGGCCGGAGCAGACGGGGCCGACTTCTTGTTGGCTCAGACATCAGTCGCGCGGCATGGTGGCAGTCGCGCCGATATCGACCTTGCTGACCGGGCGGATGACCGGATATCGCCGGAACGATTTCGTACACAACGCATCCCCTTTGCCCTTGCTGCGTGTATTGCCGCACATTCCGCCATGACGGGAACTCGTACGCGCCCTCAACGCCCAAGCACCGGGAGAACAGAGCCTTGAGCGAAGATCGCTGCAACGTCCTGCTGGTCCAGCCCCAGTTTGTGGTCGGTTCCTTCTGGAACTATCAGGCGACCTGCGAAATGATCGGCGCAAAATACCCGGCCCCGCCGCTGGGCCTGATCACCATAGCCGCCATGCTGCCGGAAAGCTGGGACATCCGGCTCGTCGACTGGAACACGCAAGATCTCGACGATGCGGACATCGCATGGGCGGATCTCGTGATGACCGGGGGGATGCTCCCTCAGCAGCCTTCCACGCTGGCGGTCATCGAGCGCTGCAAGGCGCAAGGGGTGCCGGTGGCAGTCGGAGGCCCGGACGTCACCACCAGCCCGGACATGTATGCCCATGCGGACTTTCGGGTGACCGGCGAGGCGGAGGGCGTTCTGGAGAAGCTCGTTGAGGCGTGGCGGGCGGGCGAGCGGTCCGGCCTCTTCAATGCGGAGCGTTTCAAGGCAGACGTGACCACGACGCCGGTGCCACGCTTCGACCTTCTGAACTTCAAGGACTACACGCAGATCTGTGTGCAATATTCGCGTGGCTGCCCGTTTACCTGCGAATTCTGCGACATCATCGAGATCTATGGCCGTGTGCCGCGCACCAAGACCACGCAGCAGATGCTGGCGGAACTTCAGGCGCTTTACGATCTCGGATATCGCGGCAATGTCGATTTCGTGGATGACAATCTGATCGGCAACAAGAAGGCGGTGAAGGCCTTCCTGCCGGAGCTGATCGCCTGGCAGAAGGCGCATAAATACCCCTTCCTGCTCTCCACAGAGGCGTCACTCAATCTCGCTGACGATCCCGACCTTCTGGAAATGATGCGCGATGCGGGCTTCTTCACCGTCTTCATCGGGATCGAGAGCCCAGACCCGGAAATCCTCAACGCCACGCGCAAGAAGCAGAACACGCGGCGCGACATCGCGGCCAGCATTCACCGCATCTATGAAGCGGGCATCTTTGTTCTGGCAGGGTTCATCGTCGGCTTCGACGAGGAGAAGGCAAGCGTGGCGGAGCCGATTTGCGGCCTCATCGAGGATGCGGCAATTCCGGTGTCCATGGCGGGACTTCTGTTCGCGCTGCCGGAGACGCAACTGACACGGCGGCTGGAGCGCGAAGGGCGGCTTCATCCCGGCCACAGTCTTGCCGAAGGCGACCTGGGCGATCAGTGCACGGCGGGGCTCAATTTCGACACGCTGCGCCCGCGCGCGGAAATCCTCAGGGACTACCGCCGGATCATCGATCACATCTATTCGCCGGAAAACTACGTCGCCCGCGTACGCCGAGTGGTGGACATGCTCGACATGTCGGGTCCGAACGGCGAGCTTACACGTCCGCGGTTGAAAAAAGACCTGAGCGACTTCGCGCGCATCCTGTGGCACCTGACAGTCCGCATGCCCGAGCACCGCAAGCCCTATCTGAAGCTTCTCTGGTATTGCCTGAGAACCAATCCGCGCGCGCTCAACGCCGCCATCGTCCTCTATGCGCTTTTCGTACATCTGGGCCCGTTCTCACGCTACGTGGTGAGCGAGATCGAGCGCCAGATCGAGGAGGTCGAAAGCGGCGCCTGGCAGAGACCGAAAGACAAGCCGACGACCGGCAAACCCTGGCAAGAGCCCTCCCTTGAGGCCGCGCAATAGGCGAAACCGCTTCGGCGGCCTCCAGTGATCAATCCTCACCGAGGCGATAGGGGCGAACGACTTTCCGTGTCGCGAGTTCGCGCGGTTTGGTCTCCCCGACACGATCATGGGACCGCGAGGCGCGGGCGCGAGAGGGGACGTCCTCCCCATCCCCGGCGGGCGCGCCGCCATGGGAGAGGAACCCCCGCGAACGCAAGCCCGGACGTTTGCCGTCCGGCGCTCCGGGAGCCTGGGGCTTGCCGGATTTCGGGTGCTTGTCCTTCATATCGCCGCTCTCCACCTCCCGTTCACGCGTTGCCTGCTCAACCTCTAGCCAAGGCTGCGCGCACGATCAATCCGCATCGATCATGGCCGTCAGTCCGCCTGCCTCCCACAACGCCATGACACTTTCCTCCCCCAAACGGTTGCATCCGCGCCGAAAGACGTCACATACAGGGGGTAGATCCGCGCCAGTTGATCCGCGCCAGTTGATCCGCCGCATCGACAAGGAATACGCATGTCGCTCAAAGTCGTCTTCATGGGCACCCCGGATTTTTCCGTGCCCACCCTTCTGGAAATCATCGGGCAGGGGCATGAAGTCGTCGCCTGCTATACCCAACCCCCGCGCCCCGCGGGACGCGGCATGGAAGAGCGACCGTCGCCCGTCCAGCTCAAGGCGGAAGCCTTCCACATTCCTGTCTATACGCCGACCACCCTGAAAAGCCCGATCGAGCGCGAGAGCTTCCTTTCGCATGGCGCGGATGTGGCGGTGGTGGTCGCCTATGGCCTGATCCTGCCCAAGGACATACTGGAAGCCCCGGAACATGGCTGCCTGAACCTGCATGCCTCGCTTCTGCCGCGCTGGCGCGGCGCTGCTCCGATCAACCGTGCCATCATGGCCGGGGACACGGAAACGGGCGTTGAAGTCATGCAGATGGGCGAAGGGCTGGATACCGGCCCCATCGCCATGGCGGAAAAAATCGCCATCGGCGCGGACATGACTGCGGGCGAACTTCACGACGCGCTTTCGCGCCTCGGTGCGGACCTGATGGGACGTGCACTCGCCGCCCTGTCGCGCGGTGCCCTTGGCACGAGCCCGCAAGCGGAAGAGGGCGTGACATACGCCGCCAAGATCTCCAAGGACGAGACCCGCATCGACTGGTCGCGCCCCGCCCAGGAGGTCCACAACCACATTCGCGGCCTTTCCCCCTTTCCCGGCGCGTGGTGCAATTTCCCGCGCGGCGAAGGCAAGGAGGAACGCGTGAAGGTTCTTCGCAGCACGCTCGCACAAGCCCCGTCCACCGCCAAGCCTGGCGAGGTGCTTGACGAGCTGACCATTGCCTGTGGCGAGGGGGCGGTAAAGCTGGTGCAGGTCCAACGAGCCGGCAAGCGGCCGATGGAAGCAGAGGAGTTCCTGCGCGGGTCCCGCCTTGCCAAGGGCACGATACTGCCTTGATCATCGGGCAGGCAGTCATTCGATCTTCGTAAACGCAAATCGAAACGAGGCAAGCACGATGAGCGAGCCCCAGACACCGACCGCTGAAACACACGACAGGACCGAGGCCGCCGAGGCCCCGGTCACCTCTCTCGCCTTTCGCCCCGCAGGCCCCAATGACGCGGTCCTGATCGGACGGCTGGTGCATGAGGCCTTCGAACGCGGCGATGAAACCAAACTCGTCGGCAAGCTCAGAACGAGCGACGACTTCGCGCTGGAACTGGTCGCGACAGACGGTGCGAACATTCTGGGCCATGTCCAGTTCACCCATGTCCGCCGCGCCGACGGAGCGGACACGCCCTCAATGGTGATCCTCGCCCCCTTGTCGGTGCGCCCGGACATGCAACGCAAGGGGATCGGCAGCGCGCTTGTCGAAGCGGCGCTCGACCGTTTGCGCCGTGACGGGATCGACATGGTCATGGTGCTCGGCGATCCGGCCTACTACACCCGCTTCGGCTTTTCCGCCGCGCTTGGCGAGAAATTCGATACCCCCTGGCCGGGCCCTGAATTCATGGCGATGGAGCTTCGCGAAGGGGCCGCCATCAGCCTCGGGGCAGACGATACCCCGCTCAAGCTGACCTTCCCGCAAGCCCTGGTGGCTGTCGGCTAGCCCGTTTGGCGCAAAGATCGCGAACAGGGTCGGCAAGTCCTCGTTGTGGCAAGCGTTAAGGTGAATTAACCTTGCGAGATGACGCATATCGATCACCGCTCGGCCCTGCTCATCCTGCTGCCGCTCGTGCTTGTCTTCCTGGCCGGGCTTGCAGCGGGCGTCGCCGCGATTTTTCTGGTCTGCAACATCTCGCTGCTTCACAGGATCTGGGAGCGGGCACAGGTCGTGTCATTCGCGCTCTCCGTGGCCCTGTCCCTCAGCCTGTCGGTGCTGATCGGTTCCGTGCTTTCCGGCCTGTTGCTGAAACTGGGGATCTTCGGCGACGAGGTCTACGTGCCGGAGAGCTTTCCCGTTTTCCTTCTGCGCCCGGCGCTGGAGTTCTTCGTGATCATGCTGGCGGCCCTCATCGTGGCGGTTTTCGCATTCGGCTTCGTGCGGCACTCCTCCGAACTGGTGCAAAGGATCGTCGTGCCCCTCGCCTTTCTCGTCGCCTTCATCGTCGCCTTGTCACTTGCAAAGACCTGGTCGAGCTATCTGATCCTTGCCAGCCAGTTCGACACCGAGACATTCGCAGGCACGCTTTACAAGATGATCTCCAGCGAATTCGCAGGGATTTTCAGTTCTCTGGCTGGGATCGGCGATGCGCTGGCGCGCCATCAGGGCGGCACGTTCTCGCGCCTGTTCCAGATGATCGGTGGGGAGATCGACAGCCTCTGGGTCATGGTGCGCAACGCGGGCGGCAACCAGTTCGTGCTTGTTGAGAGTTTTCCCGTCATCTTCGCGGTGTCGTCGCTCGTCTCACTCGTTTATATGGTGCTGCGCTGGCCGTTCACGGCTTTCGCGCACGCCAAAGACGACACCTGATCAGAACACGACGCCCCCTTGCCCCGTTACAAGCTCACCATCGAATATGACGGCACCGCCTTTGTCGGCTGGCAACGCCAGGAACACGACATGTCGGTGCAACAGGCCATCGAAGAGGCCCTTGCCGCCTTCACGGGCGAGACACCGGGCATTCGCGGGGCCGGTCGCACGGATGCAGGTGTCCACGCGACGGGCCAGGTCGCCCATGTGGACCTTTCGCGCGACTGGGAGGCGGACAAGATCCGCGAAGCCACGAATGCGCATCTGCGCCAGCACGCGGTCGCCATCGTGACGAGCGAGAAGGTTGCGGACGATTTCGATGCGCGCTTTTCGGCCCGCAAGCGGCACTATCTCTATCGCATCATCGACCGTCGCGCGCCGCTGGCGCTGGAGCGCCACCGTGCATGGCATGTGCGCCACCGTCTCGATGCGGACGCGATGCACGCAGCCGCGCAGTGCTTTCTGGGCAAGCACGATTTCACCACCTTCCGCGCCAGCCAGTGCCAGGCCAAAAGCCCCGTGAAGACACTCGATGCCTTCTCCGTTTCGCGCGAGGGCGACGTGATCAATCTCCGATGCTCGGCGCGTTCGTTCCTGCACAATCAGGTACGCTCGATGGTCGGCTCGCTGAAGCTGGTCGGGGAGGGAAAGTGGAGCGCGCAGGATCTGGCCGATGCCCTTGCAGCCGCCGACCGGACGGCCTGCGGCCCGGTCTGCCCGCCGGACGGGCTTTACCTGACGCAGGTCGACTACTGAGAAAGGCCGCGGCTGCGGCTCAGCCGCCCACGAAAATCCGGGCGGCCAGCATTTCAAGCACGATCGACAGCATGGTGTCGAAGGCAACAATGCCCGCGGCAAACGCGATACCGGATTCAAACGTGATATGGGCGGCGCGAAACCGAAGGAAAAAGGTCATGCCGGTCGCGAACAATGTCACAAAGGCGAAAGCCTCGGAATTGAAGATACCCGCCTTGTAGATCAGCGCGGCGAAGGCGAGCGGCACGATCGCAACCATCTCCACCCAGTTGCGAACGACGATGTACTGCACGAACTTCTGCCCGATCCCCAGGGGCGCTGCCAAGATGGCAAGCACCAGCGGGAAAGCGAACCAGTTCAGCGCGAGCATGAGGAGCGTGGCGACAAGCGACAGGTCCACGCCGCCCTCAGGAACGTCCACCATCTCTTCAAGATAGACATCCACCTGCGCGCTTGTGATGAGCAGGTAGGGAGCGGCGATCAGCACGACAAGCAGAAACGATCGCCAGAAGCCGCCAATGGACGCATCGAACCCGCGCAAGCCCTCCGGATCCCCTTTGAAGAGATACCAGACGCCCAAAACGGAGTTGCGGATCTCTGCGCCGCTGAAAATCATAGGATCAAACCTTGAAATAATCGGAGAGGAAACGCCGGTAGATGGCTGCGAGCCGGTCAAGGTCGTCGGTGGCCACGCATTCATCGACCTGGTGCATCGTCTGGCCGACAAGTCCGAATTCCACGACGGGACAATAGTTCTTGATGAAGCGCGCATCCGACGTGCCGCCGCCGGTCGACAGCTCCGGCTTGCGCCCGATCTCCGCTTCGATCGCCGCGCTCAGCGTCTCGATCAGAGCGGCGTCGTTGGTCAGGAAACTGTCGCTTCCATCCTCGCGAATGGCAAGATCCCAGGAGAGTTCCTCATCAGCCACCTCGCCCAGGGCCGCCTTGATGCGCGCGGCCAGACTGGTGCGGGTCCACGTATCGTTGAAGCGCACATTGAAGCGCGCGCTTGCCGATTGCGGGATGACGTTGAAGGCCGGATTGCCGGTATCGATGGAAACGATTTCCAGATTGGAGGGCTGGAAGCGCTCATTGCCCTCGTCGAGCACGAGATCCTCCAGTGCCGCGCAAAGCCGGATCAGTCCGGGGATCGGATTATCGGCCAGATGCGGATAGGCGACATGGCCCTGACGGCCGGTGACCGTAACGGTTCCCGACAAAGAGCCGCGCCTTCCCACCTTAATTGCATCGCCAAGATGGTCCGGGTTGGTCGGCTCGCCAACAATACAGGCATCGAACGTCTCGCCGCGCTGCGCGCACCATTCCAGAAGCTTGACCGTGCCGTTGACGGCGGGCCCCTCCTCGTCGCCCGTTATCAGGAAGGAGATCGTTCCGGCGAACTCATTTCCCTTTTCGGCAAGATAGTCGAGAGCCGCGGCGGCAAAGGCAGCGACACCGCCCTTCATGTCGACAGCGCCGCGCCCATGCAGAAACCCGCCGGATATTTCGCCGGCAAACGGCCCATGCGCCCAGCTCGCCTCATCTCCCGCCGGCACCACATCGGTGTGGCCGGCAAAGACCACATGCGGCGCGCCGGACCCGATGCGGGCAAAGAGGTTTTCGACATCCGGCGTACCGGGAGCCGTGAAGGTCACGCGGTGCACCTCAAAGCCCGCGTCTTCGAGCAATTGCCCCAGAAACGCGAGCGCACCTCCCTCCGTGGGGGTGACACTCGGACACCGGATCAGGTCACGCGCGATGCGGATGGCGGGGGACAAGGCGTTGTCGGAACCGGAGGGGGCGGGCGTTGCGGCGGTCATGAACTTTCCTGCGGCTTCAGCCGACGAAAAGTCGACTCGAACGGATATCTTGTAGCAAATTTCGCGCGAAGAAACCGCGCCCTCGCGGCGAGACCTACTGGTTGGGCGCCCAGCCGAAACGGTTCGGCCCCGGATCTCCGGCCTTCAGCCCGACGCCGAACAGAACCAGAAAATTGATCAGCGGCACGACCCAGAGCAGGGCAATAAGACCCGGCCAGCCAAAGTCGCGGGCGCGCTTGGCGATCAGCACGAAGAACACCCACTGGAACAGCAGCAGAATGAACATGGCAATCGGGCCTGTGCCAGTCATCACCACGTGATCAACGCCGTCCGCGCCGGTCTGGATAACCATCATGCCTTCCCACAGGGGCCGCAGCGAAAAATTGATGCAGGTCAGCACCGCGAGTGCCAGCCAATAGGCCTGCCGCGAGATACGCCCGGTCGGGCTGAAAAACAGGGCGGCGAGCTTCATGGGGCTGGCCGGCGCGATCGGTTGGTCGTTCATCGGAGCATTCTGTTCCATGGGTGAAGACTTGCAAAAAACGCTGCGCAAGCTGCGCCCCTACGGGCGCTTGAAAGCGTTACCTATTGTCGATACCCGTCGGACTCAAGGGGTATGTGGCAACTCGCCCGTCCCGGGCCTGGCGTTATGGATCGTATCACTCAGCCAGTCGACCGCCGACCGGACAGCCGGGCGCTCTTTCATGTCCTCATGCACGACTAGCCACAACGGACGTTCCACATGAACCGATGGGTCCAGGGCCACAACCCCAGGCGTTGTCGCGATCATGTATTCCGGCAACATCGCTGCGCCGAGCCCCCTTTGAACCGCCCGGGTGATGGAGGACAGCGAGACGATGCGCGCCACAGGAGCAGCATTGCCGAAACGCGCCATGATTGTCGCGATCTCCGGCAGGTCATCCATATCCCGTTCATAGGCGATGAACTCCGTGGGATCGGTTCCCTCCCGCCCGGCCAGAATGAACCGCAGACGCCCGATGCGGCGCGCCACCAGCCTGCCGCGATCAGGTCGCTGCAGGCGAATGGAAATATCCGCTTCACGCCTCGCGAGCGAAACCGTCTCATTCGAACCGACAAGCTCCATCACGATCCCCGGATGGCGCGCCACGAATTCCGACAGCCGCGGGGCGATCATGTGTTCGATGACCGTCATGACCGTACTGACCCGTACCGTCGCCGGTGCGGAGCTGATCTTGGTGCCGGACGCGGCCAGCGCGCGCTCCATGGCCTCCCCCGCCTCCACGATGGCGCGACCGGCTGCGGTCGGCTCAAGTTTGCGCTCTATGCGCCGAAACAGGGTCGACCCCGCGGCCAGCTCCGCCGCGGCGAGCCTGCGGGAAATGGTCGTTTCATTCACGCCCAAGGCGCGCGCGGCGCCCGCGACCGTGCCCGCGCGTGCAAGGACCAGCACCAGATGATGATCGTTCCATGTCAGCATGCTGCATATTTGCAGGTTTGAACCGCACAAGCGAGGCGTTTTCGCAAGGCCTTTGACAGCCTATGGTTCATGCAATGCCGCAGGGCGAGACTATTCAGAGAGAGACATACGGAATGCTATCCACGTTCCAGACCATGCCCAGGACGCTGCGGGATCTCGCCGGCCTGCCGAAATGGCAACATCCGGCGCCCGGAGAGGCGGCGGTGCTGCTGATCGATGCGCAGGAGGAATACCGCTCAGGAGCATTGGCGCTTGGAGACATCACCTCGGCGCTGGGCGAGATCGTCAACCTGCGCCGGCGAGCGCGGGAGCTGGGGTTACCGGTCCTTCATGTCCGGCATGTGGGCCCGCCAGGCGGCCTTTTCGACGTTGAGGGACATGGCGGGGCCTTTTGCGCGCAAGCGGAGCCTCTGGCCGGAGAACACGTGATCGACAAGCGCCTGCCGAACGCCTTTACCGGCACCGATCTGGCCACCAGGCTGGACGCGCTCAGCATCAAGCGCATCATCGTCGCCGGGTTCATGACGCATATGTGCGTCTCTTCCACGGTGCGCGGCGCGCTTGATCTGGGACTGGAGGCCGCGGTTATCGCCGATAGCTGCGCAACCCGGGCACTGCCCAGCCATGACGGCGGAGAGATTTCGGCGAGGGATATGCACCGCGCCGCACTTGCCGCCATGTCCGACCGTTTCGCCTGTATCCTGCCGACATCCGACGAAATCTGACTGGCGTCTTATGGCGCGGGGGCTCGCCCCTCGCCCCTGCGATCAGACCAAAAAACCCGGGGCCGCGCGCAGCCCCGGGTTTTCTTGTTCAATCGCCATGATCAACCGTCATCGCGGCAAAGGCGCAAGGCGCGCGTCAGTCGCGCAACAGATCGTTGATCGAGGTCTTGGACCGGGTCTGCGCATCCACGCGCTTGACGATGACCGCGCAATAGAGGCTCGGCCCCGGACGACCGTCGGGAAGCGGCTTGCCGGGCATGGAGCCGGACACAACCACCGAGTAAGGAGGCACCTTGCCGATGTGGATCTCGCCGGTGTTGCGGTCGACGATCTTGGTGGATGCGCCGATGAAGACGCCCATGGAGATCACCGCGCCTTCGCCCACGACAACGCCTTCAACCACTTCCGAACGCGCGCCGATGAAGCAGTTGTCCTCGATGATGACAGGACCGGCCTGCAGCGGCTCAAGCACGCCACCGATACCGACGCCGCCGGACAGATGCACATTCTTGCCGATCTGCGCGCAGGAGCCGACTGTCACCCAGGTGTCGACCATGGTGCCAGTATCAACATAGGCGCCGAGGTTCACAAAGGACGGCATCAGCACAACGCCCGGCGCGACATAGGCGGAACGGCGCACAACGCAGTTGGGAACGGCACGGAAACCGGCTTTTTCGAATTCCGGCGCGCCCCAGCCCTCGAACTTGGAAGGCACCTTGTCCCACCAGGTCGCATTGTTCGGGCCACCAGAGATGGTCGTCATCGGGTTGAGGCGGAAAGAGAGAAGCACGGCCTTCTTCAGCCACTGATTGACGACCCACTCGCCTCCCACTTTCTCCGCAACGCGCGCCTCACCCCTGTCGAGCAGGTTCAGCGCGGTCTCCACCGCATCACGGACTTCGCCGCGCGTCGAGGTGTCGACATTCGCACGGTCGTCGAAAGCGGCATCGATCGTAGCCTGGAGGGAAGCAAGATCAGAAGGGCTGGTCATGGGTCGCGTCTTTTCCGAAAGAGGGCTGATGGAAGGATCCGCGGCGGAGAAAAGCCGCCACAGCCCATGAAGTCAATACAACACAGCGCCGATGGATCATACGTGAGCCCAGTTTCCTCGCTTCCTCGCGCCATGACGGTTCGGCGTACCGGGCCAAGTGGACAAGACGGCTTCCCACGGGTAAGTAGCCTTCCCGGCCAAACCTCGCAGGTTTTTCAATCCATGGAATTGTGGATACCCATCACGATCGCGGCTGCGTTTCTGCAGAACCTGCGTTCGGCGCTTCAGAAGCATCTGAAGGGACATCTCGGCACGGCCGGCGCGACCTTCGTGCGCTTCGGTTACGGGTTCCCTTTCGCGTCAGCCTATGTGGCGGTTCTGCATCTGGGTTTCGGCCATGCCCTGCCCACGGCCAATGTCGTTTTCGCCCTCGCCTCTGTCGCTGGGGGGCTTGCCCAGATCTTCGCGACTTTCCTGCTCGTGCACCTCTTCTCCTATCGCAATTTCGCGGTCGGCACGGCCTATTCCAAGACCGAACCCGTTCAGGCCGCGATCTTTGGCCTGGTGCTCCTCGGAGAGACCGTCACCTTTTCCGCAGTGATCGCGATTGCGGTGGGCGTTATCGGGGTGATCATCATTTCCGTTGCCCGCCAGCCGCTTTCCTGGCGCGCGGTTTCCGGCTCGCTTGTCGGACGCCCGGCGCTGATCGGCCTTGCCTCCGCAGCCCTGTTCGGCGCCTCGGCGGCCTGCTATCGCACGGCCTCCCTGTCGCTCGGCGGAAATGACTTCCTGATGCAGGCGGCCTTCACGTTGGGCTTCGTGACCGTTTTCCAGACCATGATCATGGGTCTGTGGATGAAGAAATACGAACCTGAGCAGCTTGCCGCAGCCTTCAGGCATTGGCGGATCGCCGTTTGGGTGGGAATTGTGGGCGTGGTGGGATCCGCAGGATGGTTCACCGCCAGCACGCTGCAGAAGGTCGCCTATGTGCGCACACTGGCGCAGATCGAACTGGTTTTTACCTTCGCGATGTCGGCCTTCGTCTTCCGAGAAGCAATCAACCGCAAGGAAGTCCTGGGCTGTGTGCTGATCGTCGGATCGGTCGTCCTGCTTCTGGCAGGCTGAGCAGCCTCGCCCTTTCGATGCAGGCTACGTTCCCTCGTCGTTCAGCCGGTCCGCATTGCACCTTCAAGGAACTCGCGCAAATCGGCGCGCACTTCCTGGAGGTGTTCGACCTGATCCGAGAGTGAACCTGAGGCATCCAGCAACTGTCCGCCTATTTCCGCCGTGCTTTCATTCGCCGTGCGCAGCGCACTGATGCCGGACGTGATCCCGCCCGCCCCACGTGCGGCTTCTTCCACATTGTGCGCGATCTCACCGGTGGCCGCTGCCTGCTCGTCCACCGCCGAGGCGATGGCGGTTGAAATCTCGCTCACCCTCTCAATGGCCTCGCTGATCTGCGAATTGGCCTCAACAGCCGTGCTGGTTGCGGACTGCAGCGCGTGGATCTCGTCGTTGATTTCCTTTGTTGCGTTCGCCGTTTGCCCCGACAGCGCCTTGACCTCCTGGGCGACGATCGCAAAGCCCTTGCCCATCTCGCCGGCACGCGCGGCCTCGATCGTGGCGTTGAGCGCGAGAAGGTTGGTCTGGGCTGCGATATCGGTGATGAGCTGGATGACGACACCAATCCGCTCCGATTTCTCCGAAAGACCGTCAATCTCCCGGTTCATGGCGCGGGACTTGTCCACGGTCCCCCTCGCGATATCGGCCGCACTCATTACCTGACGGTTGATCTCGCCGATCGATTGGGTGAGTTCCTCGGTGGTGCTTGCGACATTGCGCATGTTGGCGGCCGCCTCCTCCGCACCTGAAGAGACATCGAGCGAGCGCTTGCTCGCCGCCTCACCTGCATTCGCCATTTCGCTGGAAGCCGTCTTCAATTCGGACGTCGCGCCCTCGATCCGGTCAACGGTCTCGTGCAAGCGTTCTTCCAGCCGGTTGGCGAGATTGCAGAAATTCTCGTGCCGCTCTCGAAGCTTGTCTGTCACCGCATTGACGCTGCGCGCAGCGTCGGCAAAGGCGCCGAGCATCCCCTGCTCGGAAATCAGCCGGTAGTGCTTGTTCTTTCCCACATATTCCAGACAGGCCTTGGATTCGCGCAGATAGGCGTCGGTGCGATCGATCAGAAGGTTGATGGCGTGCATCAGCTCCGCCGTGTCGCTGCTATCGTCGATATTGAGAATGCGCGCCTCGAAATCCCCGGCAGCAACCGCCTTGCAGACTTCGGTGGCATGTTTGAGTTTTGCGCGTTTCGACCGAAAGAACATTCTCGTCTCAATCCTGTCCAGAACCGGGTATCCGCCGACCGACCTATGCGGCCGCCGCCTTAAGCGGGGTGTGGGCCGTCAGCTTTGCAATGAGTTCGTCATAGGGCAGGCCATGGCTTGAAACCTGATCGATCAGGACCTGGTAGCCGGCGGCAAGCTGCTCCTTGCCGTTCTTGTGGCGCGCCTCTTCGGCCAGCACGATCTCATAGAGGGGAACGATCACGTCATCGATGACGGCGCGGTTGGGGACGCGGCGGTTGGAGTGGTACCCGATGATATGGCCCGCGTTGTCGAAGCTGGGCGTGACATGGGCATAGACCCAGTAGTGGTCACCATTCTTCGCCCGGTTTATGACGTAGCCGAAAATCTCGCTACCGGCCTCGATTGCGTCCCAGAGCAATTTGAACACCGCCCGTGGCATGTGCGGATGGCGGATGATGCTATGCGGCAGGCCGAGGATGTCGGCCTCCCGGAAACCGGCGACCTGAAGGAACGTGCGATTGGCGTAGGTGATGCGCCCCTTCGTGTCCGTCTTGCTGACAATCACGTCGTCCTTGTCGAAAAATCGTTCGACACCCGTCAGCGACAACGGCTTGCTCATCGGCTCTCTCCCGGATTTCCGCGGTTCGAAACGCCCCACCCGGACGCCCTCCATCTACGGAATGGAAGAATATTGCCTCAGCGTAAAATTCTACTAAATCAATTATTAGATAATAACACCTAGATATCAGCGCCCCTATGCGGGCATCCCGTGCGTTCAGCCGCACAAATTCGGACACAACGACACAGACACAGGCGCACGGGCACCGCCAACATCACAGCGGCGATGAAGTACACTCGTGACGAACGGTGAATATCAGGCGCTTGCGCGCTGCTTTTCGTACCGAGCCTGCTTGGTGAACTTCTTGATCACTCGCTCGCGTTTCAGCCGCGAGATATGATCGATAAACAGCACACCGTTCAGGTGATCGATCTCGTGCTGCAGACAGGTCGCCAGAAGACCATCGGCCTCAAGCTCGCATTCCCGCCCCTCACGGTCGAGGAATGTCACGCGCACCTTCTCCGGGCGTTCCACGTCCTCGTAATACTCGGGAATGGAAAGGCACCCTTCCTGATAGACGGACCGTTCCTCTGACGACCAGACGATTTCAGGATTGATGAAGACCTGCGGGTCCTTGGGCTGATCATCCTTGGCAACGTCCAGCACAAGCATGCGCTTGGGAATGGCGATCTGAATCGCCGCCAGCCCGATGCCGGGGGCGTCGTACATGGTATCGAGCATGTCGTCGGCAAGTTGACGAATGTCGCTGTCGACTTTCTCGACGGGCGTGGAGACCTGACGCAGCATGGCGTCGGGCAGGATGATGATATCGCGTTTGGCCATGAGCAATCAGATAGGCGGTGATTGCCCTGCGGTCAATCTCGTCAAACTACAAAAACGGCGCGAAACGGGGCTTTTCCCGTTTCGCGCCGCCAGAAATTTCAGACGCCGGCACTCCTGAAGGCCGGCAATCGGCCCCGTGACAGCCTAGTGGCGCTCCACCTGACTGACATCGCGCACCGCACCACGGGCGGCAGAGGTCGCGAGCGCGCCATAGGCACGAAGCGCTTGCGTGATCTTGCGCTTGCGCGGCTTGGCAGGCTTCCAGGCATCCTTGCCCTTGGCCTCCATCGCGGCGCGACGGGAAGCCAGAACCTCGTCGGAAACCTGCAGCTCGATCTTGCGGTTCGGGATATCGATCTCGATCAGATCGCCCTCTTCCACCAGGCCGACCGTACCGCCTTCGGCGGCTTCCGGCGAAACGTGGCCGATGGAGAGCCCCGAGGAGCCGCCGGAGAAGCGACCGTCGGTGATCAACGCGCAGACCTTGCCGAGCCCCTTCGACTTCAGGTAGCTCGTCGGATAGAGCATTTCCTGCATGCCTGGGCCGCCCTTGGGACCTTCATAGCGCACAAGCACGATGTCGCCAGGGTTGATCTTGCCGGTGAGAATGTCGCTCACCGCCTGATCCTGGCTTTCGCAGATGCGGGCCGGGCCGGTGAATTTCAGGATGCTCTCATCAACGCCGGAGGTTTTCACGATGCAGCCATCCTCGGCGAGGTTGCCGAAGAGCACGGCCAGACCGCCATCCTTGGAGAAGGCATCGTCATAGGCGCGGATGATGCCGCCCTTGCGGTCCGTGTCGACCGCGTCATAGCGGCGGTTCTGGCTGAAGGCCGTCTGGGTCGGCACACCGCCGGGCGCGGAACGGAAGAATTCGTGCACCGCATCGCTGTTGGTGCGCATCACATCCCAGCGGTCCAGCGCATCGCCCATGGTAGCGGCGTGGATCGTCCCGACCGACTTGTCGATCAGGCCCGCGCGCTCAAGCTCACCCAGAATGCCCATGATGCCGCCTGCGCGGTGAACATCTTCCACATGCACGTCGGCAACCGAGGGCGCGACCTTGCACAGCACGGGCACGCGGCGCGACAGGCGGTCGATATCGGCCATGGTGAAGTCGACCTCGCCTTCCTGGGCAGCCGCCAAAAGGTGCAGGACCGTATTGGTGGAACCACCCATCGCGATGTCGAGCGACATGGCGTTTTCAAAGGCCGGAACGGTCGCGATGTTGCGCGGCAGCACACTTTCATCGTCCTGCTCGTAATAGCGGCGCGCCAGATCGACGATCAGGTGACCGGCCTCCACGAAAAGACGCTCACGGTCGGCATGGGTTGCCAGCACCGTGCCATTGCCCGGCAGGGCGAGGCCTAAGGCTTCCGTCAGACAGTTCATGGAATTTGCGGTGAACATGCCGGAGCAGGAGCCGCAGGTCGGGCAGGCGTTCTGCTCGTAGGTTGCCACATCGGCGTCGGAGACGCGGTCATCGGCAGCAACGATCATTGCGTCGATCAGATCGACGGACTTAGCCGTGCCGTCTTCCAGCACCACCTTGCCCGCTTCCATCGGGCCGCCGGAGACGAAGATCACCGGAATGTTGAGCCGCATGGCGGCCATCAGCATGCCCGGGGTGATCTTGTCACAATTGGAGATGCACACGATGGCGTCGGCGCAATGGGCGTTGACCATATACTCCACGCTGTCGGCGATGATCTCGCGCGAAGGCAGCGAATAGAGCATGCCGTCATGGCCCATGGCGATGCCGTCATCGACCGCGATGGTGTTGAATTCCTTGGCGACGCCGCCGGCTTTTTCAACCTCGCGGGCCACGAGCTGGCCGAGATTGTGAAGGTGTACGTGCCCCGGCACGAACTGCGTGAAGGAATTGGCGATAGCAATGATCGGCTTGCCGAAGTCGCCTTCCTTCATGCCTGTGGCGCGCCACAGACCGCGGGCACCGGCCATGTTGCGGCCATGCGTGGATGTACGAGAACGATACGGGGGCATGAGCGAACCTCATCAGTCTTGTTGAGCTGGCCGTCCCGGCAATTTTGCCATTTCTGGCATCCTGGCAATCTTGTTGGTTGGTCGGCTGGCTTTATCCGGCGTCCCTTTTCGCAGCTTTCAAAGGCTAAAGAAAGGTCACAGGTCGCAAATGCGGTACGCCGCCAACGCAAGATTATTGCGTGGCGCAATGGCCACGTGGGGCACTTCGTGCCTCGCCACATGGCCAAGACCATCAAAGAAGTCCGGCATATCGCAACATCGTGAAGATCTGCCAGAACCACGGCAAGGCCAGAACCACAAGAACCGCGCGCCTCAGAGACAGAGAGGGAAACCGGCTCAGCAGATACCCGGTCAAGGTCGGCAATATCAGTATGAGCGCCATCGCCGTCAGCGTTCCGGCGGCTGCGGAAACGATCATCGTGGAAAGAGCAGCATACTCAGCCGCGGTCCCCGCAATGGACATGCTTGTCACATTGATGAGCGGAGAAAAGAACAAGCCGCCCCATGCCACAAGCCCCCATAGGCCTTGTTCCAACCAGGATCGGGCCCGAGTAGGCCCATCGCTTTTCAGGAAACTACGCACGATCAGAGCCAGCATCATCATGGCGATGCTGAACAGAACGTAGGATCGCATCTGGTTGAACCAGAGCGGAAGCCAAATGGCCTTCTGGTACATGCCGGTGAAGTAGCCGAACGCGATCATGGAAAAACCAAGGGCCAAAGTCGTCAGCAGCAAGGCGCGCGACGTCAGAAGACGGGCTGTGACCATGAAAGGCAAAAAGCTGATGAGCGCCCAGATCTCCGGCATTGCCAGGAAAGTTGCAGAAGTGAACCGTTCCAGCTTGGCCAGAAACTCCCATTGGCCAAACGAGAAAATTGAAATGTACTCCACGCCGTTTACCCCTGCTGCAACGTGCGACCGGACCTCGCTTTGGGGGCTACGTCGCAGACGCGGGGGGACACTGCAAGACGCAACCAAGCTGGAAGCCGCCCCTTCAACGTCATCCAGAGGAAACCCGAATGGGTTGCCGCGAATGATGTGCCGCGCATACCGGCCTCAATCCATGGCGAAGGGACCGATGCCCCGCCGCCCGATAATCCTTCCCTTCTCTGCATCCGCCCCGAATCGTTCTATGTTTGTTTCATGGATTTCTCGACACCGTTTTTGCAGGTTTCTGGACACTGGATGACGCTTGGCGAGGCAATGCTCTTTGCCGGTTCGGGCGCGTTCGTGTTGCTGGTGGTCGTGCTGATTGTCAGCTTGCGCCTTGCGCGCGCTCGTCGCCTGGCCGAGCGGGCCACAATCCACCATGCCCGCGAGCTGGAAGCGCGCATCGATACGCTGCTCAATACGCAGGCGGAAATGACCGGCCGCATGAAGACCATGGCCGAGCATCTGGGCTCGCGCCAAACCGATCTCATGCGCTCGGTCAACGAGCGGCTCGACGGGTTCGGCCACAGGCTCGGCCAGTCCATGGCGCAAAGTTCCAAAAGCACGCAGGAAAGCCTCACCCATCTGCATGAACGCCTTGGCATCATCGACCGGGCGCAGAAGACCATCACCGATCTTTCCGGTCAGGTGGTGGAGTTACAGCAGATCCTGTCCAACAAGCAGGCGCGCGGGGCCTTCGGACAGGGGCGGATGGAGGCGATCATTCAGGACGCCCTTCCGGAGACCGCCTACAGCTTTCAGGCGACGCTCTCATCGGGAAGCAGGCCGGACTGCCTGATCCACATGCCGAACGGCGCGCTGCCGCTGGTCATTGATGCGAAATTCCCGCTGGAAGCCTTCAACCGCATCCGCGACGAGGAGGAAGATACCAAGGCGGCAAGCGCCCAGTTGCGGCGCGATGTGGCCAAACACGTGATCGATATTCGCGAGCGTTATCTCCTGCCCGGTGAGACGCAGGACACGGCCTTCATGTTCGTGCCGTCGGAATCGCTCTTCGCGGAGCTTCACGAGAATTTCTCCGACATCGTACAGAAGGCGAACCGGGCGCGGGTGGTGATCGTCTCGCCTTCGCTGCTTCTGCTCTCGATCCAGGTGATCC